>JAAUTY010000009.1 GCA_012031265.1 Spirulinaceae cyanobacterium SM2_1_0 | reverse complement strand
CGGCGGCCTGGGGTGGGCGGGGCGGCGGGCGATACTCGTGACGAGTCGGTTCAGGGTCGCGGGGCGGCGGGCGATACTCGTGGCGAGCCGGTTCGGGTTTGTGGGGCGGCGGCGAGGCGTGACCAGCGTTGCTGCTGTGATTGTTCGCGGTGTGATCGCCACCTGCGTAGTAGTTGCCGTAGCTGCTGCGCTGGTGATTGTAGGCGCGACTGCTGCGCCGATTGGCCGCTTGCGGGTCGTAATAGTTGGGACGGGGCGGGGTCGCCGAGGTGGGGGGGGCGCTCTTGGCGGGGCGGGTCGAGTTAGTGATCTTTTCGTGGTGCGATCGCAAATGCTCACGGGCTTCGTTGATTGCCTTGAGCCGTGCCGCCGCTTTTTCCAACAAGCGGGGATTGTCGCGCGGCAAGCGGTCGGGGTGCCAGACGAAGGCCAGATCTTTGTAAGCCTGGTTCACTTCATCCCAAGACGCCCCGGGCTCAAGACCCAAAACCTGGTAGTAGCGCTCAAAAGGGTTGCTCATGCCGCGCGCCCGCGATTTCGCTCACTCTTGACTGTAGCGGATTAACTTCCGACTGTAGCGGAAAATGGCGAAAACGAACGAACAGCGGTTAATCTAATAGACGCGGTTTCCTGGGGTCAGACGTGGCAAACGAGACGAAGACGCCACTACAGCGGTTGAGCCAGCAACTCAACCAGATTGTTGTTGGTCAGGCGGCGATCATCGAGCAGCTTTTCGTCGCTTTGCTCAGCGGCGGGCACATCATTCTCGAAGGAGTTCCGGGCACGGGGAAGACGCTCTTGGTCAAGGCGATCGCCCGCTCACTCCAAGCCGACTTCCGCCGCGTGCAGCTCACACCCGACATCCTGCCCGCTGACATCCTGGGCACGAATATTTTTGACCTCGGTAGCCGTAACTTCACCCTCAAGCGCGGGCCGGTCTTCACGGAAATCTTGCTCGCTGACGAGATCAATCGCACGCCACCCAAGACGCAAGCGGCGCTGCTGGAAGCGATGGAAGAACAGCAAGTCACGCTGGATGGCGAGACTCTGCCGTTACCGGAGCTGTTCTGGACGGTGGCGACGCAGAATCCGCTGGAGTTTGAAGGGACTTATCCGCTGCCCGAAGCGCAACTCGATCGCTTCCTGTTCAAACTGGTCGTCACTTATCCCGAGGCGCAGGCGGAGCGGCAGATGCTGCTCAATGCTCAGCAAGGCTTCCGCGCCCAACGCGCCGACTTGGCGAAAATTCAACCGGTGGCGAGCGTGGCGGATCTGCTCCGGGCGCGGCAAGCGGTGCAACAGGTGCGGGTGGGCGATGAGTTGATTGATTATGTCTTGGCGCTGGTGCAGCGATCGCGCCAAGCGGCTGACTTTGCTCTCGGCGCTTCGCCTCGGGCGGCGATCGCCTGGTTGCAAGCCAGCAAGGCGCGGGCTTGGCTACAGGGACGCGACTACATTACTCCCGATGATGTCAAAATCCTCGCCGCACCGCTGTTGCGGCATCGTCTGTTGCTAGAGCCGGAAGCACAACTAGATGGGGTGCCGATTGAACAGGCGATCGCTGCCACCATCGCACAAGTCCCCGTCCCACGTTGAGCGGCGATCGCGTCGTCTCACCCCGACCCTTGCCGACGAAAAACATGGAATGGCATGAGTTTAATCCTCGTTAAGTTAAGGGCTGGAATAGTGCAGGGTCAAGCCGATATTGTCTGGGGATAAACACAGATGAACTGGTGAAAACTCGAAAGTGTGGCTGTGAAATGGCAGGGGTACAGACAACACTGAAGCGGTGATTGGTGGCGTCATTGAGCGATCGCAACCCCAGCAGCGGTGGATCGGCAACATTTTCCACAGCCCATGAGCCAGCAGGGTGCCGGATGCAGGCAACTGGCAGCCAATCGGCCCGATATACGGCAGCGCCCCGATCCAGAAATTGCCGCCAAGGGACAGACTACTGAGGGCAGCGCGCTGCCTTCGGCAACGCCTCAGCGGCGACGCCGCTTGCCGTGCCAGACGTGCACAATCGGTCTAGAAATGCACAGCGGGATCAGCCTGATTGTGCTAAAATACTCTGAATAATTATTTGTTATAACCTTTCCGGTTTTCCGGCGCAAATTTCTGGCGCAAGCGGTTGCATGGATTTGCGCTCACTCGCCACCCGCAGATCGCTCCCAGCCCCGTGGCTCTCCGATCACGGCTTCGATAAGGGTTTTTAACCCGATGAAGCCTAGCTGATTATTTTCCAACCTAGTCTTTTGCCTGCCTCTGCGCCTGCGATCGCGCCGAGGAGAGTTTTCACTTAGCCGTACACCCTGAATCCATGACGACTACGCCCACCGCTACTCCCGTCGAGACTTTGCCTTCAGAGCCTCTCCCGGCCAGCATCAATCGTCAGATGATTGCCATTCTCGATTTTGGCTCCCAGTATTCGGAATTGATTGCGCGTCGGATTCGCGAAACGCAAGTTTATTCCGAAGTACTATCTTATCGAACCACCGCTGCCCAACTGCGCCAACTCAGTCCCAAGGGCATTATTCTCTCCGGTGGGCCCAAGTCGGTCTATGCGCCCCATGCGCCGCAATGTGACCCCGAAATCTGGGGGCTGGGAATTCCGATTCTCGGCGTCTGCTACGGAATGCAACTCATGGTGCAACAACTGGGCGGCACAGTCGAGCGCGCCGAGCGGGCTGAATACGGCAAGGCGGCACTGTTCATTGATGATCCCACCGACCTGCTCACCAATGTCGAACATGGCTCGACGATGTGGATGAGCCACGGCGATGCCTGCACCCGCCTGCCTAAGCAGTTCGAGATCCTCGCCCATACTGAAAACACCCCTTGCGCGGCGATCGCCAATCATCAGCAGAAACTCTACGGGGTGCAGTTTCACCCCGAGGTCGTTCACTCCGTTGACGGCCTGGCGCTGATTCGCAACTTCGTCTACCACATCTGCTACTGCGAGCCAACCTGGACGACCGAAGCCTTTGTGGAAGAGTCGATCCGCGAGATCCGCGCCCGCGTCGGCGGCAAGCGGGTGCTCCTCGCCCTGTCGGGTGGCGTCGATTCCTCCACGCTGGCTTTCCTGCTACACCGGGCGATTGGCGACCAGCTCACTTGTATGTTCATCGACCAGGGCTTCATGCGCAAAGGTGAGCCGGAGCGGTTGATGGAGATTTTTGACGCGCAGTTCCACATTCCGGTGGTCTATGTAAATGGGCGCGATCGCTTCCTCGCGCAAGTGGTTGGCATCACCGACCCCGAAGAAAAGCGCCGCCGCATCGGCCACGAGTTCATCCGCGTGTTTGAAGAAGAATCCAAGCGCCTCGGCCCCTTCGATTACTTGGCCCAAGGCACGCTCTATCCCGATGTCATCGAGTCAGCTGACACCAATGTTGATCCCCAGACCGGTGAGCGCGTAGCCGTGAAAATCAAGAGCCACCACAATGTCGGGGGCTTGCCCAAGGATCTCCGCTTCAAGCTCGTCGAGCCACTCCGCAAACTTTTCAAAGATGAAGTGCGGAAAGTCGCAGCGGCAATCGGCCTGCCCACAGAGATCATCCGCCGCCATCCCTTCCCCGGCCCAGGCCTAGCGATCCGCATCATCGGCGAGATCACCCCGGAGCGGCTGGACATCCTGCGGGACGCTGATTTCATCGTGCGGGACGAGATCGCCCGTCAAGGCTTTTACCACGAACTCTGGCAAGCGTTCGCGGTGTTGCTGCCGATTCGGAGTGTCGGGGTTATGGGTGACCAGCGCACCTACGCTCACCCGATCGTGCTGCGCTTTGTCGCCAGCGAAGACGGCATGACCGCCGACTGGGCGCGCGTACCGTTTGATTTGCTGGAGACGATCTCCAACCGCATCGTCAATGAGGTACGCGGCGTCAATCGCGTCGTCTACGACATCACCTCGAAGCCCCCCGGAACGATTGAGTGGGAGTAAGGAATGGATGAGTTTTAAGTTCTTAGTTTTGAATTTTGAGTGGCAGAGCTGACTCAAAATTCAAAACTCAAGATTTGGAACTTGATTAAGTCTCACTCCTTAGCGCGAGAACGAATTACCGCAACTGCACGTTGTGGTCGCTTGCGGATTCTCAAAGCGAAAACCACCGCCCATCAAGTCCTCGGCGTAGTCAAGGCGCAAGGCTTGGATGTGGCGATCGCTACCGGGATCAACCACAATCTGCATCCCCTCGCTCAGATAGATGCAGTCATCGGGCGCAGCGGCCGCGACCCACTCCAAGACATAGTGCCACGCCGCACAGCCACCGGATGCGACCCGCAGACGCAGCACACTGTCTGCCTGGCCCCGGAGCGATTGGAGGCGACGGATTTCGCGAGCCGCCGTTGTACTTAGAACCACCACAATTACACGCTACGCCCTGCTATCTCTGAGCATCGCGGCGATAGTCGTCTTGGAAGCGGATAATGTCATCCTCGCCCAAATACTCGCCATTTTGCACTTCGATGATCACCAAGTTGATCACCCCCGGATTCTCCAGGCGGTGCGCCGTGCATTGCGGCACATAGGTAGACTGATTGCTGCCTAGGATTTCGATGTTCTCGCCGCAGGTCACCTTCGCGGTGCCGCAGACCACAATCCAGTGCTCGCTGCGATGATGGTGCATCTGCAAGCTCAGGCGATGACCCGGCTTCACCTCAATGCGTTTGATTTTGTAGCCATTGCCTTCCTCCAAAACCGTGAACGTTCCCCAAGGACGCTCTTCGGTCGCACCCGCAGTCCCCATCATCGTTGTGAGGGGGAGCGGTGCAGTTGGAGCAATATCCTGTGCCTGAACCATCGGTCGTACTCCCAGAAGCGAATGAATTTGCAGTCAAACAAGTAGCAGCCCTACTGGTGAACCTGGAGCAGTAGCGCGAGGTACTGATACGACCTCTCTGTGACAGCATAACAAAGGCGATCGCCCGCTCGCGAGAGGCTTTCCCCACAACTGGCAGAGATTAACAACTCTTCACGCCCCGACACGCTAATTTCAAAGAAGCTTCAAGAAAGACCGTCCATTGGCTCCTGGTGTTGCTGCGCCGCTGCCCGACAGAGCTGGAGGTTGGAGCGTAGCGCCGTGTCCTGCCGCCCTTTTTGCCAGAGATGCCGAAAGATCGCCGCCGCTTCCAGACACCGGCCCGTCCCATAGAGTCGTACCGCCTCCTCAAACTGGCTGCGTGTCTGATTTTTAAAGACTTGCAGCACGGGCGGATCAGCCTCATAGATCTCAAAAACACCCACCGCTTCTTGTTTGCCCTTGACGCGAATCGAGCCAAGAAAACGGTGCAAATAACGATTGGGGTCAGCCAGTGAATGCAGGGTTACCTCACTCAGCAATAAGTTGACGCCGAAGCGCTTGGTGCAATCTTCCAGGCGCGAGGCTAGATTTACAGCGTCAGCGATGACCGTGCTCTCCATGCGCTCTTTTTCGCCGATCGTGCCGAGCATCAGGGTGCCACGATGGACACCGATACCGATGGCCAGTTCCGGGTAGCCGCGATCGCGACTATCCCGATTGAATTGCCGGACTTGCTGCTGCATCTCGATCGCCGCCATCACCGCATCATCGGCGCTATTGGGAAATAGTGCCATCACAGCGTCACCGATATATTTATCGATGAAGCCATTGTGCTTCCGAATGATCGGCCCAACGCGATGTAAATAGGCATTGAGAAAATTGAAATTTTCCGCTGGTGTCATCCGCTCGGACAGGGTAGTGAATGAGCGAATGTCCGAAAAGAGCACCGTCATCTCTTGCTGCACCTGATCGCCGAGCTGGACGTGAATAATGCTCTCCTTGCCCAAAAAGTTGAGGAACTCATGGGGCACAAAGCGATCGGAGGCGGCGCTGTAGGCTTTGAGGTGCTTTTGGGCTTCGGTGAAGCGGTAATCGAGGATGAAGGCGAGACAAAGAACAAAGACCAGCATCCCCCAATAAAAAAGCTGGGCATTGAAAAGTGAGAACGAGAACAAATAGACGAAGAGGTCATACAACACCGTCAGCAAAAAGATCGCCAAACCCCAGGTGAAGATTTTGGCTTCGCGATTTCCCGTACGCGCATTGACAGCCGCAAGGACAATCAGAGTCAGCGCCAGCAGCAAGATATTCAAGTGAGTGGGGTAGAGCGCCATTCGCCACTCTACAAAACTGCCGATCAGCAGGGCAATCGGAACATAAAGGAGTTGCAATTGCCAGAGGCGGCGAACTACCTTGCGGGGGCCGGGGCCGAAAAGCTGCTCGAAAAAAATGCCAATGCTAGCCGGCAAAGCATGAAAAGCGGTGTGATGGAGATACGTCCAGCTCAGACCGTAGTTAAAAATCAGCCGCACCATCTGGGTCGGGGTGATCGTGTAGATCCCGATCAGCAGGGCAACAACGCCAAACGAAACGTAGGTTTTATCGGCTTTTTTGGACAGGGCGACGATCAGCGGAAAGAGACCACAGAAGAGAAATAAGAAGCCGAAGGCTAGACGCATAGCGTCATTCAGGATCAACTGCCGGACGAGTGCTGGCTGCGAGCCAAGGGACAGAATGCCATCACGACCGAGGGCGATCGCCGTCTGATCATGGATGTGTAAGCGCACAAACAGCAGTTGACCGACATAATTGGGCGGCAGCGGCACGATCGGGAAATACCCTTCACTGTGTCGCCACTCGCCCGCTGCATTCACCGTCCCGCCGACAAAAATCAGACGCTCCTGCAAGTACATATCCAGCAGGTATGGCGCATTTTGGATGTGCAAGCTGGGGTGAGTCGTTTGGATTTCGGGCAGGCGTACCGCGAGCCAGACTGTCTGTTGGTCAGATGGCGGCGTGAGCAAGCTGGGAAACTCGAAGGGTTGCCAGTCAGCAGCGAGCTGAGGGGCGCGCGTCCAGGTCAGTGCCTGCTCAGCATCATTGGCAAGATCACTCCAGCGATAGTACCAATCCTGTTTGATGGGCAGTGAAATTGTCGCGGACGCCAACGCGGCGGGGGCGCGGAGCGGCATGATCACCGCTAGTAATAATGCCAAGCCACATAGGCAAAGGAAGGCCGATCGGGAAATGCCCAGCCGCATGATCGTTGGTTGGAATTCAGTTAGAAGGCTGGCGAGCAGTCGGTGTTCACGATCAATTCGGAACCGGAGCTAGTCGGCGGCAGCGGAATGCAGAGCTTGGGTAGGGGCTGCGATCGCCGCGTGTCGCCATGTAGTGAGCCGTTTCACCAGGATTTGCCAGCAGTTTAGCCACCTCTGCGGGTTGAGCCGGCTTGAGGCTGACGCTGCTCTCTCACTATACCCAGCGCCGCGCCGAATTGATGCCGTCGGGAAAAAATCCCCTCCCGACGTTTTCCCAATCAAATTTCGATCTCGTAAAGAATTTAGTGGCAAAAGTTTGCAAATCTCAATAAAATACTTAACAGAAGTTTACAAACAAGCGCTCATGCCTCTCCGCAAACTGTTCAATCTCATCCCTACGCCCGCTCCCTTCAGCGAGCAATCGCGCGCTGACCAGTTGAAAGAACGTTTGGATTGGGGCGAACCAGCTCTGACGATCGTGGACGCGCGCAACCGCAGCGACTATCAGAAAATCCACATCACGGGCGCAGTCCCAATGCCCATGCCCGAGTCCCTGACCCTCGCCACCCAGACACTCGAGAGTGATCGCGACATCTAT
The DNA here is from genome assembly GCA_012031265.1 of Spirulinaceae cyanobacterium SM2_1_0. Taxonomy (GTDB): domain Bacteria; phylum Cyanobacteriota; class Cyanobacteriia; order Cyanobacteriales; family Spirulinaceae; genus JAAUTY01. Next base: position 91,378 of record JAAUTY010000009.1, on the reverse strand, counting down.
ATCTATGCCGCGACCGATGACGAGACAGCAGAAGTGGCCCGCCAACTGCGCCAGGCCGGCTTCCAGCGCGTCTCCGAGCTACGCGGTGGTGTCGCAGCTTGGCAGGCTTTCGGTTATCCGGTAGACGCCAACGTCGCTGAAGGCTCGGTCTAGTCTCTGCCCAGCACCAGATTCACGTCCTAGCCCGAATCTTTGCCCTAGAGCCGCGAGTCTTGCTCCCGTCGAGCGACTGGCTGCTCTGGGCATTGTGCCAGCTTCGACGCTATCCCACTCGCCGGATGATCGCCGGTTGTCTCAATGGCGATGGTGGCCAAAAGCACGGCTATGATCGCGCAATCATTCTCACTCAGGCATTGGAGCGATTAAAGTGTAGAGACATAGCCTTTGGCAACTGCCAGGTTAGACTCTCGCTGCTGCACCGCGATTGTGCCCTCCCCTAACCCACTCACTTCGCTCGCTAAGCGCTTGCCGCTCCGCACTACGCTGATCGTGCCGTTTGTCGCTCAGTTGCTGGTTGCGGTTGGCCTCGTGGGCTACCTCTCTTTTCGAAACGGACAGGCAGCTGTCAACGACCTCGCCGCCCAGTTGCAGCGTGAGGTAGCGCGGCGCATCGAAGATCGCCTCGGCAACTTTTTGGCGGTTCCGCACCAGCTCGCCGCGATCAACACCCAGAAGGCGAAGCTAGGCGAACTCGATATTACCAACGCACGTCAGCTCGAACAGCAATTTTGGCAGCAGAGCCAGCTTTTCCCGTCGGCGAGTTACATCTACGTCGGTACGGCAGCAGGCGAATTCAGCGGAGCGGAGCAGGTTGAGGGTGGTCGTCCGCGCGTCGCCTACTGGAGCAAGACGGCGGCGAATGGTGAGTTTAGAACCTATGCCACCAATGAGGTCGGCGAGCGCACGACAATCCTCTCCATTGTCCCCGACTACGATCTGTTCAGTCGGCCCTGGTACATCACTGCCGACGCGGCCAAGTGGCCGACTTGGGGAGAAATCTACGTCTGGTCAGCACCGTATCCCAACGTGGCGTTGCCGGCTGTGCGGCCATTTTATAACGAAGCGGGAGAGCTACAGGCGGTCTTCGCCGTTGATCTCTCGCTGTTAAGCATTAGTCAGTTTCTGAACACGCTGGAGATTGGCGACTCGGGCGAAGTGTTCATCATGGAGCGGGATGGGATGCTGGTCTCCTCCTCGACCAATGACCTACCCTTCCGCGAAACGGCGGACGGTCAGGAACGCTTGCCCACCGGCGAGAGCAGTAGCGCCCTTATCCGTAGTACCGTGACATTTCTAGATGAGAAGTTCAGTAATTTCTCACTGATCAGTCGCGAACAGCAGTTGAGCTTCGTTACCGCTCGCCAGCGCCAACTGGTTCAAGTGACGCCATATCGCGATCGCTACGGTCTAGATTGGCTGATCGTCGTGGTAGTGCCGGAGTCGGATTTCATGGCGCAGATTCACCAAAATCGCCGCACCACGATTCAGCTCTGTCTGGTTGCGCTGGCGGTCGCCTCTGTCAGCGGCATCTTTACCGCCCGCTGGTTGACCCATCCGATTCTCAGTGTCAATCAAGCAGCGCGGGACATCGCGGCGGGACAGCTCGATCGCCAAGTCCGGGTCGCTGGCATTCGTGAACTGCATGACCTAGCGGGTTCGTTCAACAGCATGGCTTACCAGTTGCGAAAATCGTTTGCCACGCTGGCGGCTAAAAATGCAGATCTTGAACAAGCTCGCACCGCGCTGACAGCAGCCAACGAGCAGCTTGAGGACAAGGTGGAGGAACGCACCGCGCAGCTCCTCCATGCCAATGCTGAAATCGCGGGTCTGAATCAGCGCCTCGAGGCGGAGAATCTTCGGATGAGTACCGAGCTGGAGATCGCTAAGCGTTTGCAAGTCGTGGTGTTGCCGCGTGATCGCGAGTTGGAGCAGATCGACGGCCTCGAAATCGCGGGCTGGATGGATCCCGCCGATGAAGTGGGTGGCGACTACTACGACGTGCTGCCCTCGGCTGCGGGCGCGCGCATCGGCATCGGCGATGTCACCGGGCACGGTCTGGAGAGCGGTCTGTTGATGTTGATGGTGCAGACGGCGGTGCGGGTGCTCCACGAAAGCGAGATCACGGATACGCCGCAACTCCTCGCCACTCTCAATCGCGCCCTCTACAAAAATATCCGGCGCATGAACGCCGCTAAAAGCACAACCTTGGCGATTCTCGATTATCAGCCGGGTCAACTCGCGATTACCGGCCAGCACGAAGAAGTGCTGATCGCCCGTGCCACGGGTGAGATCGAGCGCTTCGATACTCTAGACCTGGGTCTACCGGTCGGCTTGGATGGCGAGATCAGTCAGTTCCTGGCGACGGCCAATGTGTCACTGGCAGTGGGCGATACAGTGTTGCTCTACACCGACGGGATCACCGAGGCGGAAAACTTAGCGGGTGAACACTACGGCATTGAACGCCTCTGCGCGGTGTTGCAGGCGCATCGACAGCAGTCTGCGTCACAAATCCGGGATGCGGTGCTCGCCGATGTGCGCCAACACATCGGCACGCAGAAAATGTTCGACGACATCACCGTCCTGGTGCTCAAACAGCGCTGAGATGGCTCCTGCGCCTTGAGCCGACTCTGCTCTGAGCCGGGGATTTGACTCCCTGGCTCAGTCGGGGTTGCAGCGACTTCTGGATCATGTGCATCACCGTCTCGTTGAATCCTTAAGCCACAGGTCGCGCGATCGCGCCATGGTCGAAGGGGCGCGCATCAGTGCCGATCCCAGACACGACGATCTGATCGGCATAGACCTCAAAGATTGCAAAACTGAGTTGCGAAGTCGCATAGGCCGTCCAGGGCGATCGCCCCACCGGTCGTAGATTCGCGCCACCGCCACAGATCAGATAGGTCGTGCCGTCCAGCGACTGGCTGCGCTCGTAGTGGTGTTCATGACCGTTGATGTAGAGTGCGACGCCGTGCTGACGGAAGTGAGGCACGAGTAATTGGCGGCGCTGGCGGTCAATGCCATAGCGACCCGACGAGTAGATTTGATGGTGACCGAATACAATCTTCCAGGACGCAGTACTCGCCGCCAGCTCGCGATCCAGCCATTGCAGTTGTGTTGTCCAGTCAGCATTATTGTTGGTGTCGAGGACAAAGAACTGCACCGGCCCCTGCTGGAAGCTGTGGTAGCGCGCTGGCAGATTGAAGCCGGGATAAGCGAGTTGCGCCGTGCCATTTGCGGTGCGGATGTCGTGGTTGCCTAGGCAAGCACGAAAGCTGACATTTTGCGCTAGGAGTGTGGCGTAGGGGCGCTCGAACACGGCGGCGATCTTCTCAATCTCGCCATTGGTATAAATATTGTCGCCGGCCAAGATAACCAGCGAGAATGGCTGCTGCTGGCGATAGGCTGTCATCGCGTTTGCCACGGCATATTGACCAGCATTCCCCATGCCCGCGTCTGCCACCGCTGCGAAGCGCAGGAGTGGCTCACCTTGGGGCGATTGTAGGTTCGCCGCGGAACTGATCATCTGGGGCGCGATCGCTGCTCCCGCTAACCGGCGCTGCCAGGCCAAAACACTGAGACCGAGGACGCCCGTTAGTCCAAAACCGGTTAGGAGTTGTCGTCGATTGAGACTCATCATGTCGCCAGCCGTAGCCGAGAAGAACAGTGATAGATTGGTGCTAGAGCAGCGGTTGGGCGATTCAGCAACATTGCAAGTTTCGCTGTCGCTAAGACTGTAGCGCATCGTGTGATGAGCGGGCTAGGAGGGAAAATTCGATGTCAGCCGAGGAACGCCAAACGCCAGAACCAGTAATTTCAAAAAACGAGGTGATCGCCCGCCTTCGACAGGCGATCGCCCGTCTCGAGCGACTGGTTGAGCAAGTCGATCAGAGTGAGGATGACCGCCTCAATCTTGGCGATGATTTCGCCGCTTTCAATGACGGTCTCGAGCAGTTGAGTACTACTCTGACAGCCACACCAGCCCGGCGCGAACCCAGCCCCGAATCGGCAGCGACCCCAGCCGCCACTCGCCCGGACGCTGCACCGACCGCTCCAGAAGCTTCGTCGTCCTCATTGCCACCACAATCTTCACCGACTCCCACCTCCGCCCCCGGTTTGTTGGACAGCCTGCTGACGCGCCTGCGGGGTTTGTTGCCCGTTGGTCTGAGCGAGTCGCTGTCTGACGGTGCATTGAGCAGTCTGGCGATCGCCGCTTTAGTGGGCGTCTTCGTGCTCGCGATTGTCCTATTGCCGGGGGGTGATCGCGCCGCTGATGTGGTAGAGTCCCCTCCTGCATTGACCCCGCTGCCTGCGATAGAGACGACGCCAACCGCCATAGATGACCTCGCTACTGAGCCAGGGAGTGCACCGGAAATCCCCGCCGAACTCGAGGCTGAACCCGTGGGCGAGCCGCCGCCAGCTAAGCCTAAATCGTCGCCGCCGCTGCGCCTGACTCCTGAGCAGACCCTGATCGCCGCGATTCAAAACCAAGTCGCCGATATCACCGAAGACTACGCCGATGGCTTGATCCGCTCGATTCGTGCCGATTTTGTGGGCGACCAACTGGTCGTGACCGTCGGCGACGAGTGGTATGGCTTAACCGCCGCTCGCCAAGACCAATTAGCGAATGAAATGTTGGGGCGATCGCGCCAGCTCGATTTCAGCAAACTGGTAATTGATAGCCTAACCGGGGATCACCTGGCGCGCAGCCCAGTCGTCGGCGACAAGATGGTTGTTTTCCAACGCCAGCTCACCTAGGGGAACAACGTGCAACGGCTGGCGATCACTCCTGCCCAGATTTGCGGCTCGTCCTTAACCTTGACCGCTGAGCAGGCCCACTATCTACGGCGCGTGCTGCGGTTGCAGGTCGGCGATCGCTTCATCGCCCTCGACGGACAAGGCCAGGCTTGGCAGGCCGAGCTGACGGCGGCCGGAGCCACCCTCGGCGCGGCGATCGCCTGCGATACCGAGCTGCCCATTACCATAACCCTCCTGGTCGCCCTGCCCAAGGGGAATGGCTTTGATGACATCGTGCGGAGCGGTACGGAATTGGGAGCGGCAGCCTTTTTCCCGGTGCTGGCGATGCGATCACTCCTCCAGCCCTCGGCGCAAAAACTCGCCCGCTGGCAGCGCATCGCCCGCGAGGCCGCCGAACAATCGGAGCGGGTCGTGGTGCCGCAAATTGCGACGCCGCTGCCGTTGGCGGCGGCGATCGCTCAATTGGCTCCCGACAGCCGCCGCTATGTCTGCACAGCCCGTGGCGAGCGGATACATTTGGCGCGCGCTTTATCCAGCATCAGCGCTGGGTCGGCGGGAGTGGCGATCGCCACCGGCCCTGAAGGCGGCTGGACCCTTGACGAACTGGCGTTGCTGCAACAGGCCGACTTCACCGCCGTCAGCCTCGGCCGCCGGGTGCTACGAGCAATCACGGCCCCACTCGCCGCCCTCGCCCTGCTGGCTGCCGCCGTGGAAGTGCCAACAGCTCTGAACCAACCAGCATCAACCCAAGCTGAATCCTGAATCCCCAATTGTCGGGCGATCGCGACCCGTCCGACCTCAGCTCGGCCAGCCGCGCTCAGCGCCGCTGCGGCTGGCGGCGACTAGGCGCGCCGCGCTGACGGTTGCCAAACTTTTACAATAGGGGCTTGACAATTATTTTCAACGGAGACCTGACCACCGTGCTCACCCTGGGCGTTAACATCGACCACGTTGCCACGATTCGGCAAGCCCGCCGTACTGTTGAACCTGAGCCAGTGGCGGCGGCGACCTTAGCCGAATTGGCGGGGGCGGATGGGATCACCGTGCATCTGCGGGAAGATCGCCGCCACATCCAGGATCGCGATGTGCAGTTGTTGCGCCAGACGGTACGGACGCATCTGAATCTGGAGATGGCGGCGACGGACGAGATGACTGAGATTGCCCTAGCGGTGCAGCCGGACTACGCGACAATCGTGCCCGAACGCCGCGAAGAGGTGACGACCGAGGGCGGACTGAATTTACTGAGTGATCTCGATCGCTACCGGCGCGTCGTTGACCGCTTGCAAGGAGCGGGAATTCCGGTGAGCTGGTTCATCGACGCTGAGGCGGGGCAGATCGCGGCGGCGGCGAAAACCGGCGCTCAGTTCGTTGAGCTACACACGGGTCGCTATGCTGAGGCGAAGGGGGAGGCGGAGCGCGATCGCCAACTCGCCGTCTTGTGCCAGGGCTGCAATCACGCACTTGACCTGGGCCTGCGCATCAATGCCGGTCACGGTTTGACTTACTGGAATGTCTATCCGGTCGCGCGCTTACCGGGGATGGAAGAGTTGAACATTGGTCACTCGATCATCAGCCGGGCCGTGCTCGTGGGCCTCGAGCGAGCTGTGCGTGAGATGAAGCAGGCGATGCACGGCGCATTAGGCAATTTGTAAATCTCGACGGCGAAACTGTGCGGCCTGTCCCCCGTCCGGTCAACAATGGAGAGCGTACTGCCACTCATTCCGCGCGATTTGGTCATGCCCACTTACTATTACGTTGCTGCGAGTCAGAAATTTTTGCTCGAAGAGGAGTCACTGGATGAGGTGATGCACGAGCGCGAGCGATATTACCGTGAGCACAACCAGGAAAAAGATTTTTGGGTCATCAAGCAACCCGCTTTTCTGGAAGCGCCGGAGTCGGCCACGGTCAAAGCAAAATGTCCTCAGCCGGCTGCTGCCGTCGTTTCGACCAACGCGCAGTTTATCACCTGGCTCAAGCTGCGGTTAGAGTACGTTGCCACTGGCGAATTCGAGTCGCCCTCCGCATCGATTCCAGAGCCGCTGGCTTCCCTGGCTCCGGCGTCGTAAACCATTCATTTTTTCTGCTGGGTTATGTTGAGACGCTGGTGCTTTCAGAATTCTGGCTTACTGGCGATCGCCAGCTTCGTGCTCGGTCTGCCGGTCAGTGCGCAGTCGCCGCTCCCGGCCTGCGAGCCACCCGCCCCCGATGAGTTTTTGCTGCTGGTGCGGTTGGAGGCCGAGGGCGATCGCGACAAGCTGCGCCTGACGCTACCACCAGAGACGGCTTGGACTGCCTGCCGCTATCAGGAGGGTACGGTGGCACGCATCGGCGGCTTCCGCAGTTTAGAAACTGCGAATAATTGGGGACAGTATACGGTAGAGATTGCGGGTTTGCCCGCCTTTGTGGCGCGGTCATCCCGCCCCGCCAACACCGCAACCAACCTCGATACCTCCCCCCGCCAACTCCCTCCCCCGACGCCGCCGCCGCGCGCCCAGCCGTCTGCCCCGCGTCCCCAGACCCCGCCCGTTGCCCCCGCAACACCCCCACCGGCTGCTCCGACCACCATTCCCGACCGCTATACGCCTCGCCCGCTCGGCGCGGGCTATGCCGTGCTGATAGATTACTTTCAGCAGCCGGAGTTGGCGCGCACCGTGCAGCAAGCCGTCGGCGCAGAGATTGGTTTGGCAGCGCATTTCACGCGCCCGTACTTGCTCGCGGCGCATACGAGCGATGCGACTGCGGCTCAGGCGTTGTTGCTGGAGTTGAGCGATCGCGGTTTCTCAGCCCTGCTCGTCAACAGCAATCAAGTCATGCTCCTTACCCCCCGTGTCCAACTGCCCTAAAATATCGGGGATTGGTGGCTTGGGCGGTGTAGGTCAAAGTCGGCAACGGCTGACTCTGAAGGATGGCGGGTAGTCGCCGGGTTGCTGGGAGGTTTTGATGAAGTGGCTAAACCGCATCGCCCTACGAACACCCGAAAGTGTCGAGCTGGAATTTGCGCTGGCGGGTTTGGGGAACCGCGCGCCCGCTTACGGGATCGACTTGCTAGCCAGTCTGCTACTGCTCTATTGCTTTCTGCTACTCTGGCGGCTTGTCGAGTCGCCGCTGATTGACCTATTGATCGTCTGGCTGGGCGATTCGGAGCGGGTTGAACTTTGGTTACTGGCGATCCAGATTGTGGCGGTGTTTTTGATCCGCTCCTGTTACTTTGTCGCCTTTGAGACTTTGTGGCAGGGTCAGACGCCTGGCAAGCGGGTCATGAGAATTCGTGTAGTACGTGACGATGGAAGGTCAGTGGGTTTGCCGCAGGCGGTGCTGCGATCGCTCCTATTACTGTTTGATGAACTCTTTTTTCTCGCCACCTTCTTCATCGCCTACGGCCGGCGCGAAAAACGGCTCGGTGATTGGGTTGCCGGGACGCTCGTTGTGCAGTCCGCCCGCGCGGCGACGCCGCCCCTCCAGGTTTCAGACGCCGCTCATGCACTCGCACAACAATTGCCCAAGCAGGCGAATCTCGCCCGTCTCACGCCGGATGAGTTCGCGACGATCCGCAGCTACTTGCGCCGTGTGTCCCAGTTCTTGCCTGAGGCGCGCCAAGAGAAGGGTCAGCAACTCGCCCAAAGTGCCCGGCAGATCATCGGACTGACGGCGGTACCAGAAGGAACAACGGCGACGCAATTTTTAGAAGCTGTCTACTTGGCCTACCAGGAGCAGCGACTGGGCGATCGCGCCCTCTGAGTCTAGCGAGCCAGATCAATCGTCGTCGCTCCAGCTTGAGCGCCAAGCTGCTTCTGCGTTGGCGATCGCCTGCTCCCGCTGCAACTTTTGGTACTGCTTGCTGAGCTTGCCCGCTTTAGTCAGTAACTCGCGCAGGGCTTGTCGGGACGCCCTCAGCGTCGCATCGGAAAACTCCACCTCCGGCAAACGCAAGCAAACGGCTGTCACCTGCAACACCAAAGCCTCGCGGTTTTCCTCGTCACCCTCACGCTCGGCCTCGATCAGCAAGTTGAGCAAATTGGGGGAGTTACCGACGGCGGCACCCGCTTCCTCCGCCTGTACGGCGGCTTCCAGCAGCTTCGGAGGCAGATCCGCCGAAAAAATTGCCGCCGTGCGTAGGCAGCGATTGACTTCGTTCGAGAGGGTTTGGAGTTCTTTGGTGATCCCGGTTTCAACCTGCTGAAACCATCGGGCAAGGCGTTCAGGATTGTCGAGCGGCAGTGGCGCGGGCGGTTCTCGGTGGGCGGGGCGATCATGCTCCAACTCACTGGTTGTTGTCGCGAGTGCCATTGACCCTAGATTGACTGGCAGCGGCAGCACAACTGATTCACGCGGCTCAGCCTCTGGAATATCACCGAAGTCAGACAACTCCGACGTAACCTCGCCGTCGCTGGCGGTTGCCGGTTCCGGGTCGGGTGTAGTGGTGGGGAGGTCGGACGGTGTTGAAGCTTCGGCGTCGGGGGCGTCAGCTTGATGCTGGCGTAGCTTCTCACGAATGCGCTGGAGCTGCTCAGGGGTCAGCGGCAATTTGCTCAGGATTCGTGCCGGTAGATCTGCCGAGTCGGGCGACCGGAGGGCCGGTTCAGCGATGAGGTCGAGCAAGCGCGCTGCACTCTGGCGGCTGGTTTGACGTAGGGCCTGCTGCAACTCTTGGCGCTGCCCATAGCTGAGCGCCAGAAACTCATCGGGATAGGCTTGAGTGCAGACTTGATAGGCGGCAGTGACCAGTTGGCGCTGTACCGATTGACCCAGTTGTTGCAGATAGAGCCGGTAGCGATCGCACCCCTCGGTCTTGAGCGTCTCGACTTGCTTGGCGATCACCGCCAACTCTTGTTCAATCCGTTGAATCGATTTCACCATAGGCTGCCGGACACGACAATCACCAAGCGACAAAAGCAGCAAAACCGCTGCCTTTGCCGACCTTCTCCTGCAATGAGCAAACATTCAGACTTGGGCATGACGATGACGGCGATCGCCGGGCAAGGTCGCCGCGATCACTGCCCCATCTGAGCCGCGACTTCATCCGCGAAGTTGGTTTCTTCCTTCTCGATGCCCTCGCCGAGGACAAAACGGCTGAAGCGACGTACTTGGATATTCTCACCCAGTTGCGCCACGGCCTGCTTCACCAACTCCTCCACCGTGATGCTCTGGTCACGAATGTAGGGCTGATCCAGCAAGGAAATTTCCTTCAGGCGCTTGTCAATACGACCTTGCACGATCTTCTCGCGGATATTCTCCGGTTTGCTCTGCAAGTCTTCACGACCCATCTCGATTGCTGTTTCGCGGCTGGCGAACTCGGCGGGAATCTCAGCCATACTCACATACTCGACATTCGGACAAGCCGCAACTTGCATGGCGATGTCGCGCACCAGCGACTTGAACTCGTCCCGCCGTGCCACAAAGTCGGTCTCGCAGTTGACCTCGACGAGCACACCGACGCGACCGCCCGTGTGAATGTAGCTGTCAACTAAGCCTTCGGCAGCCACACGACCTGCTTTTTTGTCAGCGGAGGTAATGCCTTTCTGGCGCAGCCACTCGGCCGCTTTCTCTGGATCGCCATCGTTTTCGGCCAGGGCTTTTTTGCAGTCCATCATGCCAGCCCCAGTTTTCTCGCGCAGTTCCTTGACCAGAGCGGCGGCGATTTTGGGTGTGGCACTCTTGGCAGCCGGCTGGCCTGCTGCTTCAGCTTTGGGCTTAGCGTCGCTGGTTGCTGCCGCCGCTGGTGCTGGCGACTCAGCCTTAGACTTGGACTCTTTCTTCTTATTCCCCATGTCTCTACTCGCGGTAGTCGCTAACTGCTAACTCGTAACCCATTGTAAGGGGGCATTGGTTGAAAACCGGCCCCCTAGACGTTGACGGCTGAGTTTATTCCTCGCTGTCGCCCGCCATGCCCTCCATTGCCTCGTCCTCGTCGTCCTCGAAGTCACCTTCGTAGACATCGATCTCCTCATCGTCAAGCTGACCGTGGTGACCTTCGTAGATGGCATCGGCGAGCTTGCCGACAATCAGTTTGATCGAGCGAATCGCGTCATCATTGGCCGGGATCGGGATGTCGATGATGTCCGGATCGCAGTTGGTGTCGAGCAGCGAGACGATGGGAATATTCAGCTTGCGGCACTCGTCGATGGCATTGTGCTCACGTCGCTGATCGACCACGACCATGACATCGGGCGGACGGCGCATGGTTTTGATACCGCCGAGGTATTTCTGCAATTTGCTCAGCTCGCGGCGCATGACCGAGGCTTCCTTTTTGGGACGCTTGGCGATGCTGCCATTTTCTTCGAGGCGCTCCAGTTCCTTCAGGCGTTCGACGCGGGTGCGGATTGTTTCCCAGTTGGTTAGCATTCCGCCCAGCCAGCGCTGGTTGATATAAAACGAATTACAGCGCGCCGCCTCTTGAGCGACGATACCCGCCGCTTGGCGTTTGGTGCCAACGAAGAGAAAGCGCCGACCCTGCTCAGCCGCAGTGCGGACGTATTCGTAGGCATCTTCCATCAACTGTGCAGTTTGCACGAGGTCGATGATATGCACTCCATTGCGGGAGGTGTAGATGTATTCGTCCATTTTGGGGTTCCACCGGCGCGTTTGGTGGCCAAAGTGAACCCCAGATTCCAGAAGTTCTGGAAGGGTGATAACTGGCATATTCTTGAATCTCTCCTTTCGGGTTAAGCCTCCATCCAGGTGTGGATTTTTGCGATGCAAAAACACCCGAAACCCTGGATGTGCGAATTTTTAGACAACTTTTCTAGTCTAGCACGGGCGATCGCGCCCTAGTAGCGTCATTCTGGTAATGGGTCAGTCGTTGGGTTAGGTAGCTTCCTCGGACTACACGGCAGTGCTGGGGGCAGCAGATGTTGGCATTAACAGCGCGAGGCAAGAAGCAGCAGGCCTAGGGCTTCAGGCAGTAAATCATCCCGACGCGGGCGGTGGATTGTGGGGGAGCATCCCAGTTTGGAAGCTCTCACCCTAAATCGCTCTCCCAAGCTGGGAGAGGGACTTCTAGCTCCCCTTCGCCCAGCTTGGGAGCAGAGGTTGGGGGATGTAGATGCGCAGCGGCTGCTCGCAGAGTGGGGAACCGTAACGCCAAAGTGGGATGCACCCGACCGCCGGAGCCGGCCGTTCACTTGAGCAAGCGGCAGGATCGGCGCTAACGCCATATCCCGCCGCTCTGAAAGTAGAATCATTCGCGTTTTCGTTCGGGCATCCCAGCGCTCAGAGTCATAGTCAGCCAGCGCCATTGGCTGAAACTGCTAGCAAGACTAAACTCTAAGCTGAGAACCATCGAGCTAGAGCGCTTTCGCTTTTGCCACGATATTCTCGACCGTGAAGCCGAACTTGGTGAGGGCAACATCACCAGGTGATGACACACCGAAAGTATTGACCGTGATCGTGTTGGCTTCAGTCCCCGCATAGCGACCCCAGCCGAAGCTGACACCCGCTTCCACGGCTAGCCGTTTGGTGACGCTGGCGGGCAGGACGGACTCCTGGTAGGTGGCATCCTGTTCCTCGAATAGCTCCCAGCTCGGCATCGAGACGACGCGCACCTTCTTACCTTCAGCGCGCAGCTTCTCAGCCGCTTCTGCACAGAGGTACAGTTCGCCGCCCGTCCCAATCAGGATCAGCTCTGGCGTGCCGTCGCTGTCGGAGAGGACGTAAGCACCTTTCACCGCTTTATCAATCGTCGAGCCAGGCAGGTTGGGCAACCCTTGGCGCGAAAGCGCTAATAGACTGGGCTGCGGCTTGCCATCGATGCCTTTGGCGCGCTCAACTGCCACTTTGTAGGCGGCGGAGGTTTCATTGCCGTCGGCCGGACGCAGCACGATCAGGTCGGGGATCATGCGGAGCGAGGCAATGTGCTCGACTGGCTGGTGGGTGGGGCCGTCTTCGCCGAGACCGATCGAGTCGTGGGTCATCACCCAGATGACACCGGCACGGGACAGCGCCGAGAGCCGAATCGCATTCCGCATGTAGTCGGTGAAGACCAGGAAGGTGGCACCGTAGGGCAGTAGACCGGAGTTGTGCAGAGCGATACCGTTGCAGATCGCTCCCATGCCATGCTCGCGCACCCCGAAGCGGAGGTTACGAGCGGCGTAGTTGCCTTTTTGGAAGTCGCCTTCGCCTTTGATCAGGGTCTTGTTCGAGGGTGCGAGGTCGGCCGAGCCGCCGAAGAGTTCAGGGAGTGTGGCGGCGATCGCATTCAAAGTCGCACCCGACTGGTTACGGGTAGCATCCTTCTTGCTCTCGGGGGTGTAAGTGGGTAGGCACTGCTCCCAATTTGCTGGCAGCTTGCCGCTGATCATGCGCTCGAATAAGGCCGCATCTTCGGGATACTTGGTTTTATAGGTGGCAAAGGCCTGATTCCACTCGGCTTCGTAGCTCGCGCCGCGCTCAATGGCTTTGCGGAAGTGAGCCAGCGCATCATCGGGAACCACGAAGGGATCGTAGTTCCAGCCCAGGTGTTCGCGGGTCGCGGCAACCTCAGCATCGCCCAGTGCTGCCCCGTGGACATCGTGGGAGTTGGCTTTGTTGGGGGAGCCGAAGCCGATGATCGTCGTGACCTTGATCAGTGAGGGCTGATCGGTCACGGCTTTCGCTGCTTCGATGGCTTTGTGGATACCCTCAAGGTCATTGTTGCCGTCTTCAACGTGCTGGACGTGCCAACCGTAAGCTTCAAAGCGCTTGCCGACATCTTCTGTGAAAGACAGATTGGTGCTGCCGTCGATGGAAATGTGGTTGTCATCGTAGAGGGCAATCAGTTTACCCAGCCCGAGGTGACCGGCGAGCGAGCAGGCTTCGCCGGAGATGCCTTCCATGTTGCAGCCATCGCCGAGGACAACATAGGTGTAGTGATCGACAATTTCGGCATCGGGTTTGTTGAACATTGCGCCGAGGTGTGCCTCAGCCATCGCCAGGCCGACGCCATTGGCGATCCCCTGACCGAGCGGGCCAGTGGTCACTTCCACACCTTCGGTGACAAAATTTTCGGGGTGTCCGGGGGTTTTGGATTCCCACTGACGGAATTGCTGGATGTCTTCGATCGAGACGCTGTCGTAGCCCATGAGGTGGAGTAGGGCGTACTGCAACATACAACCGTGACCGGCGGAGAGGACGAAGCGATCGCGGTTGATCCACTGCGGATTTTTGGGGTTGAAGCGCAGGAAGCGATCCCACAGCACGAATGCCATCGGCGCAGCGCCCATCGGTAGCCCTGGATGCCCGGAATTTGCTTTTTGAACGGCATCAATGGCGAGGAAGCGAATGGAGTTAATACAAAGCTCTTCCAGGGATTGGCTAGCAACGACCATAATTGCTTATTTAAGAGAATGAACGACAGAATCGGGGTGCGAGCAGCATTAGCCCTGAAGCTGCGCGGCTAGGATCGCCCCAAATTTCACCCTTATCATCCCACCGATGGGGATCGCTGCAAAGGGGAATCTATGGCGAGTCCAGGCGAGTCTGGAGCCACAGCAGTAGTACAGTTTGGCTGGCTCAATCAGCCCGACTCTAGATGGGTTTTGCACCTTGCCGCTAGTCTAACGGGAATCTAAACTGTCGCGAGAACGGTGACGGCGGCGACGACTAAAAAGGGAGCGCAACTGGCGCTCCCAATGTCGGTCTCAATTAGGGTGATCGCCGGTGTGATCCCCTTGAATGGTCGTTCATTGCATGATGGTCTCGGCTGGCAATCTAGCGATCGCCAGCCATCTGTACGACAGCCGCCGCGTCCATGCCATAGGCTGGCTGGCGCTCCTGGTAGTTGGTGCTGCGACCGGTCGCCAAGCGGGCGAGGCGCTCGAAGCCGATCGAGTTCCAATTACGCTCGTGAATGGGCTTGCTCTGCTCGCCACGGAAGTAAGCTTGGCTACCAATCAGGGCAGCCGCGACCCAGCCGCTGATGAAGAGTGCGATTACGATTGCCATCATCATGATGAATAAGCCTCCTAGCTTCGTTTGTGTACTTTTGTTAACCTGATGTAAATAAATGTAACAAAACTTTATCCTCTCTGTCAACTATCGCTACACTAAAAAGTTTTTCACAAAAATATTCCACCGGCAATCATTGCCGGTGAAGTGCTGGCTAGCGGCGGCCTGATGGCCCATTACTCGGGCGATCGCGCCCCTCGAATGCCCAGGTGGTTGGCGACGGGTCGCTCACGCATGGGGATGCGGGTGTGGACCGGTGCATTCAACACCTGCGCGCCGGTTGCGGTAGCCCGGACGAGGGTGACAGAGCCGCCACCGTCTAAGTTCAATACGGTCGCCGCGCCGCGATCGCGCAACAACTCAGCGACATCTGAAAATCGCGCCCCCGCACTATAAAACGGCTGGCGACCGTCGATCACCAACAGCCAGAGGCGATCGCCCGCTGCATTCACCCCGACGGCAGTACGCGGACGGAGAATATCGTCAATGGCGATCGCGCCCGCAATCAACTCGCCATCTTGCACCAAGATCGGGCTGCCAGCCAGCGCTTGCTGGGTTTGGGGCGGACATTGCGCCGGGATGATTTGCACACGACCATCGGCGGCGACGCAGAGCACGGGCCAGCTGGCTTCTGGCGGTGAATATTGCCGACCATTGGCGATCGCCTGACCAATCGCATCAACGCGATCCCCCGGACGCGGGTAAAAATTCCCCGGATGGCGGCTGTAGAAGGGCTGAAAAAAGCTGCCATTGATCGCGACCTGCACGTTGTGGGATCGCAGAAAGGCGCTGGTCGTCTGCGCCGCAATCTCGAAGCCATCCGGCCCCGGCTCACCCGGCGTCACGAGCAACGCCACCCCCGGCTGCCGCAGGTCAATCTCGACCAGGTGCATCAGCATCGGCTGCGGCTGACGCTGGAACCAGCGGTGGTAGCGAATCCCAGGCGCGAGGTCTTGTTGCAACTCGGTGCGGCGGGGGCGCTGGGCAGCGCGCCAGAGATAAAACGCCACGGGAGCCACGAGCAGGAGTAGGGCGATCGCCAGAGCAATCTGTCGGTATCGCTGACGAATCAAGTTCAAGGGTCCAACCCGGCTGTTGGTCAACCGGGGTCAATATAATCTGTAACTACTGTGAATGCGGGGATGAAGTTTGTCGGTGAGGCGATCGCCCTTTTTGAGATGCTCCTCCACCACGCGTTCGGCATCCTCCGGCTGCAAGCGACAGTACCAAGTCTCTTCCGGCAGAATGCGAACATTGGAGGCCATATTGCACTGACCCAAGCAAGTTGTCGCTTGTACTTCAACGTCTGCCGGTAAATCCGCCGCCTGGAAAGCCGCCAACAATGCAGTCCCACCCCGTTCTAGGCAGGAGCTGCTTTGGCAGACGAGTACAGTGCGTTTCTCATCGGTCATCCGAATTCTCACAGGACGGGGTTAGCGAAAGCGGTCGTCTGATCGCTGGTGTTCCACCTGACCGCGCGCGGCTTCGAGCCAGCCCGCTCGCGCCTGCGGGTAGCTGTCAAACTCCGGCACGTAGGGTTTGAGATCTAGCAGTGGTGTGCCGTCGAGGACATCAATATTCTCAACCTGCAAACGGCAGCCGTCGCGGGACAAAAGCTTGACGATCGAAAGACCAATCGGATTAGGACGCTTGGGGGCGCGGGTCGCGAAGAGACCATGCGGCTGTGCGTCTAGGAATGGCGTCACCGTTAGCTGCACGCCCTCGACCTGATGAAAGTGGTAGAGCAGGATCAGATGCGAAAATCCCTCTAGGTCTTGCAAGCCTGCTGCAAATTCAGCCTGAAGATCGAGATGACCGCGCTGGCCGCTGGCACCGGTCGGTTGCACGGGCATCCCGATGGTGGATTGGAAGGGGCTATGAATCGTCCCGATCGCGCGGTAGCAAATCTCCATCGGGGGCAGCCTGACGGGTTTACGCTTATTGTAACGAATTGTTTTGGTGGGCTGGGTGGGCGATCGCCCACCCAGCCGAACACAACCCCATCAAAATGGGTCAGCCTGCTCGGGGCAACTGACGACAGACCCCAACCTCATACCAACAACTGTGAGTATTGGACGCGAGCAACAGTGGCGTCAAACCCGCGAAAAAATCACCTGCTCAGGCTGATCTTGGTACTTACCGCGCCGTTGCTGATAGGTGACTTCGCAGGGTTCACCGGCGAGGAACAGCAGTTGCACCACACCTTCGTTGGCATAGATGCGGCAGTCAGCACTGGAGGAGTTGGAAAACTCGAGGGTGAGGTGACCCCGCCAACCTGCTTCAGCCGGGGTCAGGTTGGCAATCAGGCCGACACGAGCGTAGGTCGATTTGCCGATGCAAAGCACGGTGATGTTGTCGGGTACATCCAGCCGTTCCAGCGCCACGCCGAGACCGTAGGAGTGAGCGGGTAAAATGAAGAACTCACCATTGCTGTCAGCATGGCGCTTGACCGGTTCGAGATTATCAGGATTGAACTGCTTGGGGTCAACAACTGTGCCGGGAATATGGCGAAAAACGCGGAATTCTAGCGGTGAGAGGCGGATATCGTAGCCAAAGCTGCTCAGACCGTAGGAAATGACTGCAAAATCCTCAATGCGCCGTACCAGCTTCGGTTCAAACGGCTCAATCATGCCGCGCACGGCTTGTTGACTAATCCAAGTATCGTTTTGAATCACGGACGCCTTTTGCCCAACTCCGACCTCTTAGCTTAGCTTGGACAAGCCGGGAGTGGGGACGAGTGCCCCGAAAAAATTTGGGTTGGCGATCGCCCCTCAAACCAAGCCCTGTTCTCCGAACCCAAGCATTGTATCCCTCATCCCCAGCCCTCACCCCAGGCTGGGGTGAGGGCTGGGGTTTGGGGGGGATAGATACCGGATTTATATCAGACCAAGCCCTCGAGTTCCAGTTCCTCAATCGCTTGCAGGCCGCGCGGATCACCGACGCTCAGCAGTGCCGCTTTGGCATCCTCAGTCACACCGAGATCGGCATCTTCCACCAGGGTTTCGAGGAGCGCGTCAATCGCCGTGGCATAGACCACATTTGAGGGCAGCTCACGACAGAGGCGGCCCAGCGACCAAGCGCAGTTGCTGCGGACAGCGGCGATCGCATCTTGGCGCAGGCTGGCAATCAAGGGTGGGATAGCGACAATGATGTCTTCATACTCGAGATGAGCAAGCTGCGCCAAACCGCTCGCCGCCCAAAGGCGCACCGCCGCGATGTCGTGCTGGAGGGCGCGCGTCAGGACAGGGAGCGTGCGGCGATCGCGACAGTTCCCCATCGCCCAAACTAGGCCCTTACGTACATAGCCATTCCAATCCTGCTCATATTGTGCAATCAGCGGCAAAACCGCCGTCGGGCTGGGATTACGGCCGAGTCCATAGGCAGCACTGACACGCACCAGCGGACAGACATCGTTGAGTAGGCGAATCAACTGGGGTATCGCTCGCGCATCCTGAAGCTCACAAAAAGCCCGCGCCGCAATGATGCGCTGCTGCGGTTCCGGAGCCGTCAGCAAGGCGAGCATCGCCTCGACATCAGGGACCGGGGCAGATTCAGGTTCTGGGAGGGCGTCGAGCGGACTCTCGAACTCGCTATCGAGAATGCTCAGGTCATCGTGCTGATTCATTAGGCGTACCGGCTCGCTACCACCAGTCGCAAGCCCGCCGCTCGCCCCTAGCCGATGCTTGCCGTTCGGGTCATACTAGCCTTTTTACCATCAAAAGGGACTGAGTTTCGCAGCCATGTTGTTGATAAAAGGTGCGCGCCGGACGGTTGGCGCTAAAAACGTGCAGGCCCAGTTGGCGATCGCCCTGTGCCCGTGCCCAAGTTTCCGCCTGGTGTAGCAGCGCCGTGCCCAAGCCGCGACGGCGGTGCGGCGGCTGGACATAGAGCAGAAAAATGTGGGTGTAGCGATCACCACTGACCTGATCGACCGCTTGGCCGAGCCAAAGACAACCGACCGGTGTCGCCGCCGTGAGCAGCCACCAGAGCGGTGTGGCCGATGAGAAATAGCTGACGACTGTGGCCTCGAGATGTCCAAAGTGACTCTGGGCGGGAAACTGCTCGCGATAAGCCCGTTCCATGACGGCTAACAGCGCGGCGCGATCGCCCGCCTTGCCGCGCTGCCAAGCATAGTCCGCTGGCAACGCGATCGCCGCTTCAGCCATGCATGGCTCCCTTGAATTCAATCATCTGGCTGACGGGCGCAGGAGCTGCCAGATCATTAGGCAGGAAAATCCGTGCACTGACGGCCAGCAACGCTACCAGGAAAATCAGCACCACCAACACTGGCGCAATGTATTGACGAAAGAGTTGCATCATTCTAGAAATAACCCGTAGAGATCGCACAACCACCAAAGTTACCCTTGTCAGTGTAATCCGATTTCCGGGTCAGCCACGGCACGAACCGCTAGCTCAGCTCAACATCTGGCGGTGGGGTATCGAGTTCGTCACGGCTGCGCTGGAGTTGCTGCCAGAGGTCTTTGATTTGTTCGTAGGCTTCGCTGGGAGCGAGTTTACCCGCCGTTTCCAAGTTGCAGATGTAGTTCACCCGCTGGGCAAACTCCTGCAAATTGGCATTGAACATCAAATTACTCGGGGTAAAATCACCGCGATAGGCGCTGCGCGGGTAGAGAAATTGCTCGCGCTCCTGCCGAGTCTGGTCGTCCGCTGCCATGCTGAAACCTCTGTGCTTCCACCCGAATGCTTACTGCCCCTAGTAAAGCCCCCGAAACCGCCTCCAGCTCGACCTCATAGCTGACTCGCGATCGCCTGCCCGACTACATCATTACCATGATCGCCAAGGCAGCACTCAAACAAGACTATACTAGGTTCCTATTGTACCGAGGGGACGCACTCGCTGGTGGCCGAATCGTCCACGGATTGTTGATGGCGATCTGACCCCAGATTTTTGAACATAAGGCTCAAGCCTTACAGATACATTGATCGCGACAACCGAGCGGCACACTGTCCCATTCACTGACGATCATGCCGGATTCACCATCGGCGCTGTGTATCGCTAGTTGGGTTTGGCAACGGGCACAATCAGCATCTACGGCTGCGCTTGTGACCATCAAACCAGTACAGCTTGTCCATGACTGCCGCTCGCCTGAGTCAACTGCATATGATGACCCAACTCTACGAAGGCAAAGCCAAAATCCTCTACCAAACCGAGGCTCCAGACGTGCTGCGCACCGTTTTCAAGGACGATGCGACTGCCTTCAATGCCCAAAAACGCGGGCAGATTATCGGCAAAGGGGAAGTGAACTGCACCGTATCGGCGGCAATTTTCCGCTGGTTGGCGACGCGGGGGATTGCGACCCATTTTCTCGAACAGACCGCGCCGACCGAGATGCTAGTACGCGCCGTGAAAATCCTACCGCTGGAAGTGGTAGCCCGCAACATCGCGGCTGGCAGCCTCTGCAAGCAGACCGGGTTGCCGCTGGGGCAAGTGCTGCCGGAGCCGCTCGTTGAGTTCTATTACAAAAATGATGCCCTCGGTGATCCGCTGCTGACTCGCGATCGCCTCTTGCTGCTTGAGTTAGCCACCCCAGAACAACTCGAGCAATTACGGAACCTAACCCTGGTGATTAACCGTCACTTACGCGAGTTTTTTGAGCAATGCGAAATTACTCTGGTAGACTTCAAACTGGAATTTGGACTGGATTCAGACGCTCAGCTCTTGCTGGCCGATGAAATCAGTCCCGATACCTGTCGGTTGTGGGATCGCGCTGAAACCGATCCGCAGCGTCGGGTGCTGGACAAGGATCGCTTTCGTCACGATCTCGGTCATGTCGAGGCCGCTTATCAGCAGATCCGTGAGCGGGTCTTGGCTGTGGCTCAGTCTGGTGATGGCTAATAGTGCTGGCTTGGCGATCGCGAGCGCTCTCTTTTTTGTTGGTGTGTGGTTGTGCTGAAAAATCAAAGTCTACGTTTATCTCCTGTCGCGATCGCGCTGTTGACAGCCTCCGCGACCCTCGGTCTGTCCGGTGCGGCTTGGGGGCAGACTCCGAGCCGGTTCACCACGAATCGCAGTTGGTGGGCCGACGACCGTGCCGAGCCGCTAGGCTGGGAAACCGGCACGGGTTCAGGCGATCCCGCGACCTTCTGGGCGGAGTCACCATTGGCCTCAGCGAGCACGCCCGGGTTGCCGCTGGATGAGCAGACCTGGAGAGCAGTGGATAGCGAGGATTTTGCTGATTCAGCCTTTCCCCAGGATCTGGAGCGCGCTCACCAACTCGCCTCGCGTCTGGAGACCGACACCCCAGCCTGGACTTTTACACCGGAGCACCCCGCGACCCCACTGGTGACCCCGACTTTGGCTGAGGTCGAGCTGAACGAGGGCGATCGCCTCAGCCGCGATTGGCTCAGCCAGAGTGACGGAGAACTGGAGTTTGCCCCCCTCACGCTCGCTCCCCCTAATCCAACGCCAGCCCCAGCGCCAGCCACGGACTGGCTCAGCCAGAGCAACGAAGAACTCGAGCTCACCCCCCTAGAACCCGACGCAGCGGAACCACAACCCACGGATCTCAGCCCCACTGATCGCGAGCAACCCGGTGAGGATTTTGGTCAAGAGCTGCCGCCAGCCGATGCTCCGCCCCCGCTCCTCGATAGTGACGAAATCCCAACTGCTCCCCCCGATGAGCCGGAGCCGCGCGTGCTCGTCGCCGAAGTCATAGTGCAGGGCGACGGGCTGACCCCCGAACTGGAAGATATTGTCTACAACGCTATCGAAACGCGCCCCGGTCGCACCACCACCCGTGCCCAGCTCCAGGAAGATGTCAACGCCATCTTCGCCACGGGCTTCTTCGCCAATGTCACACAAGTTCCTGAAGACACCCCCCTCGGCGTGCGGATCACCTTTGCGGTGCAGCCCAACCCAGTGTTGCGGCGCGTGGTGATCCAGACGCAACCGGCTGGGACAGAAACAGCGGTTCCAGAGGCCGAGATTGAACGCATCTTCGGCCCAGCCTATGGCGAGACCCTGAACCTGCGCGACTTCCAGGATCGCGTCGTCGATCTGAACGAGTGGTATCAGGGCGAGGGCCTCGACTTGGCGCAGGTCATCGGCAGCCCCAATATCTCCCCGGATGGTACGGTAACTTTGCAGGTTGCGGAGGGCATCATTGAAGATGTGCGCGTCCGCTACCTTAACGAAGAGGGCGAAGAAGTAGACGGTCGCACCCGTCCCTTCATCATCACCCGCGAAATGCGGCTCGCACCGGGCACCGTCTTTCGTCGGGAAACAGCCCAGGCTGATTTGCAGCGTGTTTTTGGTCTGGGATTATTTGAAGACGCGCGCCTCTCCTTCTCGCCGGGGGAAGATCCTAGCCAGGTCATCGTTAATGTTGAGGTGCAGGAAGGACGCACCGGCTCGATCGCCGCCGGGGCCGGGATCAGCTCCGCAACGGGTCTGTTCGGGACGCTCAGCTTCCAGCAGCGCAACCTCGGGGGCAATAACCAAGCGATTGCCGCTGAGATTCAGGGTGGCTTCCGCGATCTCCTCTTCGATCTCAGCTTTACCGACCCCTGGATTGGCGGTGACCCCTACCGCACCGCCTATACTGTCAATGCCTTCCGGCGGCAGACGATTTCCCTGATCTTCGACCGGGGCGACCCCGAAGTGCGGCTCCCGAATGGCGATCGCCCGCGTATCGTCCGCACCGGCGGCGGCATCACCTTCACGCGGCCGCTCGACCCCGATCCCCTCAGTCGCTCCGACTGGACGCTCTCAGCAGGCTTCTCCTACCAAGGCATCTCCATCCGTGATGCTGACGGCAACCTCAGTCCCCGCGACAGCGAGGGCAATCTGCTGGCAGCGACACCGAACGGTCAGGACATCTTGACAACGCTGCAATTTGGCGCGTTCTACGACAAACGCAATGACCGCCTGCGACCCACTTCTGGCTCCGCGCTGCGCCTGGGCATGGATCAGACCCTGCCAATCGGTGCCGGTCAGATCGTCTTCAACCGCGTGCGCGCCAGCTACAGCTACTTCATCCCGGTGGACTGGATCAACTTCACCAACGACGAAGAAGCCCCGCAGACGCTCGCCTTCAACGTGCAGGGTGGCACGATTATTGGTGAATTACCGCCCTATGAAGCCTTTAGCCTCGGCGGCGCGGAGTCGGTGCGTGGCTACGGCGAGGGGGATGTTGGTGCCGGCCGCTCCTATCTCCAAGCGACGGTGGAATATCGTTTCCCGGTACTGGCCTTCCTCAGTGGGGCAGTGTTCGTGGACTACGGCACCGACATCGGCACTGGCGATGATGTACCGGGCAACCCGGCCGGCATCCGCAACAAGCCGGGCAGCGGTCTTGGCTACGGCTTGGGGGTGCGCGTGCAGTCGCCCATCGGCCCGATCCGCATCGACTTCGGCTTCAATGATCGCGGTGACAGTCGCATTCACTTCGGCATTGGCGAGCGCTTCTAACGGACGGGAACTCGTAACCCGCCAGCTACCATGCGCATGCCACACTGTAGATAGCGGTTCAACCGCCTGAAGCGGGTACTGGTTAGGCAAGATGATGGGCAAACAGGGTCAATGTCTCCAAACGCTCGCGGCCGGTTTTGAGCGCGCCGGGGTCGGGCTACACTCCGGGGCCGATGTCACCGTCCGGGTGCAGCCGGCAGCAGCGGCTGAGGGGCGCTACTTTATTCGTCTGGATCAGCCAGACGCGCCGCGCCTGCGGGCAAATTTAACCACCGTCGCCGAGACGCAGTTATCCACCGAGCTAGCCGCGTCTGGTACCCAAGTCCGCACCGTTGAGCATCTGCTCGCGGCCCTGGCGGCGAGCCGTGTTGATTGTGCGCGGATTGAAATTGATGGGCCGGAGGTGCCGTTGCTGGATGGCTCGGCGCGGGAGTGGGTTGAGGCGATCGCCACCGTCGGTCTCACTGAAATTGCCGCTGCGGCGCCAAACCCGCCGCTGGTGGTGACCGAACCCGTAACGGTGCAAGCGGGTGACGCCTTTGTCATCGCCATGCCTGCTCCGGAAACGCGCTTCACCTACGGCATCGATTTTCCCTATCCGGCGATCGGCAAGCAATGGCAGAGCTGGACGCCTGCCCAGGAAGACTTTGCGACCAACATCGCCCCGGCTCGTACCTTCGGGTTTGCTGACCAAATCGAGCAGTTGCGCCAAGCCGGACTGATCGCTGGGGGCAGCCTTGACAATGCTCTGGTTTGTGACGAGCACGACTGGTTGAATCCCCCTTTGAGATTTGCAAATGAACCAGTCCGTCATAAACTCTTAGACTTAGTAGGGGACATTAGCTTACTCGGTCGATTTCCGCAGGCGCACATTCTGGCCTACAAGGCGAGCCATCGCTTGCATGTGCAACTGGCTCGCGAGCTGCAAGCGCGTGAGATGGTACGTTCGTGCTAACGTCCTCAGTCCTGGAACTCGCGAGTTTGAGAGTAGTGAACCGATGACGACTGTAACTAAC
This sequence comes from Spirulinaceae cyanobacterium SM2_1_0, assembly GCA_012031265.1. Lineage (GTDB taxonomy): Bacteria > Cyanobacteriota > Cyanobacteriia > Cyanobacteriales > Spirulinaceae > JAAUTY01. Next base: position 67,258 of record JAAUTY010000009.1, on the reverse strand, counting down.
ACCACTGAGCCGCGCGATCGCCATGCGAGGAACGGCCAGGCCGACACAGCGGTCTGTCTACAGATCCCCGACCTGCAAATGCTGCTGCCGCACCGCTACCCCTTTGCCTTGGTCGATCGGATCATTGAATATGTCCCCGGTGAAAAAGCGGTCGGCATCAAGAATGTCACCATCAACGAGCCGCAGTTTCAAGGCCATTTCCCCGGTCGGCCGCTGATGCCCGGCGTGCTGATCGTCGAAGCCATGGCACAAGTCGGTGGGGTGGTGCTGAAGCAAATGGAGGGCAGCGATGGTCTCTTCGTGTTCGCTGGCATCGATAAAGCTCGCTTCCGCCGCCCGGTGGTGCCGGGCGATCGCCTGGTCATGACGGTGGAACTGTTGAAGTTTCGTCCCGGTCGTTTAGGGAAGATGCAAGGCTGGGCTGAAGTGGACGATCAGCTCGTGGCTGAGGGCGAAATGCTCTTCTCAATGATTGACTGAACCGATTGCGATCACGCTGATCTGCTACCGTCCAGTCCGCATTTACTGGAGTTTCTCTCTTGAAAACGCTGATTCACCCAACAGCCGTTATTCATCCCGGTGCTGAACTGCATCCCACCGTCGAGCTGGGCCCCTACGCCGTGATTGGCGATCGCGTCACGATCGGCGCGCGGACGACGGTGGGTGCTCATGCGGTCATCGAAGGGCCAACGGCGATTGGCAATGATAATCGCATCTTTCCCGGCGCGGCGATTGGTCTTGAACCTCAAGACCTGAAATACAAAGGGGCGGCAAGCTGGGTCAAAATCGGCAATGGCAATCGCTTGCGTGAATACGTCACCGTCAATCGTGCTACCGACGAGGACGAAGCAACGGTGCTCGGCGACAATAACTTGTTGATGGCCTACGCCCACGTCGCCCACAATTGCCAACTGGCGAACAATATCGTCATCGCCAATGGCGTCGCCCTCGCCGGCCACGTGCAGATCGAATCGCAGGTAGTCGTCGGCGGTGTGCTTGGCATTCACCAATTCGTCCACATCGGCCGCTTGGCGATGTTGGGGGGGATGAGCCGCATTGATCGTGATGTGCCTCCCTATATGCTGGTCGAGGGCAACCCCGGGCGTGTCCGCTCCCTCAATGCCATCGGCCTCAAGCGGGCCGGTTTCACGGCTACCGACTTGGGGATTTTGAAAAAAGCCTTTCGCAGCCTCTACCGAGGGGGTCATACCCTCAACGACGCCCTCGATCAGCTCAACCTGCTGGCTGACAACGAACACATCCAGCACTTACAACAGTTTTTGCGTGCCTCCGCCGGCCCCGACCGACGCGGCCCGATGCCAGGGAAATAGACCGAGTAAATTATGCAGGTATTTATCAGCACGGGCGAGGTGTCCGGTGACCTTCAGGGCGCGCTGCTTGTTTCGGCGCTACACCATCAGGCGGCGGCCCAGGGCATTGATTTGGAAGTTGTAGCTTTGGGGGGCGATCGCATGGCCGCCGCCGGAGCACGCTTGCTGGCCAACACCACGAGCATCGGGGCGATGGGCCTGATCGAATCACTGCCCTTTGTATGGCCGACCTGGCGGGCCCAGACCCGCGCCAAGCAGCATTTGCGCGCGAATCCGCCCGATGTCATGGTGCTGCTCGACTATATCGGCCCTAATCTCGTCCTCGGTCGCTATGCGCGTCGCCAATACTCTGATCTACCGATTGCCTACTACATTGCGCCGCAGATGTGGGTCTGGAGTCCTTGGCCGGGTCAGACCCGCCGCTTAGTCGAGATGACCGACCGTATTATTGCCATCTTTCCCGGCGAGGCGAGCTACTTCAAAACCTATGATGTCGAGGTGGAGTGGGTCGGGCATCCGCTCCTCGACCGGGTGCAGATGGCTCCGAGCCGAGCCGAGGCGCGGGCACGTTTTGGGCTGGCTCCAGAGACGACGGCGATCGCCCTTTTCCCCGCCTCCCGCCATCAGGAGCTACGCCATCTGCTGCCGCCGATTTTCGCGGCGGCCCGCCGCTTGCAGGCTGAGTTGCCCGATGTGCAATTTCTCGTCTCGCTCTCCCTATCCCGCTACCGCGAGACGGTGGCGACCGCGATCGCCGAGCACGGGCTGCGAGCAACCTTGGTGGATGACGACGCCCTGGCGGTGATTGCCGCCAGTGACTTGGCGATCGCCAAGTCCGGGACAGTGAATTTAGAAATCGCCCTGCTCAATGTGCCCCAAGTCGTCCTCTACCGCCTCAACCCGCTGACGATGTGGATCGCACGCCGCATTTACGACTTCAAGGCTCCCCACATTTCCCCCCCCAACCTCGTGCTCGAGCGGGGGCTAGTGCCGGAACTCTTGCAAGAAGCCGCGACTCCTGACCGGATTGTTGCGGAAGCTCGGCGCTTATTGCTGGAGGCCGAGCCGCGACAGACGATGTTGACGGGCTATACCGAGATGCGTCGCCGTCTGGGCGAGCCGGGGGTTGCTGAGCGGACTGCCCGTACCATTCTCACCATGGCGGGGCGATAACGTTATGGTGAGCAATGGCGATCGCCTGATGTAGATGGGATTACGGCTAATCGTGGCTTGGGGGCGCGGTGTGCGCCAGCGAGCCTCCAAGTGGTGACCCAGGAGGGTTCCCATCACTAACACCACCACCAGCAAACCCGCTAAGCGCGGTTGCTCCCGGATAAAACTGATCACGTCATGGGCAAGCATCGTATTTTCACCAAACTCTGCATGGGGCCAGCCGTCAGCGTACTCAGCCATGACTGTTTCTACAGCCATACTCAGCAGGTTCCCTGATGGTTTGGACACAGGCCGAAACCCTTCACAGCAGTTGTTGCCTGCCCATTGCTGACCTTGTGGTTGTCAGCTTGGTATAAATGTATTAAATACTTTTGTACCTGTCAACCGCAGCGGCTCGCGACTCGCTCAACTCAGCACCCCGACTGTGCCAGCTCACAACCTACTCCGGGCGAAACTCGCGGGCATCACTGCGCTCACGGCTGGGGCGATCGCGCTCAGCCAGCAATTCTGACTCCAAAGCCGCCGTTTGTTGCTCCGGCGGCAAGGGATCAAGCTCGATGGACTCAATGGCATAGTCTGCATCGGCATAGTCGGACTCACGATGGCGATTGTAATCGCGAGACTCAGTTGTCGTGGGCAAGGCCTCCAGCGATCGCCGACGGCGGGGAGCACGCTGAAGCGTCTGCCAAGCGGCTCGCACCCCGGCCACCATGCTGCGAGTTCCTCGTTGCACCTTTTGAACCTGCTGGCGGGCATCGGTCAGACTGCGATCCACTTGCTTGGCCGCATCGGCGGCATTATTCACGCCCGCATTGATGTCGTCGGTCAACTCGCTGATCTCCAAACCCGTGAGGCGGATCGCTTCCAGTGTCGGCGGAAACTCCCGCTGCAAGGTGTCAAAAAGCTTTTCGGCGCTGCGAGCCGCCCGAGTCAACTCGCGCACGGCGGGCAGCAGCGCCGCCAACAAAACGGTCAAGCTGATCGCGACGAGAAAGAGCGAACAGCCGAGCCAAAACACGGGATCAATAGGGCCTAGCACCATCAATGCCATCCCACGCGCTAACGGCGATGGTCGGGCGCATTGGCCGACACCGGGTTGACCTCGCGATCGCCCCGTTGTGCCAATTGTTGCGCCTTCATCTGACTAGCATCCACGCCAGCCGCGACGGCTTCCCGCAGGCGCACCAGCGTACTTTCCCAAGAGCTGAGGGCAGATTCTGAGAGGCGATCCGCCTGGAGTTGTAGCGTGGTGGATAAATCTTCAGCTAGCTCAGGCAAGGCATCAGCCGACTTGCGGAGAATCTGGCGCGTCTCGCGACCGCGCGCGGCGCGAGCAACACGCCCGCAACAGCACCCACAGTACTGCCGACCAGTATGCCGCCCACAAAAGCACCGACGCCTGATTTTGCCATATCTCCGCCCTATCACTTACCCCCAATTGTATGCAGATTTGCCAGGAACTTCGTCGCCGGTGCCAACTTTTCTCACTGACTGGGGCGATCGCTCAACGACGACGCTGCAAGCGCCGCCACAACCCTGGCAAGCGCAGCAAAATGGCTAAGAGTTGTTGCAGCCGCGCTACCCGCACCTCGAGCTGACCGTAGCGATCGCGTAGTTGCCGCGTGCCCTGCTGACCGAGCTTGATATAGCGCGGCGCGGGCGCGAGGACATTGTGGGTGCTGCGCTCGGCAATGACCAGGCCGCGCGTTGCCGCCGCTAAACCTCGCCGCCACGACCAGACGTACCAGGCGGCATAGAAATTCAGCCCAGCAATCAGGCAATTCAGCGCGACAATCACTATCCACATAAACGTTCGGTTGCGGCAGACTGCGAGAATAGGTTTACGTTATCATGCGCCACTTGTGGCCTGTTCCCATGCTCGCTCTCGAAGTTTCGCAATTGACCAAGCGCTACCGCACTGGCCGCCAATGGCTTGAGGCGTTGCGCGGCATTAGCCTGACACTGGCTCACGGCGAGGTGCTGGCCTTCCTGGGGCCAAATGGGGCGGGTAAGACGACCGCGATCAAGGCGATCGCCGGGCTGATCGTCCCTGATGCCGGTCAGATCCGCATCGACGGCCGCGATCCCCACCGCCAACCGGCCGCCCTGAGCCAGTTGGGCGCGGTGCTCGAAGGCAATCGCAACCTCTATTGGCGGTTGACGGCGCAGGAAAATCTGGTTTACTTCGGGGCGCTGAAGGGCTTGCCAGCCGCGACGGTACGGCGGCGCAGTGCCGAATTGCTAACCCGCTTCGGGCTGACCGCTAAGCGCGATACGCTGGTGCAGGCGCTCTCGCGCGGTATGCAGCAAAAACTGGCGATCGCCGTCGCCATCCTGCACCAGCCACAGCTTCTGCTTCTCGATGAGCCAACGCTGGGGCTGGATGTCGAAGCCACCCAGGCAGTCAAAGGCCTAGTACGTGAGATCGCGGCGGCGGGTTGTGCGATCTTGCTCACCACGCACCAGCTCGACATCGCCGAGGAACTGGCGGATCGGGTGGCGATTATCCAGAATGGCGCGATCGCCGCCGAAGCCACGCCGCAAGAACTCATCGCCCAGTTCGCGGGCAGCGCCTACCTCATCGAGCTGGCAGCCCCGCTCGATTCCCACCGCCAAGAAAAATTGCCGCTACTAGGAGCGCGACTGAAGGGCGATCGCCAAGTCTGGGTCAGCGATACCGCCCAACTCTATTCCGCCCTCGCCATCCTCGAACCCCTACCCCTCGCCCGCGTCCGCAAAGAGCGCAGCAGCCTGACCGATGTTTTCCTGACGCTGGTGCAATCTAGCTCGGCCCCAGACACTTGAGCATTGCCAGATTGTCCTATAGTGAGGGCTTAACCGCAATGTTCTGACGCCTTCCTGAGCAAGACCCCCTATGAATGACGGATTCACGCCTGCCCTCCGACGCTGGGGGCGCTTCTTCGGTCTGTTTGCACTCTGCCTGGGCTTGATTGTCGGCTGCAACAATACCAGCTCCACTCCCGACGATGCGGCTGGGACGGCTGGGGCGACGGGCGATCGCCTGATTTTCGGCACCACCCTCGCCCCCCGCACCCTCGACCCGGCGGATAGCTACGAGATCGCCGGTCTCAATGTCATCTACAACCTCGGCAACACTCTCTACACCTACACACCGGGCACGACAGAACTGCAACCGAGCCTCGCCACCGCGATGCCGACGATTAGCGACGATGGCTTGACCTACACGATTCCTCTCCGCGAGGATGTCAGCTTCCACGACGGCACGCCATTCACCGCCGCCGCGATGCAATTTTCCCTCGAACGCTTCATCACCAATGGCGGCAAACCCGCCTTTTTGCTCGCGGATGTGATCGAGCGTGTGGAAGCGACCGACGATTACGAATTGACGATCACCTTGCAACAACCCTTCGCGGCTTTTCCCTCTGTCCTCGCCTTCGCGGGCGCTTGTGCCGTCTCGCCGGAAGCTTACTCAATCGGCGAGGGCGAGTTTAGTCCCAATGAATTTGTCGGCACTGGGCCGTACCAATTAACCGAATTTAGCAGTGATACCCTGCGCTTAGAGCCATTCGCTGACTACTGGGGCGAGGCCCCGGCGAATGATGGCATTGATATGCAGATTTACACTGACAATGCCGCGAATCTCTTCAATGCCTTCACTACGCAGGCCGTGGATATTGCCTATCAATCGCTCGATCCTGACCAGATCCAATCCCTTCTAGACGGGGCTGAAGCCGGTGACTGGCAGGCGATCGAAGCACCAGGTACGGCGGTCAACTTTATGGTACTGAACCGCAACCAAGCGCCCTTGGATCAGCCTGAGGTGCGACAAGCGATCGCCGCCCTTGTCAACCGTAAGCTGATCAATGAGCGGGTTCTGCAAGGCCAAGGCGAGCCACTCTATAGCCTGATCCCGACGGCGTTTGATACCTACGAACCGAGCTTTGAAAAAACCTACGGCGACGCCAATGTTGAGGAAGCGAAGCGACTCTTAGCCGAGGCCGGCTACTCACCCGAAAATCCGGCGGTCATTCCCATTTGGTTTCCCTCGGCCTCAACCACACGCAGCCTTGTCGCTCAGACGCTACAAGCTTTTGCGGCGCAGGAATTGGCGGGGACAGTGCAGTTTGAGCCGAACACGGTGGATGGCGCGACTTTTTTCAAAAATATCCAGGAAGGCATTTACCCAGCGGCGCTCTCAAACTGGTATCCAGATTTTCTCGATCCTGACAACTTCGTCCAGCCGCTTCTAGATTGCGACCAAGGCACGCCCGAAGCGGGCTGCTCGGCTGGTAGTGCCCAGAGCCAAGGCTCGTTTTACTACAGCGAAGCGATGAATGCGCTGATTGATGAGCAGCGTCAGGCCACCGATCCGGCGGCCCGCAAGGAACTATTCACGGCAATTCAGGAACAACTGGCGGCAGACGTACCCTATATTCCCCTCTGGCAAAACCAGGAGTACGTTTTCGCGCAAGCGGGGGTTGAAGGAGTCAGGATCAATCCCAGTCAGAATATCCCGTTTTGGCTGGCGACCCGGTAATCCTTGGCGTGGGGTGAGATGCAGGATTTAGATCTGGCATTGCACAATCTCAGAACGCAGCTATCGCAAAAAAATTAGCTACGGTCATTCAGTAATTTCGAGAAGACCGTGGCGGACGCCGTAGAAGACGCGCTCGATCAGAGTGCGCTCTTGGTCATCTAATTCCTCTTGACCCAGCAGAGTTGCCATCAATTGTTGCTCGAGTCGCGAAATCGTCCGCGAAGCCAAGATTTGACCCGCTAGCTCGTTAATGTCAATCCTCATTGTCCGAAATCCCTCCAAACCAAAATATTGATGTGTGTCTGTATCTAATATGTCGTCAAACCCTGTGATAGCCAGCGATCCCAGCACTACTACACTGAGGATCTGGATCAGGAGCGCGAGTGATATGGCGAGACTTGAGCCTGTGATATTGATCAGATCACTCTCGGTCGAGGCGATCGCCCGCTCATCCCGATCCACACTAGTACTGCTACGCGGAGTTTTGAGTTCTGAATTTTGAGTTCTGAGTCTCTGCAATACGGGCATCCCGTGGATTTTGAATGAGACGCTTATTTCCACCGTCTTGTACTAGAGCGGCCTGCGAATGCGACACCGGGTTCCTTGGGTAGCAGGGACACGACGGCGTATCCCTGCTCACTTGACTAACTCCTAAGTGGCTGAACAGCACCTAGACACGATGCAGCCTTTGGGGGTGCGAATAGCCTAGGACTATTCTGCGAGCCTCGGTGCCGATTGACTCTATCCATCAGTGACCTTCAGTAAGCCGTGACGAACGCCGTACAGGACACGCTCAATGAGCGTCCGCTCCTGTTCATCAACCTCGTTCTGAGCGAGAGCTGTTGCAATCAGTTGATGCTCAGACCGCGAGACTTGGCGCGAGGTGAGAATTTGGGCTGCAAGTTCCAGGATAGTTGTCTGCATTTATCGAGCAGCCTCAGTTGAGAGGCGCTGTTATGTTTACAGTTCCCATGGTAGACAAGGTTAAGGGCAGATTATGCGATCTGGGACTTGAGTTTGAGTAATTCTGATCGTACTGAGGCACCAATCTAGCTCAAACCAAGGCGTGACAGGCATCACGATTGCCTTGGTCAAACCTTAATAAATCTGTTTTCTTTTACCAGACCTTAATGAAACAACTGGTGAAATCTGGACTGATACCGCCTGATGCCTCGCCGCGCGACCAAGCATTTGCCAAATCCTAGGCGGCGTGAATTTTCGTCACTAAACCTTGATGAACCAGCCGCGTTGGTATAGCCAATAGAGGATGAGCCACCAGAGGATGATATTGGCGATCGCAAACAACAGCGACCCATTCAACTCTCCGGCCCAAGGCAAAAATAGGGTTTCGTAGAGCCAGCGATAGGTCGTCGGTGCGTCCTCACCGGTGCCGATATGAGTGCGGTAGAGAATGCGGGTCACGATCCCGGAGGCAACGAAGAGAAAAATGGCGTTCATGCCCAGAATTTCCAACGGCCGACTCCAGCCGCGCCAGCGCCAAACTTCAATCGTTTCGTAGCAGAGGGCGAGCAGCAGCAGCGACCAGCCACTGCTGAAGAGCACAAAGGAACTTGTCCAGAGATGCTTGTTGATCGGGAAGATCAGACCCCACTGCCAACCCAGGGCGACCCCGGTTAACCCAACAATCACCAGCGTCAAGCTCGTCAGAGATTGGCGGGGCTGATCGCGCAGCCATCCTCCGGTTAAGTAACCGCTGAGTACGGTGACGACCGCTGGTAGGGTGCTGAGTAGCCCTTCGGGATCAAAGTCGCCCTGCAAGTACAGGTGCGGTGGACTGAGCAATAGGCGATCGACGTAGGCTGCGAGGTTCCCTTCGGGGCTGAGGTCACCGGCCCCGAACCCTGGAACCGGTACCCACATCAGCGCTGCCCAATAGCCGAAGAGAATGGCTAGGCACAGCAGCCAGAGACCCCAGCGGGGCAGGCGGAGGGCGGCGATCGCCGCGAGCAGATAGGCGAGGCTGATCCGCTGCAACACGCCCATGATGCGGAGTTCGCTGAGATTGTAGGTCGGGAAGCCGTTGAGAAAGAGACCGAGGAGAAACAAGACCAGACAGCGGCGCGCAATGCGCCAGTAAACGCGCGGGTCGGGGCGGGCCGCCTTGGTATATTTAGCGAATGAAAAAGCCATCGCCACGCCAGCAATGAAGAGAAAGCCCGGAAAGATCCAATCGGTCGGCGTAAAGCCATGCCACTCGGCGTGCAACAGCGGTGGATAAACGTGCTGCCAACTGCCCGGATTGTTGACGAGAACCATGCTGGCGATCGCCAGTCCCCGAAAGACATCCAGCGACAGCAAGCGCTTAGATGCTCGGTTAAGAAAAGACATACAGCAAAATTGCGAGCGGCACTACAGCATCCGGCGCTCCCTAACCAATATCAGCACAGCCGCCAAATGACAAACATCTGGCGACTCATTCCAGAGCGGGCACAGGCGATGATGAGCATCGCTCAGCCTGAACGCTACGGCGAGCGACAGTCAAAAACGGGCTGCCTATCGATCAGACAACCCGCCTATGCGAGAAATTGATGCTCCAGCTTGTTGAGCGATGCGGCTTAGGGAGTGAGCTGTGCCATATCAGCGGCTGGGGCTGTAGCCGACCGGAACATCGGCGTGTGCGCCACCGAGTCGGTCGCCAGGGTAAATAGCGGATTGGACAAGATGCCCGCCAGCGAGGTCGCGACCAGCGCGCCGATCAGACCGATTTGCAGCGGGCGCATTCCTGGTAGACTCCAGCGGATCTCTGGATAATTCTTGACCGTCGCTGACATTTCCTGGGGTTCCTTGACCACCATCATCTTGACGACGCGAATGTAGTAGTAGATCGAGATGACACTCACGACCAGACCCAGCAGCACCAGACCGTAGAGTCCAGCCTGCCAGCCTGCCCAGAAGAGGTAGATTTTGCCGAAGAAGCCCGCCAGCGGCGGGATCCCGCCCAAGGAGAGCAGGCAAATGCTGAGACCCAAGGTTAGCAGGGGATCTTTGTGGTACAGACCCGCGTACTCACTGATTTGATCCGTCCCGGTGTGCAGCGTGAAGAGGATGACGCAGGTAAATGCGCCCAAGTTCATAAATAGGTAGACCAGGAGGTAGAAGATCGTGCTCGAATAGCCTGTTTCAGTTCCGGCGATTAGACCAATCATCACGAAACCGGCTTGAGCAATTGAAGAGTAGGCGAGCATCCGTTTCATGCTGCTCTGGGCCAGGGCGACGACATTACCCAAGATCAAGCTCAGAATCGCCAGCGCCGTGAAGATGAAGCGCCACTCGGGGGTCACCGGGTCAAACACGGTCAGCAGCAGTCGCAGCGCCAGCGCGAAGCCCGCCGCTTTGGAGCCGACCGAAAGGAAGGCTACGACTGGAGTGGGCGAGCCTTCGTAGACATCGGGTGTCCACTGGTGGAAGGGCACAGCGGAGATTTTGAAAGCGATCCCGGCGATCGCAAACACGAGGGCGATCGCGATCCCCAACGACTGCGTGCCCGCCGCACTCACGAGCACCGTCGCAATCTGGTTGAGATTGGTCTCGCCCCCAGACAGCCCGTAGAGCAAGGACACGCCGTAGAGGAAGATCGCTGAACTCGCCGCGCCGATCAGCAGGTATTTCAGCGCCGCTTCATTGGAGCGGGGGTCACGCTTGGTATAACCCGTCAGCAAGTAGGAGGAAATACTGAGTGTTTCTAGCGAGACGAAGACGGTCACCAAGTCATTGGCCGCCGACAAAAACATTCCCCCCAGGGTAGCGGTCAGGAGGATCGCCAAGAATTCCGCCAGCGAAGTCCCGGACTGCAAAACGTAGCGTACGGACATCAAAATCGTCGAGATCGCCGAGAGGGCGATGATGCCCCGAAAGACGATGCTGAGATCGTCGGCATCGAAGCTGGCGAGAAAGGCGAGGGGTTGTGAGGAGTTCCACTGCAAGGCGAGAGCCGCCACCGCCGCCAGCAAACCAGCGATCGCCACATAGGGCAACCAGCCTGAAGACCGGCGACCGGCAATCAGATCCCCCACGAGCACTACCACCAGAGTCAAGATGACCAAGCTCTCTGGCAGGATAGCGCCAGCATTGAGGCTAGAGACGAGATTACTCGAAAGATCCATAGGGTCGAAGATTCGTGAGTCCGGGTACGAACGGGTCCTAGAGAGCAGCTTAGAGGGTTTGGTTCAGCCCGTCTAGGCGCGCCAGCGCATTTCATCTCAGGGAGAGAATGCTTAAGAAAACTTTAAATTCAACCGGAATTGTAACCCGGCGATTCGGCGATTTCCTCCATCGGGAGAGTGATCGCGCTCATTTCTGGTCAGCAGGGCGCAAGCGCGCGACTGCGGGGGCGATCGCGTGCCGCGCCCTCCCTCCAGATGCCCCTTCCTGCCAGGTCAACTGACCAGCGCTGGTTTGACTGAATTGCGTGAACTGGCCGCAGCTTGCGAAAAGATTGTGATATTGATAGGAGAACAAAGGGTCTAAGCGCGATCACGCCCAATACCTCCCCAACTGTCGTTCTCGGCACTGCTCATGTCCAAGCTGGTCATCGTCGAATCTCCCACCAAAGCCCGCACGATTCGCAACTACTTGCCCTCGGACTATCGCGTTGAGGCTTCGATGGGCCACATCCGCGACTTGCCCTCCTCCGCTGACGAGATTCCCCCCAAGTTCAAGGGCCAATCCTGGGCGCAACTGGGAGTCAATGTCGCCGCTGACTTCGAGCCGCTCTATGTGATCCCCAAGGACAAGCGCAAAGTTGTCAAGGAACTGAAAGAAGCGCTCAAGCAAGCGGATGAGCTGATCCTGGCGACTGACGAAGACCGCGAAGGCGAAAGTATTTCCTGGCACTTGACACAGGTGTTGAACCCAAAAGTGCCCTACAAGCGCATGGTCTTTCACGAGATCACCCAAGAAGCGATCCGAGCCGCCCTGGATGAGCGTCGCGACATCAACGAGAGTGTCGTGCGCGCCCAGGAGACGCGCCGCATCCTCGACCGCCTCGTGGGCTATACGCTCTCGCCGCTGCTCTGGAAAAAGATTGCTCGGGGACTGTCGGCTGGTCGGGTGCAGTCAGTCGCCGTGCGGCTGCTCGTGGATCGCGAGCGTGCCCGCCGTCGCTTCCAATCCGCTAGCTACTGGGATCTCAAGGCGACGCTGCTACAGGCAGAGGCGAGCTTCGAAGCCAAGCTGGTGACCCTGGATGGCAAACGGCTGGCCACGGGCAGCGACTTCGATGCCAACACCGGCAACCTGGCGGAGGGACGCGATGTCGTGTTGCTCAATGAGGCGGCGGCGACGGCCCTGCGCGATCGCCTGCGGGAACAGGCTTGGCAAGTCAGCAGTGCTGAAGAACGCCCCAGCACCCGCCGCCCCTCACCCCCTTTCACGACCTCGACTCTGCAACAGGAGGCAAACCGTAAGCTCGGCATCTCGGCCCGCGACACCATGCGCGTGGCTCAAAATCTCTACGAGCAGGGCTACATCACCTATATGCGGACGGACTCGGTGCATCTCTCGCAACAGGCGATCGCTGCCGCCCGTACTTGCGTCGAGGAGATGTACGGTACCGAGTATCTCAGCCCGAAGCCGAAGCAATACACCACCAAGAGCAAGAGTGCTCAAGAAGCTCACGAAGCGATTCGCCCCGCTGGCGAGCGCTTCCGCACGCCCCAAGATACCGGTCTGTCGGGACGCGAGCGATCGCTCTACGAACTGATCTGGAAACGTACCGTGGCCTGCCAAATGGCCGATGCGCGGCTGACGCAACTGGCGGTGAGCGTGCAAGTAGACAATGCCATCTTCCGGGCGAGTGGCAAACGGATCGATTTTCCCGGCTTCTTTCGCGCTTACGTCGAAGGCTCTGACGATCCCGATGCGGCCCTGGAAGATCGCGAGGTGATCCTGCCGCCGCTCACGGTGGGCGATCGCCCGCAATGTCAGGAACTCGCCGCCCTCGGTCATGACACCCAGCCCCCCGCCCGCTACACGGAAGCCTCGCTGGTGAAGATGCTCGAAAGTGAGGGCATCGGTCGCCCCAGCACCTATGCCACGATCATCGGCACAATCGTGGATCGCGGCTACGCCCAAATTCGCAGCAAGGCGCTGATCCCCACCTTCACGGCCTTTGCCGTCACCGGCTTGCTGGAGTCCCATTTTCAGGATCTGGTCAATCCCAAATTTACCTCGCAGATGGAGCAGCAGCTCGACAACATTGCCCGGGGCCAAGTGGAGTGGTTGCCGTATCTGCATGAGTTTTACCTGGGCGATCGCGGCGTCGAAACCCTGGTCAAGAACGGGGAGGAAGCGATCGATCCCAATACGGCCCGTGCTGTGCATTTGGAAGGACTGGAGGCGACGGTCAAGATCGGCCGCTACGGCCCCTACATCGAGACCCAGCACGAGGAGGAAGCCGTCACCGCCTCGATTCCCACTGATCTGATGCCGGCTGACCTGACAGCCGAGCAAGTCCAAATCATCGTCCGCCAGAAAATCGAGGGGCCGGACAAGCTCGGTCTGCATCCCGAAACCAGCGAACCCATTTACGTGCTGACCGGAACCTACGGCCCCTATGTGCAACTGGGCGAAGTCAGCGAAACTAACAAGCGCCCAAAGCGCTCCTCGCTGCCCAAGGGCAGCAAGATGGAAGATATCACCCTAGAGATGGCTGTCGGCTTGCTGCAATTGCCACGCTTGCTCGGTGCTCACCCTGAGACCAATGCCCCGATCAAAGCTGGTCAAGGCCCCTACGGCCCCTACATCGTTCACGACCAGGGCAAAGTCGGTAAGGACTACCGCTCCCTGAAAGGCGAAGACAATGTGCTGACGATCGAACTCCCGCGCGCCCTGGAGCTACTCGCCCAGCCCAAGAGCCGACGCGGCCGCAGCGCCAAGAAGCCGCTGCGTGAGTTGGGTACGCACCCTGAAGATGGCAATCCGGTGAATATCTACGAAGGGCCCTACGGCAAGTACATTCAGCACAACAAGCTCAATGCCAGTTTGCCGGAGGGCGAAGAGGTGGAGTCGATCAGTCTCGAGACGGCGCTGAAGGCATTGGCAGAGAAGGCCGCGACGAAGAAAACGAGCCGCAAGTCCTCAGCAAAGAAAACAACCACGAAGAAGAACACTACAGCTACTTCAACGACTAAGAAAAAATCGACGACCAGAAAAACGGATGCTCGCCGCAAGAACACCCAGTAGAGACGCGCCATATCGCGATGTCGCCTCTCGAGCTTCGGGCTGCCGCTGATACACAGCTCTCGATGACCCCCCTTAGCCCCCCGAAATCGCGAGAACTGGACAGCAAAGACAGTCTCGATGATGGATTCGGTAACGCGGTGGAGGAACGCGATCGCCTCTACACTGGGCTATGTGTATAGCCTCTCCCACTACGGCAACATGATTAGCGACGCGGGGCGCGTGGAGCCGTATGTCCAAGCCCTGCGAGCGGCGTTGCAGCCGGGGGCGATCGCCCTCGATCTCGGCTGCGGGATCGGCTTCTTCGCGGTGCTGGCGGCGCAACTGGGGGCTAGTCATGTGTATGCTATCGAACCTGATCCGGCGATTACTGTTGCTCAGGCGATCGCTCGTGACAACGGCGTCAGCGATCGCCTCACCTTCTTGCCCGCCCACGCCAGCGACATTGAACTGCCGCAGCGCGCCGATGTGATTATTTCCGACCTGCGGGGAACCTTGCCGCTGTTCCAGCAGCACATCCCAGCCCTGATCGATGCCCGCCAGCGGCTGCTAGCCCCAGGTGGGATTTTGATCCCGCAGCGCGATCGCCTCTGGGCAAGCCTGATCCATGCGCCCAAGCTCTACGCCGACTGCGACCAGCCCTGGTTAGGACAACCCCACGGCCTCGATCTCAGCGCTGCCCGTGTCTATGCCGTCAACCGCTGGCGTAAATGTACCTTTAGCACTACGCAGTGCCTGGTAGCAGCCCAGTGCTGGGCGGTCTTGGACTACGCCACGATCACCAGCCCGCATGTCCGTGCGGAACTGGACTGGCAACTTGAACAACCCGGCACGGCTCACGGCCTCGGCCTCTGGTTTGATGCGGAATTGCTGAACGGTATCGGCTTCTCGAATGCTCCCGGTCAATCGGAGCGGGTCTACGGTAAGGCTTTTTTTCCCTGGCTGGAACCGGTTGCCTTGCAGGCGGGCGATCGCGTCCAGGTCACATTGCAGGCCAATCTCGTGCAAGACCAATACATCTGGCGGTGGCGATCGCGAGTCAACCGCCAAGAGCAGGCGATCGCCGACTTTCAGCAATCCAGCTTTTTCGCGCAGCCGCGATCGCTGGCTCAGTTCGCCGCCCGCGCGCCCGGCTAGAACCAGACAGCGGAAATGAGAGTCCCATTCACAATCCAAAGGATTCCCGCATTGCCGGTACTCAGAACTCAAAATTCAGAACTCAGAACTCCGCGTAGCGGCACTAACCGCCCGTCGCCCCTGCAACTCGCCTGGCAACTGGTCTGGCGCAGTAGCCGTGCC
Organism: Spirulinaceae cyanobacterium SM2_1_0; assembly: GCA_012031265.1. Classification (GTDB taxonomy): domain Bacteria; phylum Cyanobacteriota; class Cyanobacteriia; order Cyanobacteriales; family Spirulinaceae; genus JAAUTY01. The sequence continues at coordinate 51,736 of JAAUTY010000009.1, read as the reverse complement.
CTGACGCTGGCGAGCCTGGGATTGACGGTGCTGCAAGCTTGGTTGCCCTTGGTCTTTCTCTACATCACCAAGCGGATCATCGACGCGGCGACCGTGCAACTGGCGGCGCGATCACCCGAACTCGAGCCGATTTTGTTCTGGATTATCCTGGCGGGCATTGCGGCACTGGCGCTGGAGGTGAGTGCCAGCCTCGCGACTTGGGTGAGTGAGGCGCAGGCACAATACGTCACGGATGCTGTGCAAAACGATCTTCATGCTCAGTCGGTCGCCATCGACCTCAACTACTACGAAAACGCCAGCTACTACGACAGCCTGCACGACGCCCAAACCGAAGCCCCCTATCGGCCAACACTACTGCTCAGGCGGCTGCTCGCCGTCGGGCAAAATGGTCTAGCGCTGCTGGCGATCGCCGCCCTGCTCCTGGCATTGCACTGGAGCGCGACCTTGCTCTTGCTACTAGCGACGCTGCCGCTAGCGGCGGTGCGCTGGCGCTACGCCCGTCATCTCCATGCCCAATGGCAGGAATGGTTGCAGACAGAGCGCCGCGCCCAGTATTTCAGCCGGTTGCTGACCGAGCCAGAGTCGGCAAAAGAGGTGCGACTGTTCGGCTTGGGCGACCATTTACAAGCGCAGTTTCAAACCCTACGCACCCAAGTACGGCAGGCTCGCCTCCAGCTATCGGCGCGGCGGGCGTTGGCAGAGACCTTAGCGCAGGGGGTGGCGATCGCGGCACTCTTCCTCGCCCTCGCCTTCCTCACCCACCAAACCATTTTGGGGGCGTTGACCCTGGGTAGCCTGGTCATGTATTACCAAGCCTTGCAGCGCGGACAGACACTGATGCGAGATTTGGCCCGAAATGTGACCAGTTTGTACGAACAGAGCCTATTTCTAACCAATTTAATCAATTTTCTCGCCCTCGAGCCGCGTCTCTGCGAACCGGCGCAACCCCGTCTCGTCCCGTGTCCTCTGCAAGCAGGCATCAGCTTTCACCAGGTCAGCTTCCGCTATCCCCACAGCGATCGCTGGATCTTGCGCGACCTCAGCTTCCGCTGGCAGGCGGGGGAGACGCTGGCGCTGGTGGGAGAAAATGGCGCGGGTAAATCGACGCTGGTGAAACTGCTCTGTCGGCTCTACGAACCGACTGAAGGCAAAATCTGCGCCGATGGCATTGATTTGCGCGAGTTTGCGACAGCGGACTGGCGATCGCAGATTGCAGCCGTCTTCCAGGACTTTGTCCGCTACCAGCTCACGGTGCAGGAGACGATCGGCTTGGGCGCACTGGCAAGTTTAGAAAACCTTGCCGCCATCGAGCAGGCAGCGGCGCAAGCCGATCTGACAGGGGCGATCGCCCGCCTCCCGCAGCAGTATCAAACCATTCTCGGCGCGCAATTTGAGAGTGGTACAGAGTTGAGCGGCGGCGAATGGCAGAAGCTCGCCCTCGCCCGTGCTCTTCTGCGGGCAGCCCCGATCGCGATCCTAGACGAACCGACCAGCGCCCTCGATCCGCAAGCGGAAGCCACAATCCTAGCGAAATTTCAACAACTGGCTCAGGCCCGCACAACGCTCTTGATCAGCCATCGCCTCTCCACGGTCAAATTAGCAGATCGCATCCTCGTCCTCGCTGACGGTCGCATTGCCGAGTCGGGTCACCACGCCCAACTCCTCCACCAGCAAGGACTATACGCCCACTTGTTTGAAACCCAAGCGCGTGCCTATCGCTTGTCGTAAGCCGGGGAGACAGTCAGCCTCGGTTTTCTCGCCGCTGATTAACGATTGCTGTGCTTTGCGACATTACTGTCGTGCTGTCAGGTCTTGAGCAACGGCCCTCAAGTCGTTATCGTCAGAATTATAAACATTGCCTCGCAGAGCGCTCCCCCCTTTTTTCCAGACGCGCATCCCCAAAGACGCTTTAGAACTGATACACCACACTGAAGTAAATGCCGTCATCCTGAGCATTTTCGCCGCGATCTGCAAGGTTGATGATCGGGTAACCATAGTCGAAGCGGAGCGTCAAGCCCGGAAAGACTTCCCACAAGACCCCCAGACCAACCCCAGCAATGAAATTCTCATTCTGAAGCAAATTCGGATTGCTATTGGCATTCCAGACCCAACCCATATCAAAAAAGGGTGCCAGGATGAAAATCGAGTTGCCCGTATCGTCACGCGCCAAGGTGATGCGATCTTCGACCGAGAAGCGGAAGCCATTGTCCGCCGCTCGCACATTCTGACGGAACCCCCGCACCGATTGACCGCCGCCAATGACAAACTGTTGCGATGGCAGCAGCGGGTCAACCGAGTATTGGAAATCGAAGGAAACGATCAGAAAGTTGTTTGCATTCAGCACCTGCACGCGCTGAATCTGCGCCAGCCAACTGCTGAAGTGACTGTCAGGAATATCGCCAGTATTAGAAGTAGCGTCGAATAAACCCGTGCCGAAGCTGAACTGGGAACGCAGCGCCCAGGCTCCGGTCGGATCACGCCGCAGGTAATCCTGCCCAAATTTGAAGACGCTGGTGGTGCTGCTGCCATCGGCCTCAGGGCCAAAGCCAAAGGGGGTCGGGCCAGCAAAGGTAAAAGTCTGTCCGGTTTGGTAGGTGAAACCGAGTGAAACCGCCAACTCTTCGCGGGGTGTTTTGATCAAGGGTTGGCGGTAGCTGATTTCGTAGAGTTGCGATTCGCCGCTGATGTCGAGAATATCAAAGGGCGGCTGGGTGACTCGGTTCCAGTTCACCGAAGTCCGGACTTGGATCGTGCCGTCCATGGGATTGAGCGGGCGGCGATAGATAAAATCGATCGTGTCCGAGCCACCGGGCGCAGTGCGTCGGTAGTCGAAGCGCATCTCATCGCCGTAGCCTGTGAGGTTGATATGTCTGAAGGTGTAGCCCAAGCGCTCGGAGCCGACGCTGGGGGGAGAGTAGTTGTCGGCCGAGAGCGTGTTGTAAAGGCGCTGGGCTTCGGTGACCCGCACTACCAGCAGACTCTGCACCGCCGTGCTGCCGGTGCGCAGGCTGGCTTCGATATTCTCGATCACGGGGTTGGCGCGGAGCAGGCGCAGTTGGTCTTCGAGACGGCCGGTGTTCAGGGGAGCTGCTGCACCGAGCCAGACGCGATCGCGCACATAGTCGTCATTCAGTTTTTCCAGCCCCTCCACTTCGATCGCCTCGATGCTGCCCTCCAGAATGTTGATGCGGATGTCGCCCGTACCTAGGGAGTCGGGAGCGAGGACAGCCCGCGAGGTGATATAGCCGGCCTCGAGATAACGTTCGGTGATCGCATCGGCCAGGGTCTGTAAGGCCGCTGCGCTGACCCGCTGACCGATGAACGGGGTGACTAGGGGGGCGAAGTCGGCTTCTGTGAAGACTGTGCTACCAACAATGCTGAGATTATTGACCTGGAGTTCGCCGGTCTCGGGCAATTCTTCAACCGGTTCTGCTGGCTCCGGCGCTTCAAACTCAAATTCTTGCAGCGGCTCCGCGTCGGCGTCCACCTCCAGCGGCGTCGGCGTCGTGGCGTCCGGTTGCAAAAACCGATCCTCATTGTCCTGGACTTGCGCCAGCGGTTGCTCGATCTCCAGCTCGATTGCGACCGGTTCTGACTGGAGATCAAACAGGGTGGGAGCGGTCGTCGTTGCCGCTAGTTCTAAATCTGCCCAGAAATTCGCATCGGGATTTGGCACCACTGCTGTGAGCGAGGCGGTCGGGGGGCGATCGCGCGGTACGAGACTCTCCTCATCGGAGCGCACCCAGCGGGGTTGCCTAGCAACGATGGACTCGGGAGCAAACTGGAAGTTGGTGAGCGAGTCAGCCAGAACCGTTGGGCGCAAGGGTTGCAGCGGTAGACCCAGATCGCTGGCATTGACTGAGGCTTGATTCGGGATGGACAATTCAGCACGGGCACTGGTACCGAGCATCGCCAGTGTTCCCAGGCTCAAGGCAAAAGTAGAGGGGAAGCGAGCGGCAAGCAGCCAAGTCGTGACCCGATATCGAGCCGTCGCAAAGGTAGAAGCCTGGGATCGTGCGTGGTGCATCGCTGCAAATCAGGGTTAGTTTTCAGAAGTCGTCAGCGCGGACTCAACCTTAGCGGGGCAGCTTGACATGCGTCGCGACCACGACAAGCAAATGACATCAGCCAATGAATCGTGCTTCAAATTGCGAGAAGCCAAATCCACCATTGACGCGTTGCTCTGTTCCCCTGATATTTCATATCACGCTTAGTCCGAAAACCAAAGCACCTGCCTGGAATCGGGTGAACGAAAAAACGCGGTGAAGATATAAGTAAGAACAAGCCAGCTCAAGCCAAAAATCGTGCCCGCGTCGAGAACCGCTGAGACAGACAGCGCGTAAAGACATCACCGCCTGGGCACCTTTGACCAAAACAGGCCCGACCGCTTGAGACGCTGGGTGACAATGCGGCGGTTAGAACTCTCGACCACTCCCGAACCAATCCTAAGACCCTGCTGGCGAGCTGAGAGCGCATCATCCGTAGGTGGCAAGCGCCGCCCCCGCGCATCGGGGTATGGATGCCGTCAGCGCCAATGTAAAACACCGGACGCTCTGATGGCGGGGCAGCCGCGGCGCTGACGCTCGAAACCAGGGGGCAGCAGGCTTCGCAATCTTTCGTTCACCCGCTGGTGAACCTAGTACCGCTACGCGGAATTTTGAGTTCTGAGTTTTGAGTGATGAGTGCAGACAATACGGGCATCCTACGGATCCTGAATGGGCATCTCATTGCCGCCGCCTTGTACTAGCGATCGCCAGCCGCCATTTTGACCCAGAGCGTTGTATAATCAGAGTTTGTGAATCGCAAATTTTGGAGTCGCGGTCGTGGCAGTCCCCAAGAAGAAAACCTCAAATGCGCGGCGCGATCGCCGTCGGGCGCACTGGAATCGCAAAGCCGCCCTCGCCGCCCAGAAAGCTCTCTCTCAGGGCAAGTCGGTACTCACCGGACGCTCGAACAGCTTTGTCTACGAGGTGGATGAGGACGACGAGGACGACGAGGAGTAGGAGGAGGCTGGCGCTGAGTGACCAGCCCAAAATCATCCATGATCAGGGAGGCGCGATTCGTGCCTTCCTGATTGATTTTGGGAAACTGGATGGGGCGATCGCGCGCTAAGCTAGGGTAAATTTTCGCTCCTGGCTTCAGCCAGCCGCAGCTAATGGCGGGCAAGTTTTTTGAAAAACCTGGAGCTGAACTGGGCGATCGCGTCCCTCCCGGACAGCACCTGGCAAAAGGGTTTCCTGTTCTCACCTACGGTGACACCCCGCAGATCGCCCCCCAGGACTGGAAGTTGCAAGTTTGGGGTCTCGCGAAGCGACAGTTTTTGAGCTGGAACGAGCTACTAGCGCTGCCGCAGCAGGAATTCACCAAAGACTTCCATTGCGTAACCCGCTGGTCAAAACTAGATGTCACTTGGACGGGCATCAAGGTCACCGATGTACTCGCCTGCTTCGAGATTGACCCGCAGGCCGTCTGCGTGATGCAGCATTGCTACGGCGACTACACCGCGAATGTGAGCTTGGCTGATTTCGCCCGCGAGGAAAATTTCTTCGCCATCCAACTCGACGGTGAGCCGCTGCCCGCTGAACATGGCGGTCCCGTCCGCACGGTGATTCCCCATCTCTACGCTTGGAAGAGTGCCAAGTGGATCAGCGGTCTCGAATTTCTCAGCCAGGAAACCCTCGGCTTCTGGGAAGGCCACGGCTATCACCGACGCGGCGATCCCTGGGCAGAGGAGCGATTTGATCACCTGTAAGCGCTTGTTTGAAGAGTTTTTCTGGAACCAGGATTGGGCGGTCAGGGAAAATCATCTTGACTGACCAGCCAGAACCGACTCTCCAACACTTCGGAGCGCGATCGCGGCGCTGGTTTACTGAAGAGTGATTGTCTGGAGGCGTTATGCGGTGTGGCGTTGAGTCGATGACATATCCCCATCGCCTCCCTCCAGCCATAGCCATGAGATACTGGCTCGGCATCCAAATCTCCAAGACTCCCAGAACCTGGGCTGAGCGGGTTGCCAACGACGCTCCCAGCTCAACGAGGACGCGCCGACAGTCGGGCTAGAGAAGGCGATCGCGCCCCCTGGCAGTTGACATCAGCCTGTCCGTGCGGCGTTGGGTGGCGAGTTGGGGGATTCTTGGCGATCGCCCCGCCAACTCATTATTTATAATCGAGACTTTGCCGCCCCTCTCCGCTTGCCATGACCGTGAACTGCGCCGAACAATTTGCCAGCGACAACTACGCCGGCATCTGCCCCGAAGCCCTCGACTACACCCTCAAAGCCAACCACGGCAGCGCCCCGGCCTATGGCAACGACGACTGGACTCGCCGCGCTGCTGAGGGTTTCCGCGAGCTATTTGAGACCGATTGCGAAGTCTTCTTCGCCTTCAACGGCACCGCTGCGAACTCGCTGGTGCTCGCCTCGCTCTGCCAGTCCTACCACAGCGTCATCTGCCACGAACTCGCTCACGTCGAGACCGACGAGTGCGGCGCGCCAGAGTTTTTCTCCAACGGCTCCAAATTACTGCTTGGCAAAGGCGAACAGGGCAAACTGACCCCCGCCGCCATCGACGCGATCATCACCAAGCGCAACGACATCCACTATCCGAAGCCAAAAGCCCTCAGCCTCACCCAGGCGACGGAAGTGGGCACCCTCTATTCGCTCGCGGAACTGGACGCGATCGGGGCGATCGCCCACCAACATGACCTAAAAGTCCATCTCGACGGCGCGCGCTTTGCCAATGCGGTTGCCGCTCTGGGGGTGGCTCCGGCTGACCTGACTTGGCGGCGAGGCATCGATGTGCTCTGCTTTTGCGGGACGAAAAATGGCATGGCGGTGGGCGAGGCGATTCTGTTCTTCGACAAGGCGCTGGCAGAAGATTTCGACTACCGCTGCAAACAGGCGGGTCAATTGGCGTCCAAGATGCGCTTTATCGCCGCGCCCTGGCTGGGTCTACTGGAAACGGGCGCTTGGCTGAAAAATGCCGCCCACGCCAATGCTTGCGCTGCTTACCTAGCCGCGCAATTACAACAAATCCCCGGTGTTGAGCTGCTGTTTCCTTGCCAAGCCAATGGTGTGTTTGTGCAGTTGCCGCCGGCCGTGGGCGATCGCCTCCGCGCCCAAGGCTGGCAGTTCTACACCTTCATCGGGGTTGGTGGCGCGCGCTTCCTCTGTAGCTGGAGTACGACCCGCGCCCGGATCGATGAATTGGTTGCGGACGTGCGAGCGGCGATCGCGGCGGTTCCCCGACCTGCCTAAAGTGGCGGACTGCTGATCCACTTTTACGGGATAACCTCTACCAGCTTGAGGCGAAGACGCTCGACTCCAATTGACCACCAGAATAGGCTGCTTCTCAACGACCTTGGCAAGCAGGGTAATTATCAAGCGCGCGATCGCACCTATAGCTAGAAGCCTTTGCTTCTCAAATGCCGGGTTCTATCCGCGCGTATCCTTTTGGATTCAAGCGTTTGATCGGGAAGCCGATGAGCGGATTTGAACCGCTGACCGTTCGATTACGAATCGAATGCTCTACCCCTGAGCTACATCGGCACGCGACTTTTCATTTTAGCGCGAAATCGCTGGTACTGACCGGCCTTGATTCAGTCTGGAAGAGGATCGACTACAATTTAAGCGACACAGTAATCGAGATGCATGGCTCCTTTCCAATCGCCTCGTGCAACCAAGCTTTCGCCCGAAAAGTCCGCCCGCTTGCGTGCCGAGCTAAGGACGCCCTATCGCGGCTTACGACGCTTTATCTATGTTGGCATGGCTGCCTCTGGTTTCATCGGTGGCATCGTCTTTCTGGCTCAACTCGGCGCGGGTCAGAGCGCACCGAATACATTCACCAACCTAGCGGTGCAAATCGGCGTCGTGGCTCTGGCGATTTGGTTGCTACGGCGCGATCGCTCCTCTGAACCCTAACCCTAAGGAGTGAGACTTATATTAAGTTCCAAATTTTGAGTTCCAAATTTTGAGTCAGCTCTGCCACTCAAAATTTGGAACTAAGAACTTAAAACTCATCCACTCCTAAGTCAACCCTGAACCTTCTCCACCTCCCGGTGAGACCGGGAGTTTCTACCCGATGTCTGAAGCTGTCAAACTCGTCGAAAAACTGGGTCTTTACCAGGTTTTCCTCAAGCTCTACGAACACAATCGCGAGCTGCTGAATGAGATCCTGCACCTCGAAGAGGGTAGCGCAGTCACGCTGGAGCCACTCCGGATTAAATATGTGATCGGCGTGACCAATTCCTCGCATCCCCATCTGATCGCCAATCTACTGGGTAGCCGGACGCAGACACTCATGCAGCCCGAGGCGATTTGGGTGATTGGACGCGGGAGCGGGGCTACGATTCCGATCTCTGAAGAGCGACTTTCGCGTCGTCATGCCGCGATTCAATATCGGCGAGATACAGATGCGTTCTATCTGCATGATCTGGGAAGTACCAATGGCTCGTTTGTCAACGGTGAACTGGTGCAGAGCCGCCAGCGCCTGACCGATGGCGATCGCATTCGTCTCGGCAATCTCGTGTTTACATTCTTTGAATGCCGCCAGCGCCTCAAGCTCGCGCACACCGAGCCACAACTGCTCGAACATCTGGAGCGCAATGGCACCGACAAGCGCATGGCTGACCAGAAAGCCCGCTCCACCAGTCCCTTCCTTGACCAGCATGGTGATATCGGCGACATGACGACGCGCCCCCTCACAAGCTTGACAGCGGCTCAGCAGGCACGGATTCTTGATCGCTTTTTCGACCGCGAGGTGTAGCGGGAAAAGCTTACTACACTGACAAGCCGCGCCAGCCTGTGATGAGCGCGTGTGAGGATCAGTCTCCCCAAACCTGATTCAAAGGCTAGAGAGCACCCGCCGCTGTGCGATCCAGGACGCCCGCACCAAGGTGCGAGGTGAGATTGATCGCTTGCAGAATGGGTAGACGGTCGGGGCCGTAGGGGTAGTCGATGACACTGACCGCGCCATTGCCCTGCTTCATCGCCCAGAAGTCTTTCGGTGCGAGACCGAGCAGATGGCAGAGGATAACTTTGTTAATCGCATCGTGGGCGACGAGGAGACCGACCGTAGGCGATGCCGGTGTGCTGGCAGCGAAGGCGGCTTGGACAAGATCCTGCCAGGCGGCGATCGCCCGTTCCCAGACCTGCCGCAAATTCTCACCGTCGGGCATCTGTACCGTATCGGGAGAACTCTTCCAGCGCTGGAGGAGTTCCGGATATTCGGTCGCGATCTCCCGCTCGAACTTGCCCTCCCAACTGCCGTGACTGATCTCGCAGAAGCGGGCATCGAGGCGCAGCTTAAGGTCAGGATGCGGCGCGAGGATGATCTCAGCCGTTTCCTTGGGGCGCAGAAGCGGGCTGCTAGCCGCAAAATTCAAGGGTACATCACGCAGGTAGTCTGCCGCCTTCCGGGCCTGGGCGCGACCGGCATCATTAAGGGGCACATCGATCGCGCCCTGGAAGCGCGAAACCCGGTTCCACTCCGTTTCGCCGTGACGGACGAGCAACAGGCGCACGGGCGTCCCCGGCGGGCGCGGCGGCGGCAGCGGGATGCCGAGGTGCGCGACTTGATTGAGGGATTCGAGCTGTACTGGCTCGCCCCAACCGCCCTGGAAATTGAGGATGTTGATGCAGCAATTGGATTGTTGTAGCGTCTGGTAGCGAGCCGGAGCCATGCCCAGGGCAGTCATCAGCAGGCAGCGGTTAATGCCGTTGTGGGCAACAACCAGGAGGGTGGCATCGGGGTGTTTGGGTAAGACTTCCTGCCAAAAAGCCTGGGCTTGGGCATAGAGGGCGCGCACTGGGTAGTGCGGGCGATCGCCCACGGTCATAAAAAACTCATCTGGCTGCTGTTGCCACTGCTGATATTGCTCAGCAAACTGTTCTCGCACGGCTGACTTCGACAGCTTCTCCCACAGCGGCAGGTCGATCTCTAGGAGCTGGTCGCTGGCGATCGCCGGTGGAGGGGTCGTGAAGCGATCGCGAATCGTCGCCGCCGTCTGCGCCGCACGCTGGAGGGGGCTGTGATAAAGCGCCGCGAAGCTGAGATTCTCTAACGCGGCCGCCACTTTTATCGCATCAGCAGTGCCACGCTCCGTCAGCACCGACTCATCGCAGCGGCCCTGGATCAGCTGGCGGGCATTGTAATCACTCTGCCCGTGACGCACGATAACAACGCGAGTAGCCACGTTCGAAAATTCTCCTCTCGGCAGTACAACTGGCAGCCATGCCCGCGCTTATTCTACAGGAAAGCGGAAAACAGCCCGCGCCGCTCAGCCAACCAAGCCAACCGCACCTCTTGTCGCAAATCGTCGCTCGGGTCAGCCGCCCAACTTTTGGCGGCATCTCCCAGCCGAGGCGCGACGATTCCACGCGAATCTTGCACAATAGAGGCTAAGTTTCGCGTCCTGCTGCATCATGCAACGCCCTTTGCTCATTGCCTGTCTACTCGCTAGCCTCAGTGTGGCAGCCCCCGCCCGCGCGGAAAATGTCGCCCACGTCAATCAACTCCTGTCCACGCGCCAGTGCCCGAGCTGCGACCTCGCCAATACCGGCCTCGTGATGGCAAACCTGCGGGGCGCTGACCTGCGGGGCGCTGACCTGCGGCGAGCCAACCTCAGCCAAGCGGATCTCTCCGGAGCTGACCTGCGGGGAGCCAACCTCGCTGGCGCTTCGCTGAACAGTGCCAATCTCAGCGGGGCAAACCTCATGGGTGCGGATCTCGCCGCCGCCGATCTGCGCAATGCCTATCTGACCAATACCTATCTCTGGGGGGCACGCCTCGACAACGCCCTCATGCAGGGTGCGGTCGGGTTTGCAAATCCCAATGCCACCCCCGAACATTTCTTTGCGTTGGGAGCGCAGGAAGCCAGCTACAACAACTACATTGGCGCGATTGATTACTACAATCAAGCCCTGCAACTCGATCCCCAGTTCGCCCCCGCCTATCTGGGACGCGGCATCATGCGCCACTACCTCACCGATCTGCCGGGAGCGGTACAAGACGCCCAAATCGCCCGGCGATTTTTGAGCAGCGGGGGGATGAAGCGGCGGTTCGCACCACCGATCAATTCATCGGCTGGGTTGAGCGCGTGCAGAATCCTGGTGAGGGCGGCAACGGTTTAGGCATTCCCGTGCTGCAATTGCTCGGCACGATTGGCTCGATGGTCTTTAGCTTGCCGTTGCCGTTCTTTTAGAGCGATCGCCCCCAACTTGCCGCTGACTGACCCGCCTCCGGTAAGATAGGCGTGAAGTTCTGCGCGGCGCGAACCATGAACCTACGCACTGTCCCCACCCAACCATTCAACGACCAAAAACCCGGTACATCCGGTCTGCGTAAAAGCGTTATCACCTTCCAACAACCGCATTACCTGGAGAACTTCATCCAGTCGATCTTCGACAGTCTGGATGACTACGCTGGCCAAACCTTGGTGGTCGGCGGCGATGGTCGGTTCTACAACCGCACGGCGATCCAAATCATCCTGAAAATGGCGGCTGCCAACGATGTCGGGCGCGTCCTGGTTGGTCAGGGCGGCATCCTCTCCACACCCGCCGCCTCCGGCCTGATTCGCAAATATCAAACCTTTGGCGGCATCATCCTCTCCGCCAGCCACAATCCCGGCGGCCCCGAGGGCGACTTTGGCGTCAAGTACAACATCAGCAACGGCGGCCCCGCCCCCGAAAAAGTGACCAGCGCTATCTTCGCGCGCAGCCAAAGCATTAACCAGTACAAAATCCTCGAAGCGGGCGACGTAAACCTTGATCGCCCCGGCTCCTTCACCCTCGGCACGATGACGGTGGACGTGATCGATTCGGTCGCCGACTACAGCGAGCTGATGGTTTCACTCTTCGACTTTGACGCCATTCGCAACCTGATCGCTGGGGGCAACTTCCGACTCTGCATGGATTCGCTGCACGCGGTCACCGGCCCCTACGCGCGGGCGATCCTGGAGGAACAACTGGGGCCCCCCGGGCACAGTGCAAAACGGCGTGCCGCTGGAAGATTTTGGCGGCGGTCATCCTGACCCGAATCTGGTTTATGCCAAGGATTTAGTGAACGTCATGTTCGGCGACCATGCCCCCGATTTTGGGGCCGCGTCGGATGGCGATGGCGATCGCAACATGATCCTCGGCCACCACTTCTTCGTCACGCCCAGCGACAGCCTAGCCGTACTCACGGCGAATGCCACACTCGTCCCCGGCTACAAGGACGGTCTCGCCGGTGTCGCGCGCTCGATGCCGACCAGCGGTGCCGTCGATCGCGTCGCCGCGAAACTGGGCATCGACTGCTACGAGACGCCGACCGGCTGGAAGTTCTTCGGCAATTTGCTTGATGCCAATAAGGCAACCCTCTGCGGCGAGGAAAGCTTTGGCACTGGCTCCAACCATGTCCGCGAAAAGGACGGTCTCTGGGCAGTGCTCTTTTGGCTGAATATCTTGGCGGTACGAGGCGAGTCCGTAGAGCAGATCGTCCGCGAGCACTGGCGCACCTACGGCCGCAACTTCTACTCGCGCCACGACTACGAGGAAGTCGCCTCGGAACCAGCTCAGGAGCTGATGGCAACGCTGCGCTCCCAGTTGGCCACAATGGCAGGTAAACAGTACGGTAACTACACTGTTGCCAGTGCCGATGACTTTAGCTACACCGACCCGGTCGATGGCAGTGTCAGCCAGAAACAGGGGGTTCGCATCGGTTTTGAGGATGGCTCGCGCATCGTCTTCCGCCTCTCGGGCACCGGGACGAAGGGCGCAACGCTGCGGGTGTATCTGGAGCGCTACGAAGCCGACGCTAGCCAGCATGATCGCGATACCCAAGCCGCACTGGGCGATCTGATTACCCTCGCTGACGAGATTGCTGGGGTTCAGCGGTTTACGGGGCGCGATCGCCCCACCGTGATCACCTAAACTGACCTGACAATCAGTTGCTGTGAAACTGCGCCCGCTAAACTCCCTTGTAACCGATAGCTTCGGTCATTGCTTGCTTAGTCGGCTGTTGCTCGGGTGCTGTGACATTCAACCGCTGGACGCCGATTTGATTGAGCGCGATGCCGCCCACGATCACGCCACCGCCGATGTATTGGGCAAAGGTCGGGGCTTCTCCCAGAATCAAATACGCCGCCAATACCCCCGCTAGCGGCGTGAAGGCGGTCGCGAGTGAGACTTCACTGGCGCTACTCTGCTTGAGACCGCTGAACCAGGAGAGCTGACCACCAACGACGATCACGGCGCTATACAACAACATCCACTGCCACAAAAACGGCGAGGCAACATCCATAAAATGCTCCGGTCCATAGAGTACGACCGTGGCGATGAAGAAGGCGATCGTGCCGATCAACATCCGATAGGTGCTAAAAATCCCCAGCGGAATCTGCTGCAAGTTAATGCGACTGATCAGATTGCCGATCGCTTTTCCCACCGCCGCAATCAGGGTGTACAACTCGCCACGACCGATCGCAAACCCCACCCCCGTCGTCATCATCTCACTATCCGGTGATTGGAGGAGCACGGTCAGCGACACGCCGATAAAAGCCACAACTGCCCCAGCGACTACCCAAGCATTGACGCGATCGCCCAGTAACCAAACGGACAAAACTAAAATCAGCGGCGTATCCACCTGTCCGAGCAAAATGACATTGTTGACCGCTGTGAGCGAGAGAGCCGTGAAGATCAGCGTTGGCACCACAGCCGCCCCCAAGATCGCCACCAAGGTCATCGTCAACCAACTCTGCCAGCTAATCTGCCGCAACACCGATGGTCGCCACTGCCGGTAATAAATAATACTGAGCAAGATCAGCGCGCAGAGATTCCCAACAAACAGCACATTACAAAACGAAATCGGGTTGCGTCCCTCGATGAGGTTTTCGGCACCAACATCGGTGAGCCTACGGGTGATCGCATTTGCCGCCCCAAAAATGGCAATGGCGATCATCAAATAGGCGCGACCGGAGAGTTGAAAGGTTTGCGAGGAGGTTGCCATGGGCAGCAGCGGCTAAAGTTGCGATGATTGTGCGCGATCAACTGACACCTTGGCAATCCCTACAAGCGGCCGCCACCCCGATCGGGAGTGTGGCGCAAAACTGCGGCGGTGAGCTAAATCTGGCTCCAGACATTGACCCGACCCATTTCCATAGAAGAGGTAAGTCCTGTCAAGAGTGGCGGCCATTCTTTTCTGACCGGGGCTGGTGAAAGTCATGCGGGAAACCCAAAATCTCATCAGGATTGAGCGGTATCTGACCAGTCCCATCAATCCCCCGGCTCCCTTGGTACTAGATGACCGCATTGCCCTAGACGACCACCTGATCGATTGGGCTGGGGCGATCGCCAGTCAGTACCGATCATCAGTCAGTACAATAAAACTTCGCTCCTTGCGTCTGCCGAATCCATGCCTGAGAAAAACGCGCCCCACGCCGACTACCACCCTCTCCAGCGCGACAAGCTCTCGCCGATGATGCAGCACTACATCGCCGTGAAAGAGCAGTATCCCCATGCGCTCTTGCTCTATCGCGTCGGCGACTTTTTTGAGTGCTTTTTCCAGGACGCGGTGACGATTTCTCAGGAACTAGAACTGGTTCTCACGAGTAAAGAAGGGGGCAAAGACATCGGGCGGGTGCGCATGACTGGTGTGCCCCACCATGCCCTCGATCGCTACAGCGCGCAGCTCGTCGAGAAAGGCTACGCGGTGGCGATCTGTGATCAGGTGGAAGAGGCGTCGAAAGCAAAGGCGGAGGGGCGAATTGTTGAGCGGCAAGTCACCCGCTTGTTGACGCCCGGCACGCTTACTGATGACGGTATGCTTACCTCCCGCCGCAATAATTTTCTGGCGGCGGTGGTGATCGCCAAGCAGCATTGGGGGCTAGCCTACGCTGACATTTCCACGGGTGAATTTTTTGCCACCCAGGCGCAAAATACCGAGGTTTTGCAACAGGAACTCCTACGTTTGCAGCCTGCCGAAATCCTCCTGCCGACCAACGCTCCCGACCTTGGTTCTCTCCTGCGACCGGGGCAAAAATCGGCCGATCTTCCCGATGGTTTACCGGACTGTTTTTGCTATTCGCTGCGACCCCAGCGCCACTTCGATCTTGGTGAGGCTCGCAGTCGCTTATTGGGGAGCTTTGAGTTGCGATCGCTCGAAGGCATCGGTTGTGAGCATCTGCCCCTGAGCATTCGCGCCGCTGGCGGCCTGCTGGAGTACCTGGAAACAACCCAGAAAGCCCATCGCGTGCCGCTGCAACCACCGCGCACCTACAGCCTCAGCGACTATCTCATCCTCGATCATCAGAGCCGCCGCAACTTGGAAATCACCCAAACCGTCCGCGATGGCAGCTTCCACGGCTCACTGCTCTGGGCACTCGACCGTACCCAAACGGCGATGGGCGGTCGTGCTCTGCGTCGCTGGCTGCTGCAACCGCTGCTCGAACGCGAAGCGATTCGAACACGTCAGGCGACGATTCGAGAATTGGCCGATGATCTCGAATTGCGTCAGGAGCTGAGCAAAACCCTGCGCCAGTTCTATGACCTCGAACGTCTGAGCGGCCGCGTCGGGGCGGGCACGGCAAACGCCCGTGATCTCTGCGGTTTAGCGGACTCATTGGTCAGGCTGACGGCACTAGCGGCGATCGCCCAGCGCGGTCAGTCACCCTATCTACGAGCACTGCAACAGCCACCCGCTGACCTCGAACGCCTCGGTCAGCACGTCCTTAGCCACCTCGTCGAGTCGCCGCCGCTGCACCTCAAAGACGGCGGCGTCATCCGCGACGGCATCCACGCCCAGCTCGACGAGCGCCGCCAACAGCTTGCTGCCGATCGCCAGTGGCTGGCTGACCTGGAAGTGACCGAGCGCGATCGCCTCGGTAGCAGCAAGCTCAAAGTCGGCTACAACAAGGTTTTTGGCTATTACCTCAGCTTGCCGCGCGGCGAAGCGTCCAAAGCACCGCCGGACTACACCCGCAAGCAAACTCTGGTCAACGAAGAGCGCTACATCACCTCGGAGCTGAAGGAGCGTGAGACCCGCATCCTCACGGCGCGGGAAGAGATGAATCAGTTGGAATACGAGATCTTTGCCGACTTGCGATCGCAGGTCAGTGAGCAAGTCCGTGCCATCCGTACCGCCGCTCGTGCCGTTGCCGCCGTCGATGTGCTCGCCGGTTTAGCGGAGGTCGCCGCCAGCCAAAATTATTGTTGCCCTGCTCTCACCGATGACCGGGTGATTCACATCGAAGCCGGTCGCCATCCAGTCGTCGAGCAGTCACTCCCGGCCGGGTTCTTTGTTCCCAACGATACGCAATTAGGAGCGACAGAAACTGTCGATTCTCAGCCGGATCTGATCATCCTGACCGGGCCCAATGCCAGTGGCAAAAGCTGTTATCTACGCCAAGTCGGACTGATCCAATTACTCGCCCAGATTGGTAGTTTTGTGCCAGCGACGCAAGCGAGTTTGGGAATTTGCGATCGCATTTTCACCCGCGTCGGAGCCGTCGATGATCTCGCCACGGGGCAATCCACATTCATGGTGGAGATGAATGAAACGGCGAATATTCTCAACCATGCGACTGCAACATCACTAGTTTTACTCGACGAAATTGGTCGCGGCACCGCCACCTTTGACGGACTTTCGATCGCCTGGGCGGTGGCCGAATATCTTGCCAGCGATATCCGTGCCCGCGCAATCTTTGCCACCCACTATCACGAACTCAACGAACTCGCCTCACTCTTGGACAATGTAGCGAACTATCAGGTCACAGTGAAAGAGCTTCCCGATAAGATCGTCTTTCTTCACCACGTCCAACCGGGTGGTGCGGATCGCTCCTACGGCATCGAAGCCGGTCGCCTCGCCGGGCTACCCGCTCCCGTGATCGCCCGCGCCAAGCAGGTCATGGGTCAAATCGAGAAACATAGCAAAATCGCCCTCGGTTTGCGGAAGAGTAACCAACCGACGGCGAAGCGGAGCAAACCGAAAGTCTCGGAAGCTACGCCAGAACGAACCACCGCTGAACAACTGCGGATTTTTTAGCGATCGCAGTCTGGCAATCATCTTTCCTGGAGCCACAGAGCCTACAACTGGAGAATCTCTCAAGGTGGGTTGCCCTTACCTTCAAGCTTGCTCCCAAGCTTGGGGAGACATTTTTGGCTCGCCAACACTCTAGGGATGGGCGTGGGAGCTAGAAAACACAGGGTCTGAAGCATGAGCCGTACTCAGTAGGTGAGGTGACCACGGCGATCGCCGCATTTGCTCTGTAGTCAGCAAATTCAGCAACCTGTCCAGAGGAATTGGGTGTCACAGCAGACATCATGAGCAAATTCAATCTTGGCTCAGAACCAGAGAAATCCTGGAACTGGGATCACAACAGCAATTTCTGGAATTGTTAAGTTTCTTGCCAGGATTAGCAAAATTTATGGGATTTTGCACGAGTTTTGCATTTTTGGGCGCTACTGTAGAGACTGAAATGGAACTGGCTCATCCGTGATTTCTCGCGACGGCTCCCGGTCTTCCATTCAAGCCACTGATGGTCTCCGTGAATTCCCAGAAACGGCTGACCGCACCCCGTTACTAACCGTCACTTCTCCGTAAAACCCATGAAACCCCTTAACCTGGTCTGCATCGACGCGGCTGTTGCGAATCGTGAGACCCTGCTAGCCGGGCTAGCCGCTGACTTGGAAGTGCATCTGATTGCTCCTGATGCGGATGGTCTGGCGCAGGTGACGCGGGCGATCGCCTCTTCTGGCGGCGGCGCGAATTCCCCTCTAGTTTCACCCAACCTACGACAAACTCCGCTTTTCAAACTAGACGGGGTTTAGGAGCGGGCTTGTCATAACGAGTGGCAATAGCGCGATAAGCTGAGGAACATTTTAATTTCGTGCTATGCGTGCCAGAAACCTTACTGTGAAAAAGGTTTGATCCAGGCACCATGCAATTTAAATGTCCATTAGCTTATTGCTTGAGCTTGGCGAAGAAGTTCTCGATCGAGTACGGCCATCCGATTCGCCAGCGGGTAGCGATAATGTAAGGAGCTTTATCCTCTGTTATATGACGTCTCCGCTCACTCGATTCATTCGGGGGCTATCAATTCAAACTGTATTGACGGTGCCGTTCGTCATTCAAGTGGTAGCGGTGGTCGGGGTCGTCGGTTACTTGTCGTTCAAAAATGGGCAAGCAGCCGTCAACAACTTAGCGCTCCAGCTACGTAGCGAGCTGACCTCCCGTATTTTGCAGCAGCTCCAAGCCACTATTGAGCAGCCCTATGTCATCAACCAAATTAACGCCAATTCACCACAGCAGGGAGATTTGAATGTAGCGACGCGGCAGGGAGTCCACTAGCTTTGGCAGCAGGCTAAGGTTTTTCCCTCTACCAATTTGATTTATTGTGCCACCGAAGCGGATGGGGCTTTTCTGGGGGTGGGGCGATCGCGCGGCGGCATCGGCGACACGTTACAAATTCAGGCTAAAAATTCGTCAACCAATAGCTACCTTTTTTACTATGAAGTGGACGGAGCCGGGGGGCAATCGTTTCTGCGCAGTCGGGGCACCAAGCCCTACGATCCCCGTCAGCGACCGTGGTACGAAGCCGCTAAAGCCAGCGGCGAATCAGTCTGGAGTGATGTTTATCTCGACTTCGATACCCTGCTACCCGTGATTACAGCCAACACGCCCGTTTACGACAACGACACCGGGAACCTGTTGGGAGTCTGTGCCACTGACATCATTTTGTCTGAAGAACTCAATCAATTTCTCCGCGGCCTCGAAATTGGTCAATCAGGAATCGCCTTTATCATTGAGCCATCGGGCCTGCTCATTGCCAGCTCTACCCCAGAGCCAATTACCAGTGGTAGTGACGAGGAAACCCAGTTGCTGGCGGCGAGTGACAGTGAAAATTCGGTCATTCGCGAGGTGACGCATCACCTGATGGAACGTTGGGGCCGACTGGAGCGGGTGGAATCGTCGCGGCTGAACGTGGTGCTGAATGGCGATCGCCAATTTTTAGAAGTGCTACGCTTTAGCGATCGATACTCGTGGCTTGGACTGGATTGTCGTGCTCGCCGTGCCCGAGGACGATTTTATGGCGCAGATTCACAAAAACACGCAAATCACCTGGCTCTCCTGGATCTGTGGTGAGTTGTCTAAGTGGTGAATGCTTGTAAACCAGTCATATCAAGGATCTCAAAATTTGGGCAGCCACAAAAACGTATCAGTTAATACATTTATAACCCCGAACCCAGGAGAGCCATCACCTTTTTGCTGTGCTTGGTGGCGTTGCTGGTGACTCTTTTCATTGGCTTGCTCATCACCCGCTGGCTCACCCAACCCCTCATCAGGCTGAGCGCGAACGCCCAAGCCATTGCCAAAGGCGACTGGGATAAAACCATTGAACTAGATCGAGGAGATGCCATTGGCGATTTATCGCGCTCATTTTCGGCGATGGCCGACCAGTTGAAAGCTTCTTTTACGCAATTGGAGCAGCGCATCGAAGAGCGCACCTTGGAATTGGTACAACTCAACCAAGAGTTAGAAAAGCTGGCTCACACTGACGCCCTGACTCAGGTAGCCAACCGTCGCTACTTTGACCATTACCTAGGGCTTGCTGAAAAAAGCTAAGATCCTGACAGGATAAGGGCTTCAGTCACTTTTGGGGCACAGTAAGTGCAAGGTTTTGGCTCCCAAGGTTGCAAAAACCTTGCACCCCATGATGAAAATCAGGGTCAAAATCTGGAATCTGGGGAGTATAACCCCTACTTTTCAAGCTGTACAGCGCCCAGAAGCGTTTTGGGAACTTTTTCAGCAAGCCCTAGCTTAGGCATTGCGGCGATCGCACTCACGACTCAGGGAAGTCCTGAAGAGATTGTATCCGCTGCAGACCAAGCGCTGTATCGGGCTAAATCACAAGGCCGCAATCGCTACAACGTCGCTGAAAACTGGGAATCATCTGCGTAACTATTCAGATCCAGGGGTTGACTATGGGCACCTCGAAAAATAGAAAGATTTCATGAACCGAGCGGGAGAGGAGTGGGATCGGCTTCAAGCTAGAGGCAGGGCAGAAAGGAGCAGGTAGGCATGATTGAAGGCTTTGGCAGAATCAAGAAGCGGCGGCAGCAGCTAGAAGCCCGCAAAGACAAGCTACAGGATCTCAACGAGATGGTGCCGTCTCCCGTTACCGTTAAACCACAAGCAGTATCGTCGCGTAGACATTGAACTGCCTCATACGAGGGTATTCAATGTCTTCATGAATAATCCAGGCTAAATCGGCTAGGTCTAGTATAAAAAACTACATTAAATTTCTTGTCTGGTGAGCATTTATATTTCTTTACATTTATGCCGGAGCCGGACAAAGTTCAGGCGGCAAACGCTCGAATTCAGCCCGCTAATGGCTCAGGTGATAGCGATCGCGCCCTTGCTGTTTGGCCTCATACAGCGCCCGATCGGCCCCACGAATTAAGGTCTCCCACGTACCGTCAGTCGTCGGAATTAAGCATTGAATGCCCAGGCTCACCGTCACAATCGGAGCCACCTCAGAACTCTGATTCGGAATGGCCAGCGCTCGGATAGCCGCTTGCACTTCATTCGCCACGACCACCGCTTTCGTCGCATCCGCCTCCGGCAGGACGATGGCAAATTCTTCCCCGCCGTAACGCGCGAGCAAATTCGGGGGCTGCGATAGCAAGGGCTGAATAGCCTGCGCGATCGCTTGCAGGCAGCGATCGCCCGCTTGGTGGCCGTAGGTATCGTTGTAGCGCTTGAAATAATCAACATCAAACATAATTAGGGCAATCGGTTGTTGTGCGTCTCGCGCCGTTTCCCAGGCTTGGCGCAGGTCGGTATCAAAACGGCGGCGGTTGGCGATCTGGGTCAAACTGTCGAGATTGGTCAGGCGTTGCAGTTCTCGATTCGCGCGCGATAGAGCTTGCTCAGTGGTTTCGCGCTGCCGGATTTCGCGTTCGAGCTGCTGATTTTTGGTCACGAGTTCTTGAGTGCGATCGCTCACTTGCACTTCCAAATTCTGAGCGTAGTGCTCGACCTGCTCGTAGAGCCGTGCTTTCGCTAAGGAGATTGCCGCTTGTGAGGCAATGAGCCTCATCAGTACCAAGCGCTCCTCCGTAAAGGCATCTGGAATCTGATTGTTTTCCAAATAGATTAGGCCCGTCACCTCACTTTGATACACAATCGGCAAACAAAGCACTGAACGCAACTCGCGCTCCAACACGTAAGCATCCTGAGTGAAGTTTCCCTCAGCCGCCGCATTGGCTAAAACAATGGTTTCTCGAGTTCGCAAAACATATTGAGCCAGACTGATTGGCAAGTCCTGGCTTGCCGCCAATGGCATCGTGCATGAGACCTCTGCTTCAGCATCATTCAAAAACTTCATGCCTTGAACGGCAAAACTGGCGGCGTCAGTAGCCGCTGAAACGTCTTGTTTTAGCACCAAGACGACTTTTTCAGCGCCAGCACTCTCCATACTGATTTGTAGTAGTTTATGCAGTGACTGGTCGAGGACAATTTCCTCAGAGACTGTTTGCAGCATAGTGACGATCGTTTGCAAATCGAGAGCTTGGAGCAAGCCAACACTACTCGTAGTCGTCATAAAACTTGTCGTAATGGTTTGTTCGGGCGAAATGGGCAGTCTGCTCTGCCGGTGAATCACCTCAAAGATGTCCGGATGTTGGCGTTCAAAGTCACGCAACTTGGCGATCGCGCCCCAGCGCATGTAAGCGTAGTAGGCTTCAATGAGATACATGCGAGCTATTTTTTCGCGACCGAGCGTGCGGTAAAAGTCACTAGCTCGCTCGCTGGCGATCGCCTCATCCTGGGGAAAGTTATTTGCTGCGGCTTGGGCGATCGCCTGATCGTAGTAATCCATGGCGGCGAGCGTTTCGCCGCGAGTTCTCGCCTGCTCGGCCAGCACCAATGCATACTTATGTTGATAATTCACTGGCGCCTGCTCGGCCCAGGCGGACAGTTTTTCGAGATCGCCTGCAATTGACAGCTCTGACTCATTAGCTACGGCCAACTGCGTCAAGACCTTGTAGAAAGTGTACTCGACAAAATGAACTTGTCCCTGCACAACGAAGATATGCTCGCCGGCAAGCTGGCAATAATCCCAGGCAGATGCAAATTGATTAAAGCGATAGCAAAGACTCACTTTAGCTAGATAGATATAGAATAAAACAATCGTCGTATTGCTATCGCGGGCTAAAGCAATCTCTGACTCTTCCTCAATAAACTCACCCGTTAGGGTCAACGGCTCAACCACCTCACCCAACAAATTAGCGCACCATTGCGCCATAATTGTCATTAACCAAAGCTGATAAGACTGCTGCGATTCTTGGATGAATTCGAGATATTGACGGCGTCGCGTTTGGCACAATGTCAGATCCGTGCCAGAGAAAAATGTATGGTCACAATGGAAATGAGCGGCATGACAGGCATATTCAATATCACCGACATTGAGGGAAATCTGAACGATATCGGCAAACTTCTGAATCGTGTCCTCAATCGATTCGCGCTTGTGTTGGAGGTTGACGCTATTTGCAACCAATACTTGGGGAGCAATGCGGCGATCTTCCTGGATGCTCAGAACTTGCACCGCCAACTGACCAAATTGATAGCCTAAGAATAAGGTTTCAATCGCAAAGCCTAGAATCGTACCATACGTGCAGTAACCATAGGCCGATGCTGGCGCATTCCCATACTCGATGGAGAGAGCAATGATGGTGTAAATGATGGACAGTGTTAGTTCGCTACCGGTAAATGCAGCGGGGCGATGAAGTTGCGTCAGGAGTTGACTGGCTCTCAGTTTGAGGGGATCTCGCATCGATGGTAGAGAGGCTAATTCACTGAGATCGAGGCGTTCTGGGGGTGAATTTTCGATCTCGACACCGAGCTGGGCTATGACTGCTGACCCCAATTCTAATGCATCACTAAATTGGCTTCTAGATAGCTTGATTTTGATTTGTATTTCGTAGAAATTCGTTCGATCCAGCAGAGAATCGACCTGTTGTAGAGCAGTCTCGCAAAGCTGTTCAGCTCGTTCAGAGTTTGCGTTTAAAAATTCTATTTCGGCCGCTTCTTGATACAGCGAGCAGGCGAGTTCCGCATGGCTTTGCCAGTGGCATTCGGGTAGCAGGCTTAGCCCCAAATTTAGATAGTTAGATGCTGCCTTATAAGCTGTGTTTTGCTTCGCTCGCTGACCCGCCTGAAGATTGATTTCTATCAGTTCGTCTTTTTGAGACTGGGTTTCAAGTAGGTCGATACCAAAATTGAGCTGATTGGCGATCGCAAAGATATTATTTTTATGCTCAACTGGGGGGATATTTCGCAGCAGCAGGCGCCCAATACGCAGGTGTGTTTGCTGTTTTTCAGCTTCCGGAATCAGGCTGTAGGCCGCCTGTTGGACGCGGTCGTGGAGAAAACGGTAATCAACATTCAGATCTTGCAGTTTATCCGCATCGTCCTGAGCCAGCAGGATAGGAACCTTATAGTTTTGGCTCAAGGGTAGGATCAAGCCTACTTGTAGCGCTTGCCAAATTGATTTCGCGGCACCAAACCTCGAGCTTTGGGCGGCTGTCGCGAGCGCACTCAAACTAAATTGATTGCCAATACAAGCGGCAATCTGCAGCAGCGATCGCGTTTCTGGTGATAGTTTCCTGATATTGCGTGCAATCAGTTCAACAATTGTTAGATCACTGACACTATGACTCTGAATCTCAGTAATGTTCCAATTCCAAGTCCCAGTTTCAGGGTCGTAAGCGAGAAGTTTCTCGGCGTAGATTGCTTTCAGTAATTGAGTTAAGAAAAAGGGATTGCCCTGCGTTTTTTGATAGACCAATTCGGATAGTTCTAGCTGCTCAGTTGGCTCTACTGTCCCATGGAGAGTATCCGCAATGAGTTGCTGAACGCTGGCAAAATCGAGTGCTGCAACTGATATCTCACGCACGGTTGTACCGACACTCTTGACGCGCTCAACCAGGTGGATCAAGGGATGAATTGCATCCACTTCATTGTCTCGATAAGCACCGATTAACAGCAAATGTTGGCTATTCGGATCGGTGATTAACCGCTCGATCATCTCTGATGAGGCACTGTCAATCCACTGGAGATCGTCCAGAAAAATCACGAGCGGATGCTCGGGCTGGCAGAATACTCGCACAAATCGACGGAAAACTAAATTGAAGCGATTTTCTGTTTCTGGTGCGCCCAGCAACGGTACTTCTGGTTGAACGCCAATAATCAGTTCAAGTTCTGGAATAACATCTAGAATGATGCTGCCATTATCATCCAGCGCCGCTAACAACTTTTCGCGCCACTGGGCTAGCTTTGACTCCGTTTCTGAGAGTAGTTGGCGAATCAGATTCTGAAAAACTTGAATCAGGGCGGCGTAGGGAATATTGCGCATAAACTGGTCAAATTTACCCGCCACAAAGTAGCCACGCGCCAATGCAATCGGCTTTTGAACTTCATTGACAATGGCCGTCTTACCGATACCCGCATAGCCTGAGATCAACACCCATTCGCTGCGATTGGCTGGGTGCTCTTCGCTCGGCAAGCTCGCAGCGCGCTCGAAGGCGGCAAGCAAATCAGCTACTTCCGTTTCGCGCCCGTAAAGTTTTTGGGGAATGAGTAGGTGAGGTGCGCGATCGCGCGTCTTGAGCGGGAACGGGGTAATGGTACCTGTCGCAGTCAATTCTGCGTGACAGCGCTCGAGATCGACGCGCAAGCCTGATGCACTCTGATAGCGATCTTCGGCATTTTTGGCCATTAACGTTGCGACCAACTCGCAAAGCACAGAGGGTAGCGCAGGGTTCAGTTCTTGTAACGGTGGCGGTGACTTTGCAATATGGGCGTGGAGTAACTCTATCAAGTCGCTGGCAATAAATGGCAAGCGACCGCTGAGCAATTCGTAAAACGCGATCCCCAGAGAATAGAAGTCCGTCCGGTAGTCTAAAGGGCGATTCATGCGTCCAGTCTGCTCGGGAGAAATGTAGGCGAGTGAACCTTGGAGCAGATGAGGATCGACGTAGTTTGCTTGCTCTTGGCTGAGTGAAATGGCGATACAGAAATCAGTGAGCTTGACTTGTTGAGTCTCTGGGTTAAACAGAATATTACTTGGTTTAATATCCTTATGAATTATCGAATGATTTTGGAGTATTTCCAGGATTTTTGCCAGCTCAATCGCAATCGGCAAAAACTGTTCCACAGGCAAAGCCGTATCCAAATAGAGGTCGCGCAGCGATCGCGCACCAAAATCCTCCAAAACTAGAAAGAAGCTCTTGCTATCACGTTCCAGAGCGTGGGTTTTGAGGATGCGGTCGTCATCAATTTGATTGGTGAGTAAGTACTGCTGGCGCAGGCCGACAAGCTGCTCTGAGGTTGGATGCTCTGACCGCAAAAACTTCAGAACTACAGAGGCAGAATCGGACTCTCGATGCCCGCGTAGCACCAGAGTCCTCTCGCTTTCGTACAGCGTTTCACCCAGGGTATAGCCCGCTAAACTTGTCATAAGAACTCTCCTTAGTCTGCATCGAGCTGATGGAGCAGCTCCGAAAATAGCTGTCGAACCTGCCGCGTTACCCGCCAAGGAAAGAGCCGCGAGTAGTGAGCCACGGTCTCACCATAGTCCTCTAAGGGCGTGATGCGGTAGGTTTCTGGCGCGTGGGTGAGTACTGGCAGCCAAGCGGTGTGCAGGGTGAAATTAAGCTGAAGTTCGGGATGGTGAAGTTTGCACAGCGGCCCAGAGGCTAAAGCACTGCCATCAAATAGCCAGATTTCCGCACGATCGAGCTGGTTGCGCTCTGGATTGAGATGCAAGACGACGCAGGATAGGTAGCCGTCGGTCGATAGCGCGATCGCTGTGTCAGCACCTTCTGAAGCGACTCGACGCGGGATAAATTGCGGCGAGCTAACGAAGTAATTCACCGGAAACTCATAGATATCCGCAATCTCCATCCGCTGCGTATCGAGGCGCAGCAAGCAGGCCGGGACATCTCGGTCTTTCACAGACTCAATGATTTCGGCTTGTGGCACTTGCTGATAGCGATAGTGCTTGTACAGTTGACAAGCGAACCGAGTCATCAAGTTCTTACGCAGTCCGAAGGTCGTCCAGTAGAGATTATGGAGTTTTTGCGGGGGCGCATTCTGGGCATCGCGATCGCGAAAAGCGTACAATCCAGTGCCCCAAGTGTAGCGAGTGTCTGCCACCATCCGCACCTGGCTCGGTACGGCCGAGGTCCCCTCACCGGCAATCGTGTAGCGACCCAAGCGGCTGATGTCCATCGGGTTCAGTTCCTGTCCCGCCAGCGGATTCGAGAAACGCCGGAAGTTATTTTTCCGGCCCTGGGTATAAGCACGAGGCAGCTTATCAATTGAACGAATCCATTCAGCAACATCCCAAGCACAGATATGCGAGACGTGTAGCGTTAGGTTGCCATCAGGATTTTCATAGTCGGTCAGAAAGTGGGCTGCCTCGCCTGCGATCGCCACCGGGCGGACTCTAATTTGCGGCGGGTCATCATGGTCAGCGGGATCGCCTGGCGTGCGCTCGAGGTCGCGCCGCTTGACGATGTAGAAAAGCGAATCGGCGTTGGGTGGAAGCTCCAACCATCGACGCAAAAATCGCTCCAGTCGCGGCAGTCGCGGCAGCGGATTGTTGAATAGCTGTTCGATCCCAGTACTAAACGCTGTATCGAGCAACACGAGATAGTCTTTGCTGACCCCAATCTGGTGCATGGTTTGCTTGATACTGAGATGCGAGCCGTCCGGCAAAATCAAGCGCCAGCGTTCTAGTTTGCCAGTGCCATGCCAACGTAACAGATCGACAAAGTCTGGAAACAAGCCTTGTCTGAGCTTTTGCCAGCGGCGTGCAAAACCGGGATTGCGGCTGAGCTGCTGGATGAGCCAGGTAAATGGCAGCGCCAGAAACTGCAGGATGACATTATAAGGCGAGAAGTGCCAGATGCGGCGCAGCAGAGCGCTCAAAGCTTGCATTCCCGGAACTGCGCTTAAGAAGTTGCCGATCGAGCGGCCGTAGTTGACGGTAAATACATCCTGCGTGAAGCAGTCATAGACCGGATGTGCCGTGCTAAAAATCGGTTTGAAGAGATAGGAGTGCTGTACCGCAGAACGCCACTCGCGATTCTGCCCAATTGGACTCAAAACTTCCAAACTATCCGGATCGAGCAGGTACGGACGACCGACATCGTAAGTCACGAGCAACTGCTCCTGACCCTCTAGTCCGGGCAATGGCAAAAATGCCGTGTTTAATTCATTGCGAACGCCCAGCGGTTTCGAGAAGCGGACAACGCCATAGTCCTGAAACTTCAGTCGCGACCAGCGCGGCTCCCGCTGTGTGATCTCGTCAGCGCGATACTCAAAGGGACGGAGCAGCCGGGATTTCAGGGTGACCGCTCCAGGCTGGTCAAAATCCAGGCGATAAACCATGCCATCACCGTTCAAAGCTGTATTCTCTGTCCGGTCATCCGGATTGCTCAGCGTACCAACCGGGCCGACGATGAAAACGTGCCCCTGGAGATCGTCCGGTAAGTGTCCTGAAATTTGCAGTTGCAGGTCGAGTTCGCGTCGCACAGCCGGTGTTTGGCTTGGTTTCGCTGTCGCGGTTGAAGAGTCGTCCATAGTTTAGTAGATCTTTAAAGAATTCTGGCAGGGCACTGCCTGCCAGTAGGACGGTCAACGTAACTGGCAGGCAACCGGTCGCTGCTCTACCCCCGCACCCTCGCAGTAAAGATGCACTCAAACAGAGCCAGCCATTGAGGATTCATGCCCAGATCTTGCCAAAGCTAAGTGCTACCATGACTCTGCCAGTCTTTTCTCCTGGCAGTCTGTTAAGATCAAAAGCGCGGTTCAACCTTGCCAGCACTGCCGCTCTCGTCCGAAATCTCTCGCCAGTTTGGGAGAAAAGGTCAGGGGATGTCAGCGGGCAGCGACTTCTCGCAGAGGAGGCTACGGGATTCCAAGCAAAAAATCCAAAGCTCTAGCACTGACGCACCACTGACGCTACCCCGGCATTTCGAGCACAAGCAGGTTTTACCTTTGATTATTTTTGCAACTAAACCTCGAAAGCCAAATCAGACACTGATTAAGCTTATTTTAGTTTGGCGTTATGGATCAACAATCCGGACGGTTTTAACGCGTCAACGACAGATTAAGAGTACTCCAGTCAATAAATCATCCATATGTCTGTGGTGGGTCGTGGATTTTGACCCATCAAGGCTCTCAGCCCACAATCTGCTGGACAATTAATTTGTTGGACTACTCTAAGAGTAATCCAACAAATTAAGCATCTTCCTGGTCAGCCCACTCTGGGAGAAGCTGCTGCGCGTCTACATCCCCCAACCCCTTCTCCCAAGCTTGGAGAAGGGGTTCTAGAAGTCTTCCCCTACCACTTTGGGAGAGAGATTTAGAGAGAGGGCTTGAGGACTAAAAGGATGAATTTTTCCATGGACTACACTAAAGGTTTTAGCCCTCTCACCGGGCTTGACGGTTAACGGTAAAATGCGGGCTTCAGTCTCTCAATCAAAAAGTGTCCGGAGTTGTTGATGTTGGTGCCGTGGCGGTGGGATTTTCGTGCCCTTTGTGATTGCCGATGGCACGATTGATGAATTTTTGGCGGAGAATCCGGAGAATCAGCCGGGGCAGGAGCTGGCGATGTATTGCCCCTACATCGGCGCGAATCCGGATGGGGTTGACCAGATTCGTTTGCTGGCGGACAACACCTTTGGCTTTGAGGATATGCCGGGGGGGGGGGTGATTTTGACTATAACGATGTCATTTTGCAGGTGGGGTTGGGGTAGGCAGGATTCGCAAAATCCCCGGCACAGTTTTTCCTAACTCCTCTCCAGAGACCTGATATTCTCGCGAGTGCGAGAATAATCGATGGTTGCGTTTTCCCAAATCACATGTCCGTCTACCTGCATGGTCGCCGCCTGCAACTCCAGCCTCAGCAAGCGATTGGCAAAGGCGGGGAGGCGGATATTTTTCGGCTCGATGGCGATCGCGCCCTGAAACTCTTCAAGCCCCCCGACCATCCCGACTACCAAAACCAGCCCCAAGCGCAACAAGCCGCCGCCCAACGCCTCGCCGAACACCAGCAAAAACTGCGCCAATTTCCCACGGGTTTACCCGCCCGCGTCGTGTCACCGCTCGAACTCGTGACCGATCGCAGCGGGCAAACGATCCTTGGCTACACCATGCCGTTGATTGAACCCGCTGAGGTGCTTTGGCGTTACAGCGATCGCAGGTTCCGTAGCGCGGGCATCTCCCAAGCCACCGTCGTCCAAATTTTCCAGGATCTGCACGCCACCATCAGCCAACTCCACGCCGCTGGCGTCGTCATCGGCGACTGCAACGATCTCAATGTCCTCGTGCAAGGCACAGCCGCCTACTGCATCGATGCGGACTCTTACCAGTTCGGCCGCTTTCCCTGTCGCACCTTCACGGCTCACTGCGTCGATCCCCGGTGCTGCGACCCCTATGCCGTGCCGCTCACCCTCAACCAGCCCCATCGCGAAACCTCAGACTGGTATGCTTTTGCGGTACTGCTGATGCAAAGCCTGCTCTATGTCGGCCCCTACGGCGGCGTCCACAAGCCCACCCCACCGGCACCAAAACTGTCCACGGCGGCCCGACCGTTGCACCGCCTGACGGTCTTCAGCCCCGATGTGAAGTACCCCAAACCGGCGCTGCCCTACGAAATTCTATCAGACGACCTGCTGCATCATTTCTATCAAGTTTTTACCCAAGACCAGCGCGGTGTCTTCCCCGCCCGTCTCCTGACCGACCTGCACTGGCAGACTTGTCCGCGCTGTCGTCTCGAATATGCTCGCGCCACTTGCCCCTGCGGTCAGACGACTCAGGTCAAACTGGCACAGCCGACAATTCAGACCGAGGTGGTTCAGGGGCCGGTCACGGCAACCCTGGTTTACTGCACTGAGGGCGTGATTGTAGCCGCGGCCATGACTCGTGCTGGGCTGCATTGGCTGACTTGGGAGCAGGGCGATTTTCGTCGCGAGGATGGGACGATCGTTTTCAGTGCGATCGCACCCCACAACAACAATTCATCCTGCACGGCAACATGACGATCGTGGCGCAGCAGGGACAGGCGATCGCCTTCTGTCCGGGTCAACCGCCCCGCCGTCTCGCGGTCGATACTTGCGCGTCGCAGGCGCAGCTCGCCAGCAACGGCGAGCAGCTTGTCTGGCTGCACAACGGTCAACTGCTCCGTGACGGCCGCCTCGGCCCGGAATACCTCGGCGATGTGCTCGCCAACCAAACCCGTATCTGGCTCGGTTCCCGGTTCGGCTTTGGCTTTTATCGGGCGAGTCGCCTTAGCGTTGCCTTCGTCTTTGAGCCACAGCGTGCCGGTCTCAATGATTGCCTGCCGCTCGCTCTCGGCAGGGGTCAGCTCTTGGAGGCGGCTTGTGTGTTGGCGGGCGATCGCGGTTGGCTGTTTTGCACGCTGGCGACGCCGACCGGCCGCCATTGCCAGGTCACGGCTTTTACGATTCGCGGCGACCTCTTGGCTCAGCAAACTTTCGACCCGGCGCAGACTCCTTGGCTGACCCAGATTCACGGCAAATGTGCGGTGGGCAATGACCTGTTCGCCGCCACCGATGAGGGCATTGTTCGCATTGCCCGGCGCGATCGCCAACTGGTCGTCGCCCAGACCTTCCCGGCGACGGAACCCTTTGTGAATGCTGCCACGCCGCTTCTCGCCGGTACTGATGGCATCTATGCGATCGCGGCGCAGCAAATTCAGCGTCTCCAGATTGCCTGAGCGTGACCCGACAAACTGATCCGGGCAAACCACTGGTGTCATGGCGCGGGAAATCGTGTGAACACGATTTTCAAAAATCCGGTTGACATGGCACGCTTCGCTTCGTTACATTGGTAAACGCGAAATGCACAGGCCCCCATCGTCTAGAGGCCTAGGACACCTCCCTTTCACGGAGGCGACAGGGATTCGAATTCCCTTGGGGGTATTACCAAGCCAAGCAGCGATTGCCACCTGACCCAATTGTTTTGAGTTGGTTGCGATGTCTGGCTTTGGCACGCTGCCTACCGCTGGCGACGCTATGAGCATTCAGGCGGACAGGTTGCTGCTGATTCCACAGCCGTTGCTTTTTGTGGTCAAGCGCATCTCTACAGACAGTCGGCATTTGCAGGGGCGATCGCCGTCTTTTCACCCTATCCCGACCCGGACGAATCGACTAGAATAAAATTTGACAGTTTTAGGTAGTCGCAAATGCCGCTTGACAGTCGCACCCGGCTACTCCATCGCCAGCGCTCCCTGACGCTCTAACCCCAGTGAAGCCTGCTTCGCACACGACCATCCTGATCGTCGATGATAGCGAAGTCAACATCCGCATCCTGCGTGAGTTTTTGGTGCGTGCTGACTTCGAGGTCTTAGTGGCGCGTGATGGGATGCAGGCGATCACAATGACGCGCACCGGTTCGGTAGATCTCATCTTGCTGGACGTGATGATGCCGACGCTGGACGGCTTCGAGGTCTGCTATCAGCTCAAGGCGGATGATGAGACCCAATCGATTCCGATCATTTTCATGACCGCTCTCGACGAGGTGAAAAGTCGGGTGCGCGGCTTGACGCTGGGTGCTGTGGACTACATCACCATCCCCTTCCAGCGTGAAGAGGTGCTCGCCCGCCTGAATGTCCACCTGCGGCTGCACGCCTTGACCCGCGAACTCAAAGCTCAGAATGAGCAATTGCGCCGCGAAGTAACCGTGCGGGCGGTGATCGAAGAAGCGCTCTGGGAAAGCTCGGCGACCCTCACCAATCTGCTGAGTAACCTACCAGGCATTGCCTATCGCTGTCGTCCCGATACCGAGTGGACGATGGAATTTGCCAGCATCGGCTGTCAGGATCTCAGCGGTTACCCACCTGAGACGTTTACAGTGGGCGGCTCCCGCCACTTTTGGCAACTCATTCACGAAGAAGATTGTGCTGCTGTCCGCGCCTACAAGCAACAGGCTCTCGCCGCCCGATCACGGTTTCAGACGGCCTATCGCATCATCACGGCTCAGGGTGACCAGAAATGGGTCTGGGAGCAGGGCCAGGGGATTGTCGATGCGGCGACAGGCGGGTTGCGTGCCATCGAAGGGTTTATTGCCGACATCACGGCTCAGAAGCAAGCGGAGATCGCCCGCCAGCGTGAGTTGGAGCGTGCTCTGCTGCTTAAGCGGATCACGGCTGATATTCGCTCTTCGCTCGATACACAGCAGATCCTGCAAACGGCGGCTTCGGCGCTCGGTCAGGCGTTGCAGGTGAATCGCTGCACACTGCATACCTACGACACATTACCGCAGCCTCGCATTCCCCGGGTCGCCGAGTATTATGCTGACATTCAACACACCCTGCCCGAAGTCGCCTGGGCCGTTGAGCAACCTGTGGTGGCGGCAGCGCTAGCGAGCGATCGCGCCGTGGCGATTCATACTGTCCCCGGTGATCCCCGCTTTGCGACGGTTGCGGTGCCCGACAGTTTGCAGTCGCTGCTGTTCATCCGCACCTCGTATCAAGAGCAACCGAATGGGGCGATCTGTCTCGAGCAATATGATCGCCCCCGGCAATGGCAAGCGGCGGAAATCGAGCTGCTTGAGGCAGTTGCGGCTCAAATGGGGATCGCGATCGCCCAGGCCCATTACTTTGAACAAGCCCAACGCCAACGCGCAGAACTGAGTGCGCAGAATATTGCTTTGCAAGAAACTGAAGCGGCGCTGGTGCGGGCTAATCAGAATCTGCACCGTCTAGCAACACTTGACGGCCTAACCGGCGTGGCCAATCGCCGCCAGTTCAATCAGCGCTTGCGCGACGAATGGCAGCGTCTGCGCCGTGAACAAAAATTCCTGGCGTTAGTCCTCTGCGATGTGGACTATTTCAAGCAATACAACGACACTTACGGTCACCTCGCCGGGGATGATAGCCTGCGCCAGATCGCGCGGGCGCTCGAACGTCTCATCCAGCGACCAGCCGACTTGGTGGCTCGCTATGGTGGTGAGGAGTTTGCCATCCTGCTGCCCAATACGACCCTGACCGGTGCCGCTCATGTGGCGGGTAGGCTGACGCAGGCGATCGCCGCTCTGGAACTACCGCACCAAACCGCGCCGAGCGGCTGGGTGACGATCAGTGCCGGTGTGGCTGCTCTCGTCCCGCTGGTCGATCAGCCCCCCGAGCTGTTGATTGCCGAAGCCGATCGGGCACTTTATCAAGCGAAGCAGCAGGGGCGCAATCGCTTTGTCTTACAAGCGGTTGTTTAGCCGCGCTCAGCCGGAACGGGAGTGCGACGCACTGGTACCGCTACGCGGAATTTTGAGTTCTGAGTTTTGAGTGATGAGTGCAGACAATACAGGCATCCTACAGCTCCTGAATGGGGATCTCATTGCCGCCGCCTTGTACTAGGAGCCAGTAGGTGAAGAGTTCCCCTTTGCCCTTCACCGGGATCAAACCGCGTGGCTCGCAGTCGTAGCGATCGCCCAGTTGCTCATAGACAGCCGCACTGATCTGGATACGGCCGGGTTCACTCAGGGATTCCAGACGAGCGGCGACATTGACCGTATCACCCCAGAGGTCGTAGATGAATTTCTTAATGCCGATGACGCCCGCGACAACTGGGCCGGTATGGAGGCCGATGCGGAGTTGGATCGGTTGACCGCGGCTAGTTTTGAATTGCTGACTCGCCGCTTGCATGGCGATCGCCAAATCCGCCACCGCTTCAACATGGTTCGCCTGCACCAACGGAATTCCCCCCGCCGCCATGTAAGCATCGCCAATCGTCTTGATTTTTTCAACCCCGTACTGCTCCGCCAGCCGATCGAAGCAGGAAAAGACCCGGTTCAACGTTTCAATCAGCTCCAGCGGCTGCATCTGCGCCGAGAGCGGTGTGAAGCCAACAATATCGGCAAACAGGATTGTTGCGGCGTCAAATTGCTGCGCTAGCGAGCCGGTAAACTCCTTCAGTTGCTGAATGATCGGCTGCGGCAAGACGTTGCGGAGGAGGCGTTCGGCGCGAGTTTTTTCCAGTTGCACGGCTTTCTCGGCTTGGATGCGCGCCGTGACATCGGCTTGGACGCCGACGAAGTGCGTCAATTGCTCGCCATCGTAGATCGGTGAAATGCTCAGCTCGTTCCAGAACAGTGTGCCGTCTTTGCGGTAGTTGCGCAGCGTCACGGTGCAGTCCTTGCCGGCGCGGATGGCGGCACGCAGGCGATCCAGCTCGGCTTGATCCGTCTGCTTGCCCTGCAAGAAGCGACAGTTGTAGCCCAAGACTTCTGCGGGCGGATAGCCGGTGATGGCCTCAAAGGCCGGATTGACGAAAATCAGGGGCATATCCGGTCGCGTCGCATCGGCAATGACGATACCGACGCTGCTGGCTTCGATGGCGCGATCGCGCAGTTTGACCGCCGCCGCGATCTGCGCCAGATAATTACGATTGCCCTGCCAAGTCGTCTGGGTGACATCTTGGGCGATACCATAGCTGCACCCATCGCAATAGGGCGAGACCCGCCATTGCAACCAGCGATAGCTGCCATCGCGGGCACGCCAGCGATTTTTGTAGGTGACATAGCCGCTGCGAGTCTGGTGGCAGCGCTGTTCGAGTTCGTCGGTGGCTGGCAAATCGCTGGGGTGGACAAATTCGCTCCAAGGGCGCGATCGCAGTTCCGACTCGCTCCAACCCAACGTCGTGATCCACACAGCATTCAGGGTTTGCAGATAGCCATCCGCGCCGCGCACGCAGAGCAAATCCGGCGACAGCTCGAAGAAGGCGTCCAAAGCGTCCATTGCTCGCTCCACATCAGCGCTCACTGGGCTAGGTCTGAATCATTCGGTAATGACTTCCCGGTTGCACGCACCCCAGAGTTAAAAACCCCTAAAACCATTATGACGCTTGTATACTGATCTGTCCGGATCGTTAGCGATCACCCTAGTACCGCTACGCGGAGTTTTGAGTGATGAGTGCAGACAATACGGGCATCCTACGGATCTTGAATGGGCATCTCATTTCCGCCGCCTTGTACTAGTGGTAGATTGTGGGGCGATCGTGACCCACCCGGTTCCTCAGCTCAGCAATCCGAATCGCTGCTCATTTCGCTGGCTTACTCCGAGTCGTGATCCCAAGCATTAGCCGATTCGGCGGCGCTTGGGAGTGTACCGCTACCTTTACCGTAGAGGGGCGACTGTGGCAGCAGTTCAAGTTGATTCGGTGTGCTGCCGTGCCGCCGCGCTGAAGTGCGTTCTTCGGTGGTATCCTCAGCGACCACTTCGTAAAGAATCGCCAACTTATTGGCACCCGACCCCTTCCGTAGCACGCGGCCGAGGCGCTGCACATACTCGCGTGTCGAACCCGTGCCCGAGAGAATGATCGCCACCCGTGCATCGGGAACGTCCACCCCTTCATTGAGCACGTGGGAGGCGACCAAAGCGCGGTATTCCCCGGAGCGGAAGCGATCGAGAATCGTATGGCGCTCCTTCACCGGGGTCTGGTGGGTAATGGCTGGGAGCAGAAAGTCCTGTGAGATACGGTAGACCGTGGCGTTGTCGTTGGTGAAGATCAGCAGGCGCTCCGGGTAGTGCTTAGCCACTAATTCGGCCAACAGACGCAGCTTGCCGTCGGTGCCGAGGGCGATCGCCTTCGCCTCACGATGAGCGAGCATGGCACGACGACCGGCGGGCGATCGCGCCGAAGCCTGCACAAAGTGCTGCCAGCCTTGTAGGGAACCGAGCGAAATCTTCGCCTGTTGCAGAAAGTCATTGCGGGTTTGCAGCGCGCGGTCGTAGCGCTGGCGCTCGAGTTCCGAGAGTTGCACCTTGATTTGCACAACTTGATGCTCGGCAAGAGCCTGTCCAGATAGGTCTTGCGGCGACTTGCGGTAGACAACAGGACCGATTAGGGTTTCCAGGTCAGCATGGCTGCCGTCGGTGCGTTCCGGGGTAGCGGTCAGGCCCAAGCGATAGGGGGCGATCGCAAACTCGGCAATCACCCGAAAAAACTCAGTCGGCAAATGATGGCACTCATCAAACACCAGCAGTCCGTAGCGATTGCCCAAGGTCTCGGCATGGATAGCAGCACTGTTGTAAGTGGCAACGAGGATGGGCGTCCGGTCTTGGGAGCCGCCGCCGAGCACACCGACCTCGACACCAGGAAAGGCAGCTTCAAGCTGGGCAAACCATTGGTGCAACAAGTCCAGCGTCGGCACCAGGATCAGGGTACTGCGCGGTGTCGCCTGCATCGCCAATTGCGCCAAATATGTTTTTCCCGCCGCTGTGGGTAAAACGATGACCCCCTGCCGGTCAGCCAGTTTCCAGGCATACAGGGCTTCGCGCTGGTGGGGATAGGGTTCGAGGCGGAGGCTGGCTTGCAGCTCCAGCGGCTCAAAGGCGCGCGCTGCGTCGGTGAAGTGGATGCCTTCAGCGCGCAGGGTTTCGACGAGCGGTCGATACTGGTGGGCCGGGATGCGGAATTTTTCGACGCGATCATCCCAGGTGGCGTAGTCAACCCAAGCCTTGCCACGCGGCGGCGGATGCAGCAGCAGCGTGCCTCGGTGGAAGCTAAGGGTGGGTTGGCGCGGCATGGCGATCGCCCAAAAAAACCAGTCTCTTCATTCTTAT
Source organism: Spirulinaceae cyanobacterium SM2_1_0 (assembly GCA_012031265.1). GTDB lineage: Bacteria > Cyanobacteriota > Cyanobacteriia > Cyanobacteriales > Spirulinaceae > JAAUTY01. The sequence continues at coordinate 15,115 of JAAUTY010000009.1, read as the reverse complement.
GTAGAACATTGCCGCGAGCAAGAATCTAGCCAATTTGACTAGACCTTGATCAGAGGTAAGTCGCTGAGCTACAGTTTTGGCAAAAGCTGGGTGCCCGCCCCTTTGCCTCAGCCCTGCAATGGGAGCAACCAAGATTGGTAGCTCTATATTCTTGCAGAACAGGCTGATGTCTCCGACTCATCCTCTTTAATTGATAATGAATTTTAGGCCGCGCGATCGCCCGTCTCAAGGTTGCGGTAGGCTGGCGGCAAAGTCTTGTAAGGCGGCGGTGTAGCGATCGCCCGCCACCCAGACCAGATCATTATGCCCTGCACCCTCAACCCAGAGCGCCTGCTTCGGTTCCGGCGCAGCGGCGAAGAGTTGCTCACCGTGGCGCAGCGGGATTGTCGTATCTTCGGTGCCGTGGATGATCAGCACCGGAGCCGTCACTTGCGCCAGCTTGTCACGGTTGTGGAACTTGTCAAACGGCAGCAACGGGAAGGGGATGACCACTCGGAAAGCTTGCGTGAAGGCGCTCTCGAGCACCAAACCGGCAACCGGCTGGCGACTTGCCAAATCGGTCGTCGAACCGCCGCCCACCGAGCGCCCAAAAGCGATGATGCGGTTTGGGGCTACCTCCAGCTCCTGAGTCAGATAAGCGTAGGCGGCATCGATGTCCTCGTAGGCATTCTGCTCGCTCGGTCGGCCCTCGCTGAGGCCGTAGCCGCGATAGTCGTAGGCGAAGACGCTGAAACCGGCGTTGTACAAAATGTCGAGGACGGTCGCAATGTCGCCCAAGTCCTCAGCATTGCCGTGGGCGTAGAGCAGCGTGTAGGTGGCATCGGGATTGGGGCGGTGGATGGCGGCGATGCGATCGCCATCCACCGTCGGCAGGCGCAAAATTTCCTCACTGTCCGGATAACTGGTGGGAGGCGGCAGAAAAATTTTCTGATCGGCAAAAAAGTAGGCGTAGAAGGCGATGGTGGCGTAGGCGATCGCCCCCAAACGCAAAACGCGCCAGAGATCCCAATCGCCAATGAGTCGTTCTTGCCAGCTTGCCATGCTTCGAGGTAGAGGGTAGAGGGTTGCGAGCAGCCGTGCGAATCAAGGGTGCAATGCCCCAAATGCAATCATTAGCGGAAAAAATGAGAGGAATTACTTAAACTAACTTAACAATGCAGTAAAATTGCCAAGCATATGTCCGGTCTTTAGGACATTAGGTGAATTCTGATAACGTTATAGGCGATTATCGCGCCCTAGGTCGTGATCCCGGTTCTCCACACCCCGATCCTGTTGCTAAACCTCGACGTTGACCGCAGAGTTAGTTCATGAGTCAAGAGTCTCCTTCCTTGCTTTCGACCCCGATCTCGCGACGTGCCGCCATCACGCTGATGGGCGCGGGGGCAGTTGGGGTTAGCCTCGGCTATTCGCGTTTGGCCAAGCCCCAGCCAACAATCTATCAGCCGGATAACCTCAGCCTGCCGGTTCAGCTTCAGCAACCGAAGCAAGTCTGCGTGATTGGCGCTGGCTTGGCGGGACTGGCAGCGGCCTATGAACTGAGCCAGCGCGGTTTCGTAGTGACGCTGCTGGAGAAATCGCCCAACCTCGGCGGCAAGATCGCGAGCTGGAAAATCAACGTTGGCGATGAAGAATTCCGCATGGAGCACGGCTTCCACGGCTTCTTCCCGCAGTACTACAACCTCAAAAGCCTCGTCAGCGAGCTGGCGATCGAGGAGAATTTCAAGTCGTTGGAATCCTACTCGCTCGTCTTTCGCTCTGGTGATTATGAGCCAGAGGTCTTTCGCCCTAGCCACTCCTCCTTTCCCTGGAACGTGATCGATCTGGCGATCTCCTCGCCCAATCGTCTGCGTTGGGGGATCAACTTGCTCAAACTCAAGCACCTCCAGGTTTTCCGCGCGATCACGGGCTTCCAGATTCCCCGCACGTTCAAAACCTACGACAGCATCGCCGTTGCCGATTGGGCGGGTCAGGACTTTCCCCAAGGGCTTTATGATCTTTACTTTCTGCCCTTTGCCAAATCGAGCCTGAATGCGCCGGATGTGCTGAGCACGGGCGAGTTGCTGCAATTTTTCCACTTCTACTTCTTCGGCAACCCGGAGGGGCTGGCTTTCAACGGCACTTGCGATGACATGGGGACGAGCCTAGTGCAACCACTTGCTCAGGCGATCGCCGCGAATGGCGGGCAGATCGTCCCCCAGGCAACGGTGAGCAAGATTGAATGCACGGGCGATCGCATCACCGGCCTCACCTACCAACAGGGCGATGCCCAACCCGATGTGCCCTTCTGGGTTGAACGCAACGAATTGCTGAATCAAAATGGCAAACGCTACTATGGCGCGGGCGATCGCGTCTATGTCGCCCAGAGCGAGCGCGAGGCACTCTGCCTCACCTGTACTCATCAAGGCTGCACGGTGCAACCCCAGCCGGACGGGCAATTTCTCTGTCCCTGCCATGGCGCACTCTATGACGCTGAAGGTCGCGTGCAGCGCGGGCCGGCAGCGCGAGACTTGGCGAAGTTTGCGATCTTGGCGACGGCGGGCGATCGCGCCCAGCTCGCGGCGGTCGTGCCCCATGCTCCCGCCGCCGAGGTGGCAATTACAGCCGATTATTACGTCCTCGCCACCGATGTCGGCGGCACCCGCCATCTCTTTGACCTGATCGAGGGCGATGCCGACCCTAATCTCAAGCAGCAGGTTTCGCAACTGGCGCTGGCCGATCCTTTCGCCGTAGCGCGCTTCTGGCTTGATCGCGACTTCCCCTGGGAGCACAGCAATTTCGCTTCACTGTCAGGCTACGCGCTCACCGACAGCATCACGCTCTACCACCGCATCCAGCAGCAGTTCATCGACTGGCACGCCCGCACCGGCCACACCGTCGTCGAGCTGCACGCCTACTGCTACAAGGAAAAGGAATTTCCCACCCAGGAAGCACTACTCACCACTTTCGAGCAGGAGTTGTACGAGATCGTGCCCGATTTGGTCGGGGCGACAGTCCTGCACCGCGAGCTGGTGAATCAGAAGAATTTCTCCGGCTTCCCGCCCAATAGCTACGAGCAGCGTCCCACCACGGCGACGAGCATCGCCAATCTCATGTTTGCGGGGGATTGGGTGAAGATGCCCTTCCCCTGTGGTCTCATGGAGCGGGCGGTCAGCAGTGGCTTGCTGGCGGCGAATGAGGTGCTGCATCGCGAGGGCTTACAGCGGCGATCGCTCCTCTCCGTCAATCCAGAGGGTATCTTCCGCATTTGAAGCGCTGCTGATGAACGGATCATGGGTCTGCAAGCAACCGGAAGTGCATTGGCTCAATCAACCGGCGAAGCCCTCATCCTCGGATTCTTCCATACCCTTAATGTGAGCCGCGTATTCCTCGCGAGACATCGGGCATTGTAGGAGGTCGTTGAACCTTGGCTTGTCACCTGCAAACCCTACCTGCTTCTGAACTTCCTTTAGAAGCTTGCCAGAGTAGGTTTTGTTGCCCCTTGAAATCGCCGTCCTCATCCTCCTCTAGCTTGATGGATAGGGGGAAGGCAAGCTTTACTCCATCAGAAAGCGCTGAGATTTCCCGCGGTCGTGACCCTGGGGGGAGAGTCTTCACTGGTTTTTGAGTCTGCAATCGCTACAGATAGTGGGTCTACAACTGTAAAGTCGATGAAAAACTCATCCCCACTTGCGTTGATAACCGCAAAATTAGAATGTTTTACACCGAGATCACCGCTATCAACGATAAGCGTGACCCGCCTTTCTTCTGCCACAAGACAAGTGTACTGAGTGCGGTGTATGAGGCTATCAATCCTTGTCGGGAATTCTAGCCCATTGCAACGCAGCGACACCAGCAGCAGCCCACTCAATTGCAGAGTTCATAGAAGTTGTCGTCAAGGTCGTTGGTTCTCTTCTCCCTGCGGAGCCTACTGAGGCCAAATTCCACTGTCAAGAACATGATTCGCGCCCGTGCGTCCCGCTGCGACAAAAATCCCCCTGGCAGCCAGGGGGATTTAAATTTTCTCTAGCCAGAGAGTAAGCCAATGCATCCTTATTCTAGTCAGTCTGCCGAGAAAGAGACATCCGCCATTCGTCAGGAATGATGGGCAGCAGGATCTCACCCACGTCAAGCGGTAGCTGTCTCCGGCAGACAAACCGACGTTCCACCCAAACCGCAGTAGCCGCTGGGATTTTTCGCCAGGTACTGCTGGTGGTAGTCTTCCGCGTAGTAGAACTCAGGCGCGGCGATGATTTCCGTCGAAATCTGGCCGTAACCTGACGTTTGCAGCGCTTGCTGATAAGCTTCGCAGGTCTGCCCGGCAGCTCGCTTCTGTGCCTCCGAGTAGGTATAGATGCCTGAGCGATACTGCGTGCCGACATCATTGCCTTGGCGCATTCCCTGGGTCGGATCGTGGCTCTCCCAAAAAACCTTCAGCAGTGTCTCGTAGCTGACGACCTGGGGATCAAAAACAACTCGCACGACCTCGTTGTGACCGGTCATGCCGGTGCAGACCTCACGGTAGTTCGGGTTTGGCGTGCTGCCTCCGGCATAGCCGACGGCGGTACTGAACACACCCTCCTGCTGCCAGAACTTGCGCTCTGCCCCCCAGAAGCAGCCCAGACCAAACATCGCCAACTCCATCCCTTCGGGATAGGGCGGCTTGAGGGGATTGCCATTAACAAAGTGCTTGTCCGGCACCGGCATCACGGCGTCACGGCCCGGCAGTGCCTCGTCCGGGGTTGGCACGGTTAGCTTTTTGCCAAATCCAAATAAACCCACGATGAACTCCCGCTTTAACGTAATCATTCTTATTATGACTTGCGTGTCGGTGCTTCATTGGGGGTAGCCCTAGATTCGCCAGCACGGAGCGCGATCGCCTGGCGATTTTGGCGATCGCATTGCACGCTTGACCGCGATGATCCAGAGACGCTGCTGCACATGGGGATGTAATCCGAGGAGCAATGGCGAGCAATTGTCTGTGCCTAAAAATGTTGGAGACGCGAAAGGCCGCGTCTCCGTATCATGCTGAGGTTGTACCGGCAAAGCTGGATTCAACCGATCAATCCGCAACGCTGACCCAGGATGAGCGCCTGCACAGTACGACTCACTGGTCAGCGCCGCTACTTGCTGGGTGCAGCCGCTAGCTTGACCTTGCGAGCCAAACCGAGTTGTTGCAACAGCCAGATCGTCATCCAAGTGGCATCCACCTCCCACCAGCGCAGGCCGTGGCGAGCCGAATACTGGTAGGCATGGTGGTTGTTGTGCCAGCCTTCGCCGTAGGTTATCAGAGCGACCCACCAGCAGTTGCGGGAGCGATCCTCGGACTCGAAGGTGCGATAGCCGAATTTGTGCGTCGCACTATTCACGAACCAGGTGCAGTGGAACACCGCCACCAGCCGCACAAACACGCCCCAGACGATGAATGGCCACCCGCCGAGCGCAAATAAAATCAGGCCCAGGGCAATCTGCAGGGGCACGAAGTAGTTCTGGACAAATTTATAGAACGGGTCGTTGGCAATATCTTGGGTGTAACGGGGAATTTCTGCGTTGCCAGGAATACAGCGCATCATCCAACCCCAGTGGCTCCAGTAGAAGCCTTCGTTGGAGTCGTGGGGATCTTGACCAGTATCAGAAAATTTGTGATGTTGGCGGTGCAAGCCTACCCAATCAATCACCCCCCCTTGGCAGGCTAAGCCGGCACAGAGGATAAAGAAGTATTCCAACCATTTGGGGGTCTCGAAGCTCCGGTGTGCAGCGAGGCGGTGGAGGCCGAGGGTGATGCCCAAACCACCCGTGACCCAGTGGAGAAACACGGCGACTCCGACCGCTGACCAACTGAACGTACCGGGGAGAAAGACGGCAAGTACAGCCGTATGGGTTAACACCAAATAAACTGTATTGACCCAATTAAAGGGAAGATCCTGATTAGACGTCGCAGCAGTCATGCAATATCCTAAATGCGAGTTTGACAAAGTAGCCTTATCCTAAGCCGCTGCACTCAATCCGATCGGGAAATTCGCTCAAATTTCACGCTCTCTTAAAGATCATTCGCGTCATGAACAGCTCGGAACTCCTGAGTGAAGCAGAAAAGGCAATGTTCCCGATTTTTTCTGGGATCGACGCTCGGGTCAAGCAAAATCTGCAAAAAGTCTTAGGGGCTTGCCGTGACCACCGTCTTGGGGCACACCATTTTGCTACGACCAGCGGCTACGGTCACGATGACCTCGGCCGCGATACCTTTGAGCGGATATTTGCCCAGGTCATGGGTGCGGAGGCGGCGATCGCCCGCACCCAGTTTGTCTCCGGCACCCACGCGATCGCCTGTGCCCTGTTTGGGGTATTGCGGCCGGGGGACGAGCTGTTGGCGATCGCCGGTCATCCCTACGACACGCTCGAAGAAGTGATCGGCCTGCGCGGTAGCGGCCGAGGCTCACTGCTCGAATTTGGCATCAGCTACCGCCAGCTCGAGCTGACCGCTACTGGTCAGGTCGATTGGGAGGCACTGGAAAGTGCTGTCTGGGGAAAAACGCGGGTGGCGCTGATCCAGCGCTCCTGTGGCTACAGTTGGCGACCGAGCTTGGCGATCGCCGACATCGCCAAAATTGTGCGGCGGGTCAGAGCACAAAATCCCAGCACCATTTGCTTCGTGGACAACTGCTACGGCGAATTTGTCGAGAGCCTCGAGCCGCCGGCCGTGGGCGCGAATCTCATCGCCGGGTCGTTGATCAAAAATCCTGGCGGCACGCTGGCCCCGGCGGGCGGCTACGTCGCTGGCAATCCGGAACTGGTGGAAGCTGCTGCCTGCCGCTTAACTGCCCCAGGCATCGGCAGCAGCAGCGGCCCCAGCCTCGGGACGAATCGCCTCCTCTTTCAGGGACTGTTTCTCGCGCCGCAGATGGTCGGCGAGGCACTCAAAGGCGCACACCTGATTGCCAGCGTCTTTGACCGGCTGGGCTATCGGGTCAATCCTTTGCCCGAGACGCCGCGCTGCGACACGATCCAGGCGATTCGCCTCAACTCGGCCGATAAGCTGGTCGCCTTCTGCCGCGCCCTCCAGCAATACTCACCCGTCGGTTCCTACCTCGACCCGGTGCCTGCGCCGATGCCCGGTTACAGCAGCAAGCTGGTGATGGCGGGCGGCACGTTCATTGATGGCAGCACTGCCGAATTTTCCGCTGATGCGCCGCTGCGCGAGCCGTACACCGTCTTTTGTCAAGGGGGAACGCACTGGACGCACGTGGCGATCGCCCTCGCCGCCGCTATAGAAGCCGTCGGCCCGGCTTAGAATCGAGAGAGAGCGCAAATGCGGGGGAAACGCGGGCGATGCAATTTAATCGCACCATCATTCAGGCTGTTGAGCAAAGTGGCGATCGCGTCACGGTTGCCGACATCGCGGCACGGGCTGGTCTCGGCCTCGATCTCGCCCAGCGCGAACTGGTCGCCCTGGCGGCCGCAGTTGGCGGCAACCTAGAAGTGGCGGAGAGCGGCGATCTGGTCTACCGCTTCCCGCGCAACATTCTCGGCATCCTGCGCGCGAAGTCGCGGCGATTGCAGTGGCAACAAACGGCGGCGAAGGTCTGGCGGGTGCTCTTTGCCCTGATTCGGATGTCGTTTGGGATTATTCTGATTGCCTCGTTGGTGTTGATCGTCGTGGCGATTGTGGCGATCGCGATCGCCGCGATGAGTGCCGGGAATCGCGAGGGACAGTCGGACTCGCGATCGCGTTCGGGCAGCAGCTTCAACACCGCCCGACTGCTGATCTATCTCAACTACTGGGTCGGCCCCAACTGGTATCGCTGGCTGCAACCCGGCTACGGACAATATGCCAGCTTGCAGACACCGCGTGCCCAAACCTTCCGCACCCAGCCCAGCGCCACGACCGGCGGCCCGAAAATGAGTTTTTTGGATGCCGTCTTCTCCTTCCTCTTCGGGGATGGCGACCCGAATGCTGACCTGGAGCAACGACGCTGGCAGGCGATCGCCACCGTGATTCGTCAGTCCGGCGGCGCGGTCACCGCTGAGCAGATCGCCCCCTACCTCGACGCAGCCGAGCGCGAAGACGAAGACTATATGCTTCCGGTTCTGGCGCGCTTCAACGGCTATCCGGACGTGACGGAGCAGGGCGAGTTGATCTACGCCTTTCCGGAGTTGCAGGTGACGGCGGGGACAATGCCGACCGCTGCCCCACCCAGCGGCGGCTACTTGCATGAGTCCCGCTGGGAGTTTAGCGCTGCTTCCCGCAACCAACTCGGCTGGGTGACCGGTCTGGGTTTTGCCAATATCACCCTCGCCGTGTTGTTGGGCTGGCTGCTTTGGTTTGAGGGCGCGGTCGAGCTGGGCGGTGTTGTCGCCCTTGCCGCCTCGGTCTACGGTGTTTTGCTGGTCTATGCGATCGCCTTCCTCGCCATCCCCGGCCTCCGTTACCTCTGGCTGCAACAGCGCAATGCCAAGATTGACGCTCGCAATCAACAGCGGCGGGAGCGTGCCCAAGTCCTCGCGCAACCGGACGAGACGCTCCAGCACAAACTCGCCGCCGCCCGCCAGCTCGAAGTCCGCCAGGTGATCACGGCTGAAGACTTGGCTTATTCCACCAGCGAGGATCTCCTCGATCAAAATCTCGCGCGGCAGGACGAGATCGACCGCGAGTGGCAACAGAAGCTTGCCGAACGTCAGCAGTCGGAGTGACTGTGCCGCGAGCCATCCAGCGAACCCGCTCCAGCGGGTTTTAGCACTTGGCCTGGGGCTTGAACCCCCGGTCGTCAAGGCGACCCGTTAAACAGGTAACCCAACCATGCCCGCCACCCTCGCCGCCAGCAATATCAACCTCCGCGACCTGATCGACCGCTTCGGGCTTGTCCGCAGCCGCGATGATCGCTTCTTCTTCGAGTGGCAAACTGACTTGCCGCTCCTGACCGCTAGCGAGCAGCAGCAACTTGACCGGATTCGCGAAGGTTACTTTAATCTGATCGAAAATCCGCCCCTACTTGAGAGCGTCGTTAAGTTGGCGATCGTCAGTCCGCTACTTTTCATCGCCGGTGTCTACCTCGCACCCTTCCAGATCCGCGCTGAGCAATCGATCGAACTCGCCGCCGAAGATGAGGGGCAGACCATCGAAGGGCGGATTGATATTTTGTTGCTGCGCGACAACATCTGGGTTGCCGTCATCGAATCCAAGCAATTCGCTTTTTCCACCGACGAAGCTCTGGCGCAGATCCTCACCTACATGCTCGCCGACCCCCAGCCCGATACCCCCACCTACGGCCTGATCGCTACCGGCGCCAACTTCACCTTCGTCAAACTCGCTCGCCTCGAGGGCGTCCCCCACTATGCCCGCTCCGACGAGTTCGTCATCCGCAACCGTGACAACGGCCTCTATCCCGTCCTGCAAATTTTCAAGCGCCTGATGGGAGTTGGAGTGTGACAGATGCCACCCAAGCCTAGCCACTCAGCCCGCACGCAATCCGCCAGCGAGTTTACAATCTGTAGAAGCGAGCACAGTTTACTCGCCACACTCTGTTAACTCGGTTCAGCCCTCACTTTGCTGGCTCGCTGGGCATTGACAGAGCCAACGGCTGAGCCACCATCCGTGTCTGTGCTCTGTTGATCGCCATCGCAACCTTGCTGATTACGGCATCTCGACCGCATGAATCTGTCCGGGGTTGCCTAGGGCGATCGCCCGCCTCAAACCTGAAACTCAGACACTGAATCCATGACTGCCACTCAACCTGCTCAATCGTCCCCGAAGGCTAAAGCTCGTAACCATGACGCCGACCTGGCTGCACTGAGCGAACTACAGGCGGAGTTTCAGCGCCAACGCCAGCAAATTGCCGCGATCGCCCGTGAATTTAGCCAAGCCGCAGACTTAGACGCCCTGTTGGTCACGGCGGTCGAAGCGGTGCGCGACCTGACTGCCGCCTCGCGGGTCTTGATTTACCAATTTGCCAGTGGCGATCGCGGCACGGTGCTCGCCGAATCCGTCGAACGCGGCTGGACGCCCGCTCAGGAGCAGATCCTACCCGCGACGATGTTTGGCGCAGACGGTCAAGCCGACTACGCCGAAGACGATAGCCTCGCCATCGACGACAGCAGCGAAGCTGACCTGACCCCTTACCAGCAGCAACTGTTTGAGCAATACCAAGTCCGCAGCAGCCTCGCCGTCAGTCTGCGTCCGGCTGGTCGCCTCTGGGGACTATTGGTCGTGCAGCAGTGCCAGGAGGCGCGCGCCTGGTCACCCCAAGACATCGCCCTCCTGGAACAAATCGCCAGTCGCCTCGCCCTGAGTTTGATCAACTACGACGTGCGTGAGCAGTTGCAGCAGCAGCAGGCGCGCGAAGCAGCAGTGAGCCAAGTGATTGACCGGATGCGGCGATCGCTGGATCTCAAAGTCATCTTCCAAACCACCACTCAGGAAGTCCGCCGTCTGTTGGGCGCGGATCGCGTCGGCATCTTTCGCTTCAACGCTGACTGGAGTGGCAAATTCATCGCCGAAGCCGTCGGCGACGAATGGATCTCGCTGCTGCAAAACCCCGTCGATCCCGAAGTCATCCAAGACAACGCCCAAGACTGCAACCTCAAGTTGATGGTCAACGGCGCTCAGACCAAGAACTACAACGCGGCGCTGGGTGAAGTCAAAGACAGCTACCTCGAACGCACCCAAGGCGGCAACTACGCCCAGGGTGACCAATTCCGCATCGTCGATGACATCTACACGCGCGATTTTCCCCAGTGCTACATCGACCTGCTGGAGCGCTTCCAAGCTCGCGCCTATCTCACCACCGCCATTTACCAGGGCGAAAAACTCTGGGGTCTGCTCGCCTGCTACCAGTGCAGCGGGCCGCGCCAGTGGCAAGAGCTAGAGATGCGCTGGCTAGGCCAGATCGCTGATCAGCTCGGCGTGGCGCTGCAACAAGCCGCCTTGCTCCGCCAACAACGCCTGCAAGCCCAAAAACTCCAGCGTGCGGTCGAGCGGGAACGGGCGATCGCCGTCGTCAGCGACAAGATCAAGCAATCCCAGAGCACCGCAACCGTCTTCAGCGTCGCCACCGAAGAAGTGCGGCAACTGCTGGGCAACGACCGCGTGGTCATCTATCGCTTCAATCCCGACTGGAGCGGCGAGTTCGTGGCCGAGTCGGTGGGCGCGGGCTGGAAATCGCTGCTCGGTGCCCAGGGCGAGGAACCGGAAATCCTCGACGGCACTCGCCAAAATATCGACACCGAGGGCTGCACGATCAAACAAATGCGTGCCCGCGAACTGGGTGCCAAAGACACCTATCTGCAACGAACCCAGGGCGGCACTTATGCCCAAGGCGACAAGGCCCGCGTCTGCAACGACATCTACAACGCCGGTTTCCCCCCCTGCTACGTGGAATTGCTCGAAAGCTTCCAGGCGCGTGCTTACGTCACCGTGCCGATCTTCCTGGGTGACAAGCTTTGGGGCCTGCTGGCCTCCTACCAGTGCTCGCAGCCGCGCCAGTGGCAGCCCGAGGAGATCAATCTCGCCGTCAACCTCGGCAGCCAGTTGGGCATTGCGCTGCAACGGGCACAGGATTTAGAAGCGGTGAAATCGCAAACCCGCAAACTGGAAGCCGCCGTCGAGCGGGAGCGCACCCTGGCCTTGGTGAGCGATCGCATCAAGCAGTCCCAGAGCACCGAAGCCACCTTCCGCGTTGCCACCGAGGAGCTGCGGCGCTTACTGCAAGCCGATCGGGTGGTGATCTATCGCTTCAATCCTGACTGGAGCGGTGTTTTCGTCGCCGAATCGGTGGGCGCGGGCTGGAAATCGCTGCTCGGCGCTCAGGGCGAGGAACCGGAAATCCTCGACGGCACGCGCCAAAACATCGATACCGAAGGCTGCACGATCAAACAAATGCGGACGCGCAAGCTCGGTGCTCAGGACACTTACCTGCAACGTACCCAGGGCGGCACTTACCGCCAAGGCGAGCAGTACCGCCAGTGCGATGATGTCTACAACGCCGGTTTCCCCGACTGCTATGTGGAGCTGCTGGCCAGCTTCCAGGCGCGGGCTTATGTCACCGTGCCGATCTTCCTCAATGACCAGCTCTGGGGCCTGCTCGCCAGCTACCAATGCGCCGACGCGCGGGCCTGGGAGCCGGAGGAGGTCAATCTCGCTGTCAACCTCGGCGGGCAACTGGGGATCGCGCTGCAACGGGCGCAGGATCTGGAAAATCTACAAGCACAGAAGCGCAAGCTGGAAGTGTCGGTGGAGCGGGAACGGGCGATCGCCCTGGTCAGCGACAAGATCCGCGAATCCTCCGACATCGACACGATCTTCCGCATCGCCACCCGCGAGGTGCGCAAGGTGTTCGACTCCGACCGCGTGGTGATCTATCGCTTCAACCCGGATTGGAGTGGCGAATTCGTCGCCGAATCGGTGGGCAGCCCCTGGACCTCACTACTGGGCCGCCAGGGCGAAGACCCGAAGCTGCTGGAGCAGGCGCAGGAAAATATTGACACGGAAGGCTGCACGATCAAACAAATGCAGATGCGCCAGTTGGGTGCTCAGGATACCTATCTGCAACGCACCCAAGGCGGCAGCTACCGCCAGGGTGACAAGGCGCGGGTCTGCAATGACATCTACGATTCCGGCTTCCCGGAATGCTACGTGGGGCTGCTGGAAGCGTTTGAAGCCCGCGCCTACGTGACCGTGCCGATCTTCCTCGGCGACCAACTCTGGGGATTGCTGGCGAACTATCAATGCTCCGAGCCGCGTCAGTGGGATGACGCCGAAGTGCAGTTGATGGTGCAACTGGGCACGCAGTTGGGGATCGCGCTGCAACGGGCGGAGGATTTGGAACAATTGCGATCGCAAGCCCAACAGCTCTCGGAACTAGCAACCCGCGAAAAAGCCGCCCGCGAACTGCTCCAGCGCCGCGCCATCGACCTGCTGACGGCCGTGCGTCCGGCGCTAGAAGGCAACCTGACCGTGCGCGCGCCGATCTCTGACGACGAGCTGGGCACGATCGCCGACGTGTACAACAACACGCTGCAAAGTCTGCGCGGCATCGTGCTCCAGGTGCAGTCAGCGACGACGAAGGTGGCGGAAACCTCCGGCAGCAGCGAAGTCGCCGTGAGCCAACTGGCGGCGCAAGCGCAACGGCAGGCGGCGGAACTGAACAAGGCACTGGAAGAAGTGCAAATGATGGCGACTTCGACGCAGGCGGTGAGTGCCAATGCCGAGGCGATCGAGGGCGCGGTACAAAATGCCAACCGCACGGTGCAGTCCGGTGACGCCGCGATGAACCGCACGGTGGAGAGCATCCTCGCCATCCGTGACACGGTGGCGGAAACCAGCCAGAAGATCCGCGAGCTGAGCGAGTCGTCACAAAAGATCGACCGCGTCGTCAAACTGATTAGCGACTTCGCAACCCAGACGCAGTTGCTCTCGCTGAATGCGGCGATCGAGGCGACGCGCGCCGGCGAATACGGCAAGGGCTTCGCGGTGGTGGCCGATGAGGTGCGATCGCTCGCCCGCCAGTCGGCCAGTGCGACGCTGGAGATTTCCAACTTGGTCGCCGAGATTCGCACCCAGACCGGCGACGCGATCGCCGTCACCGAGGCAGCGATCGCCCAGGTCAGCGCTGGGACGAATCTGGTGGAAGAAACCCGCGAGAGCTTGAACGCGATCGCCCTCGCCACCGCCCAGATCAGTGAACTGGTGGAGGCGATCGCCAACGCCACCACCGCCCAACTCACCCAATCCGATTCGGTCACCCAGACCATGAACGAGGTGGCGGCGATCTCGCAGAGCACCTCCGAGGGATCAGCGGAGCTGTCCAACTCCTTCCAAAACTCCCTCGCCACCGCCCAACAACTTCAGGAGGTCGTCCGCCAGTTCAAGGTGAACTAACTCGTCTGTCCCTAATCACTCCCATGACACTCACCCCGATCAGTCCCACCACCGAGATTGAATATCCAGACTCTGATGGCACCCCCATGGCCGAAAGCGATCCCACTCGGAAGGGCTTGACGTATGCCGTTGAGGCGCTAGAGCTGCATTTTGCGGAGCACCCCGCTGTCTATGTTTCGGGCAACTCGTTTGTCTACTACCAGCAAGGGGTAAAAGATGCCGTCGTCTCGCCCGATGTGTACGTTGTCCTGGGAGCAGAAAATCGCCAGCGTAGAAGCTACAAGGTCTGGGAAGAAAACGGCTTGACGCCAGACTTCATTATTGAAATCACGTCAGCCTCAACACGCCACACCGATAGCGTTGAGAAACGTCGGATCTACGCTGACCTGGGCGTCACCGAATATTTTCAGTACGACCCAACCGGCGACTACCTTGAGCCACCGCTGATCGGCTTGCGTCTGACCGCCAGGGAATACGAACCGATGCCCGCTGGTGGCAACGGCAGCGGTGCCATTGCCATCCACTCTGAGGTTCTCAACCTGGAGCTAAGACTCGACGCTGGGCAATTGCGCTTCTACAAACCAGATACAGGGCAAAAGCTTCCGAGCTACAGCGAAGCCGTCGAGAGTCTGACGGAAGCTGAAGCGAGTCGTCGAGAAGAGCAGGCGAGGCGAGAGCGCGCTGAGGTAGAACGCCAGCAAGCGATTGAAAACCTATACAACGGCGCGGAGCGACTGCTGGCAACGGGGATGTCAGTCGAACAGGTCGCGACCCTCCTGGATCTCGATGCTGACGATTTGCAGCGGCGGTTTGGCACTGAATGAGGAGCAATGCTCTTTGTTCAAACCTAGGATTCAACCTAAACCACATTCACCAACCCATTCCTGATGATGGCTGCACGACTGAAACCACTTCGCTTTGGTGAATTCTGGCGCGATGCTGCCCCCAGTGGTTCACGGTCGATGCCGGACGGGTCAGGGCTGTGGTGCAGTGGCGGGTGGTGTAGCGGTAGTACCGTGTAGCGTGGGAGGGTAAAAACAATGACGGCGAAAGACGATTGGGATTTGCACAAACTCGCGGGACAGTTTGCGAAAACGGTCTGGCAGTCGATGCGTGATTGGGACTATTTCACCCAAGATAAAGTCGGCCGCGAGATGGCCAAGGTCGCGGACGGGATGCTGGGGACAGACACCGCCCCGGACCCCTGCCGCGCCGCCACCGCCGACTCCAGTGCGCCCGCCAGCGGCTCGGCCACCGGAACCGACCACC
>JAAUTY010000044.1 GCA_012031265.1 Spirulinaceae cyanobacterium SM2_1_0 | reverse complement strand
CCAACCCCTCTCCAAATTGGGAGAGGGGCTTCCAACTCCCCTTCGCCCAGGATTGGGAGAAGGGGCCGGGGGATGAGGGCGACGGGATGCCAAGTTGAGCAGCCGGCAAATTGGGCTTGACGCACCACTAGGCTAATGCTGGTTCGGGCTTCGCGTCCGGCTGATGACCATTGCTAGAGGCGGGCATACTGCCATCCAGTGGTGACTTGCCTTCATAAGCATCGATGATCAACTGCCGCAGGTCGCTGATCAGCGGATAGCGCGGATTGGCCCCCGTGCATTGGTCGTCGAAGGCCTGATCAGCCACTTGGTCAACCTGGGCGTAGAAGATGCTCTCATCCTGCTTGAGCCATTCCTTCATGCTGCCGGGAATGTTCACCCGCGCTTTGAGATCTTCGACCGCCGCGATCAGGAGCGTCACCTTTTCGTCCTCTGTCTCGCCGCCCAAGCCCAGATAGTCGGCGACGCGCGAGTAGCGCCACTTCGCATTCGGGTACTTGTACTGCGAGAAAGTCGCTTGCTTAAACGGCACGTCGGTGGCGTTGTAGCGGATGACATGGGAGATCATCAGCGCATTCGCCAGACCGTGCGGGATGTGGAAGGTCGCGCCCAACTGGTGCGCGATCGAGTGGCAGACGCCGAGGAAGGCATTGGCAAAGGCCATCCCTGCCATCGTCGCCGCGTAGTGAACTTTTTCGCGTGCCTTCGGATCGTCGGCACCATTTTCATAGGCGCGGGGCAGGTATTTAAACAGCAGGCGAATTGCTTCCAGGGCAAGACCATTGGTGTACTCGGAGGCGAGTACCGAGACGTAGGCCTCCATTGCGTGGGTCAGCGCATCGATACCCCCGAAAGCGGTCAGGCTCTTAGGCATATGCAGCGTCAACTGCGGATCGACGATCGCCATATTCGGCGTCAGCGCGTAGTCTGCCAATGGGTACTTGATGCCATTGCGACGGTCGGTGACCACGGCAAAGGGCGTCACTTCTGACCCTGTGCCCGAAGTCGTCGGTACGGCGACCATCATCGCCTTCTCACCCAGCGGCGGTAGCTCGTAGACGCGCTTGCGGATATCCATGAAGCGCATTGCCAAGCCCTCGAACTCGATTTCGGGGTGCTCGTACATCAGCCACATGATCTTGGCGGCATCCATGGGTGAGCCGCCGCCGACGGCGATGATCACATCCGGCTCGAAGGTGTTCATTAGCTCCAGGCCGCGCTGTACCGTGTCCAGAGAAGGATCCGGCTCGACATCGTAGAAGACATCGTACTTGACTTCGATCTCGTCTAGCACCGTTTCGACATCCTTGGTCATGCCGAGTTCATAGATCGGCTTGTCTGTGACGATGAAGGCGCGTTTTTTGCCTACGAGTTCGCGCATCGCCACCGGTAGTGAGCCGTACTTGAAGTAGACCTTCGGCGGGATGCGGAACCAGAGCATATTTTCGCGGCGCTCGGCGACGGTCTTGATGTTGAGCAGGTGGTAGGGTTCGACGTTTTCGCTCACCGAGTTGCCGCCCCAAGTGCCGCAGCCCAGCGTCAGCGAGGGGTCAAGCCGGAAGTTGTAGATGTCGCCGATCGCACCTTGAGAGGACGGTGTATTGATCAGTACCCGTGAGGCTTGGACGCGGTCTTCAAAGGCCTGAATGTGATCGATATTGCCGGGGTTGGTGTATAGGGAGGCGGTGTGACCACGACCGCCGAACTCGACCAATTGACAAGCTTTGGTGACAGCATCGTCGTAGTCGCTAGCCCGGTACATCGCCAAGACTGGTGAGAGTTTTTCGTAGGCAAAGGGTTCCTCGGTGCCGATGGTTTCGACCTCGCCGATGATGACGCGAGCGTCGGGGGGCAGCGTCACATCGATCATGGCGGCAATCTTCTCCACCGGCTGACCGACGATCTCGCCATTGAGGCGGCCGTTGACGAGCAGTTTGCCGCGCATCCGTTCGGTTTCTTCCGGGTTGAGGAAGTAGGCCCCGCGATCGCCAAACTCGCGCTTAACCTCGTCATAAACCTCGTCCACAACCACCACCGACTGTTCGCTGGCGCAGATGGTGCCGTTGTCGAAGGTCTTGCTGAGGATGATTGACGACACTGCCATCTTGACGTGCGCCGAGGAGTCAATCAGAGCGGGTGTGTTGCCAGCACCAACGCCGAGGGACGGCCGACCGGATGAGTAAGCGGCCTTGACCATGCCGGGGCCGCCGGTCGCCAGGATGAGTTTAATATCCGGGTGCTGCATCAATGCCTGAGAGAGCGGTACGGTTGGCTCGTCGATCCAGCCGATGATGTTTTCGGGTGCGCCAGCCTCAACTGCCGCTTGCAGGACGATGGCAGCGGCATCAATGGTGCAGGCCTTAGCGCGCGGGTGGGGCGAGAAAATGATGCCGTTACGAGTCTTGAGGGCGATCAGCGCTTTGAAGATGGCAGTTGAAGTCGGGTTGGTGGTGGGTACGATCCCTGCAAGAACTCCCACCGGCTCAGCAATTTTTTGAAAGCCAAAGGACTTATCTTCCTCGATCACGCCGCAGGTTTTGTCACCTTTGTACTTGTTGTAGATGATTTCTGAAGCGAAGTGATTTTTGATCACTTTGTCCTCGATCACGCCCATGCGGGTCTCAGCAACGGCCGACTTTGCGAGGGGAATGCGTGCCGCGTTAGCCGCCAACGCCGCTTTTTTGAAAATGTAGTCTACTTGTGACTGTGAATAGCTCGCAAATGCTTGCTGAGCAGCCTTGACGCGGGCAATCAAGGCTTCGAGTTCATCAATGTTGGTAACTTTAGTAACCATTAGCAAGCCTTCCGTATAACAGGTAACATCAAGTTCTGTAACTTACTTCTGATTGTAGGAGTGACTGGGAAGTCCGCGATCGCTAATTACCTAAGATTAAGCTTCTTTTCATAAATGTCTTTAGAAAGATTTTAGGTTTTTGATGGTTCACGCTTCCGAATCGACTCTGCCGATAAACGTTGGGTCTGCTGCACTAACCGTATATTGGCGATCGCTTAGCCTAGAAAGACATGACCCAGCCATTTTCCCTGCCGCCCATGTCTGCAATGTTGCCCTCTCCCGAACTTCTGCAAGCCCTGAAAACCCTGCGTCGCGACCTCCACCAGTATCCTGAACTGGCTGGACAAGAACAGGGCACAGGGGCGCGCTTGCAACAATTCCTCAGCCGCTACCCGCCAGATCGCCTCCTCGCCGACCTCGGCAATACTGGTTTCGCGGCAATTTATCACGGTACCGTCCCCGGCCCTACGCTGGCCATTCGCGGCGACATCGATGCACTCCCGATTATGGAAGCTGCCACCTGTCCTCATCGCTCCCGTCACGCCAATGTCGCGCATCTCTGCGGTCACGACGGTCACGCTACCATCCTCTGCGGTGTGGCGGCGCTCCTCGCCCGTCGCCGACCGGCGCGGGGTCGTGTTGTTCTCCTCTGGCAACCGGCGGAGGAGATTGGCTGTGGGGCGCGTTGGCTGTTGGCCGATCCTCGCTTTACGGAACTCGCTCCTGATGTCATCTTTGGTTTGCACAATCTACCGGGTTTCCCACTTGGGCAAGTCGTCTGGCGGCACGGCAGCTTTGCCGCTGCATCTAAGGGACTGATCCTGCGGCTGACGGGCGCGACGGCGCACGCGGCACAACCCGAAAGCGGTCGCAGTCCAGCGCTGGCGGTGGCGTATCTGATTGCACAATTGACTCAGTTGCCGCAAACGGCGTCCGATTACTGCGACTTTGTGCAAGTGACCGTGGTTCATGCGCGTCTGGGGGAGGTGGCGTTTGGCACAGCGCCCGGTGAGGCAGTGGTGATGGCGACGTTGCGGAGTTACCGGGATGATGATATGGCACGGCTGACAGATCGGGCGATCGCCCTCGGTCAAACAGCGGCGCAGGCTGATGGTTTACAACTGGCAATTGAATGGACGGACGAATTTGCCGCTACGGTCAATCACCGGGCGGCGGTGGAGCAGGTCAGACAAGCGGCGATCGCCTGTCACTACGACCAGCACGAACTCACTACCCCCTTTCGCTGGTCAGAGGACTTTGGTGAATACACCCGCCGCTATTCCGGCGCGTTCTTGGGTCTCGGAGCCGGAGAGCAACACCCGCATCTGCACCAAGCGGATTATGATTTTCCGGATGAGCTGCTTGAACGGGGCGTAAAACTGTTTGCAACGCTGATTCGGCACTCCCTAGGTTAACGAACTGATTATCCAGATTATGATGCTCAACCTCAACAGCAAGACCTCTATCCGGTTTGGCAGCAACCTGCTGCCAAGGTTCATGTGCTCGCTAGCAGCGATCGCAGCAGGACTTGGGTTCACAAAAATTGATGACGGCAGAGTGGAGTTCGCTTGTAGGCTGAGATGGCTTGCAGGCTAATTGTTGCGGCTGGATGTAGACTGAAAAATGTCGGCAGGGAAGTGGCTGATGACACACCCATTGAGTCGTTGGGTTTGTAACCGAGAGCAGCCGGGGGTGGTTTTTGAGGGGGGCGATGACCCACTCCAACCACTAAATGACCTGTCGTTCTCAAGAACTGCAAGCCCCGTCCATCAGCCCGCGTCACTCCTATTGATGAAATGAAGGCAGCAATGGCGCAGATATTCGGTGACTTTCGCGAAAATCTACCCACCGATCACGAGTTTTTGATTTTGGGTTTCTCACCCAGTTCGATCCCGATCCAGCAACGCTGGCGCAACAACGGCCTGTCGGCGGACTTTGTTGCCGATTATCTGGCGACTTTTTTCTCCGCCAGCGAGACTGATTCTCAAGCCCAAGCTCGGCAAGCGGAAATCAAGAGTGCGGTCAGCTACATTGCCAATGAATTACTGGAAAATGCTATGAAGTTTAACGACGAGACAGTACGGTATTCGATCCGGTTTGGGATGCACCTCATCAACGATGCCGAGCATACCATTGTTTTAGTCGCGACTAATAGCATCTCTTTAGAGACGTTTACTCGGTTTAAGGCTTATGTCCAGGAGTTTTTGGCATCCGATCCCGATGAACTGTATATGCGTCAGCTTGAGTTGACGGCTGAAAGCATTGAGGCTGGATCGGCTGGCTTGGGGCTGCTGACGATGCGAACTGATTATGAAGCTAAGCTTGGTTGGAAATTTGATGCCGTCGAGAATGAGCCAACGGCGATCGCCGTAACCACAATGGTTCAGTTACCAGTCTAGTCAATTCTCCTCAATTGACCCCCTACCAACACTCCCTGAGATGGCAGCTACTCTAGACCAACCAATGAATGTAAATATGGAAGTGATCCAAGGCGAAAACTATCAAGCGAGCTACGATGCCGAAAACGCGACGGTGAGGCTGACCGGTTCGTTGCGTCTCAGTAGTCCTACTGAATATCAGCCGATTGTCGATCTCCTCAATGCAGTGGCGGCGGCGGAACCACCGACCATCGTGCTAGATCTACGGCAGCTTGAATTCCTCAACAGTTCAGGCATTAGTATGCTCTCGAAGTTTGCGATCGCCATGCGAAAACGCGAGACCAGCAACATTGTTGTCAGAGGCTCGTCGAGCATTCCCTGGCAGGGGAAATCCTTAAAAAACCTTCAGCGTCTCATGCCCAATTTGACCCTGGAACTCAACTAAAGTAAAGCCGTTTCCAAAAAGTTCCGCCGCTCCTCGAAACTCATGCCACGACTCCACTGGCGTCGATTTTGCACCCTATTGCTAGCGACCGCGATTCAACGTGGATACCCGACTGCACTTCCAGGGCGCTTACAACGTCGCTTGTTAGCAAGTTGTGCAAGCTTTGGGCTGGTCACAATACAGTTACAGCGATTTAGCAGAGGCTAACCTTCTGGATGACACTGACTGCGCGCGCGAGCTAGACGCGCTCGTGTCACACCTGCCCGTGCGCCTGCAAGCGGCTGGACTCTACTATCTCGGTCTGGCGCTACAAGCGCGTGACGCCCTGCCACGATCACAAATGCTCCTAGAGCGCAGTCTGGCGATCGCCCAGCAACCAGCGGCGATCCCGGAGATCGCGATCGCCCAACTGAACGCACAACTCAATCAACTAGATCTTGCCCGCGAGTTGCAGGGTCAAGAGACTGTCAAAAATCTTATTGCGGTCATCGATCGGCAACTGATCGATGTCGAAACCCTGGCGAGCGCGCTCCGCAACCGTGAGGTGACCCATGATGAATGATGTGCCCTTAGAGCTACTGGTGAGTGCCTGTCAAACGGCTTCCGGCGATGAACGGGCTGCCCTCAGCTTGGCAGGCCTTGCGATCCGCTCCGGAGCGCGCAGCACTCTGGCCAGTCTGTGGTCGGTGAATGACCGCTCGACCGCTGACCTGATGATTGGCTTCTACGAGCAATTAGTCAGTGGCACAAGCAATCGGGCAAATGCTCTCCGCCAAGCCCAATTGGCATTGCTCCACAGCGAGTCTTATCGTCATCCCTATTTCTGAGCAGCCTTCATGCTGGTGGGCAGTTGGTTGTGAGACGGAGCGGCGGTGCAGGCTTGCTGCCTGTCCCCAATGCAGCAAAGGCAAAGGGGGTGGCAGCGACGGCGGGGATACCTGGCGAGTGGTCACCAACCGAGCACGCGGTCGGCGAAACTGATGCACAATAGAAGGCAACCAACGTTAGCGGTGCATTCTACTGATGTCCTCAGCCTTCGCGGAGTACCGCAATCCCGTCACTGACCTGATCGCCCGTTACCGCGATCGCGTCGATTTTCTCGCCATTCGCCTCGAACGCTCCGAGAGCACCAATATCTTGCTACGTGGTGATCGCGTCGAGACCCTGA
This sequence comes from Spirulinaceae cyanobacterium SM2_1_0, assembly GCA_012031265.1. GTDB lineage: Bacteria > Cyanobacteriota > Cyanobacteriia > Cyanobacteriales > Spirulinaceae > JAAUTY01. Next base: position 35,850 of record JAAUTY010000044.1, on the reverse strand, counting down.
GCGAGAGCTTATCCCTCGGTGGTCAGGTACGAGCTTGTCATAAGGGTGGTTGGGGCTTTGCCAGCTTCAATCGCCTCGAGACGCTGGCAAGTCAAATTGAAACAGCGGTGCAGGCAGCGCGACTCGTGGGTGACGACGAAACGGAACTCGCGCCAGTGGAACCAGTGCAAGCCGTCTGTAGTCTGCCGCTGACCGGCCGCGATCCGCGCCTGGTGCCGCTGGCGGCGAAAAAGGAACTGTGTGATCGCTACAACGAAATTCTCCGCAGCGCCGGGGAGGCGATCGCCACCACCACCGTTCGCTACGGCGACAGTACCCAGCACATTCTGCTCGCCACCTCCGACGGTACGCTGCTGGAGCAGTCCTGGAGCGATTTGGAAATGCGCTTCTCAGCTACGGCGCGCTCCGGCGACAAGGTGCAGACCGGCCGCGAGACGACGGGTTCGCGGCGCGCCTACGAGGATATGCTCGCTCTCGACGCCCAGGTTCAGGGAGCGGCACAGCGGGCGATCGCCGCTCTCACCCTACCCCCAGTCAAAGGCGATACCTACACCGTGGTCATCGACCCGATTCTCACCGGCCTCTTCGTCCACGAGGCCTTTGGTCACCTGTCAGAAGCGGATATGGCGTATGAAAATCCCGACTTGCTGGAAGTGATGACCCTCGGCCGCCGCTTTGGGCCCAGCGATCTGCAAATCTTTGACGGTGCTGCCCCGACTGGGCATCGTGGCAGTTATTTCTACGACGACGAGGGCACGCCTGCGACCACAACGCAGCTCATCCGTGATGGTGAACTCGTCGGCCGCCTCCACTCGCGCGAGACGGCTGGACGCTTGGGCGAGTCGCCGACTGGTAATGCCCGCTGTCTCAACTACCACTATTCGCCACTGGTGCGGATGACCAATACCTGGATCGAGCGCGGCACGACGCCGGTTGCCGATCTCTACAGCGAGGTAAAAACCGGCCTCTACGCCCGCAACTGGCTAGGCGGCATGACCAATGGCGAGATGTTCACCTTCAGCGCCGGAGAGGCTTGGATGATTCGCGACGGTCAGTTGGCGGAGCCGGTACGGGATGTGACGCTCTCCGGCAATGTTTTCAAGACGCTGGCGAATATTGAGGCGATTGGCGACGATTTTTACTGGGATGAGTCGGGAGGCTGTGGCAAAGGCGGTCAGAGCGGCTTGCCGGTGGGCTGTGGCGGGCCGAGCCTGCGCCTACGGGAGGTCGTCGTTGGTGGCGAGGCGAGTTAAACCAGAGTGACACGCTAGTATTTTCTCCCTTGTTCCGATTCAATATGAGCAATACTTGAAGTTGAATCGCACTCTAGGGTTGCCTCTGCACCGCGATCGCCAAAGTCTCTTGCGACCGGCGGGTTACCCTAGCGTCTCGCTCGACGGCTGCGCCGTCATCCGCTGCAACCTACCGCTGACCATGGCTAATCACAAGGTTCTGATCGTGGACGAAAGCAGTGCGACGCGAGAGCGCCTGCGAACACTGCTGCCCAAGGGAAATTACGAGATTCGGGAAGCCCCAGATGGCGATGCCGGTCTGGCGTTGATTGAGCAAGAGCGTCGCAATATCCGCTTCATCCTGCTCGGCACGGAGCTGACACCGCCGACGGCCTGGGACATTCTGGGACAGCTTCGGCAAGATCGCGATCTTTACAAAGTGCCGTTGGTGCTGATGACACCGGACAAGCCCGCCACCTTATCGCAGCTCAATCCGCCGCCCGCGGCTTGCGAGTTGCTGGAGACGCCGTTTGAGAAGCGGCAGCTTCAAAGCGCCATTAAGGCGGCGATCGCCAAGGCTAAAAACGCTCCCCCAGCGCCACCATCCGGCCCTGCGCCGGCGGCTTCTGGCAAGCCCCATGATACCTATGTCCCCTTACCCGGATTAGTGGCAGGGCCCGCGACGATCGATATGGAGGAATGGGAAAAAACCACTGCTGCGGCGCAAGTGGCTATTTCCGCACTCCCAGCTGCTGATGAGGCGGGTCTCGACGAACTGGCGGCACTCGCCCAAGCCGCCTTGGCTGACGATGATGGGGTGGATACCTCCGAAGACTTTTTGCTCACACCTTCGGGTCTGCCCGCCTTTGCCAGTAGCGAAGATCTCGACAACCTACCGATCTCCCGTGACATTCCTCTCGAGGAAATTGACCAACAGTTGGCAGAGCTAGGGATGCCGCCCAGCATTTCTAACACCAGCTTCGACGATGAGACGATCCAGCATCTCGTCGCGCCGGAGCCGGAGCGGCCTGTACCAACGGCGATCGCCCCAGCACCAGATACCAGCTTTGACGATGAGACGATCCAACATCTGGGATCGACAGCACTGGACGCGCCGGAACCAGAAACCCTGGTGGCTAGCGAAGCTAGCCACCAGTTCGCAGCCAACCTCAATACGCCAGAGCCGACGGCTGAAGCCACCGCCATCCCGATGGAACTGACGGCTGAAGCGGAACAACTCTGGCAAGAGGCTCACGATCTGGACGCGGCTTGGTCGGATCCAACAACGGCGATGACTGCCCCTGAGGCGATCGCCCTCACTCCCCCAGCGTCCGAGCTAGACCTCGCAATTCCAAACGACGACGCTGAGATTCCCGCTGAGGCTGACGAATACAGCTTCGATCCGGAGCCAGATGCCGACATCGCCAGTGACGAGGCTGGGATTCCCGCTGACGCCGATGCATACAGCTTCAATTTTGATGACGATGATGCGGCGCTGACACCGCTGTCGCCCGAACCGATGGTCGCTGAAGCTGGCGTCGCGGCTGCTCTCGAGTGGGCGGATCCAGACGAGTCACTCACTGCTGAGGCGCTGGAGTTGCCCGCTGACCAGGCAGCACTCGATCCTCAAGCAACCATCAATCAAGCCGGCGGTACGGTGAGCGAGTCGCCTGCGACGGCTCCAGAACTGTTGATCGACGTGTTCAAGGCGGACGAACCGGCCTTGCCAGAGCCGGAACCAAGTCTGGAATTGGAGAGTGACGCTGAGGAGGATCGCGATCTGTGGGCGCTGCCGACCCCGGAGGAGCTGGGGGGCGAGCGCGAGGCACTGTCGGATGAGCCAGATGCTATCTCCGCTGCCTGGGCTGAGATGACCGCCGACGAGCCACCGTCCGAACCCGCTCCCGATGTTGAAACTGAAACCGAAGGGGCGATCGCCCCTGATTTTCCTGATTTCCAGGCTTTTCTCACTACACCCACACCACCTCCCACACGCCCTCGCCCCGAACGTCTCGATCCTGACCCTGAGGCTGACCTCCCCGACCTCGCCGCTTTTGAGCCGCCGCCGGAGCCATCCGCCACTGCACCAGAAGCTCAGACCGATGCTCCTGAAGTGGCTGACCTTGATGCTGTGTTCGCGGCAGCAGTGATCGCCCCAGAGGAGTTGCCAGAGCCGCCGGAACCATTGCTCGATCCGTCCTCAGCCACGCCCGCTGCCATCGATGACCTGCCTGTCGATGACGCCTTGGCGATGGACGATTTCTTCGCCCCTCCCACTGCCGCAGACCTTGCGATGGAGCCGCCGCCGGCCGAGCCAGCCGCTGACCCAGGAGCGAGTGATGACGATGATCCGTTTGCGATACCGGCTGATCTAGACTGGTCGGCAGTGGTCAGCGAGCCTGCACCTGCTGCACCTGAGACGCCAGCGACGGCGGCATGGGAGGAACTGGACGACCCTTTTGCGGCGGCGGAAGCTGAGGAGATGACAGCCGATGATGAATTATCCGATGCCGCCGCTGTTTCTGAGGTTGAGCCGGAGAGCAACGACTTGCTCAGCGACCTCCAGCTCGACGACGAGTCTGCCGCCGATTGGGTGGATTTTGATGCTGCGGTGTTCAATCCAGTAATCGCCACGGAAGCCGAGAGTCCCTTAACCGCACCCGCTGATTCAAAGTTGGCGGCGATCACGCCAGAGACCGAAGCACCCCCAACCGACTGGCAGACCGCGACGGAAGCGATGGCAACGACCGAGGAGGCGGATGCAGCCTTGGAACTCGCTGCCGAGCTAGCCGATGACGACACCGTTCTGACCGACCAGACATCTGTTTCTGCCGATTCAGCCGCCAACTTCAGCCGCAGTGCCCCCCAGCTCAACTTCCAGTTTGACCCGGACGAACTGGAAGTTGACGACGAGGATGAGGACGAGAGCGAGCGTACCATTCTCGAAGACCGCCGCGATGTCAGCCCCGACGACCTCAATGACGACGACGACCATACTGTCTTTGAAGACCGCCACGATGTCAGTAGTGAGCCGATATATCTCGAGACGAAGCCGTCGGTGGCGGGGCCGCTCTTGCCTGAGGGCGTTGTCACCTTGCGCGGCTTCGACGATATATTGATGCGCTTCCACAGCCAACTGGAAGCGGAGCGCCTCAGCGCTCTACGGGATGCCCCCCGCTGCGGTCAACCCGGTTTTGAACTCCTCGTGCAAGCCGTCCGCGAAGAGACCGGCGCTGTGCAACAAGCAGCCGAACGCATCTTGCTCGAACGCCTGCAAACCGCGCCGCTGGCTCGCACGGCCCCGGAAGCCGAGCGCTGGGCGGGACTGGAGTGTGTGCATACCTTGCGCGGACATAGCCATTGGGTTCAGGACGTGGCGGTCGCCCCCGATGGTCGCACCCTAGTCAGCGGTAGCAAGGATGGCACACTCAAACTCTGGGACTTGCTCACGGGTCGCGAAACGATGACCCTACGCGGTCACGGCGCGGCTGTACTTTCGGTCGCCTTGAGTCCTGACGGCACCCAGATTATTAGCAGCGGCCGCGACAACACGATCCGCATCTGGGATGTCGAAACCGGCAAGGAGTTGCGGGCGATCCAGGGCAATCGCGGTCACTCGATCTATGTCCTCGCCGTCAGTCCCGACGGCAAACGCATCGTCAGCGCCAGTGCCGACAATAATGTCAAGCCAAAATTTGACTTCAGCATCGACGCCCTCCTCAGTCGCCTCCCGGCGCAAACCACGTCACCACTGATCTCGACCCTGAAGCTGCTCTGCCGCACCCAAGCCGTGCGTGTTTGGAATGCGGCTTCGGGCCAGCCGGAGGGAACCTTGGTCGGCTACTCGCGCGGCTTGACCGATCTCTGCGTCAGCCCAGATGGCGAGTTGGCGATCGCCGGTAGCCGCGACCAGACCATCCAAATCTGGGAATTCAAAACCGGTCAACTCCGCAACACGTTGCTCGGCCATGTCGATGAAATTCGCGCCGTGGTGCTCAGCCCGGACAGCCGCAGCCTCGTGAGTGGCAGCCGCGATCGCACAATCAAAATCTGGGATCTCAAAACCGGCCACGTGCTCCGCACCCTACGCGGCCACGCCCAATCGGTGACCTCAGTGGCTCTCAGTCCCGACGGACAGGCTGTGGTCAGTGGCAGCCGCGACGGCACGGTGCGCATTTGGGACTTTCACACCGGCCAGCACTTGCACACCCTCTTTGGTCACAGTGACTTGGTGCGGGCGATCGCCGTCAGCCCCGACGGCAAAGCGATCATCAGTGGTAGCCGCGACCACACAGTTCGCGTCTGGCAATAGCTTACCCTCGCTAACCGACTGGGTCGCTGGCTACCCAGCGGCGGCGTCGCCGTTTGTGCTTGCGGCGGCCCCCGAACTCGGCCTCAAAACTTTACATTGCGATTAAAATTCGGCAGTAGATTAAAGATTTGATGAAGTCCCTTTACAGTAAATCTGACGACGTTATGATGAAAAAGTCGCAACGGCATCGGTAAATCCTCGTAAGTGCCAAGGGCATCTTTACTGAGAGTTTAGGGAAGCCGTAACTGGATAAATGAGTGAGCGGCGCTTAGCAAACTTGTAGAGTTATTTAATTTTATGAGTTTCAGCTCCACCACCGTTGATGTTTGAGCGACAAATCATCATTGCGTTCCGACGGCTAGAGCGCTTCTGGCGTGGTGGTCGCGGACTTATCGAGATCAAGAAAAAAGTGAGTTTAACGAGGTTAAGTCCTATGACATCCAAGCTAAGAATTGCAACGGCTTGCCTGAGTTTAGCCGCAGGTACTGCTCTCGCAGCGATCGCCAGTCCCGCTCAGGCGTTCAACTTTGACAGCGGAACCGATCTAGGTTCTTGTGGCGTCCTTGTGGATAATCTTTCCACGCCTCTTGGCATCGCTAATCTTGACGATACGACCGGCGTCAGTACTTGTACGACCGCTGACGGCTTTGTTCTCGATGTCGAGCAGCCCGCAGACGGCTACTTGCAGGGCAAAGAGGTGAATGGCACCATTGGCGTTGGGATTACCAGTGAGAATGGCCCCACCCTAGCTGAGATCGGCGGCGAAGTCTTTCAGGAGATTTTAGCGGTTACAGTTCCAGTTCCTAATGTTCTCACTGAGCTGGGTTTGAGCTTCCTATATCACAACCCCGCCTTTGGCGACAACGTTAAAGAGCAGGGTCTGGTTAAGGTCAGTGAGACGCTGTACGGCATTCTTTCGGTCACGAGCGCGACTACGGCTGAGTGGGTGGTCTATGAGAATGGCGTTGAGATCATCTCCAAGGTCTTGAATGGCGATTCAACGGCGACAGGCGGTGGTTACTACAATATTAAGAATCCGTTCGCTGACATCGTTGTTTCCTCATTCACACTTTTGGCTCCAGAAAGTACGGCTGGCGACACATTTCGTCAGAGCGACTTCGCGTTGACCAATGCTTCTGTGGGTATTCCGGAGCCTAGCTTGGTGCTGGGTCTGGGTGTTGCCGGTGCTTCATTGCTCGGTCTGCGTCGCCGCAAGAACGCCTAACCTATCGTCTCCAGTTGCAGTGGGGAGTGTCCATCGCCGCTGTTATCAAGTTTCCGAATAGTCTAGATTGTTTGCCCCCAGCCCTGGGGGCATTTTTCATTTTTACTGACAAGCGACTGGCTGGCGCGTGATTCGCTACACTTTGGAGAACAAACTGACGACCTTGACTGTAGGCTGAATCTGTTTATGAATGCCCTTCGTGAGTTGCAAACCCAGGCAGGTGCGAGTTTTGCTGATGCTGGTCATCCGCCGCTCGATTTTGCCAATGCTGAGATTGCATGGCAAGCGGCGCTGAATGCGGTAGCGGTGGGCGATCGCTCCCATTGGCCGCTGATCGCCGTCAAAGGCGAGGATCGCCAGCAATTTCTCCACAATCAGACCACCAATGACATCAAGGCGCTGCAACCGGGCGAGAGTTGCGAGGCAGTATTTGTCAATTCCACAGGACGCACCCTGGATTTAGCCACGATTTACGCCACCGATGATGCCCTACTGGTGCTGTCCTCGCCCAACCCGGTGCAGAACTTGCGTGATTGGCTCGATCGCTACCTATTCCCGATGGATCGGGTCGAGCTGGTTGACCTGAGTACGGAGTGGGTTTGCTTGAGTTTGTTAGGCCCAGCGAGTGGGGCGTTGTTGGCGGAGTTTGGGGTGAAAGTTGAGGAGTGGGGCGATCGCCAACACAGCCAGGTTGAATTAACCGATACAACCCTCCGCCTCGCCACCGGCAATGGTCTGGGGCTAGCGGGCTACACACTCTTCGTCCCGGCTGAACAAGCGGCGGCCGTTTGGGCCTTGCTGAAGCAGGCGGGAGCCGTACCATTGGGCGAGCGCGTCTGGCAACAACTGCGTGTGCGCCAGGGCCGTCCCGCCGTCGGTCACGAACTGCTGACCGACTACAATCCCCTCGAGGCAGGTCTCTGGCGCTCCATTTCCTTCACCAAAGGCTGCTACATCGGCCAAGAAACGATTGCCCGCCTCAACACCTACAAAGGCGTCAAACAGCGGCTCTGGGGGGTGCAACTCAGTGCTGCCGCCGAGCCAGGAACCATAATCATGCAGGCAGAGAACAAGATCGGCGTCTTGACCAGTGCGATCGCCACACCAGAGGGTTGGCTAGGACTTGCCTATGTGAAAACGAAAGCCGCTGAGGCAGGCTCAGAGATTCAAGTAGGCGAGGTTGAAGGCAAGCTAGTAGCAGCACCCTATCTCACGCACGAATACTACGAGCCGGAAAAAACCATCTAGAGAGCCGGTACAGAAACCCAGTTCCTCATCTGAGAAGCGCCCAATCGCGCACATCAGCCAATGAAGAAACCGGGTTTCTTGGAATCTGAACCAGTGCTCTAGCCATTAGCCCGACGCTGATTGCTCGGTAAGGCAGCTTGGGGTGCAACCGGCCCTTCGTCGCCGATCGGGCGCGCCACCTCGATCCCGAACTGCTCCAGAATCACGATTGGCTCCGGCCCCGCATTGACCTCAATCCGCTTGACCAGCACTTGACCATTAGCCAAATAGTCACCAACGCGCACGTAGCGACTATTCTCGTTCGGTGGCTCAACAATCGCCCGAGTCTCGCCGCCAACCTGGACAACCCCGGTCACGCGCACCGCCCGCGCCAGATCTGGTTCTGGCAGCGGTGGCAGCTCTGGCTCAAAGTCTGGAATCGGTTGTGGTGAGATTGGCGGTGCCGACGGCGCTGGCGGCGCTGAAGGGCTGGGAGATCGCGGCGCGCTCGGCGTGTTTCGGGGTGCCGTCGGGCTGGGAGTCGTGCGCTGAGGAGCTTGGGGTAAAGCACGGGCACGCGGTAGGGGTGGTACGGTCGTCGTATTGCCGCCGCCAGTTGCCCCTGCTCCGGTTGCCCCCGTTCCAGTTACCGTGACTCTCGGCGCTACGGGAACCGCCGCAAAGGGATCGGGGCGTCCCAGTTGAATCGCGCGCAAGCGGGCGGTGCTATCAGTTGACGGGATCAAGCCATTCACTCCAATGGCCGCCCCCAGCGGCTCAGCCTCATCAGGATTCTCAGCCTCAGCGTCCGTCTCCCCCTCAGCGAGTGTTTCATCCGTCACGGGCGACGGCTCAATCCCAGCCGGAGCTTGCCCGACGACATCAGTTGGCGACGGGACGCCAATCGGTTGCGGCTCAATCAAAACCGACTCATCGGCACCGCCACCCAAGAAGCCACAGCTACCTGCTCCGACCGCAAGCATACTCAAGCTGACTATTACTAATGCTGCTTTCTTCACAACTAACATCACCCTCGTTGACGTAAGGCTAGTACCCAATGGGAGGCCAACAGCGTGGCTCCACGAAACTTGGAGCGGCAATCACTCAGACCACTCTCAGCTCTATCTTAATGTCATCCAGCCAACAAGACCACTGTTGAGCGTTTCCAGTCGCCCCACTACTAACCCTTGAGCATCACTTTTTTCAAAGCTTCCAATCCTTTCTTGACGCGCCGTGAGACGGTAACCACACTGATATCCAAGAGTTCGGCGACTTCCTTCTGAGTCAGGTCGTGCAAAAACACGAACTCAAGCACATCGCGCGTCCGCTGCTCAAGCTGAACGAGTGCTTGCTGAATGCGGATGCGATCCTCTTGCGCCAACTGAAAGCTGTAGTAACGCCGATCGAGCACGAGATCACCCAGGCTGGTTGTTCCCTCATCTGCGTCCCCGACATTCAGATCGAGGCTGAGCGGCTCACGATTTTGGTAGGCTAGCTCAATTTCTTGCCACTCACTCAGTGAGATCTCTAGTACAGCGGCGAGTTCGGATTGAGTGGGTTGACGATTCAATTCAGTCCGTAGTTGTCGGGTGGCGATCCGTGCTTGCTGACGCAGCTCGAGCCAGCGGCGGGGAATACGAACAGAGCTACTCTTGTCGCGGAGGTAGTGCTGAATCTCGCCACGAATGTAAGGGATCGCAAAGGAACTAAAAGCATGACCGCGTGCCGCATCAAAGCGGTCAATGGCGCGAATCAAGCCGATGCAGCCAACCTGAAGTAGGTCGTCATAACTTTCGCTGCACTGACTCGTCCAGTGATGAGCTTCCTTGCGGACTAAGCCAATGTTGAGTTGAACGATCTGATTGCGGAGACGGGCTGAGGGCGATCGCTGATAGTCTCGCATCAAGGCCAGACTCTCACATTTCAACTCGCGCGTTAATGGTTTGGACATTGGGGTCGTCAGCCTGTAAGGGGCGCTAAACGTCAAGTTCTGAATCCAACTGAGTCGCTATGGCTAGCAAGGCTACGACATATGTGCTGCAAATCGCCGTGATCCGCTGATCACTCAATGATCAACACCCAACTAACTCTAAGAGGGTATGAATTAACAAATTGCGGTGAGGCTGTACAGTCCCAAGCACATAGTGTAGGTGACGGTGATGGCGAATGGCAACAGTATTTCCACTGCCGAAAGAAAAACGCAGCGTACCTCAACTGCGACAGAATTGAAGCTTTCGCAACGGGTAGAAATTGCCAGCTGCTTGCCTGTAGAGACGCTGGCAATGGTATTTTCACTGCTGATCAAGAGCGCTTTCCCAAATAGTATAAGAGTGCCAGTTCTCACCAGCACTCTTATCAACTAAATGGGTTCGGGGCTTAGTAACGCTTAGGTAGCCGGGCGAACTCGCGCATAAAAGATCCCTTTCACTTTCACTTCCTCAGGGTCATCGGCACCGAGATCGCTGTCTGACGGTTGCACATTCACGAATGTACCGGCGATTTCGCCTGTGTCGCTGTCCACCTTGGTGACTTGCAGGGAGGCTTCCCCTTGACCCGTAACGACGCGCTTGACATTTGCACGCTTCAGATCATCAGCATCTGCGACGGAGGGCAGGGCTACAGCATTGTCATAGCCAGCCGCGACGCCGCGTCCCTTGGGATCGAGGAAAACAGCGCCCCGGTAGGAGGGCACGCTATACTCACCCTCGAAATCAGTGGAGGTATTGATCGAGTCAAAACCCGGCTCTGTCGTTGCCACCAGCTCCTTGATTGTGAACAAGAGCGGGATCTGTTCACCACCCGGAAGCAGAACAGTAATCGCCTGGAAGTCAATGCCCCCTTCTTCCTTGAATGTCAACACGCCATCTTGGCTGGCAATGATGGTTCCACGCACTTGGTCGAGGCTGGATGTGTTGCGTGTCAGGACTTTGCCTTCGACAAACTCAGCTTCCTGGCGCTTATTCGTTGGTTCTTCCTTGACAAAATACTGCTGCGGCTCCATGCACAAGCCATACAACTCGTAGGTTTTTCCCGCTTCGATCGGCAATGAACCCCGCGTCGTCTCCTCGAGACGCGGACAGACATTGGCTAAACCTGTATTCACAATCTGGTCGTAGGTCAGTTGGTCGCGGCTAGTGGCATTGGCAGGCCCCTCACTGCAAGCCGTTAACAGACCCAAACATACTGCCACCAAGGCGATCATTAATGCGCGATAGTATTTCATATTCGTCCTCTTTTGTCGTCAGTCTCTAGCTCTAGAAATGGTCGGGATTCGGCAACCGACCACCGGGTTTCACTCAGTCGTCGGCTGCTTGCGATCGCCAAGTGATCTCCTGGCTACGGCAGAAACTCTCCGGGGGTGTGGCTCAGTCACTCCGTTCCAGAGGGCCGCCACCGACTGACTAAACGCAAGAGCGGCTGGGGAGCGCCTGCCCGTTAGAGCGAAATTTTGCTAATGTGCTAAAGGCTTGTGTCAAGCTCCATAGAGAATTGTACACGGGTGTGTCGCCTTTCCGGTGTCCGCCTTGCGAGGCCGCACCACCGTATGAGTCACACCTGCTGTGACGGAAATTGAGCCGATGAGTGACGAGAAAATAGCCGAACCGCCTGTGATCGCCGAGGCACTCACGCAAATTCAAGCCACAACATTGGCACTTGCCGAGACGCACCGCCACGATTGTGAAGCGTTGATGGCGCTCCTCCGCCAGTTGGAGAGCCTGCACCAACACGTTCGCGAAGATTTCTTCGTACCGTTGCTGCCGGAAAACCGCCACGATCTCTACGATTTACTGCGCGATATTGAAGAGAATGGTGGTTGGCCTTATATCGAGCGGATGCGCCTCCGTGACCTCTTGGTCAATGTCTTTGCGGCTGAGCTGCCTGGCGATCGCCCTGATGCCTAATGGATTCGTGCTGAGGAAATGTAATCTGGTCTATTCCATGTCAGCAGCGTTTGCATCAATATCAATGTCGTCGGCTGACGCCTCGGGGCGATCGCGACCAATTTCATTCAGCAAGTGAATCATGCGATCGCCTCGCTCTAGTGAAGCATCCTCCAAAAACCGCACCTCCGGCGTCCGGCGCAGCCGGATGCGTTGGCCGAGGGCGCGCCGGACAAAACCGGCCGAAGATTGCAAACCGGCCATGGTTTCCGCCTTTGCCTCGGGGGTGCCATAGATACTGACAAAGACTTTGACGTGCTGCAAATCGCCGGACACGTCTACGGAGGTGACGCTGACCATGCCAGCGCCGACGCGGTCGTCCTTGATGCCATTCATTAGTAACAGACTGACTTCGCGTTTAATCAGCGAAGCCACACGCGATACTCGTCGGCTCGTTGCCATAATCTTGATCGATGAAGGAGTGCGGGTCTCGGCGCGGGCGGCGAGCTAGTACCGCTACGCGGAATTTTGAGTTCTGAGTGATGAGTGCAGACAATACAGGCATCCTACGGATCCTGAATGGGGATCTCATTGCCGCCGCCTTGTACTAGGCGGTGAGTCCCAGCATCGCTCGCAGTGTGAGCGTCACAAAGACCAAGCCACTCGCCAAGATGCCGAGGAGGGCGACCACCGCCACCGGATTCTTCAGTACCGGCCGCAGCCATTGGAATACTGAGAAGAAAACGCCCAGCGTGAATGAAATGAAGTAGCGCGGGTAACGAAGGACGTTGTCAAAAAACTCTTTCATGGCAACTCTTAGCGATCACGAACAGGGAACCCACCCGCATCGCCACAAAACTCACAAACTCCAGTCTAGCCCTGTCCGCCAAATTTCGGGCGAGTCGGCTCTTAATTCTCCGAACGCTGCGATCGCGCATTGAGTAGCAGGGTTGGCAGCAGCCCGACCAAAATAATCGCCAGCGCCGGTGCGGCCGCTTCAGCCAAGCGCTCATCCGAGGCATATTGATAAACTCGCACCGCCAGCGTGTCAAAGTTAAATGGTCGGATGACCAGGGTGGCGGGCAATTCCTTCATGGTATCCACGAAGACCAGCATCGCCGCTGACACCAAACTCCCCCGCAACAGGGGCGCGTGGATCGCCAGCAATACGCCGGTCGGCCCGCGCCCCAAACTCCGCGCCGCCTCATCGAGGCTCGGGGCAATCCGGCCGAGACTGGCGCTGACCCCCTTGAGTGCTACGGCGAGGAAGCGCACCAAGTAAGCGAATACGAGCGCGGCAATCGTGCCACTGAGCAGTAGGCCCGTGGAGAGACCGAACCAAGCCTCAGCACGGGCGGCCAAAAAGTTGTCCAGACGACCGATGGGCACGAGCACGCCGACGGCGATCGCCGAACCCGGAACCGCATACCCCAAACTGGCGATGCGAACTGCGATACGGAGTCCCCAGCTCGGCTGTACACGCTGCCCATAGGCGAGGACAGCCGCCAACAAGACCGCGAGGAGGGCCGCCAGGCTCGCCAAAATCAGACTATGCTGTCCAGCCGCGAGAAAATCCGCCCGCCAGAGTTGCTGGGGCGATCTTAGAATCAAAATCAGCAGCAAGCCAGTCGGCAAACCAAACCCGAGCAGAACGGGTAATGCACAGACACCCATCGCCAGCAGCGCCGCACCACCGCGCAACAGATAGCGCGCCAGGGGACGAGCGGCAGTTTGGTAATAGCGGGCTTGGCGGCGCGACCAGGCTTCCAAACCCAAAAGCACGGCAATGAAGCCCATCAGACAGGCTGCCAACTGCGCCGCCGCGAGCCGCTCGCCCAAACCCAGCCAGGTTCGATAAATACCGGTCGTGAAGGTGGGCACGCCAAAATACTCAACCGTGCCGAAGTCGCTCAGGGTCTCCATCAGCGCCAATGCAGTTCCAGCGGCGATCGCCGGTCGCGCCAGCGGCAAAGCCACCCGCCAGAAGCTTTCCCAAGCCCCACAACCCAAGCAGCGACTCGCCTCCAGTGCCCGCGCCGACTGCTCACGGAAGGCTACTCGTGCCAGCAAATAAACGTAGGGATAGAGCACGAGAATCAAGAGCGCGATCGCCCCGCCCAAGGAGCGAATTGGCGGAAACCAATAGTCTTGAGCGCTCTGCCAGCTAAAGAGTTGCCGCAGACCGGTTTGCAGCGGCCCGTAGAACTCCAAAAACTCGGTGTAGGTGTAGGCCAGCAAGTAGGCCGGTGCGGCGAGTGGCAACAGGAGCAGAGCCGAAAACCAACGGCGGCCGGGAAACTGGCAACAGGCAATCAACCAGGCGGTTGTAGTTCCGAGCAGGGCCACCCCGAAGCCGACTCCCAGCATGAGTGCCAGGGAATTCCGGATATAGAGCGGCAATACAGTCGCCGCCAAGTGCTGCCAGACGGCTCCGGAATCTGCGCTCGCTGCTACCAGAATTGCCAGGATCGGGATCGCCACCAGTAGCGCGATCGCGCCTGTAGCGATCGCCCAAACTGTCACCCCGCCGCCAAAATTGCCCCAACGCCAGCGTTGACCTGGCTGCTCGCCCGCTACCACCTTGACGTCCCCTCACAAAATTGCGTACAACCATTAACGTCAATAATTTAGTGTTTGCTGCCAAGAAATTGCAATTATTGCCTGCACCAACCAGGTTCCCGGCTGCCTCAACCGGCGGGTACTCATGACTGCACCTGTGCCACTGGTGCTCGAACTGAACGCTGCCACGAAGCGCTTTCGTCCCGATGTCCCGGCTGCCTTGGATGGCTTGAGTTTGCAACTGTATCAGGGCGAGATTCTCAGTTGTCTCGGGCCGTCAGGTTGTGGCAAAACAACGCTGCTACGGATGATCGCCGGGTTTGAGCGGCTAGATGCCGGAAGCATCGCGATCGCCGGGCGACGGGTCAGCGGCCAGGGATATTGGCAGCCCCCCGAACAGCGCAATGTCGGCATGGTATTCCAGGACTATGCGCTGTTTCCGCACCTCAGCGTCGCCAAGAATGTCGGTTTTGGTCTTGCCAGCTTACCGAAGGGCAGCGAAACGCCCGCACAGCGCATTGCGTGGGTCTTGGAACTGGTCGGTTTGGGGGGAGTGGGCGATCGCTATCCGCACCAGCTCTCCGGCGGCCAACAGCAGCGTGTTGCCTTGGCTCGTGCCCTTGCTCCCCGTCCGAGCTTGATCTTGCTCGACGAGCCGCTGAGCAATCTCGATGTGCAAGTCCGCCTGCATCTGCGGCAGGAGTTACGCACCATTCTCAAAGCCGCTAATACAGCCGCGATCCTCGTCACCCACGATCAGGAGGAAGCCCTCTCGATTGCTGATCGCGTGGCGGTACTTCGCCAAGGTCACCTCGAACAATGCGCGACGCCGGAAGCGATTTACCTCGAGCCGGCAACGCGCTTTGTGGCTGAATTCGTCGCCCAGGCCAACTTTTTGCCCGCGAGGCGGCGTGAGGAAGGCTGGGAAACCGCACTCGGAAGATTTTGCTTGCCTGGAGCCGAGTCAGCCACGACGGCAGAGCTGATGGTGCGCCCCGAAGACTTGCTGCTGCACCCCGAGGCAGACGGCCCAGCGCGGGTGATCAACCGCCAGTTTCTCGGTCGTGAGCACCGCTACCAGGTTCAACTCACAACCGGGCTGACGTTGGTGGTGCGGGCACCTTTGTCAAAGGCGATCGCCGTGGGCGATCGCGTTCGACTGACAGCGATCGCCACCAACCTCCGTCTTTTCCCCCGGTAAAACCATCGCCCGTTACGACTGCGGCACCCAAACTGATACCGAGCCAGCCGGACAAGAGAACTCCGCCCACCCGTGCTCATTGGTCACCACTGGCTCACTGATGTGCTCAGTAATATCCCGATAAGCTTGATTTGGCTGCCCCACTTCCATCCACTTGCGGCCGTTGTCGCCATTGGTCAGCACTACTGCCATCCCGCCGGGATGCTCGGCATCGCCCAGCCGCGTCCAACCAATCGTGTTGGCATGATCGAAGTAGTCGTACTGATCACCATAGGCATAGGTGCGCCGCGCCTGCAAAAACTGATCAATCAACCAACGATGACTGTCTAGCCAAATCTCATACTCACCACCATCGCTGCCAGTACCCTGGTAATGAGCGCCGTAGTAATCGGCGTAGAAAATGCAAGGATAGCCATCGCGACGTAGCAAAATCAAGGCATAAGCTAACGGTTTAAACCAAGGTTCTACCACAGACTCTAATGCTTGCAGGGGCTGGGAGTCATGGTTGTCAACCAATGTGATTGCTAGAGCTGGCTGCTGTTTGACCAGAGTACCATCAAAAATCTGCCGTAGATCGTACTGATCACCCCCTTGACTCGCCTGACTAAAGTTGTAGTGCAGTGGTGCGTCAAATAGATGGATATCGCCGTCAGTGACATCAATGAAGTGATGCAAGGCTTCGATTTCATATGACCAGTATTCGCCAACAGCAAATAGGCGTTTTCCAGACTTTTTGCGGCAGTGATTCAGCCAATCTGGGAAAAAGCCGGCATTGACGTGCTTAACCGCATCAAAACGAAACCCATCAACATTGGTGGTTTCAACATACCAAGCTCCCCATTGCTTCAAGGCATCGCAGACTTCCTGAGAGGACATATCCAGGTCACAGCCCATGAGATAGTCAAAGCTGCCCTTTTCGAGATCAACCTGGTTATCAAATGTCTTGCCTTCAAACAGATAGATCGCATCGTAGGCCTCATCGTAGGCGTTGTAGTCAACAGCGGCAAAATGCCACCAGTGCCATTCCATATCGGCATACTTGCCTTGGCGACCGGGAAATTTGAAATGTGTCCAAGCTTTGATGGTGTGGCGATCGCCAATCGGCTGGTTACGATTATTGCGATCATAAGGAGTCGCTTCAATCTCTTCTGTAGCGTCTGCACCCAGCTTGTGGTTAAAAACGACATCGGCATAAACTCGCAAGCCAGCCGCCTGGGCAACTTTAATGGCCTGGAGATACTCGTCCTTCGTACCATATTTTGTCGGGATCGTTCCCTTCTGATCAAACTCACCCAGATCATACAGATCGTAGACCCCGTAACCCACGTCATACCCCCCACCAGTTCCCTTGTAAGCAGGCGGTAGCCATACAGAGGTAATGCCAACTTCGGCGAGCTGTTCGGCATTTTCAGCCATCTCCTTCCACAGCTTACTATCTGGCGATAAATACCAATGAAAATATTGCATCATAACGCCATTAGGCTGGGACATCGCTGCAATCTCCTGAGAAGCTGAGCAGAGGACTTGTAACCTCTAAACAATGACAAATCCCCAATATTTCAGACTGTACCTAGCGGCGGGTTTAGAGTCAGCCTTTGGATATAGCCCGCTAGTGTCAGATATTAGACGCCGGAAAAGGAACAAGCACTCGCCCTCTGTGCATGAACTCACATACCCAGAAAAAGCTAATAAGGTTAATCAAGTGTTTGCAAAGATGGCTTGAGCGAGAGTATTGGGAAGGCTCGCAACATTGAGGCCGCGCAGCAAGATCCGAGTCTGCAAAAGTAGTCGCAGATCATTCCAGGGGTCAAATCACTGAGCACCCGAGTCCCAAGCTCTAATGCTTGTAATGGATGATGGCGATGGCGACCAACCCGGTTCCTCAGCGCGGCAATCTGATGGCGGCTCATTGCGTTGGCTTACTCTTGCTGACCCTGCGTCCCGCCCGCCTGCGGACTAACCCAGCTCCGTATAAGACGGCTCCAAATCCTCACCCCCGCCCTGATGCGTCGTCTTCACCCACTTGAGGCGCTTCGGCCGGATCGACATCCGCCCGGTCGTGCAAGGCATGACTACTAGCCAATGGATCATGTAAATCGCCCCACGCAAGGTCTGCATCAGCGCCCGCCAGGCTGCTGCGAGCCAGAAGCGGCTTTGGCAGTGCTGACGATAGAGGCTGATAAACATCCCGGTCATCGCAAAGGCAAAGATCGTCCCCGACAGGGGATAGAGGAGCGGTGATTGCTGGCGCAGCAAGGCCATGCCGACATCAGGAATCGCGGCGGTGGGCAGCACATACTGGTTGACGATGAAGAAGGCGACATCGAGGGATTTTGACCAGCCGAGGCGGTTGCGAGCGAGCCAGCGCCAGTAGTCGAGGTAGCGTTGGTAGCCACCTTCGGCCCAGCGGTTGCGTTGGTGCCAGAGGGAACTGGTTGTGGTTACCCCCTCTTCGCCGACGGCGGGTTGCGGGCAAACGGCAATGTCCCAGCCGTCGAGGTGGAGGCGAATCGTGAGATCGAGGTCATCGGTGATCGTCTGTTCATTCCAACGCCCACAGCTTTCTAAGGCCGTGCGGCGGACAAATTGACCATTGCCGCGCAGTTCACCGATGCCGCCGACCGCGACCCGTTGCTGTTGCCAGTAGGCATCGAGGTACATTTCGGCGGCTTGGCCTTTTGTCCAAAAATTGTCACTGGCGTTGGCGATCGCCTTGCGCATTTGCAGTGCCCCGACTGTCGGAGGTTCAAAGTAAGGCACAATGCGTCGCAGCAAATCAGCAGGAACCGTCGCATCGGCATCAAAGACGCCAACAATCTCGCCTTGTACGCGCGGTAAAACTTGATTGAGTGCCCCCGATTTACCCCCGCTCGCCCCCGGTAGACGTCGGACTACCTTGAGTTGTGCGTGCTCAGCGGCGAGACGCTGGAGGATTGTTGGGGTGGCATCGGTGCTGGCATCGTCTACGACCCAGACTTCGTAGCGATCGCCCGGATAGTCGAGATTGCACAACCGGCGCACTAGCCGGCCGATGACGGCTTCTTCGTTTTTCGCCGCCACGAGCAGCGAGACGCGCGGCGCTTGCGCAAAGTCTGCCTCTGAGAGCAGCTTCGGGGCGATCGCCGGTTGGGCGATCAGCATCCGCAGTGACAGCAGCGCCGCCACCCCAGTCAGAATCAGTACCAGTGCGAATCCCCAATGAACCAGATGCAGCGCGATCACCACCCCCCAGATCGCCATCAGAACAAAGGCTGCTTTACTCCGGCGGCCCGCCATACCGCGAAAGAAGTCACTGCGAAACTCCTCTTCTGCTGCTTCTGGATCGTCCCAGTCGGGCAACAGTACGGCGAGTGGTTCGAGGTCAGGATGGAGGTCTTCGGGTAAACAGTCATGATTAGCCATCGGGAGTAGCGATCTCGGCGGATCGATCCTAGGGATTTTGAGCTGGTTGCTGGCAGGGTCAGCGGCGATCGCAGCGACAATGTTACGAGTTGCCGGGAACCGGGCAAGTGCCAAAATGGGCTAAAAGGCGAATTTCTTATCGATTTACCCCCCATTTTAGCGAAAATTGTTACGATCCCTTAACGAACTGCTGGTCTCAGCCCTCTAGACGCCGCCAACTGGGTGTCGCTAGACTGCTGACAGCCTCAGTCTCAGGCGGCGGCCTAGTATTTTATGTTGGCAGACTTCGGGAGCGATGGTGTCTTGATGGCTTGGAGCGGCGCGATCGCGGTGGCACTGCTCTCGGTGCTGTGGGTAGAGTTGGTACGCGATATTTACCACGTCATTTCGCACGCTTGGCCGCCGCTTTACCGATTGCACGTCTGGCATCATCGCGTTTTTCGGCGCGACCTCACACCGGTCAGCATGGAGATTTACCGCCAAGCTCACTGGTACAATGACGTACCAGAAGCGTTGGTGATGCTGACCCTGAGCGCCCTGCCGCTGGCGATCGCGATTCTCTGCCAATGGCCGCATTGCTGGCTGGCGAGTGCCGGTTCGCTGTATACCTTCAGCTTTCTGCTCGGGGCGATCGCGCGCGGTAGCGGCCTCGCCTACGCCGACGAATTGACCGACATCACCCACCGACCGGGCGAGTTCCAGCAGCTTCCGGGTCACTGGTGGGTGAATCGGCCCTATCACTGGCGGCATCATTTCGATGATCAACAGGCCTATTACTGCGGCACACTGACTCTGGTGGATAAGCTGATGGGAACTGCACTTTCGCTGTCGGGCAAGCGCGTCGCGGTGACCGGCGCTTCAGGAAGCTTGGGCCGCGCCCTATTGCAAGCATTACAAGCGCGGGGGGCTAAGGGTATCGCGCTCACCTCCCAGTCGGAGCCGGTCGTCCTCCCCGATGGCTCGGTACCCGTGCAAACCTGGACTTGGCAAGTGGGGCAAGAGGCGGAACTGGCGGCAGCGCTGGAGAAAATTGATATTCTGATCCTCAACCACGGGGTGAATGTGCATGGCGATCGCGATGCCGCCGCGATCGAGCGCTCCTATGAAATCAATGCCTTCTCGCAGTGGCGATTGCTAGAATTATTTCTCAGCACCGTTCGCACCAATGCCGACAAGGCGACGAAAGAAGTCTGGGTCAATACCTCAGAAGCCGAAGTCAACCCCGCTTTTAGCCCCCTCTACGAACTGAGCAAGCGCACCCTCGGCGATTTGGTGACCCTGCGCCGCTTGGATGCCCCTTGCATCATCCGCAAACTCATTCTCGGTCCCTTCAAGAGCAATCTCAACCCGATCGGCGTGATGTCGGCAGATTGGGTCGCCCGCCAAATTCTCAATCTGGCGGTGCGTGACACCCGCAATATCATCGTGACGATCAATCCGCTGACGTATCTCGCCTTTCCGGTGAAAGAACTGGCGGTGTCCCGATACTTTCGCTGGTTCACGCAGGGGCGATCGCGTCATACCGTCCCGACGCCAACCCCTGAACCGCCGCCATCCTGACCGTAACTCTTAGTCCTTCGCTCCCGGAACCCCTTAGCTACGACTTCAGCACGCCGGTCGATCGCAGCGCCCTCCGGCCCCCGGCTTCTCTGTGTACAATCGAGCCAATTGCACTTTTCTCAACAGGGCGATCGCACCCTCATTGCACTTTTCTCAATCGCTATGACCTATTCTGCTGCGGCTGGCGAATTTTATCCCACCCAAGACAGCGCTCTACTGAGCCAATTCAACTTTGTGCCGGGGCTGCCAGAGTTGCTGCAACTGCGCCAAGTTCACGCCCTGGAACACGCGACTGTCTGGGTTCTCAGCGAGGCACAGCAGCGTCACGATGATCAGTCGCTGGGAGGTTTTTCGACGCCGGAGGGCTTCTTTCTCTACGGCGCAGTGAAGCCGGATGCCCTGCGACGAGCGGCCCAGCGCGCGCTACACCGCATCCAGGGTGGCGAGTGGCAGCTCGCTGTTCACCCCCGCTGCGGCACCAACCTATCGGTGCAACTCCTGCTCACAGCGGGTTGTGCGCTGGGGACAGCGGCCTTGCTACCCAAGGATCCGCTCAGCCAATTGCTCAGCTTCGGCGTCGCCACGGCGGCGACCGCTTCGCTGGCTCCCGATCTGGGTCAGTGGGCGCAGCGCTACCTGACGACGGCGATTCCGTTTAATTT
Source organism: Spirulinaceae cyanobacterium SM2_1_0 (assembly GCA_012031265.1). Classification (GTDB taxonomy): domain Bacteria; phylum Cyanobacteriota; class Cyanobacteriia; order Cyanobacteriales; family Spirulinaceae; genus JAAUTY01. The sequence goes on along the minus strand of JAAUTY010000044.1, from coordinate 14,589 downwards.
GGCGATCGCCGAGGTCGGCACCAGCCATGATTTTTGGGGGCGACCAGCGCAGTTTGTGCGGGTTCACTGGCAGTCAGCCTAGATTGTGTGGCGGTTCTCCAGTCTGGTGAAATTGGCTGGCATGGCATGATGGATCCGATCTCAGCCAGCCTGTAGCCTGCGCAAGGGTCAACCCATCCTCGCTCGGGAACTTGAGTGGCGGACTACCACTCCCCTTCTTCATAAAACTTAAACCCAGTCGGAGCACGAGCGCCACCCTCGGATAGTACGCTTTAGTTTTAACGGTGAACTGCGGAGACTGAAAACTTCATGGTTAAGCGCAAAGACAAAGTTAAGATCCTGCGTAAAGAGTCCTACTGGTACGGCGATGTTGGTACGGTCGCCACGGTTGATCAGAGCGGCATTATTTATCCCGTTATCGTCCGTTTTGAGCGTGTCAACTACTCCGGCATCAACACCAACAACTTCGCCGAAAGCGAGTTGGAAGTGGTAGAAGCTGCGCCCGAGAAGAAAGCCCCGGCTCCCGCTCAGTAAGTCTCTGTGCCCGAGTTGCCGGAAGTCGAAACAGTGCGTCGCGGCTTAGCGGCGCTCACAACATCACAAACCATTCAGGGTGGGGAGGTGCCGCTTGAACGCTCACTGGCTCACCCTGTTTCTGCGGCCGCATTTCTCGCTGGTCTCGCCGATTGTCAGATCACGACCTGGCAACGGCGCGGCAAATACCTGCTCGCCCCGCTTCGCCGCGACAATATGGAGGCGGGCTGGTTGGGCGCGCATCTGCGTATGACCGGTCAGTTGCTCTGGCTCGAACGGGATGTGCCCCTGCAACTGCACACCCGCGCCCGCCTGTTTTTTGCGGCTCAAAAAGAGTTGCGCTTCGTCGATCCGCGCACGTTTGGTCGCCTCTGGTGGGTGCCACCGGGTCAGCCGGTGGAAACGATCATGACCGGTCTGCAAAAGCTGGGGCCGGAACCGTTTGCCACCGAGTTCACACCGGCCTATCTGAGCGATCGCCTGCGTCGCACCCGTCGCCCGCTGAAGACGGCGCTGCTCGATCAGGCGCTGGTCGCTGGTCTGGGCAATATCTATGCTGATGAGGTCTTGTTCATCAGCGGCCTGCCGCCTACGCAGCCTGCGAATAGCATCGATGCCGCGCAGATTCAACGTCTCCATGCGGCAATCCAACAAGTCTTGACGACGGCGATCGCCAAAGGAGGCACAACGTTTAGTAATTTCCTCGACTTGCTCGGTGTCGATGGTCACTACGGTGACGCCGCCTACGTCTACGGCCGCACGGGCGAACCCTGCCGCGTCTGCGGTACACCGATCGAGCGCTGTCGCCTCGCGGGCCGCTCTAGCCACTTCTGCCCTCGCTGCCAGACTTAAGGCAAGTGTTCAAATAGTGCCCGATGGCGCTCAAACGGCGACGACGGGAAACTCCGGCTCACGAAAGAAATGGGTCATGTCGGCAAACTTCTGCAATTCGGCTTGTTTGACCCAGAGCATTTGGGGTTTGGTGTCTAGCCAGTGGGCATCGTTCAGGGCAATCAGGCGCTCGGCGAGCATCATCACATCCTCAGCTGACCAAGAGGGCACTTGGCTGATATACCCGAGGGTGATGTGGGCGGTGAAGTTATACTGCTGCTCGATGCCTAGGCCGATCAGTGCTGGATTTTGGTAGAGCGATCGCCGTAAATGCAGCAGGCGATTGTAAGCCGGTTCTTGGTGGGGCACGAGACCAACGACGATCGCGCGGGGTCGCACGATCAGACCCATGACTTGCAGCGCCAGCGGCGATGGTTCACGCACGATCTGCCGATAGCGCTGAAAACTTTGCTCCACGCAATCACAAAGTTCGGCGGCAAAATCGGGCTTGGCTTTTAGGGCATCCTGGTAGGCGCGATCCCAGATCAGGTCGGCGAGCGTCAGGTGGAAGCTCTCTGGCGGCACAGGAACCACGAAATCAGACCCCAATTGGGCTTGTAACTCCTGTTGGGTCGCAATCAGGCTCTCATACAGGGGGGTGTTGTCCGCATCGCTCAGCCCAACCGGCGTGGTGATGCTGTAGCCCGGAAAGGCGGCGGGGCGATCGCCCGCGAACTTGGGTGAGGGCTGAATCGTCGCCAACTGCGAACGGTAAGCGGCCGGTAACGTCAGCCGCGCGACACGATTGAGATAGGCTTGATAGGGTTCGTCCAACTTGACTGGCCTCCGCAGCAGCAATACTAAAAATTGTAGGAGCGGATGGTTTCTAGCCGTTGCCGCTGACTGAAAAACTGAAGCATTATGCCAGTCTACTGGTTCTGGGGCGAAGACGACTTTAGCATGGAGCAGGCGACCCGTCGCTTGCAACAGGAGGTGCTGTCGCCCGACTGGCGAGCCTTTAATTACGAGCAGATTGCCGGCGATCGCGAGCAGGCGCTAACCGACGCGCTCAACCAAGCCCTGACGCCTCCCTTTGGCAGTGGCGGCCGCCTCGTCTGGCTGTCAGAACCCAACCTGACCAATACACCCGCCGTCATCGCCGAGCTAGAGCGCACCCTGCATGTCTTGCCCACCCAGACCGTCCTACTACTCACCAGCCGCAAGAAGCCTGACGGCCGCAGCAAAGCCGTGAAGCTGCTCCAGAAGTACGGTCGCAGCCGCGAATTTGCGCTGCTGCCACCCTGGGAAACAGACGAAATCTTCCGGCGTGTCCAAGATGCGGCGCGGGATCTCGATGTCGCTCTCACCGTCGCCGCCGCCGAATTAATCGCCGCTGCCGTCGGCAACGACACCCGGCAACTCTGGAGCGAGCTGACGAAGCTACAGCTCTTTGCCCAAGATCAAGAGCAGCCCTTGGAAGCAGCACAAGTGGCGGCGTTGGTGACGACCCATAACCAGACCAGCCTGCAACTGGCGGCGACGATTCGCGACGGGGATACCAGTACCGCACTGCAACTAGTGACCGACTTGCTCAATCGCAACGAGGCGGCGCTGGCGATCACGGCAAGCTTGATCAATCAATTTCGCACCTGGCTCTTGCTCAAGCTGGCGCTGGAGAGTGGTGAAAAAGATGAACGGGCGATCGCCGCTCAGGCAGAAGTCCGGAATCCGCGACGCATCTATCACCTTCGCCGCGAAATCCGTCATCTAAGTAGTACTCAGTTGTTAGCCACTTTGCCGCTGCTACTCTCCCTAGATGAAAGTCTGAAGCAGGGAGCAGCCCCAGTAGCAGCCCTACAAGCGAAGGTCGTCGAACTGTGCGGAGTCTGTCAGCCAAACGCCGCGAGTCGTCGCTCCCGTTGAACGCTGGTAACGAACGCCTTCAATTCAGCCGCAGCGTGCATTCCAGGATGAGTTGTTGGTTCGTCGTCGCGTAGGGCTGAATCGCCAGCGCTTGGCGGAAGGCCGTAATCGCCTCGGAATAATCACCCAACTCCATCTGGCATAGCCCGATCCCGTGCCAAGCCCCAAAGTGAACCGGATTGAGTTGTACGACGCGCTGGCAGTCAGAGCATGAGCGCGGATAATCTTCGAGAGCATAGTAGAGCACAGCACGACGATTCCAAGCCTCCGCAAAATCGGGGTAGCGGCTGATCGTCTCGCTGAGCAACTGCTCAGCCCGCACCACATCGCCAAATTCCAGGCAAGCCTGCGCGCGCTGCAAGCACTCCATACCAGGTTCACCCTTTTGATTAAACCAGAGCTGCCAAAGGCGAGTCGTTGCCTGACGGCGTGTTGCCTCGGTATCACTCTGTAAATCCGCTAGCAGCGGCTGGATTCGTGCATCGTCCATGTTCACTCTGTCTTCAGTGCCCATCACCGACCTAGGACGGATCAGCTTCCTCGTCTTTTTCCACTTTGGGGACAAAATTGGGTCGCTCCTGACCTTCCCAACCGGCCGGACGCTTGGAGTTGTACCAGGCAATCGAGCCAATCGCAACCGCCGCCACAAAACCGAGCACATAGACCGCGGTAAAGGCAACCGGAAAATCGCTCTCAATCGCGAAAACTTCGATAGGTACTGGCATCACTTCAAATCTCTGACTAAATTTTCACAGCGCTTAATGGTTGTAATCGTAACAAACTGCTTGTGAGCCGCGACACTCAGCCAACAATCGAGCGAGCAGCCCAACATCCCCACCCAGACAAAAGCTGGTCTGGGCAACGCCGTAGCGTCCCCCAGCCCAACTCAGTTTCCGAGGCTAACGAGATAATGTGCGTCGCTCCGGACTAACGCGACTCGAGGGCGATCGCCGTCGGCGTAGTCGCGGGTAGCGCCGGCGCTACCCGCGCCGGGACGTACCCAATGCGCTCGGCTAACAGCAGCGACCGCTGGGCAGCACGCTCGGCGATCATCGGCAGTGCTTCGCGAGCCTTGACAGCTACGGCTACGGTTTTCTGGTCGTAGGTATTGGTCGCGAGCTTCGGGTAAAGTCCAATCCCGACAATCGGCAACAGTAGACAAGCCGCAATGAAAACTTCACGCGGTTTGGCGTCCATACTCAGGACAGTGAGATCAAAGGTCGCCGGTAGCTTGCCGTAGAAGATGACCCGCAACATCGAGAGCAGGTAGATCGGCGTCAGGATCAAGCCGACCGCCGAGAGAAAGACAGTGACAACCTTGAAGCTGGTTGAGTAGGCGTCGCTGGTGGCAATGCCTAGAAACACGGTCAGTTCGCTGACAAAGCCGCTCATGCCAGGCAGAGCCAGCGAAGCTAGCGAAGCAGTGGTAAATAGGGCGAAGACTTTCGGCATCGCTTTTGCCAGACCGCTCATCTCGTCCATCATCAGGGTGTGCGTGCGCTCGTAGGCGACACCGGCTAGGAAGAAGAGGGTGGCGGCGATCAAACCATGCGACAGCATCTGCAAAAGCGCGCCGTTCAAACCCACTTCCGTGAAGGCCGCGATGCCGACGAGGACAAAACCCATGTGAGAGATCGACGAGTAAGCTAAGCGGCGCTTGAGGTTGGTTTGACCGAAGGCATTGAAAGCGCCGTAAATAATGTTGACCGCACCCAGGATGACCAGCAGCGGTGCGAAGGTGGTGTGGACATCCGGCAGCATCTCGATATTGAAGCGGATCAGGCCGTAGCCACCCATTTTCAGGAGCACACCCGCCAGGATCATCGAAATCGGGGCGGAGGCTTCACCGTGAGCATCCGGTAGCCAGGTGTGGAGCGGGAAGATCGCCAGCTTCACCGCGAAGGCAATTAAGAAGCCGACGTAAGCGAGCGTGGCGAGGGTCTGCGGGTACTGTTTCAAACCCAATTCAGCGATGTCGAAGGTGACGTGGTCGCCATAGAATGCCAGACCCAGGCTTGCGACCAAGATGAAGATGGAGGCAAGCGCAGTGTAGAGAATGAACTTGGTGGCTGCATAAAGGCGCTTCTTGCCACCCCAGATCGCAATCAGCAGGTAAACCGGGATCAGTTCCAGCTCCCACATAAAGAAGAAGAGGAGCAAGTCTTTCGCGGCAAAGACGCCAATCTGAGCGCCATAGAGGACGAGGACAAGGGCGTAGAACAGGCGCGGCTTGTGAGTCACCGGCCAAGCTGCCAGCATCGCCAGCGTTGTGACCAGGCTCGCCAAGATCATCAGCGGCATCGAGAGGCCGTCCGCCCCTACTGACCAGTTCAGGCCGAGTTGGGGGAGCCAGGCGTAGGATTCGTTGAGCTGAAACTGGGTGTCAGCGAAGTTGTAGTGCGAGGAGAAGGCGTAGATGGCGATCGCAAAGTTCGCCAGACCAACACTCAGCGCATACCAGCGCGTCGTCTTGCCAGTCTTGTCGGGGAGGCAGGGAATCAATGCTGCCGCCGTCATCGGCAGCAAAATCAGCGCGGTCAGCCAAGGAAACTGAAAACTGGTCATGAGTCCATTAGGAATAAATACTCATTTCTCTAATTGTATTAACTTTTGAGAAGATTTGAAAAGTTTCTGTCACGCAGATCTGCCGTAAGCTTAGATTTATGGTTTCTCTACCCCAGTGCCGATGCGAGCAATCACTCTCAATGAGTGCTGCACGTTGGGTAAAGTGCAGTCGTTGTTACCAATGCCCACCGAGCGCGGAACTAAGCTTGGGAGGTTGACATCGGCAGTATCAGTCCTTGAGAACTGTGGCAAGCGGCTCGAGGCAGATGCTTTGTCAAAGAAGCCGCTACAATTGTCAACGGATCACGATACAAGGGTGGACGGAAATCTTAAGAGAGTGTTAAAACAGCTACGATGGTGCTTTAGTCCCGGTGTTAGGAGAATAATTCTGTGTTTTTACGACTTGCACAACAACACCGAGAGTTTGTTCAGGATCTGGTGATGAACCTCCAGGCCTTGGCGACTGTATTGGAGGATCGGGGTTATCTTGCTTCTTGCTATACCTGCGGCGACCAGATGAATAGCGCTTCGTTCATGGTCAGCTTGGGCAAAGATCACCTGATCCGTTTTTTGGTCTCGGACTACGGCATCACCTGGACAGAGATGCGCGATGACCGCGAATTGATGAAACTAGAAGGCGCTGAGGCGGTCTCCCAACTTCAGGATCTCGCTAACCTCGTCAAGTATTGCGTCAGCCCCTATGACTTCGGGCAGAACGAAGCCCGCGATACCGCTGTGGAGATGTCGGCTCGCGCTCGTGTCCAAGCGGCTCTGAACTGAGCGCGCACTCAGACTGGCTAGGTCTGCATAATGCCGCTCCGAAATTTCTGACCCCCGGCTAGCGCTGTGCCATTGCTACGCTGGCATTTGGTTGGCCAATATACCGGCCGGTGTGTCCGGAAACTTTGTTAGGCTGGTTTACGGTTTTAATGCCGCTGTTGGCGGTGCCTCGCGATGATTCAACCTACAACCGCCGTCTACGGAACTTGGCAGTCTCCGATTACGGCTGCCGCGATTGTCACGAGCGGGATCAGCTTGGGCGGGGTGGCACTGGCAGGCGATCGCCTCTATTGGCTCGAGGGACGCCCTGCGGAAGGCGGCCGCAATGTCCTGGTGGCACGCGACGCGGACGGGACAGTGAGCGATGTCACCCCGCCCGGTTTCAACATCCGTACCCGCGTCCACGAGTATGGGGGCGGCGCTTGTTTGCTCACCGACGCGGGCACGTTCTACTTCGTCCACTTCACGGATCAGCGACTGTATGTTCAGCGACCGGGCGAGTCTCCTAGCGCCTTGACGCCGGAGAATGCCTGTCGCTATGCCGATATGGTGCTGGATCAGCAGCGCGATCGCCTCATTTGTGTCTGCGAAGATCACCGCAACCCCAGTGCCGAACCCGTCAATACCCTCGCGACCATTGACCTGACAACGGGTGCCGTACAAACTCTGGTCAGCGGCAGCGACTTCTACAGCTCGCCGCGCCTCAGCCCTGACGGCCAGTATCTAGCTTGGCTGAGCTGGCAGCATCCGCAGATGCCCTGGGATGGTACGCAGCTCTGGGTCGCGCCGCTGGTAGCAGAGGATTCGTTGGGAACAGCACATTGTTTGGCGGGCGGTGAGCAGGAATCGATCTGCGCGCCCTCTTGGTCGCCAGATGGTCAACTCTATTTCGTCAGCGATCGCAGCAATTGGTGGAATCTCTATCACACTCGCGATTTCACCGGCCAGCAGGCGGCTGAACCCCTATTTCCCCTCGCTGCCGAATTTGGCTACCCCCACTGGGTTTTCGGGATTCAGCCCTACCAGTTTGCCGCAGCGGATACGCTGTTCTGTACCTACAGCCAGAATGGGCAGACGACGCTGGCGCGGTTGGACATCGCCAGCAAAAATTTGCAGCCGCTGACGCTGCCCTTCACCAGCATCAGCTCTTTACAGCTCAGCGGCGATCAAGCCTATTTTATCGGCGGCTCACCCACTGAATCGGCGCAGTTGGTGCAACTGGATCTCGCGACGCAGACCCTGACGATCCTGAAGCGAGCTAGCGAACTCACCATTGATCCGGGTTATCTCTCGGTGCCGCAGGCGATCGAGTTTCCCACCGAGGACGGTCAAACGGCCTATGCCTGGTTTTATCCGCCGCAAAATCAGGATTTCACGGCTCCGACGGGCGATCGCCCGCCCCTCCTGGTTCGCAGCCACGGCGGCCCGACCGCTGCTGCTGCTGCGACCTTCAATCTCCGCTATCAGTACTGGACGAGTCGGGGTTGGGCGGTCTTAGATGTGAATTATGGGGGCAGTACAGGTTACGGCCGTGCCTACCGCCAACGCTTACAGGGTCAGTGGGGCCTCGTCGATGTCGCTGACTGTGCCAATGCCGCCCAGTTTCTCGCGACGCAGGGGTGGGTGGATGGCGATCGCTTGGCGATCGCCGGGGGCAGCGCCGGCGGCTACACCACCCTAGCCGCCTTAACCTTCCGCGATGTCTTCAAGGCCGGAGCCAGCTACTACGGCGTCAGCGATCTGGCGGCGCTGGCTCAGGACACGCACAAGTTTGAAGCTCGCTATCTGGATGGGCTGATCGGGCCGTATCCGGAGGCTGAAGCGGTTTATACGGCGCGATCGCCCATCCACCACGCCGAACGGCTGTCCTGCCCGGTGATCTTCTTCCAGGGGCTAGAGGATAAAATCGTGCCGCCGAATCAAGCCGAGCGGATGGTCGAGATCTTGCAGCAAAAAGGCATTCCCGTCGCCTATGTGCCCTTCGCCGCCGAGCAGCATGGCTTCCGCCGCGCCGAGAATATTCAGCGGGCACTTGAAAGTGAATTCTATTTCTACGCTCGCATCTTCGGATTCCAACCCGCCGATGAGCTGGAGCCAGTGGAGATTTTGAATCTCGATGCTTCTTAAATACTGATGCAAATGTAGCCTAGAAGTGCATCAAAGTTGCTGAAAAGGCGCTTCGTTCGTAAATGAAGCAGCCAGCTATCTGGTAAGACCAAGGTCAGACCTAAACGCAAAAGAATACGAGCACTGACTTTAGCGCGCCAAAGTTTGGGGTCATTGCAGGCAGCATGCCACCAAAAACGAGTGGCTTTCCCAACATCAGAGCGCTGTGGAGAGCGTTCTAGAGCACGGAAGGTCAGATACTTATAGAGGTTACCGAAGCTCTGCGAACGCAAATACTGAAGTTGGCTTGGTGCGCTCGCGAAGGCACGTGCTAACATCTCAGTGCAGGATCGCTCTAGGCGTGGCAGATCTGTCGAAATCGAATTTGGAGAGACTCGGTAGAAAATGTGTACGACTGGCACATTAACGAATTGATAGCGTGCCGCAAGTCGTAGATAAAAGTCCCAATCTTGGCTAGCAGGTAGAGTCGCATCAAAGCCACCGACAGCAATAACAGCAGCACGACGAATGAGTGGGTTGGAACCATGCTCGAGGAAATTAACTACGAGCAGTGGGGCTAGGACATCGCCGCTAAAAGTTGCATAACCACCATGGCGTAGTGGTTGACCGTCAGTATCAATCCAGTCAGTCCAGCTATAAGCAACGGATGCTTCTTGGTGGGCTTGCAAAGCCTGTAATTGCATGGCTAGTTTTCCTGGAAGCCAGAGGTCATCAGCATCCAGAAAAGCAATATAGTCACCTGTGGATACTGTGAAGCCATGATTTCGGCTGGCAGCAGCACCGGTATTGGAGTTCACGTAAAGGCGAATACGTGGGTCGTCATAGCCTCGGACAACGGCAGCGGTCTCATCCTGTGAGCCATCGTCAACAATGATGAGTTCAAAGTCACGATAGGTCTGCGCTAGTACCGATTCGATGGTTGCACCGATCGTTTGCTGAGCATTGTAGGCCGGGGTGACGATCGAGATCGTGGGCATGGAACTCTCTAGCGAAAGAGAACAGGGCGTTCTGAGATACACCAAAAAATTTTAGAACGGCAATGAACACTCGATGATTTAGTTCAGAGCGAGCGCTCACCCCTTAGTCCAGCTCGACCGTGAAGGGGCGACCTTGCACCACCACGCGATCGCCCGCCACAAGCTTACGTCGCCGTCGCGTTTCTACGACATCATTGACCGTCACGTAGCCTTCCTGGATCAGGACTTTCGCTTGGCCGCCAGTGGAGACTGCCCCGACTCGTTTGAGAAACTGACCGAGTTCGATCCGAGGCGGATCATGCGGGGTCAAGCTGGAATCCGGGGTCATCACGCGCTCACGAAAATCTGGTCGCCCTCAACCGTGACCGTGAGCGGCTCGAGATCCGCCGTCGCCGGGCCGGATTGTAGGCTGCCGTCGAGGGCAAACCGGGATTGGTGGCAGGGGCAGACGAACAGCGTCTCGTCTGGATTCCATTCCACCGTGCAATTGCTATGGTTGCAGTTGGCGGTGAAGGCGAGGAGCTGACTTTCGTCCGCTGGATCAGCGACGACGATGACTTTTTCGGGGCTAGTGGCTACGAGGCTGCCCGCCGCCGCCAGTTCACTCACGGTGCCGAGGGCGATCGCATCCGGGTCGGTTGCGGCTTCGGTCTCCGGCGCGGCGGAGTCCGTGCCACTGGGATTACAAGCCGCTAGGGCGAGGGGCAGAGAGGTAGCGAGGCTGCCCACGCCGACCCAAGTTAGAAATTCACGGCGGTTCATGGTGATCTCTCAAAATGATCGGGCCGATTATAGCAATGCATCCGGATGCAGGCGACTCGCAAGATTGCGCAGAATCCGCGAAATCTTGGCGGGGCGCTAGGCTGGAATTGTAAACCCGCGCGCGTGTCCATTGAGCCAAGGTGCTGCTGTGGAGCTGATTCTCTGTCACCAGACGGCTGACTTCGATACCCTCGGCGCGGCCGTGGGATTATCGCGGCGGCATCCCGGCGCGCGGATCGTGCTGGCAGGCGGCGCGCATCCGGGCGTGCGACACTTTCTTGCTCTCTACCGGGATGAATTCGCGCTCATTGAACGGCGGAGTGTTGATCCGGCACAGATTCGCCATCTGCATATTGTCGATGCTCAGCGGCGCGATCGCCTTGGCCCGCTTGCCGACTGGCTCGATCTCCCCCAGTTGCAGACGGTTCAAATTTATGATCATCACCTCGAGAGCACCTGCGATCTGCCCTACACACAGCGCCAAGTTGAGCCAGTGGGGGCGACGGCGACTCTGGTCGCGGAGCAATTGCAAGCCGTCAACCGGACGCTCACGGTTCCAGAAGCCACGGTCATGGCGCTCGGCATTCACGTTGATACTGGCTCGCTCAGCTTCCCGCAGACGACGGCTCGGGATGCCCGCGCCCTGGCTTGGTTGCTCGAACAGGGCGCAAGCTGTGCCGAAATCGCTGAATATCGTGAGCAGAGTCTGTCGCCTGCTGTGCAGCAGTTGCTGGCGATCGCCCTCGAACAGTATCAGAGTCGCGACATTGACAGCGGTCGCCTCGCCTGGGTGTTGTTGGAGACGCCCGATTTTGTCCCCGGACTGTCCGGCCTGGCCGAACAACTGATTGAGCTGATCGACTGTCAGGCGTTACTGGTGGCGGTGCAGTATCGCTCTCAGTCCGACGGGACAGGGCGACTGACGGTGATCGGGCGATCGCGTTGGCCCCAGGTCAATCTCCACAGCCTCTTTGCGCCCTACGGCGGCGGGGGCCATGCCCAGGCGGCGGCGCTCAGTCAGCGCGATGTCGTGGGGGTGGAGATTCTAGCGCAATTGGTGGCTGAATTCATCGCCCAAGTGCCGCCGCCGCTGACGGCCCGTGAGTTGATGTCCTCACCCGTGCGTACCATCCGTCCGGACACCTCAATTGGTGATGCCCAACGTTTGCTGCTGCGCTATGGTCACTCCGGTCTTTCGGTGGTGGATGAGCAGGATCAACTCGTCGGCATCATCTCGCGGCGCGACCTAGACATCGCGCTGCATCACGGCTTCCAGCACGCGCCGGTCAAGGGCTACATGAGTCGCAATTTGAAAACGATCGCCCCGACGACGCCGCTGGCGGCGATTGAGTCGCTGATGGTGACCTACGACATCGGCCGTCTGCCGGTTTTGGAGGCGGGCCGGTTGTTGGGGATCGTCACTCGCACCGATGTGTTGCGGCAGCGGCAGGCACTAGATGGGCAAAATTCACAAGCACCGCCGCCGCTCTATGCCCACTGCCTGCGCGAAAATCCGCGATCGCTGATCACGCCCGCCCTGCGCCAGTTTCTCCGCCAAGTTGCGGCAGCGGCGACACGACGCGGTTGGCATCTTTACCTAGTGGGCGGTGCGGTGCGCGATTTGCTGTTGCAGTCGGAGCCATTGGAAGCCGCTGGGGAATTGGCATGGGCAGGCGATCGCCCGGTTCTCAATCTCTCGGACATCGATCTCGTGGTTGATGGCTTTCATCGTGTCGCAGAAACCGGTGCGGGCGTGGAGCTGGCACGGGAGTTACAAAAGCAATATCCGCAGGCGCGGCTAGAGGTGCATGGGACATTTCAGACGGCGGCGCTGCTCTGGCATCGCGATGCAGAGCTTGGCTCGCTGGCAGTGGATATTGCCACGGCGCGCACCGAGTTTTATCCCTACCCGGCGGCGAATCCGGAGGTGGAGGCAAGTTCGATTCATCAAGACCTCTACCGCCGTGATTTCACGATCAATGCCCTGGCGCTGCGCCTGACGCCGCCACGGGAGGGAGAACTGCTGGACTTTTTTGGCGGACGGCTGGACTTGCGATCGCGCCAGATCCGCGTCCTTCACGCCAACAGCTTCATTGAAGATCCGACACGAATCTATCGTGCCGTGCGCTTTGCGGTGCGGCTGGGGTTTAGCTTGGAAGCGCAGACCGAGAGCTCCATTCGCTACGCGATCGCCAGTGGCGTCTACGCGCAGTTGCAGGCGAGCGATCGCCGCGCTCCCGCCCTGACAACAAGGTTGAAAAATGAGCTGAAATACATCCTGCAAGCGCCCTACTGGCGACCGGCATTACGCCTGCTCGCTGATCTCGATGCACTGGTTTGCCTACATCCGGCGCTGGCGCTGACGCCAAGCTTGGAGTGGCAACTGCGGGGTCTTGATCGCGCCCTACGCCGCTTTGATGCCAACCGACAAGTACCATCCTGGCAGTTGCGCTTGGAATTGCTGGTCGCCGCCCTGCCGCCCGCCGAACGCGCCCCGCTGGCTGAGCGTCTGCAACTGACAGCAGAGAGCATCGAGCGCCTGGGGAAATTGGCCCAGGCGCAAGCGACGGTGACGGCCGAGTTGCCGCAGTGCGATCGCCCCAGTGCGATCGTGCAACTCCTGCAAGCTTACAAGCTGCCGCTGCTGGTACTCTTGGCGGTGCGATCGCCCCGTCCTATCCGTCGCCAACTTTGGCGCTACCTCAGCCACTGGTCGCAGGTGAAAGCCCCTCTGGACGGTCGGGATCTCCAGCGTTTGGGCTACCCACCCGGCCCGCAGTATCGCCAGATGCTGGCGGAGTTGTTGGCGGCGACGCTGGATGGGGCTTTCGCGGCTGATCCGGCAGACGTAGAGATAATCCGCGATCGCGCTGAAGCGTTTCTGAGGAAACGGTATAAAGTAGGAACGATGTCCTAGAATCTCCCTCTCGCTACAGGCTCTGCCAATCCCCACTCCAGCCCCGTAACGCGCTGCTGAACCTGGCTAGTTGGCAACAAACCCCTGCATCCACTCAACGCTGCCGAATCCTCCCGACTCTGAACCGCGTACTCTGAACCCCAATGATTGCCACTGCCACCCGCGATGACCTCAAGTACAGCTTGGACGGAACCCTTGGTCAGGGCGTATTTAGCACCACATTCCAGGCAGTAGAGGTAAATTCCGATCGGCCGGTGATTATCAAAACTCTGGCGGCAAACCTGCAAGAGTATCCGCGCTTCGCTGAGTTTACCCAGCAGTTTCTCGCGCTTAGTGAGCGCTTGGCGGCTTGCCAGCATCCCAGTTTGCCGGGTGTTTGGGAATATTTTGAGGAAGAGGGTTGCCCCTATATCGTCTACGACCGCATCATCGGTCAGACGCTGACCAGCTATGTGACGGCAAATGGGCCGGTGGCGTCGGAGCGGGCGATCGCCTGGCTCCGGCAGATCGGTGAAGCGCTGGCGGTGCTGCACGCCGCAAATCTGCATCACCTCGACATCCAACCCGGCAACATTGTTCTGCGTCAGGATGTGGATGAGGTCGTGCTGGTCGATTTTGGTCTCAGTTGCGATCTGAGTCCGGAGATTCGTCAGACCCACGCGCAACTGATTGCTCCAGGCTATGCGGCACCGGAACGCTATCTCCCGCAGCAACCGAGTGCGCCGGTTAGCGATGTCTATGCCCTCAGTGCTACCCTCTACTTTCTACTCACGGGCAATGAGCCACCACCAGCCCCGCTGCTCAATCGCATTCCACCGGACGAGTGGCAGCTGTTTCCATCCGAGGTAAGTTCGGTGGCAAAGGTGGCGACTTGTCGGGGTCTGGCGATCGCGCCAGAACTGCGCCCGCCGACGATTCAGACGTGGCTAGAGCTGCTGTCGCTGCCAGTGGGTGTCGCGGAGCACCTGGAGGCAGAGCGCCAAAATCAACTTGATATCAGCCGCCGGGAACGTTTGGCTGCCTCCCAGCAAGTCGCGGAGCAGCAGGCGCGTTGGGAGGCTGAACGGCGAGAAGCGGAGCGACAGGAAGCGGCACGTTTAGAAGCGGAGCGACAGGAGCTGAACGGCGAGACGCGAGCGACGAGGAAGCGGACACGTTTCAGAAGCAGGAGGC
>JAAUTY010000008.1 GCA_012031265.1 Spirulinaceae cyanobacterium SM2_1_0 | reverse complement strand
AGAGTTCTGCGGAATTCGGCGAACTGGGATGAGTCCAGGGCTTGGCGATCGCGCCTCCTGCTCCAATAATTCCACCGCCCGCTCCCAAGCGCCGCTGCCATGCAGGCGCGGTTCAAATTCGGCGATCAGCCGCTGCTCGCCGCCGGATTGTAGCTCTTCGACGAGATAAGTGACCCCGAAGCGATCCTGCCCCAGGATTTTGAGAATCCGGTAGCGATCGCCGAGGGTTTGCTCTGAACTAACTGAACTGACCATCAATCGCGACTCACCTCTCCCGACACCAAGCACTGGCAAAATGTACCAACACTGATTTACAAACGCGCGACCTTGATCGTAAGTGTAAACCAGCCCTGAATTTTGCTACAGATTACGCCGAATCGCAGGCGAAGCCGGATTTTTTTGGCTCAGTCTCCAAAGTCTGGGTCGGTCGTTAATGGCAACTGACCGGCGATTTGCCAGCACTGCCCGTCATGCACCAGCAAGACTCAGGCCGTCGCCCAGAATTCGGCCCGAAATGCCTGCGTCGCCACAGTTGGCCAAGCGCGCCAACAAGCTGCTGGAGTCAGATACGATCGGTCGCCGCAAAAGGCTGCTGAAGCGACACGATCTCCTAGCGCAGTGCCACCGGGGGGATCAGCGCGATGAAGTAGCGTTGGGAGCGCTCAGTCGCCGTCATTGCCAAAGCAGCCAAAATTTTTCGCCGCGCCCCGTCCCTGGCACTGGTCTGGAACGTCAGGGGGCTGCCCCCGTCAATTATGCTATCGATAGCCGGGATCTGAGAGCATCCCCAGTACCTGCTCGGCTCGCTCGTGCTGAACCGCTGCCCGGTCTGCTCGCCCAAGTTTGAGATTTGCCATTAGTTCATATGATGATCATCCGTTTCTTTGCTGGCTGCTGCGGAGTGGCGATCGCCACGCTCTGGCTCACCTTGCCAGCCCGTGCCCAGTTTAGTCAGTTTCCCGGTTCACCCATCTTCGAGAATGCGTCGCTCAGCCTCGGCTTCGCTCCGGATCCCACCGTGTTGCGCGGGATCAGCGGTGGTGAACAGCCCGCCCGCGAGGTGGCGGCGCGCGTCGAGACCCCGACCGGCCCTTGCAGTGGTTTTGTAGACGGGCTGCCCGACCACGTCCTGACGCTGACTGATTTTTTCGACTACCTTGACCTGCAAGTGTACAGCCCGGAAGATACGACGCTGGTCGTGCGCGGGCCGGGCGGGACTTGGTGCAATGACGATATTGTCGAGCGCAATCCGGGGATCGCCGGTCAGTGGCTGCCCGGCCGCTACGAAATCTGGGTCGGCTCTTATCGCCAGCACGATTACCACCCCTACATCATTCGTCTCAGCCAGGTGCGCTAGTACAAGGCGGCGGAAATGAGATGCCCATTCAAGATCCGTAGGATGCCCGTATTGTCTGCACTCATCACTCAAAACTCAGAACTCAAAATTCCGCGTAGCGGTACTAGGAGGATGTCGGCTCAGTCAATGTGAATGTCCAAGTTAGAGTTTTAGCGCGCTGGTCAGTTGAGCATTAGGCGCTGCGGTATCGATGACTCTATTCTCGCAGGTGGAGCGATGAGGATGGCTAGCAATCTCTGAATCTCTGGTCGGGGTTGCACCCACAACTCACGATCAGGCATAATTGAGGATAGTGTCAAAAATTTTCTGCTCCTCAAAGCTATGGCGAAGAAGTCCATGATCGCGCGCGAGAAAAAGCGCCGCAAACTTGTTGAAAAATATGCCGATAAGCGCGCCGAGCTGAAAGAACGCTTCCGTACAGCAAGCTCGCACATGGAAAAATTGGAAATCCACCGCCAGATCCAACAACTGCCGCGCAACAGCGCCCGCGTGCGCCTGCACAATCGCTGTTGGGCGACCGGGCGGCCGCGCGGTTACTACCGCGATTTTGGTCTGTGCCGCAACGTGCTGCGTGAGATGGCACACGAGGGCTTGTTGCCAGGCGTCGTCAAGTCGAGCTGGTAGTTGCCAGGGATCTGGCTTGTTTGGCGGCGGCGCGGTTGTTCAGGACGACACCGCTCTGTGGCTGTGGTCGGCTGAGAGCGCCAGCGTCAGTTGCCGCAGCAGCGGTCGATGCCGAGACTGTCGAGCAAGAGATCGCTGACTGCGTTGGCGATCGCAAATTCTCCGTAGAAGCTACGGCTGAAATCAAACGCCTGCATCTCGGTGACAATGGCGATCGCCAGTTCACCGACATCGTTCTCACCTTCGAGGCGCTGACGCACGAAAATTTCAGCCGCCCGTTGGGCAATCTTGACATTCACCGGCTCCGGCAAAAACTCCTCATCCAGCCAGCGCCGCAATGAGGCTTGCAGCCACTGACCTTCTTGCACCGCATCCTGGGGCGGTGGCAGCGTAATCGGGGGAATTGGTTCAACCATAGTCTTTAGATCTAGCCTAAAATTGCCTCTGGCTGCAAGGCATCCATCGTTGGTTCGCTCTGGCGATCGCCGCCGTCCACGTTAGGCTCAATGAACGAATCCCGGCACTGGCTGACACCCCAGCTAGTCGCCATGCCCACCCCTGATGAGTTTGAATGTTGCTTCTGGCGGAAATCCATGCTGGCGATTGAGGCGCTCTGCAAAACCTACGGCCAGCGAACCGTCCTGGATCGCCTGAGCCTCCACTTGCAGGCCGGTGAAATCTACGGCCTGCTCGGCCCCAATGGAGCGGGCAAAACGACGACGATCAACATCCTCTGTCAAGTCCTCGCCCCCGACAGCGGCCAGATCGCCCTCAACGGTGAGCCGCTGCGACCGACCCGCAAAAATTGGCTCGGCGTTGCACCCCAGGACAATCTGCTCTACCGGCAACTGACCGTTGCCGAAAATCTGCACTTCTTCGCGCAAATCTACGGTCTCGACCGCCAGCAACGCCGCCGTCGCGTTGCCGCCAGTCTAGCGGCTGTGAATCTGGGCGATCGCGCCCACAGCCGCGTCGAAACCCTCAGTGGCGGGATGCAGCGTCGCGCTAATATTGCTGCCGCGATCGTCCATCAGCCCAAACTCCTGATTCTCGACGAACCGACCACCGGCCTCGACCTCGAGTCTCGCTACGAAATCTGGGCGCTCATCCGTCATCTGCAAGCCCAGGGCATGACCATCCTGCTCACCACTCACCTACTCGACGAGGCGGAGCGACTTTGCGAGCGCATTGGGATTCTCAAGTCGGGTCGGATTGTCGCGGAGGGGACGCTGGCTGAGCTGCAACAGTATGTCGCTGCCTGCGAGATTGTGGTGCTGACGACGCCGGACGAACCGGGGCGATCGCCCGAGCCGAGAGTCTGGGTTATCCGCAGCGTCGCTACGGCAGTGACCTCGCCTTCTGGCTGCCAGAAGAACTGACACTAACAGAGCTGGTGGCGCGCTTCGAGGGCATTCCGCTCGCGGCGATCGCCCGTCAGCCCGTGCGCCTCGAACACATCTACCTCGAGGTCACCCAAAATCTCGCCGCGCCCTAAACCCCAACACCATGCCCCCGTCTGCCAACTCCGCTTTTGCGGCGGTGCGCTCGCGCCGCCTGCTGCTCGCCTTTTTTCTCCTGCTCATTGGCGCTAGCTTCGCCAGTGGCACAGTCAGCTATTGGCTTGGCATCCCGCTGGATGACCCGCTGTTGACCTATTTCATTTTCATCCTCAGTTTCAGCCTGACAGCAGCTTGGGCTTGGTGGGATTTGCAGCAAGCGGGCGTGCAGCCCCAGCATCTGCTCGGCCGCTGGCCGCGCGGTTACAACTGGGGGTGGGTGTTGGGGTTGGCGATCGCCCTGCTCGCCTTTTCCCTCGGCTCCGGCCTGCTCTCCTACGCGCTGCTCTACCAACTCGCCCCCGACTGGGTAGCTGAAAATGCTGAATCGTTGCTGGCGATTGATCTCGATTCCCGGTTTCCCAAGCTGCTGATGCTGCTGGAGGCGATCGCCCTGATGCTCGTCGCCCCCCTCGCCGAGGAATTTCTCTTTCGCGGCGTACTATTCCATCGCTGGGCCGAGAAGTGGGGTCTCACTCCCGCGATTTGGCTCAGCTCACTGCTATTCGGTCTCGGTCATGCTAACCCGGTCGGACTGACCATCGTAGGGGTGGTGTGGACACTGCTCTACTGCCACAGCCGCACGCTCTGGGTGCCGATCGCCGCCCACTTTCTCAACAATGCCACGGTCTATCTACTCACCCGCATCGATAGCTCCCCTGCCGAATCACAGACTGCCGCCGCCCTGACAGCGACCCTAGCGGCTGGCTGGGCACCGGGACTGCTGCTGATGATTGCGTCAGCGCCAGTTTTGGGCTACTTCATCTACCGCTACCTACCCCGACCCGGTGCAAAATTGCCCTACGAGCACAATGCAAGCGTTGCGCGCTAGTGGTGCGTCAAGCCCAATTTGCCGGATGCTCAACTTGGCATCCCGTCGCCTTCTCCCAATCCTGGGCGAAGGGGGGTTGGGGTGAGGGCGCTTGACAGACTACTAGGGAGTCAAGCCTGGTTTTTGAGGTTGCTTGCATCCTCACATTACGGTTGTCGTGGCAGCGCTCAGAGGCGAACCCGGACTTTGCCATAGCTCACACACTCAATGGGACGGAGCTATGTGCCCACGCAGGGGTCTGTGATTTCTGGTTGAGCTGAACGGGTGGCCAACAGCGGCAGTATCTCTGAAAGCAGTTGCCAGTCACCGACAAACTCAAAGCCAAAAAAAATGCTTGCTGGCGTAAAGCTAGCAAGCGCAGATACAGGGGAGGGAAAGCTGAACGCCTAGTCCCAGCTCGTCGCTGACTCTGAAGCTTCTGAGTCCGGCTCGGCGGCGGTGTCAGACGACTCGAGGTAAACAGGAATGGGGAAAGACTCAACCGCGAACAGGTCAGCCGTCGTCACGGACTGAGCACGATGCCGCGATCGCGCCAGCCAGCCTAAGCCGACAGCGCTCACTGCCAACATCCCGAATCCACCGAGTAATGTTGCCCGATGTTGCTGCCAGTTGAACTGAGCCAATAAGCCGGCAGGATTGACATCGGTTCGGTTGGCTGGCGAGTAATTGCGCTGACCCAGTAGGCACGCTGTAGCCGGAACCGCCGTAGCAAGCCCCAAACCAGCTACTAGAACCGCTGCAAACAAGAGAGGGCGCGAGGACTTGATAGACATGACAAGAGAGGCGAGAGTACCGGAGATTGACTAACTTAGAGCGCATATTGCCGCAATTCTCACGGTCAGACTGCATCCTTCGTTACAAATTGCAACTTCGTGCGTCAGTCTCTACTGACCGAGCCACTCCTACGGCGCTGGTGGCAGAGCGACAAATAAACAGCCACCGCGTCCACGCAGGACGACTTCATCGCTGAGTCGGTGCTCGACGAACATCCGGCCACGGTCTTGGTCATAGGTTATCCGTAGCGCGTCTTCAAGGACTGACTCAGAGACCAAATCGACGCGATCGCAACCCCCATCGACACAATTCTGTCCTGGACGCTGCACCAGCGGGATTGCAGCATGGATCACTTCATACTCACCCTCTAAAGCAGGTCGTTGTTTCACTGAGAAGCGAATCTGACGCTCATCAAGCTGAATCTCAATGCCATTGGGCTGCGGCTGCGCGTAGCCGAATGCATTTAGCTCGTAACCATAATCTTCGGTCAAGCCATCAGCCGCAGGAATAAAGCAATGGCATTCCACCAGAAAGCGCCGCTGCGTCAGGTCGGGTGGCTCTGGATCTCGGAGGGCTGGTGGCTGCGAATTGGGTGCAGCCGCGAGGAGACCCAGTGCAAGGACGGTCGAAATTGCGGGGATCATGATTCTGTTTAGTGAGATCTGTCTAGTGAGGTGCGGATGAAATGAGCAGAAACAACTCGCCTTGCTTCATGCTAGTCGGTTCTACACGAGGAGAAAACAGAGTACAAACTTAATTAAAGGCGATCGCTAGAAACTCAGCGGCACGCCAACTCATAAGCTACCCCACCAAGACTAAGTTAGGTCGTATCTAAGCGGTTGTGATGGTAGATGTTCAAAACATTGGCATCGCGGAGTATGTCACTGGTGAAGCGCTCGAACTGCTGAGGTTTGTCTGAATGCTACAGGGGTTCGACGAGCGATCGCGCAGCTTGCACAGAGCGGTCACGGCCAATTCTGGCAGGCGATTTGCAGGGCATTGACTGGGCGCTCAAACTGCCCCGCTCCTAACGATCGATACAACGCTTTTTTGCGCGTCTGGATGCTTGACTGCCTGAGGCACGCTAAGCCGCTGTTTGCAAAGCCGCTGCGAAGTCTCGCAAGCGCCACAAGGCAGCCGTATGGGTCAGATTGAGCGGTAACAGCGAAACAGCCTCGAGGCGGGACTGCACCCAACCATCGCCCCAGTACCATTCGTGGTAGCCGTCTACCGCACCGCTCAGCAATAGACGCAGAACGTTATCGTGGGCGACTTGGACGCGATGGGCGATCGCCACCGGCCCTAACCGTGCCGTGAACTGGCAGTCGGGTGTCAGTTGCAGTGGCAAGCCGGCATCAAATTGCTGGGGCGAGAGCCAACGGCGAAAATGCTCAGGACGCTGCAAGCTTGCCGCCAAGGTGCTCGCCGTGGCATCGACCTCAAGCCGTAAATGACTGCGCTGGAAGGAACCAAACATAAGGTAAAAGATACGAACAAGCGGTGTTTCGCGCTGAGCTTTTATTGTAAAGAATTGGTGGCTCCGTCGCTTGCCCATGACGAAAGCTGAGTCTGGCTCAGAGTGCTGGTGCTCGGCTCAATTCCTGGCGTTCGGTCGCGATGGTGCAGGTCGCGATCGTCCCTAACACGCCAAGATTGCCGGGGATCGGTCGCGGCTCAACTTGGCAGATCATGATCGCAGTGTAGGGATCTGGCTCGGCTTCATCGTCGAGCTGACGCGATCGCGGCCCCTGCCACTCAGCCGTGATTACCAACCGATACCCCTGCTCCGTTGGCTGACTCTCAGCTCGCAATCCCCAAAGCCGGTTTTCGGGCAAGTCCTCGCGTGGATTCACGACCAGTCGGCTGATAGTTTGATCATATAGGTCGGGCAGTGCGACTTCGCCCCAAGTGTTGCCCTCAAGCGCAGGTTGCAATACCGACCAACGCTGATTACTGAGTTGTTTTACGAGCAACGGCCGCAACTCCACCAAGATGACATTGCCGCGCGTGACCGACTGGTTTTCGGACTGTAGCGATGTCAGGCGGACGACAACCAGACTGTGACCAAAGTCATCGGCAAGCAAACTGGGATAGCGATCAAGCCAATTATTAATGACCAGCGCAAATTGTAGCCAGCAAGCCATCAGCGCTTGACTGCCGAAAAGGATTAGAAAATCCTGACGTTTTTGGGCGTCGGGGAGGTGAAATTCCAGGTTTTTATTAAAAAACTTGGGCAAGCTGGCAATCACCGCCGCGAGCGGGAGCCAGGTGACGAGCCAAACTGACGGGTTTACAACTGTCAGAAAGTCAGCGAGGAGATCCAAAATCCCGGCACTGGTGAGCCAGGGCGTGAAACTGAAGTGATTTTCGGCTCCAGCCCAGGTGAGACCAAAAATCAGAAAGGCATAACCCACTGCATCAATGAAGCGCTCTGTCGGTCCAGTAGCTAGTAATGCCATAACGACGGAAAGCAATTTGAGCCAAACAAACATCTGCCAGCAATAGTAACGCTGGGGAAAAAAGAAGTTCCAAGCTTGCCGCAGGAATTGGAATGCGATTTTGAGCAGCTCAAGCATCAGCACACAAACAGCCCGAGTGGCGGCGACGAGAGCTGGAGATGATCAGCATAGCGTTAAAGCACACGCAAGAAGAAGATCAGCAAAACGACACTATTGGTAAAAGCGCCCAGCAGAAATAAGGAAGAGACACCGCGACTGCTGGACTTCGTTAGCGCTTTGTTGAGACGCTTGACGAGCGTGATCGCCGCATCGTCGCCGAGGGGTTGGGGGGACGCTTCTAGGAGAAACTTGATCAAATCGAAGCCCTTAAGCTCAATGATGCAAATCAGCGAGAAGGCGATCGCGGCGGCAAAGGTTTCGAGGGTGCTGTTGGCGAGCAAAGACTGGGTGTAGAAACGATCGAATAAAATTCCACTGATAACCTGCAATCTGATCGTTTGGGGCGCGATCGCTTGAGCAACAAACAAAATCAACCAAGCAAAAATGCTGGAATAGAGATTGAGCGTCAGGGCATACTCAACACTCTTTTTGCGACTAAAACCCAGGTTGTAACGAATAATTAAGCTCTCGATTGCGGTGCCCAGTGTCAACGACAGCAATTGGAAAACAATCACAGGAAGCGGTAACACGTAAACCATAACCAGTTGGAGCAAGTTTAGCTGATTGCCGGAGACAAAGCGGGATTAGCACTAAGCAAGGCATCTGCGCCGTTTCCAACCATCAACCTCGGTTATTCTATTCGTCGTGCTTGCGCGATCGCCAATGGCGGTGATTTCCCCGATTGTAAACGGCGTCGTCGCAACTAGCGCGAAAAACACCCTAAATCCCTCTCCCAGCTTGGGAGAGAGATTTGAGGATGTTGGCGTTCGTGCCAGTGTGTTGTAGGCATCAGCCTGTTCCGTAGAAACGCAGGGCCACAAAACCAAGAGACATTCCCACTCACTCCTGGCTTTGTGGTGATGGAGCGGATTCAGGATGTGCAGAAGCAGCCCTTGAGTGGAAAGGCAGGAAGTGAATCAGGTATCACTAGCGGGGACAAAATCCAAGGCCGCCGAATTCATGCAGAAGCGCTGACCAGTTGGGCGCGGGCCGTCGTTGAAGACATGACCGAGATGCGCATCGCAGGCGGCACAGAGAACTTCAGTCCGGCGCATGAATAAGCTACCATCTTCCTCGTAGGCTACATTGGCTTCGGCAACTGGCTTCCAGAAGGAGGGCCATCCGGTGCCGGAGTCGTACTTGGCATCGGAGCTAAACAGTTCAGTTCCACAGCAGACACATTTATAAATTCCGGCGGCTTTATTATTGTGGTATTCACCCGTAAAAGCCCGTTCTGTCCCTTTTTTGCGCGTGACCTGAAATTGTTCGGGAGTTAGTTTTTCACGCCATTCTTGTTCAGTTTTCTTGACTTTTTCAATCATGGTTGAAATCTTGCTTAGCTCACTATCTTTAGAGTTGATCTTAACACGGGCTCGCCGAGACGGGTCACCGTTTCTGACCCACTCATCTATCGTAATCTCGGCTGCTAGCGGCAACGAAAGCGCTGCCTTGACTTGATCTCGCAGGCTAGAGACTGGTGCTGTTTTCAAAATTCACAGCGGCTTGTAATCATCACGCTGCAACCTGACCGGCTCCTGCTTAGAGCTGCCCAATCTTCTCTGTTGCCTCCTTAACCAATGGATAAACTACCGGTTAAGATGGTCAAAAATCAACTGTGTGTCCCCATGCTCGATCTGGCAAAACTCGCTGGACAACTGCCCCAAATCAGCCAGCACTTGCAACTCGAAGCTAAAGCAAGTCGCCAACGTCTTGAACTGGCGCAGCGGTTGTTGACGCGGGCTGAAACACAGCAGACTGAGCTGGTGGCAGCTCAACAGCAGTGGCGCGATCGCCTCCTGTTTGCAGCCGCCAGCCCGGTGGAGTCATTGGCGACCCGCCACGACCTGCGGGTTCCGCCTGCAAAACATACTGTCTTCGCAACCGACGGCTCACAGATTGCGCCCTCGCATCATGAAATTGCCTACTGCTACCTACTCAATGTCGGTCGGATCGCCTTGCACTACGGGCAGAGTTTACACCCACTACTCGATAGCCTGCCGGAGGTTTTTTATAAACCCGAAGATCTCTATATTTCGCGGCAGTGGGGGATTCGTACTGAAGAATGGATGGGATACCGACGCACCGTCTCGGAGGCCGAAGTTCTCGCTGACTTGGCGCAACAGTGGGTCGAAGCACCGCGTTACTCGCGCTTGCCCAATTTGGCGATGGTCGATGGCTCGCTAATTTATTGGTTTTTGGAAAGTGTGCCCAGTGAGGCCCGCGATCGCCTGTTGCCGCCGATCCTCGCGGCTTGGGAGCAGTTGCAGCAGGCAGGTGTGCCGCTCATGGGGTATCTCAGTGCCTCGCGGAGCAGCGAAGCCACCAATTTCCTACGCTTGGAAGCGTGCAAATTTAGTGAACCCAACTGTCTCTCACACTGTGGCGATCGCGGCGATCGCCTGCCCTGCCAAGTCGTCGATCCGCTGCGGGATACCGCCCTCTGGGCGAGCCAACTGGAACCGGGTCAACGCGGTCCGCTCTGGCAGAGTTCGGCGAAAATTCTCGATCTCTACAGCGAATCACTACGAATTTACTTCTGCTATGTCCATGTCGGCACCGAAATCGCCCGTATCGAAGTCCCCGCTTGGGTCGCTACCGACACCGACTTGTTTGAGCAGGCGCTCAGCATCATGCTGGGTCAGGTGTATAAAGGGGATGGCTATCCGGTTGCTCTCGCCGAAGCCCACAACCAGGCCGTAGTCCGGGGCGGCGATCGCGCCCGCTTTTTCTCCCTGCTCGAGCAACAGATGATCCGCGCCGGTCTACGCAATGTCGGGACATCCTACAAGGAAGCCCGCAAGCGCGGCAGCATCGCTTAATACGGGACGGCGAGTACACGACGCACATTCGGAATTGCCCCTGACGCTTCTGTAATGAGTAAGCGGCGATCGCATCGCCAGTCCAATCGCAAACACTCACGCACCCCTACCATGTCGCAGAAAAACGAAACCCTCCCGCTGATTCTGGCATTGGTGATCACCATCATTATTCTCGCTGGCGGCTTTTGGTGGTTGCAGCGCAGCGGTACGCTGGCGAACCTGACAGGCGGCGGTCAGCAGAACAATCCCGGCAGTCAAACCAGTGACCCCGGGTCAACGCCAACAGCCAACAACTTTCCGCCCCCCAGCGACGTTGCGGCAGGCACGACGATTCGCATCGATGGCTCCACGAGCATGGCGCAGATCAACACGGCGCTGAAAAGTCAGTTCGAGCAGCAGTTTGGTGGGGCGAGCGTGATCCTGCAAGCGCAGGGCAGCAGCATAGGCTTGCAGCGGGTCGCCGCCGGTGAAATTGATATTGCGGCGGTGTCACGCGCCTTGACCCCCGAGGAGGAGAGCCAAGGCTTGCAGGCGGTGACCGTGCGCCCCGATGCGATCGCCATCATTGTCGGCATCGACAATCCTTTCAATGGCACACTCACGACGGAGCAAGTGCGCGGGATTTTCACGGGACAGATCACCAACTGGCAGGAAATTGGCGGCCCGAATGCCACGATTCGGGTGATCAATCGGCCGCCGGTCAGTGGCACGCATCAGGCATTTCAAGACATCGTGCTCGACGGTCAGCCGTTTGGCAATGCCCCCAATATCACGACGATGCCCCGCGACGAGACGACGGGGATGATTCAGCAACTCGGCACCGACGGCATCGGCTACGCCACCTATGTACAGGTCGCGAATCAGAGTACAGCGCGCTCGCTCCTCGTCGATGGCATCAACCCCCGAGCCAACAACTACCCTCTGCAACGGCAACTCGCCTATGTCTACCAGGAACCGGCGAGCGATGAGGTCGCCGCATTCCTCGGCTTTGTCGGCTCGCCCGCCGGTCAGCAGGCAGTGAACAATACCCCTTAGGGTTAGGGACGCGGCCGCCGTGACCCCAAAGTCCAAAAAACCCTTATGATTCCCTTGAGGAAACCCGAAATCGACGGCTGCCGACCGGTTTTGTTATGGCTACCTGTGTTTTTGAACGTTTGCGGCTACAATCGCACGCTCGCATCAAACGACGGCTGGTATTCGCGCAGCAACGGCAAAACCTGATCGCCGGTCGGCGCGATCGCCAGCGCACCTGTCGCTACAATGCCCACTCAGCATTCCTCCGCTGCGCCGTCAACCCCAGCGGCCCCTGTGAGACTTGTGGTGATTATGCGCCAGGCGATCGCCATGACGATCACGACTCAGGGCGCTACGGTCCCAACAACCAACAGTAGCGGGTCTAGTACCGCTACGCGGAGTTTTGAATTCTAAATTTTGAGTTCTGAGTGCCTGCAATACGGGAATCCTGGGGATTTTGAATGGGCATCTCATTTCCACCATCCTGTACTAGTCTTCGGCACGTTGGGTCGTACAGAAGTCGAGGGCATTGGGGGTACTTTCATAGAATAGATTGCGGGTGCGCTAGATCTAATCAGCAGCATCGCACAGGTCAGTTATCCCCAATCCTGTCCTCAGAACCCAGGAATCGTATTTCTCATCCCTAGCCCTGCCTCCAGCTTGGGAGAGGGTTGGGCGAGGGGTTTAGTTTGGGGTGTGGATACCAGATTTGTTATTGCTGCGTCGAGTGGCGATGCGGTCAATGCTAGAGGTTGCCGATGACTTTGACGAGGGCATCAATTTCAGACGGCAGTGTGAAGTAGTGAACACAAGCGCGGATGCAGTCGGGGCTGACGAGGGTGCGCAGTAGGAAGTTTTGCTGTTCGAGAAACTCGACGAACTGGCGGTGCGAGATCGTGGAGTTGAGCTGGAAGGAGACGAGTCCGGCTTCAGGGGGCGTGGCGCGCAGGCAGTTGACCTGGGGCAATTGTGAGAGTTGCTGCCAGAGGTATTCGCTGTGGCTACAGATTTGGGTGTAGCGTTCTTTGGGGGTGCCCCATTGGCGGTGAACGGCGATCGCCGCGCGGAGTCCGGCGTATTGGGGAAAGGCGGTGGTGGCAACTTCATAACGACGGCTATCGGGTTGCCAATTCACGGGCATCCCGCCACTGTCGAGCTGGACACTGCGCCAACCAACGAAGGTGGGGGCAAGATCGGCAAAGACCTCGGGACGAATATAAAGCGCCCCGACACCGGCGGGACCGCAGAACCATTTATGCCCGGTGAAGGCATAGAAATCGGGATCGAGGCCAGTGAGATTGAGCGGTAGGGAGCCAGCCGACTGGGCAGCATCAACCAAGACATAAACCGGGCGGGTGCTCTGGGAGTAGTTGTGGCAGACTTCAATAATGTCGGCGAGGGGTAACACCTGGCCGGTATTCCACAACAAATGCGAGACGATCACGAGGCGGGTGGTCGGCTGCAAATGCTGCTCGATCACGGCGGCGGGGTTGCCCCGGTTGAGGGTGGCGGCAATGGGGCAAGTGGTGACCTTGACGCGGAAGCGGCGGGCCACCTCCTTGACGATGGCGATGACGCCGGGGTGCTCGCAGTCAGTGAGCAAGATGCGATCGCCTGGTTGCCAGTCGATGCCCCAAATCGCGATATTGCAGCCAGCAGTGACATTTTCCGTCAGGGCAATGGTTTCGGCAGACACATTCAACTCCGAGGCGATCGCCTGCCGGGTCAGATCTGCTTCTTGGCGAATCCAGTCGTTGACCCGGGCGCTGAAGGGGCCTTGTTGCTGGATGTGGTCGTAGGCTTTGTAGATCGCTTCGAGGGCTGTCTGTGGCATCGTCCCCTGGCCGCCGAAGTTGAAGTAGGCCTTGTTCGTGAGACCCGGAAATTGCTGCCGGTGCTGTTTGATCGCTGTCGGTGCTGACGAAACGCTCGACATAAGGATTGAAGTTTCAGGTTAATCTGGAAAGCAAATTGCCCATTCTACTCTACTACGGAGTTTGGGGCGTCTCTACAACCTTTTCCCCTGCGTCCCCGGCTGTCGGAGCCGAGTCTTGCCCGCGAATGCTGCTGACTGACGACTTATTACTGGCCTACAAGCGCTGCGATCGCCGCTTTTTTCTCAACTTGTGGGGCGATCGCCGCCAGCAAGATCCTGAACGCGAATTCATCCAGAAGCTGCGTCAGGAAAACCAGCAACAAATTAATGACCTGCTCACGAACTACGACTGGGTGCGGCCAGAGTATCCGCGTGGGGACTGGGCGGCCGGGGCAGCCGTGACGGCGGCATTAATGGCGGCGGGGGCGAGCTGCGTTTATCGTGGCGTGTTGCTGGGAACTGGCAAGGCCCTAAGTGCCGACGCGACCCTCGAATTTCTCGGGCGACCGACATTTCTCGTGAAACAGCCGGGGCGATCGCGCTGGGGAGACTGGAGCTACCAGCCGGTGAATGTCAAGCTCGGCAAGCGGCCGAAGCCCGAGTATAAGCTAGTGACGACACTCCATGCTGAACTGCTGGAGCAACTGCAAGGCGCGCCGGTGGTCAGTCCGGAGCTAGTGTTGCGGGAGCAGCAGGTGTATCGCGTCGATCTGGCGAACTGGCAGCCGCGTTTGCGGGCAGCGATCGCCGAATGTGAGCAAGTCAGAGCCGCCGCCACCGCTCCAGAAGTGTTCATTTCGCGCCAGCGGTGCAGCCTTTGCCAATGGCTGAGCTACTGCCAGACCGAAGCGCGTGCCCAACAGCATCTCTCGCTCGTGCCGGGGATCACGCCCAGCCGCTATCGCGATTTGCAAACCCTCGGCGTTGATAATCTCGCCGCTCTCGCACAGCTCGATCCTTGGCAAGATGCGGAGCGGATCGCGCCCGAGATTGTCAGTCAGCTGCGATCGCAAGCCCGCGCCCTCCTGCAAGCCCAGCCATTACTCCTCGCCGACCGGCCGCTGGCTTATCATCCGCCGCTGCCCAGTGCTGCGATCGAGCTGTACTTCGACATCGAAGCAGAGCCGGATCGTAATCTCGATTTTCTCCTCGGCGTGCTCGTGGTGAACCATCGCACAGGGACAGAGCGCTTTCACGCCTTTCTCGCCGAAGATCCCAGCGAAGAGCCACTGATCTGGCAGCAGTTTCTCGCGTTGTTACTCCGCTATCCGGGCGCGCCAGTCTTCCACTTCGCCGCCTACGAAGTCGATACGGTGAAGCGACTGGCCGCACTGTACAAGACCGCTCATGCGGTGCTGCCGGAATCCTTGGATCGCTTTGTCGATATTCATGCTTGGGTGACGCAATCGGTGGCGATGCCGGTCGAGAACTACTCGCTCAAGACGCTGGCGAAGTGGCTGGGCTTCGCCTGGCGTGATGCCGATGCCAGTGGCGACCAGACGGTCTGCTGGTACGACCGCTGGCTGCGACAGGGCGATCGCCAGTTGCTGAACGCGATCGTGCGCTACAACGAGGATGACTGTCGGGCAACCTACCGCCTCAAGCAATGGCTGGGTGATTTTCTCGCCAGTGCGAGCGAGCCGCCGCTGGCGGTCAACTCCTAAGTGCGTGTTGGCAAAGGTTCGGCCAGGCCGCAAATCATGAGGTTGCACATAGGGCACTGGTTTGCTGCCGGGGAATCGTATAGAACGCACGCTCTACACGACTACTGCCTTGGTATCCTACAAATGCGCTGAGCATCGCTTCTGACAGCCACTGCTGCCATGCATCCTGAGAAACGCGCCCGCCGCCGTCAACTGCTGGCTCAGCGGCGATCGCTCCCGGCATCCACTTGGCGCGACTGGAGCGATCGCCTCTGCCAAAATCTGCGCGCTTTGCCGCCATTTCAACAAGCCGAAACCGTCCTCGCCTACGTCAGCCACCGCCAAGAACCCGATCTCAGTCCGCTTTGGCAAGATTTGGAAAAGCGCTGGGGTCTACCGCGTTGCGTGGGTCGAGAATTGTACTGGCATCGTTGGTGGCGCGATCGCCCCTTGCAGCCCGGAGCCTACGGCATTCTGGAACCCGAGGCCGATGCACCGCTGATCGATGCCAATGAGGTTGACCTGATCCTGGTGCCCGCAGTGGCAGGCGATCGCCAGGGCTACCGTCTCGGCTATGGCGGCGGCTTCTACGATCGGATGCTACAGTTACCCGAGTGGTTCGCTGTACCGACCATCGGCATCCTTTTTCACAGCGCGCTGCAAGATTCGTTGCCGGTCGAACCCTGGGATCGCCCCCTGACTGGCTTTTGTAGCGAGGTGGGCTGGCATCCGCGCACGACCGCTTGAGAGTTGTTGAGAATTATTGGCTATGTCATCTGCGGCTAGGGTTGGGTTTTGGCGATCGCTCTGGGCACGACCGGCAGTCAGGCTCACCGGTCTGTACTTGCTGCTGGGAGTGATCGCGATCGCCATGCTCTTCCCTCTGCTCTGGCTGATCGGCACGGCACTCAAAGGCCCGTTGGAAGAAGTCTTCAGCCTGCCCATCCCCCAACAGCCGACGCTGAATAACTTTGTCAAAGTCTGGCAGACCGACAGAAATTTTGGACGCTATATCTTCAATAGCGTTCTCGTCGCAGTGTTGACCGTGGTGCTGAATCTGACCTTCTGCTCACTCGCCGCTTATCCCCTCGCACGGCTGGATTTTCGGGGCCGCGATGCCCTATTCGCGACGATCATCGCCACGATCGCCATTCCCTTTCAGATCGTGGCGATCCCGCTCTATGTGCTGACCGTCCAGCTCAATCTCCGCAACACTTACTTCGGCATCATCTTTCCCTACTTGGCTTCAGCCTTCGGCATTTTTCTGCTCCGTCAGGCCTTTCAGGGCGTGCCCAAGGAGCTAGAAGAAGCTGCCCGCATCGATGGTTGTTCCGAGTTGGGGCTGTGGTGGCACATCATGCTGCCCGCCGTCCGTCCCGCCCTGATCACGCTGGCGATCTTCGTTTTTATCGGTTCCTGGAGCGACTTCTACTGGCCACTGATCGCCGTCGATCGTCCCGAACTTTACACGCTGCCGCTCGGAGTCGCGAAGCTGGCTGGTACATTTACCCTCGACTGGCGCTTGATTGCGGCTGGTTCCGTCCTGTCAGTTGCCCCGGTGCTGTTGCTCTTTGTCTTTGTGCAGCGCTACATCATCCCCACCGAAACGGGGAGTGGGGTGAAGGGGTGAGTCCCGATGGCTGGGCGGGGGGCGATCGCGCGCCGGTCGCTTCAGTCGGTCTGAATTGGCGCAGAAATTGCCCAGATCAAATAACGGCGCTGATCACAAGTCCGGCAACAATCTCCTAGAATGAAAATAATTTGCTGAGTAAATATAACCAGAGGTAGGGATCGCAATGGCAGAGAGCAAATCTGTGCCCGTCTCGCTCTCGGAGCGGGAGATGCAGATTGTTGACTTGGTCGCCGGCGGTCTGAGCAATCAGGAAATTGCGGATCGCTTGGAAATTAGTAAGCGCACTGTTGACAATCACATCAGCAATGTTTTGACTAAAACTTCAACTGGCAACCGCGTGGCACTGGTGCGTTGGGCGTTGCAGTGGGGCAAAGTCTGCCTGGATGATGTGAATTGCTGTCATTTGCCGGTTGATGGCACGCTTTGAGTCCTGGCGCGGTGTCGCGATCGCCAGTGTCCTCGCCCTGGGACTGCTGGGCTGTAGCGATCGCGGCTATGTCACCCCGCCGCCGCAAGCCACCAACGCCACCCTCAACAGCCGCCGCGCCGACCAACACCCCCGCCTCTCCTACAACGGTCGCTATCTCGTCTTTGCCTCCGATCGCCGCAACCAGCGCCATATCTTTGTTTACGACCAGCAGCGTCGCCAATTGCTGACGCTGCCCGGCCTGAACCAGCCCGGAACACTCCACGACCAGCCCGACATCAGCGCCGACGGTCGCTACATCGTCTACGTCTCGGAGCAGTTGGGCAAACCGGATATTTTCATCTACGACCGCCAGACCCTGAGCGCGACGCCGATCACCCGTGACTTGCTCGGCGAAGTCCGCCACCCGACGATCAGTGGTGATGGGCGGTTTGTTGCTTTTGAGACCAACCGTTCGGGTCAGTGGGATATTGAAATCTATGATCGCGGGGCAGGGGTCGGGCGATCGCTCCCCCAGTCACCCAACAACGACGACCCACCGCCTGCTCCCGACGCAGCAGCCGAATAGATTGTGCGGCGCTGATGCTTTACCTGATCACCGTCAACTACCAGGCGACCGACCTGATCCGCTCGCTCCTCGCTTCACTGGCGGCAGATACCACTACGGATTGGCAACTCGTCATCGTCAACAACTCACCAGCCGACACCGCCATTCACCAGCTTGCCGGGGCGTCGGTGGTGGTGCTAGAAGCGGGAGAGAATCTGGGCTTTGGGCGCGGTTGCAACCTAGGCTTGCAGTGGATCTGGCAGCGCCAACCGGGGGCGATCGCCTGGTTGATCAACCCCGATGCTTGGCTACCCGCAGCAATGCTCGCCCAAGCGCAGACCTTTCTGCACGCTCACCCGCTGCTGCCCATTCTCGGCACGCAAGTCCAGGAGCCAGACGGCCGCCTCTGGTCAGGGGCGGGTTGCTTTGACCGCCAGCGTGGCGCGATCGCCACCGCGACCACGCCAGAAATTGCAGTCGCCACCACACCACCCTACGAGACCTGTGCTTGGGTCAGTGGCTGTAGCCTGCTCCTGAACCTGGCCGGCTTTCGCGACTGCCCGCAATTTGACCCAGCCTTCTTTCTCTACTACGAGGATTTCGATTTCTGCCAGCGCTATGCCGCCCAGGGATTAGCTGTCGCCTACACGGCTCACCTCCACGTCATCCATCGCCCCTCCAGCATCACCAACCGCCAACCCGCCTGGAAGCTGCGCCACAGCACCTTTGGCTACTTGCTCGTCCTCTGGCGTTACGCCAGCCCGACGGCTTATCGCTGGCGCTGCACCCGCCTGCTGCTCTATGCCCTGCTCTTGCTCGGCTGGAAGCCAGCAGCAGGCTGGGGCAAACTGCGCGGGGCGATCGCCCATTGGCACTGGCGAGTCAGCCACCGAGGACAGACAGACTAATGTTGAACGGGCGCCAGCATCATCAGTCCGGGCAATACGTTTTCGTCGGCGATCGCCGGTTGTAGCAGTTCCGCCAAGTCGGGATGGCGCTCCGCCAGTTGCGCGGCGGTGAGGTTGGCACTGAGGATTTCCCCTGAGTGCTCGGCAAGTGTGTAGCGGTGACCGTCGGGAGTGGCTGAGATCCGCAGGCGGCGATCGCGCAGCACCAGTTGAGCGATGACCGGGTAAGTTTCAGAGGAGGCAGGGTCACCCTCTGCTTCCAGACCTTGAGCCGAACCCAAGGCTAAAACGGTTGCCAGTGCGGCAGTCGTCATACAGCGCATCATTAGCATCATTAGATTGAACTCCTCAGTGATTCAGATTCAAACTCCTGGGCACCTCAAGCAATTCCAATCTTACCGAGAAAAGCTGGTCATGATCATCGCTAGTTTTCGTAATCAGGGGACTAGTGCCGCTACGCGGAATTTTGAGTTTTGAGTGATGAGTGCAGACAATACAGGCATCCTACGGATCCTGAATGGGGATCTCATTTCCGCCGCCTTGGACTAGTACCGCTACGCGGAGTTTTGAGTTCTAAATTTTGAGTTCTGAGTGCCTGCAATCCGCGAATCCTGGGGATTTTGAATGGGCATCTCATTTCCGCCATCCTGTACTAGCTGAATGTCCGCTTGGCTATCTTCGCCATCTTGCATCAACTGATTTTGAGCATTGATGTCTTCGATCAGGATTTGCACCAGCTCGAACAACTTGGCAGCCGCTGGATTGTCCTCGCTAACCGGAACCCGAATCGCCTGAAAAATCCAGCGGAAATTGTCAACGACATAGTCCACGATAGCGGCAATTTGGGGCAGACAGGGCGATCGCCTCACTCACAGGGACACCATGACCCCCGCGCCGTTCGGTTCTCACCCCAGCGAGCCGATCAGTACGAACGCCCGCATAGGATAATTGAACTTGAGGCAGCAGCAAACAGAGGGGAGAGTCATGAGCTGGCAGCAGAAACCCATATTAGTTGGCGGTTTGAGCCTATCCGGTGGCCTGTGGCTCTGGTGGCAGCTCCAAGCCACGGCGGCCGAGTCCGGCGAACTGCTCGTCTGGCTGGTGATCGCCCTCGGCAGCGGTCTCTGGTGGCTCCGACAGCGATCGCGCCCCCGACCGATTCCGGCTCATATTGCTACGCCTGTTGCCCGGGCTGAAGTTGAGCAAGCGATCGCCCTTGCCCGCGAAGGCCTCCAGGTTCTTGCCGTCGAAGCCCCGGACAGCGATCGCCAGTCTCTAGAACAGAGATTAACCGCGCTCCCGGCCCAGCTCGACCGTCAGGCCGATCGCATCGTCCTGCTCGGCGGCCGCAAAGTCGGTAAGACGCGCCTCTTGCAAACCCTCCAGACTGCTGACTGGGCGGCGGGCTGGCAGTGGCAAGAAATTCCTGACAGTCTCCAGCCTGAGCAGCAGACGGCCAGTGTACGCCAAGCGCTGACGGCTGACCTGATCCTCTTCGTGGTGGCGGGCGATCTGACCGACTCCGAACTGCACGTTTTGCAAGTGCTCCGCGACGCCCGGGCACCGCTGCTCGTCATCTTCAACAAGCTGGATCAGTACGCCCCCAGCGAACAAGTGGATGTCTTGCAGCAGCTCCGCCAACGCCTCGCCAGTTGGTTGCCAGCCGCCGATGTGGTGGCGGCCGCGGCTGACCCCGCGCCGCTGAAAGTCCGCCAGCAACAGCCCGATGGCTCAGTGCGGGAGCAGTTTGAGGCGCGATCGCCCGATTTGACGGCACTGAGTGAACGCCTCGCGATCCGTTTGACGACCGAAAGACCCGCCCTCGCCTGGGCGACTGCTTGGCGAGCGACAGAGCAACTGGCGGCGGACATCACTGCCGCCTTGCAGCAAGTGCGGCGCGATCGCGCCCTGCCGATCGTCGAGCGCTATCAGTGGCTGGCGGCCGCCACGGCCTTTGCCAATCCCGTCCCAGTGCTGGATTTGCTGGCGACCGCCGCGATTGGGGCGCAGTTGGTCATCGATCTTGGCGCAGTCTATCAGCACAAATTCGCCCTCGCCCAAGCCAAAACCCTCGCCAGCACCCTAGGGGCGCTGGTAGCGAAGCTAGGTCTGGTGGAACTGTCCACCCAGGCGATCGCCAGCGTCCTGAAAACCAATGTCGTCAGCTATGCGGCCGGTGGTGCGGTGCAGGGATTGAGTGCGGCTTACCTCACCCGCCTCACGGGTTTGAGCTTGATGGAGTACTTTCAAACCGCCGACCCGTCCGCCGAGCTAAATCCGACCCAGCTCGAGCAGGCGCTGCAAACCGTGTTTCAGACGCAGCAGCGCGCGACCGTTTGGCAAAGCTTCGTGCGAGCCGGTCTGGCGCGGCTCCAGGGCACTCCTGCCGCTACCGAGTCGCCCGCGACGTGAAGCTAAGACATCAAGCGAAGCAATCAGCGCTCAGCCGTCTGGTCGTGTCAATTCAATGTTGCTCCCAGGACGTGCAACTATCGAGTAATGGCAACATTTTACGAACTCCACCCGGACAACCCGCAAACACGCACCGTCGAGCAGATCGCGCGCGAGTTGCGGGCGGGGGCGATCATGCTCTATCCCACCGATACGGTCTACGCGATTGGCTGTGATCTGCAAGCCAAAAGCGCCGTGCAGCGGGTGCGCCAGCTCAAGCAGCTCGCCAATGACAAGCCGCTGACCTTTCTCTGCTCGTCGCTGTCCAATATTGCGGAATATGCTTGGGTCACAGACGAGGCTTACCGCCTCATGCGCCGCCTGATCCCCGGCCCCTACACCTTCCTCCTGCCTGCAACGAAACTGGTGCCGCGCCTAGTCATGAACCCAAAGCGCAAAACCACCGGTATTCGGGTTCCCGACAATGCCGTCTGCCAAGCCTTGCTGACCGCGCTGGGCAATCCGATTGTTTCGACTTCGGCCTATCTGCCGCCAACGGTGGGCGAGTTTCCGCAGTTGGGGGTTGAGCGCCACGCCCTTTTCGATGCGCTGGATAGTTTGGTGGATCTGATCATTGATAGCGATCGCGAACCCGGTGCAGAAGTCTCGACGATCCTCGATCTCTCGAGTGCGCAACCGGCCGTGGTGCGGCAGGGGCTGGGCTGGTCGGAGATCGCCCACTGGGTCGAGGTGATTTGAGCGAGCGTCAGGTAACCCAGACGACAGCGATCGCCCACAAGCTATCGTAATGAAGATAATCTGACCCTTCTGGCTCGCAACTGCTATGTGTGGAATCTGCGGGGTGGTGTATGGCGATCACCAGCGCCCGGTAGCCGCCAAACTGATCGAACAGATGACACAGCAGATCGTCCATCGCGGTCCCGACAGCGACGGCTTCTACGTGCACAACAACGTCGGTCTTGGGGCACGGCGACTGGCGATCATCGATCTCGACGGCGGTCAACAACCCCTAACCAACGAGACAGAGACGATTTTTGTCGTCTTCAATGGCGAACTCTACAACTATCGCGAACTGACCGAGGCGCTGCAACGACGCGGCCATCGCTTTCGTACCCAGACGGATACTGAAGTCCTCGTCCATGCCTACGAAGAATTTGGCGATGAATTTCTCGAATATCTGAATGGGATGTTTGCGTTTGCGCTCTGGGATGGCGATCGCCAACGGCTGATCCTGGGGCGCGATCGCCTCGGCATCAAACCCCTCTACTACACCCAACACGACGGCGGCTTGCTCTTCGGCTCAGAATTGAAGACCTTGCTCACCTACCCGCAGTTGCCACGTCGCATCGACCTCACAGCGTTGCATGAGTACCTCAGTTTTGAATATGTACCGACGCCGCGCACCATTGTTCAAAACATCCTCAAACTGCCGCCCGGTCACGCCCTCAGCTATGCCGACGGGCGCGTGCAGCTCTGGCAATACTGGGATGTCAACCTAGCGCGCAGTGAGCGCATCCGGCCGCGCCGCACCCGCGAATATGAGCAAGAACTCTGTGATGTTTTTGCCGCTGCCGTCCGCAAGGAGATGGTTAGCGATGTGCCGCTAGGGGTGTTGCTGAGTGGCGGTATTGACTCCAGCGCGATCGCCGCAATGATGGCAGCCCAAACCACCACCCCAGTGAAAAGCTTTGCGGTTCGCTTTGAAGATCCCTCATTCGATGAATCACGCTATGCTCACCGCGTCGCCCAGCATCTCGGCACTGAACATTACGAACTCACCCTGACACCCCAACTCGCCCTCAATCTGATTCCCAAGCTCGGGACAATCTTGGATGAACCGCTGGGCGATTCCTCGATTGTGCCCACCTACTTGCTGGCACAGTTTGCCCGCCGCCATGTCAAGGTCGTACTCGGCGGCGATGGCGGTGACGAGCTGTTTGCAGGCTACTCCACCCTCCAGGCACATCGCTTGGTGGAGTATTACGAGCGCCTGCTACCGGGATTTATACGTCACCAGCTCGTCCCCTGGCTGGTCGATCGCCTGCCCGTTTCCTTCGATAACCTCAGCTTCGACTTCAAGCTGCGACGCTTCATCGCCGGGCGCGGCATTCCGGTCATCCAGCGACATCATCAGTGGCTCGGTGCCTTTACCCCGGCGCAAAAGCAGCGTCTGTTGCAGCCTTGGGCACAGTGCGGTGAGCAGGATACCTATGCGATCGCCTTCGCCCACCAAAACCGCTCCCAGGCGCGCGACGCCCTGAACCAACTGCTCTACTGCGACTTGAAGCTCTATCTCGAAGGCGACATTCTCACCAAGGTCGATCGGGCGAGCATGGCGAATTCTCTGGAAGTGCGGGTGCCATTTTTGAATCACACACTGGTGGAATATGCGGCGCAAATGCCCCACACCCTGAAGCTGCGCGGCTTGACGACGAAATATATCCTGCGACGCGCCCTACGTGGCTCGCTACCGCCAGAAATCTTGCGGCGCGGCAAAAAAGGCTTCAATATGCCGGTAGCCAAGTGGCTGGCAGGGGATTTGCAGCCGCTACTGCAAGACCTCCTCGCCGCCGACCGCTTGCAGCGCCAGGGACTGTTTGAGCCGGCCTATGTGCAGCAACTCCTCGGCGACCACCTCAAGGGCCGCGCCGATCGCCGCAAGCTTCTCTGGACGCTGCTGGTGTTTCAGCTCTGGTATGAGCAGTGGCAGGTCGTTTAGATTAGATCGCCGATTTTGTGGGTTGAGCCAATCGCCACTCGCCCGCTTCGATTGAATGCGTGACGCAACGATTGCCGAACCAGGCTAAGGAATGGATAAGTTTTAAGTTCTTAGTTTTGAATTTTGAGTCAGCTCTGCCACTCAAAACTCAAAACTCAAAATTTAGAACTCACTTAATTAAGTCTCACTCCTAAGTTGGCAAAACCGCCAGCACCTCGCGACCGCGCGGGGTGATGTTGAACTGCGTCGTGCTGCCATCGGGTGCGCCCGAGGTGGCGGCGACGTAGCCCAACTGCTGCAAGCGCCAGTAGTAGCTCGCGGCGGCACTCTGTTGACCGAGTTGATAGGACTGCGGATGCTGGGCCACTTGTCGCAACCAGAAATGTAGGCTGGGCGTGAGTTGGAATGCGTCTACGGGTTCGGCGCGGCGGGCGGTGATCAGTTCCTGGAGGTCGCGCCGCAATTCGGTCAGTTCGCTGATGCTCCAGGCGGCAAGTTCGTCGTGCAGCCGTTCGAGCAGGAGTTGCGATCGCGTCGGTTCGGGAGGTCCCTCGGTTGCCTCGGCAGTTGCGGCTTTGGTCGGTGTGGCGTCTTTAGCCATAGGGTCAGCACAATGCGTTCACTAGCCTTATCCTAGCGGCTGGGCGGTGACTCGCTGACGATGGCCTCGAGGCGAAAGCGAGCGATTTTGTAAATCTCGGTCAGGGCGCGATCGCGTTCCGGCTCGAGACTATTTTCGAGACTGGCTCGAAAGGCGGCGAGAATGCTGTGTTTGTCATGCTCCTTGACCGCGATCAGGAAGGGAAAACCAAAGCGATCACGGTAAGCCTGGTTTAGTGTCTGGAATTGCTCGTATTCGGCAGCGGTGAGGTGATCTAAGCCAGCTCCCGCTTGCTCTTGCGCTGAGGCAGCCGCTATCTGCGCTTTACGGCCTAGGTCAGGGTGGGCGCGGATCAGTGCCAGTTGCTGGGCGGGACTGAGGGCTTTAACGATTGCAACCAGGTGGGTGTGAAGGTGATCGCGGCTCGCAAAGGGGCGCGCTGACCAGGCTTGGGCGGCGATCGCCGGGGTCTGCTCAAAAATCTCGCCCAACGCGGCCACAAACTCCGCTTGGGTCATCTGGTTCAAGTCTGTCAAACGGTAGGGCATGATTGCGATTCGGTCATACCAATCCGCTCAACTGCCGCGATAGGTGCTGTACGACCAAGGCGACACCAACAGCGGTACGTGGTAGTGAGCGTTGGCATCGGCGACCCCAAACTGAATCGGGATGAGATCCAAAAATAATGGTTCGGGTAACTGAGCATCTTGGGCACGAAAGTAGGCCCCGACAAAGAAAAGCAGTTCGTAATAACCCGGTTTCAAAGCTCCTTGGGTCAGCAGTGGTTGCTCCGTGCGGCCATCAGCATTGGTCGTCATCGTGGCGATCAGGCTGCGGATGGGTTCGTCCAGCAGCCAGAGTTCAATCCGGAGACCAGCGGCTGGGCAGCCGTGAGCGGTATCGAGAACGTGGGTTGTCAGTTGACCAGTGGTAGCCACAGTTAGAGTTGAGAGGATGTGAGGTTCTAGCCGCAAGGTTTAAGGGTTCTGACCGCAAACCTTGCGGCTGCCGAGAGACTAACACATTGAAGACCTGCACCCAACCCCGATGGGCGACCGCTGAGTGGGCGGAGTGGGTGTGGGGGTGCTTGCACAACGAATTTCTCCGACGATGCCAGACATTACGCTGGGAGTCGCGGTTGGGGGCAGGTGAGGCTAATGGTGCCAAAGAATGAGGGCAAAGGGAGCGATCGCCAATCCCCAAGTCAGCCAGCGCCAAGGCTGGCGTGTCCCGACGCCACTCGTCCAGTCCCCGGCGATGAGTGCTTCGATGCGAGCCGCGAAGCGCTGGGGCGTCTGGCAATCAGCAAAGGCTGCGCAACGATCATCAGCCAGGAGCATGGGAGCTTGCACCACTTCCAGGAGGGATTCGGCGAGGAGCAAAGGATCGACCTGGCGAGCCGCCCAGGCATCGGCACGCAGCTCGCGCAGCAGTAGCAGTTCTTGCCAAAGTAGCTCCGTGCGGGGGAGCCAGCTCGTCAGGCGACGCAACCAGCCCCACCAAAAAAACCAGAAGGTGTCGCGATAGTAGTGGTGAGCGCGTTCGTGAGCCAGCACCGCTTCGATTTGGGGCCGGGTGAGGCAATCTAGCAGCCCTTGGCTGACCGCTAGGTCGGGTGACCAAAAGCCGATTTGGGCGGCGAAGGGGAGCGAGACCGGGAGCAGGCGAATCGGCGTACCCGCGACATTGCGTAGGGGATGACGACAAATTTGCTGATGGGTCTGCCAAGCTTGGATGCTCGCGATGAGCACCAGGAGCAGGGCGATCGCCCAAAAAATAGCGGCGATCACATAGCCCCAAGCACTGACGGCGACGTGAAACATCGTCCCCTGCCAGCCCATGAACAAGATGGCGATCGCGGTACTGAGCAACCACAACGGCGGTAGCACCAGCGCCTGCCAGGTACTCATCCAGCGCTGCGACCAGTCGCCCTGATGGCGCGATCGCCAGCCACAGCGCCAGCCCACCGCGCCCAACAGTGCCAGCCCGAATACAATTAAATGCATGGGGGTTCCTCCGGGGGACGACATTGCTCGCGAGTCTGGCGTAGGCGCTCAGCGATCGCCTCGATCTGACTGAGGCTAGCCCGGTCGAGGCTGTCGGCGAAGGCTGCCACGACATCGGGGTTGCTGATGGCAAGAAAGCCTTGCAAGCGCTCATGAGCTTGCAATACCTGCGCCTCGGCTCGCGACAGGCGGGGCTGCCACACAAAGGCGCGCTCTGTCTTGTTGCAGATCAGCCAGCCTTTTGCGGCTAAGCGCCGCAAGACCGTGGTGACGGAGGTGTAGGCGAGTTCGCGATCCGGATCCGCTAACAGGCGGGTGTGGATGTCTTTGACCGTCGCTTGCCCCAGTTCCCAGACGAGGTTGAGAATTTCGGCCTCTAACGGCCCTAGGGACAGATTTTTGGGCTGGTGCGCCGGGAGGGGAGCCATAATGCTCGGAATCGTGGGGTGTGCTCGTCATTGTAACGGGTGCGGGTGCACCGACGGGAGCGATCGCTGACCCGCTCAGCGTTCTGAAATGATAGGCAGATGCTCTCATAAACGTTACAATAGTTAATCAAAGGGCGCGTCCGGCAGCGTTATCCTTGAAAATCTGTTTCATTAAGTTAAGATTATAGTGAAGCTGATACTAAAAATAGGACGGTGGTATTAAGGGAGTGATATACTGACGGATTTGGATCCCCCTCCTCTTTCGTATCAAGCGTGACAGATTTTTGTGCGCTGTGGTGGTGACTTGGTAATCACTGAGTGGCACTGCCGGATGGTGACCTTGACCTTCTGAACTCTGCGGGATGTAATGGCTAAGCAATCAAGCGATCCAGTTCGGACTTACTTGCGCGAGATCGGCCGCGTACCGCTCTTGACGCACGAACAGGAAATTATCTACGCTAAGCAGGTACAGCAAGCGATCACCCTGCGTCGAGCCAGAGAGGCATTGCAGGAAAAGCTCGGTCGCGAACCGGATGCGGCGGAGTGGGCGGCGGCAGTGGAGTTGGCTGAAGCTGACCTGGATACCTTGATGGAAAATGGTGAGGCTGCCAAGCGCAAGATGGTAGAGGCGAATCTGCGCCTCGTGGTTTCGGTCGCGAAAAAGTACATTAAGCGCAATCTTGACCTGCTGGATCTGATTCAGGAGGGCACGATCGGGATGCAGCGCGGTGTTGAGAAGTTTGATCCAACGAAGGGCTATCGCTTCTCGACCTACGCCTACTGGTGGATTCGGCAGGCGATCACGCGGGCGATCGCCGAAAAAAGCCGCACCATTCGCCTACCAATCCATATCACTGAGAAGCTGAATAAGATCAAGAAAGCGCAACGCCAACTCTCTCAGCAACTCGGCCGCGCCGCGACGATGGCGGAACTGGGCGAGGAGCTAGACCTGACGCCAAAACAAGTCCGGGAATACTTGGAGCGATCGCGCCATCCGCTCTCACTCGACTTGCGCGTCGGTGACAACCAAGACACCGAACTGGGCGAACTGCTCGAAGATACCGGCCCTTCACCAGAGGACTTCACCACTGAGTCTTCGCTGAAGATGGATCTCGAGAAACTGATGGCGGATCTGACACCGCAACAACGCGAAGTGTTGATCTTGCGTTATGGCTTGACCGACGGTCAGCCGCTGACGCTGGCAAAGATCGGCGCGCAACTAGGCATTAGCCGCGAGCGTGTCCGCCAGCTCGAACGCGAGGCGCTGAATAAGCTCCGCAAGCGCAAAGCAGCGGTACGCGAATACTTGGCTAGTTAGGCAAGTGTCATTACCCATAATGAATCGCCACGGCAACCGATGAACCGGTTGCCGTGGCTTTTGGCCTGTGTGGGGGCTAGCATGGCTGGTCGCTAGAATCAGATCACCTTACTCATCAGGTGAAGGAAAACTCAAGCCCATGCGCTACAACCCATGGTTCCGCTGGTCTCGCTGTCTGCGTCTACTCGCGATCGCCCTCTGTGCTGCCCTGATTCCTTGCCTCGCTCAGGCACAGTGGGTAGTCGATCCAGAGTTCGGCCCGATGCTGCCCCAAAAAGTCTTGGATATGGAAGCACGCTTTGAGGCGGAGTTCGAGGACTACTTCGACGCGGATCTCGCCACGGTTCGCCAGTCGAATCCGGAAATCTCGCAAACCCTGGCTGAACTCGGTGACCAAACCGGTAGTCCGGCGGCGGTGATCTGGGCGATCGCCCGGGACAGCCATCTCCACCTCAAGCTGACGACCTCGACACAGACAATTGTGCGCGATCGCTACGACGTGCCGCGCGATCGCCTCAATGTCGAACTGCGCCGCTTCTATCGCGACCTCACCCGCCGCCAAAACCGTAGCTACCCCGCCGCCGGTCAAAACCTCTACCAGTGGTTGGTCGGGATGTTTGAAGCCGACTACCTGGAACCGGAAGGCATTGAAACCCTGCTCTTTTGTTTCGGTGAGGGTCTGCGGGGTCTGCCCGTCGCTGCCCTCCACGATGGCGAAAAGTATCTGGTCGAAAAGTACGCTTCATCGCTGATCCCCGCCTTTAACCTGATTGACACCCGGTATCAAAAAATTCAGCAGGGACAGATCATCGCACTGGGGGCATCGGAGTTCAGCACCTTGCCGTCACTGCCTGCGGTCCCCGTCGAGTTAGCAACGATCACGACCGCAATACGCGCCTCGCTGCCGCCGGATGTGCCCTGGCGGGGTCAGGCGCTACTCAATGAAGCTTTCACCTTGGCGAATTTCAAAACGCAACTGCAACAGCAGAGTCATGCCATCGTCCATCTCGCCACCCACGCCGAGTTTCAGTCGGGTGAGCCAGCCAACTCCTACATCCAGTTCTGGGATGATGAGCGCCTCGGCTTGGATCAAATGCAGCAGATCGACTGGGGCGAGCCGCCACCGGAGTTGCTGGTGCTCAGTGCCTGTCGGACGATTATCGGTGATGCTAGTGCTGAACTCGGTTTTGCCGGTTTAGCGTTGCAAGCCGGGGTCAAGTCAGCACTAGCGAGCCGCTGGTATGTCAGCGATGCCGGTACGCTGGCGCTGATGAGTGAGTTCTATCGCCAATTACCTGCGGCGACGACGAAGGCTGAAGCCTTG
Organism: Spirulinaceae cyanobacterium SM2_1_0; assembly: GCA_012031265.1. GTDB lineage: Bacteria > Cyanobacteriota > Cyanobacteriia > Cyanobacteriales > Spirulinaceae > JAAUTY01. The sequence goes on along the minus strand of JAAUTY010000008.1, from coordinate 74,462 downwards.
CGTCGCGCTCAGTTGAATCTGTTGCGAGGCAATGTGCGGTTGGTGGGCGATCACCTCCAGCTTTCACGCGGGAGTGTCGCACTGCCCGCCGATTTGGAAAATAATGATGAGGAATTAACTCACCCCTTCTACTGGGCGAGTTTTCTGATGATCAGTAGTCCCTGGTAAGGGCGCTGGGTAGCCATAACCTTGCACCGGGAACATGGCACCGGGAGTCCATGTCCCGACGTCCCCTAACGTGATCCAGGCCTATCAGCTGGCAGTAGCAGCCAATCCTTAGACTTCGAGGAGCATCTCACCCGCAATCAGGCGTTTGGCGGCGTCGAGGAGCACATCTTCGACGTAGGGCTTAGTGAAGTAGCCTTTGGCACCGCGTTCGGCAGCGATTTGTCGGTGTTTCTTGGCACCGCGCGAGGTCAACATCGCGACGGGAATTTGTGAGAGTACGGGATCGGCTTGCAGGTAGGACAGCAGCTTGAGACCGTCCATGCGCGGCATTTCGATGTCGCAGAAGACAAGGTGAGGATTCAAGCCCTCTTGGAGCTGCTTGAGGGCGTCTTGACCGTCGCGGGCCTGCTCCACTTCGTAACCTGCATTCTCAAACGTCATCGAGAGGAGCGATCGCACCGTCACCGAGTCATCAATAATCAGCACCTTGGGTTGACCCTGAAAGACCGGGCTAGGGGCAGCGACTGGCTCAGTCTGCATGATCGTTTGCTGGGGATCGAAGATCGATTCGGCGGCTGGGGCTGGCGTACTCATCGCCGCCTGAGCATGTGTTGTGATGCCAAGCGGGCGCACACTATCCTTGAGCAATACTTCACCCCGGCGGACACGCTCCGCTGCCGCGAGCAGATCCTGCTCAACATAGGGTTTTGTAAAGTAAGCACTTGCCCCGCGTTCGGCGGCGATTTGCTTATGTTTCTTCGCCCCACGCGAGGTCAGCATCGCGACGGGGATGCGCTGAAGCTCGCTGTCGGCTTGAATTTGTGCCAGTAATTCCAGACCGTCGAGACGGGGCATCTCAATATCACAGAGGACAAGATCGGGATCAAGACCGCTGCTGAGCTTATCCCAGGCATCCTTGCCGTCGCGGGCCTGTTCGACCTCGTAGCCCGCTTTCTCGAAACTCATCGAGAGCAATGATCGCACCGTCACCGAGTCATCAATAATCAAGACACGTGGCGGGTGGGTCGCTTCGGCTAGCGGCGCTTGCACCAAGGTTGGTGCCTCGTCCATCAGAGCCGGCGTAGTGACTGGTCGAGTGGCTGCGGATTGCGGTTGCAAGCGCTGACGGGATGGGCGGGTGCTGCCTTCGAGCAGAACTTCACCGCTCATCATGCGCTGCGCAGCATCCAGCAGGACTTCTTCCAAATACGGCTTCGTGAAATAGCCGCTTGCACCCAGCTCGGCCGCCACGCGGCGATGGCGTTCGGCACCGCGCGAGGTCAACATCGCGACGGGGAGTTGGCGCAGATCTTCATCTTTTTGCAGACGGCTGAGCAGTTCGAGGCCGTCCACGCGCGGCATCTCGATGTCGCAGAACACGATATCGCAGGGCAAGCCCGAATGCAGCTTGTCCCAGGCATCCTGACCATCGCGGGCTTGCTCGACCCGGTAACCTGCTTTGGAGAAGGTAATGGAGAGCAGTTCACGCACCGTGATCGAGTCATCGACGATCAGCACCATCGGCTCTGTCTTGACATCGCTGGGTGCGGGTTCTTGGAGTGCGGGCGGCGTTTGCCAGATCGGGCTGGTCATGTCCTTCCGCATCCGGCCGGCGGAGATCTCGATCAGTTCCAGCACGTCGGCGATCGCCATGATCCGTCCATCGCCCTGAACCGTCGCCCCGGCGATGCCTGCTGGTTTCGGGATCGGACCGCTGAGCTGTTTGATCACGATTTCCTGCTCGCCCAGCACCTGATCGACACCAACCGCGATTTGGCTGCTGGCACTACGAAGGATGACGACCGAGAGCATGTTGTCATCCCGTTTGCCACCGTAGAGATTACCGCGACCGAGGCGGCGGTTGTAGGAGAGCAGTTCCGAGAGGGGGCTGTAGGGGAGGAGGCGATCGCGCCAAGGTGCGCAGAGGTGGCCCTCGGCATTGCGGGTGATCTTATGCTGCGGCACGTCGAGCATATCTTCCACGCCGTCGAGCGGGAAGGCGAGTGGGGCATTTTCGCTGATGCAGCAGAGAGCTTTGCAAATACTCAGGGTCAGCGGTAAGCGGATCGTAAAGGTGGTGCCGCGACCGAGTTTGGAATCGATGCTCACAGCCCCACGAATTTCGTTGATACTGGTGCGGACGACATCGAGGCCGACGCCACGACCGGCGAAGTTGTCGGCGACATCGCGGGTACTGAAGCCGGGATGGAAGAGTAAATCATAGACATCGATCGCGGTCAGCCGTTGGGCGTCCGCAGCATTGAGAATGCCTTTTTGAACGGCTTTTTGCTTGATGCGGTCGGGATCGATGCCAGCGCCATCGTCCGATACTGAAATGACGGTTTGGTTGCCTTGTTGCAGGGCACTGACGACGATTTGTCCCGCTTGCGGCTTGCCGAGGGCGGTGCGAATCTCTGGCGGCTCGACACCGTGGGTCAGGGCATTGTTGACGAGGTGGGTCAGGGGGTCGGAGAGGTGTTCGAGGATCATCTTGTCGATCAGCGTCTCCTGACCTTCCACCTGCAAGCTCGCCTGCTTGTGCAACTGCGGCGCAATCCGACGCACGGCCAGAGGCAAACGATTGGCGGTGCGCTCAAAGGGCACCATGCGCGACTTGGTGAGACCTTCCTGCAACTGCGACGTGACTTGGCGGAGGGTACGCGCCACTTGGTCGATGTCGTCTACCAGGAACTGAATGTCCGAGGCCGATTCGCGGACGCGGACGATCATTTCAATCGTCTCTTGGGCCAGCTCGTGGAATTTGGTGAAGCTGTCCATTTCCAGCGAGTCGTAGTCCGATTGCCCGCTATCACTTTGAGGGGCATTAGCGCTGGCGGCGGCGGCGGAGACGGAGCCGCCCCGGCCATTACCGGTTTGTTGGGTGCGATACTCGCGGCGGCTGCGGAGCAGGGCGTCTTCGAGGAGTGATCGCTCGTACAGGTCTTGCATCCGCCCGCCGACATCGCTGAGGTTTTGCACCTGATGCATGAGGCTGTCTAGGAACTGGCGTAGGCGCTCTTCGTCACCTTCCAAGCTGTTCCGATTGACCACCAGTTCCCCAACTAGGTTGCTGAGGTTATCCATCTGGCGCACGGGCACCTTGAGCGTCTGCTCGACTTTGGCGCGGGCGGTGCGGCTGCGTTGCGGGCGCACGGGGGTCGCTTCGGGTGGTGCGGGAATTTCACCAGCCTGGCGGCGCGTTTCATTCAGCAGTGCCTCGAGATCCCCAAACTCGTCATCAACGGGAGCCGACGTAGTAGCAGGAACCGCAGTGGTTGGCACTGCTGGCAGCGTATCGAGTAGGGCCGCCAATTCGGCGAGATTGGTTGCCACGGGTAGCTCACGGATATGGAGCGCGGGTGCTTGTTCGAGGCGAGTGGCGATCTCATCGAGGCGGTCGTAATAGACCAGCGCGTCGGCCGCATAGATGTCAGCCGCCGCCGCACTAGCCGCGATCGCCGGTTCAGGAGGGGGGGGTGACGGTACGGGCGGTATTGGCGGCACTGCCTGCTCCGCCGCCAACAGATCGTCCAATGCCTCAGTGGCGGTCGGAGTGGATGCGGGGGGCGCAGTGGCGGCTGGAGGGGGGGTAACCGAGGCAAATAGCGCGTCTAGATCGCTGAAATCTTCGTTGGTACGAGCGGGTGCTGATGCGGCGACCACCGGTTCGCCAAACAGGGCCTCCAGTTCTGCCAGATTGTCTGCGGTTTCAGCGGACGCGGTGGGTGTACCGGCGACCCGATCGGGGCGATCGCCCGCCAGGAAAGCCGCTAAATCGTCGGCATCGCTTGCTTGCGCCACTAGATCTTCCAATTCAGCAGCCAGTTGCTGTTCGTCAGTGGTCGCCGCTAGCTCAGCGGCTTCCCGGTCGAGGGCGGCTGGCTCAGCGCGCCCAGCGGCTTGATCGGCAAAGGCCTCGAGAGCATCACTCTCAAAGCCGCTCGCCACTGGCGCAGCAGTCTCAGCACTCAAGAAGGCTTCCAAATCATCCAGCTCGGCGGTGGACAGCTCAGCCGCCACCTGAGCGAGGTCGTCGGCGGCGACCGTCTCCAGGTCGAGGAGCTCCGCCGCATCAGCCAGCGACGGAGCCGTCAACTCAGCCTCAGAATCCTCCCCGGTTGCAATGGCGAGGAGGTCGCTGAAGTCTTCGGATTCCACCTCTTCTATTGTTGAGGTGCTGATTTCAGTATCGGTGTCTATCCCTGACAGCCAGGGTTCGGCGGTCTCGTCACTTACAGAGGCAAAGAGCGAGTCGAGATCACGATTCAAGTTGGGATCAAGGCTGCTGTGCAGCGGCGTCAAGTCGGCATTCTGCTCCACTTCACCGAGCGTCGCCATCGTCTCAGCCATCGGATCATCAACCGCTTCAAAGAGTTGGTCAAGCTCATAGCCGCTTGTCAGCGCCTCCGGCTCGTCAGCCGCACTGGCGGCGGCACTGTTGAAGAGGGCGCTCAGGTCATCGCTGCTCGCGACTGGTGTTTCGACCGTATCCCACAGTTCCTCGCCACTGTCGAGCAGGTCGTCCAAGCTATCAGGGAGCGCGATCACGTCTAAGTCTGCGGCCGCAAACAGGTCGCTCAGCTCGCTCCCAACTCCGTCGTTGGCGAAATTCGTCGCGGCTTCTGAGTCGCTGAAAATGTCGTCTAGCGCGTCGAGGTCACTGGCGAGGGCGGGGTTGGCATGAGTAGGCACAAGGGCATTGAGGGCGGGGCTGGCGGCAACCGTGACTTCGCCGCCGAGCTTGAGGGCCGTTTGGGCAGCGGTCACGTCACGGGCGATCAGTTGCAGCGTGTGTGCATAGTCGTTGCTGGCGATGGCGATCGCCGCCGAAGCGGCACCCAGCAAGCCACTCCAGCCCGGAATGTCCCATTCTTGACCAAAGGCCGCTAAATCGCGGCAGAAGGCTTTGACCTGCTGACGTTGCTCCGGGCTGTCGGGAGCCGCCGCTAGTTCATTGAGGGTTTGCAGCCAACTGGCTAGCTCCTCATACAGGGCGTTGCCATCGGTGGCACCAGAGGTCTCGGCCTGATTTTGGAGCGTGCTGAGGTGACTCTCGGTTTCAGCAAAGAGCGGCTCTAACTCGGCTAGGATCGGGTTGGCAAAACTGGGGGTCACCTCACGGGTTGCCTCGAGTTGCGTGACCAAGCGATCCAACCCTTGGAAAATCTGCTGTAGCTGTGTCTGTAGGCGCGCATCGGGGGCAACAGGCTGGTTTTTGATGGTTTTGAAAAAATCTTCCAGACGGTGGGCGGTGCGACGGACGCTCTCGATGCCGAGCATCGCCGCCCCCCCTTTAATCGAATGCGCGCCCCGATAAACGTCTTGGAGGCGATCAGGATCGCTCACCATGTGTGGCAAATCTTGGAGGCTCTCCCCGATCAGCTCGAGGTGCTCCTTTGCCTCCATGATGAAATAGCCAGTGATTTTTTCGAGCTGTTCCGGTTGCATAGCCTTACCCAAACTCGTGTCGGCTCTCGACCTGCGATCGCGACTCACCACCAAAATGCCAACCCAAAGACCTGATGCGCCAACTGCTTTGTAGCGGTATTCTGCATCAATGGTGACCACTCAGCGTCAGCGGAACCTTGTACAGAGACCAGTTCTAGGCAGCGAATCACAACAACTATGGGGATGTGGGGCAAGGCCGGTCGATTGATAGGTATCAATTTAGCGAATATTCGGAAGCATCGCCCAATGAATCTCGAACCAGACCGCGATGCGTGAGTCAGCCGCCCGGGTGTTGACATTGCCCTCCGGTCGCCTTGCGCCCGTGCTCGCTCAACGCTGCCTCGCGCGATCGCGCCTCCCAGCGACTGCTAATTTTCTGTAATAATTGAGCGGGGAGAAATTGGTATTGCTTGGCTATAGGCCTGATGGCTACTCGGTTTAGCTGACAAGGACTCTCTAACAGAATTGCTCGTAATTCTGAAATTCGCTTAGCAATTGTTTACATTCTAAAAGTCATCGCTTTAACGCTTGATCATCATGGCTCAACTGTCTGGTTCGGCTGACGTTCCCGATATGGGACGTCGCCAGTTTATGAATCTGCTAACTTTCGGGACGATCACAGGCACGGCGCTGGGCGCGCTCTACCCCGTGGTGAAATATTTCATCCCCGCATCGACTGGTGCAGCCGGTGGCGGCACGATCGCCAAGGATGCACTCGGCAATGATATTGCGGCGAGCGAGTATCTCGAAGCCCATGCGCCGGGTTCGCGGGATCTGGCTCAGGGTCTGAAGGGCGATCCGACCTATGTCATCGTCACTGATGGCGGTGAGATTGCCAGCTACGGCTTGAACGCGATTTGCACCCACCTCGGCTGCGTGGTGCCCTGGAACAATGCCGAGAATAAGTTCATGTGCCCCTGCCACGGCTCACAATACGATGCCCAAGGCAAGGTCGTGCGTGGCCCCGCCCCGCGATCGCTGGCCCTGGCCCATGCTAACGTCACAGAAGCGGGCAAGATTGCCTTTACGCCCTGGACTGAGACGGATTTCCGCACGGGCAAAGAACCCTGGTGGGCCTAAAAGACCCCCGGCGAACCCCTCGCTAAACTCGCTAACCATCGCATTTTCCTCGAGCTTGTTAGAGATGAGAACACTTCAAAGACTGTCATTGAAAGCCCTAATGCAGTGGGCGGGGCGAGCTGCGATTCTGCTGGTGGCGACGGTGACTCTGGCGATCGCCAGCGACCTGCTGCTACCACAACCCGCTGCCGCTTACCCGTTTTGGGCCCAGGAAACCGCTCCCAACACCCCCCGCGAAGCGACCGGGCGGATTGTCTGTGCTAACTGTCACCTGGCTGAGAAACCGGCTGAGGTCGAGCTGCCGCTATCCGTCACCCCCGATAGCGTCTTCAAGGCAGTGGTGAAAATCCCCTACGACCACAGCCAGCAGCAAGTCTTGGGCGATGGCTCCAAGGGCGGACTCAATGTCGGTGCGGTGCTGATGCTGCCCGATGGTTTCACGATTGCGCCGCCGGATCGGATTCCGGAAGACCTCGCCGAAGAAGTAGGGAGTACATACTTCCAGACCTACCGTGAGGGGATGGAAAACGTGGTTCTGGTTGGCCCCCTGCCCGGCGACCAGTACGAAGAGGTGGTCTTCCCAGTGCTATCGCCTAATCCCAAGGCCGACAAAAACATTCACTTCGGCAAATATCCGGTTCACCTCGGTGCCAATCGTGGGCGTGGGCAGGTTTATCCAGCCGGTAACCTGAGCAATAACAACGTCTTCAAAGCCTCAGCGGCGGGTGTGATCACCCAGATTGTTGAAGCTGAAGGCGGTGGCTACGAAGTGACGATTCAGCCTGATGCGGGCGATACAGTCGTGGAGATGATTCCCGCCGGCCCTGAGCTGCTGGTGTCGGAAGGGCAGACCATAGACTCGGGCGCTGCTCTGACGATGAACCCAAATGTCGGTGGCTTCGGCCAGGAAGACGCGGAAATCGTCTTGCAAGACCCCACTCGTATCTACTGGCTGCTACTCTTCTTTGTTGGCATCGCGCTCTCACAGCTCTTCCTCGTGCTGAAGAAGAAGCAGATCGAGCGTGTCCAAGCCGCAGAGATGAACTTCTAGAACCGATTGCGCCTGAATATCAGTGCTGGGCAGCGGGGCTTCATCGCCTCGCTGCTTTTGATTTTGAGGTCAGGACGGCGGCAACCAGCGGCGGACTCGGCATCGTGGTGCTAACGGCGGTTTTCATGCCGCTCGTAGGCCGCGACGATCTTTTGCACCAGCGGATGGCGGACGACATCAGCAGCAGAGAGATGGCAAAAGGCAATCCCCTCCACAGAACGTAAAATTCGCTCGGCGACGACCAGGCCCGAATCCTGATAGGCGGGCAAATCCACCTGCGTAATGTCGCCTGTCACCACCATGCGCGAGCCAAAACCGAGGCGGGTCAGCACCATTTTTAGTTGAGCGGGGGTTGTGTTCTGCGCCTCATCGACGATCGCAAACGCCTTGCTCAAGGTGCGACCCCGCATATAGGCGAGGGGCGCGACCTCGATTTTGCCCCGCTCCATCAGATCCGGGATTTTCTCGGGTTCGATAAATTCGTAGAGCGCGTCGTAGAGCGGTCGCAGAAAAGGATTGACCTTCTGCTGCAAGTCACCAGGAAGAAAGCCCAGCTTCTCGCCTGCTTCCACGGCCGGACGGGTGAGGATAATGCGATCGCACTGTTCCGACAGCAGCGCCTGTACCGCAATCACGGCGGCTAAAAACGTCTTGCCCGTTCCCGCCGGGCCGATGCAAAAGGTCACGTCATGGGTCTGGATGGCACGCACGTACTGGCGTTGACGAAAAGTCTTGGCGCGGATCGGTTCGCCACGTCGGGTACGGGCTAGGACATCACGTTGCAGGTCGCGATACTCGTCAACCTGGTTGCTATCCAGAGCTTGAAAGGCGGTGAGAATGTCGGGAGCCGCGATCGCCCGGCCCTCTTCCCAGTAAGGTTTCAACACTTGTATAGCAGCCAGACAGCGCTCAACCGCCTTCGGCTGACCCATGACTAGCAGATCAGAGCCGCGCATCACGAGGCGCGTCCCTGTGTGTCGGGCCAACTGCTGAAGATTTTCCTCACCTGCGCCAGCGAGGGCGATCGCACTCTCAGAACTCGGCAGGTGCAACGTCTGGGACGCTTCGCTCATGCTGGCATCACCGCCGCGCCCCTAACCCGCATCCGAACTGGCGGAACGCGGCTGCGGTGGGCGGCTTGGACGACGGCGACCGCCATTGCCCCGCCCCTCGTTACCCCGATCGTCACCCCCGCGACGACCATTCTCATCGCGCGGGTGATCACGCTCCTGGCTCCCGAAAACCTCCAAATGCGCCGCCTGACCCGCCAGCACCGCCGCTGTCTCAACCACGGTGCGGATAGCTTGAATATTCCGGCCGCCCCGCCCAAAGACGCGCCCCTGATCGCTGCTCTCAAAGGCAAGCCGAATCAGCACACGCTGGCGATTTTTGGCGTATTCGCAGTTGACGCGCAGGGCGTCGGGGGCATCCAGGAGCGGCTCAACCAGTTCGCGCACTAGGTTGGCATAGTCCACGCCAGTATCACCAGTATCGATTGACTCAGCCGCCATCTCAGGCATTTTTGAGTTGCTCAAAGACCTGAGCCTTGGTGAGGAGCGATCGCACTGTATCGGTCGGCTGCGCGCCTTCCTTCAGTCGCTTAACGATTGCCGGGACATTGAGGCGGGTTTCATCGGTGCGGGGATTGTAGAAACCCAATTCCTCGAGCGGGCGGCCGTCGCGGCGAGCGCGGCTGTTGATGGCCACAATGCGGTAACTGACTTCCCGTTTCTTGCCGTAACGCTTGAGTCGCAATTTGATCATCGTGAGTCGTTGAGACCGAACCTCAAAAAAATTAAGCCTTTCCGATTCTAAGATTTTTCGGCGGGTTTGGCGAGGGGGGAACTCGGCTCGCGCGTCGGCCGTTCGATCAGGCCGCCGCCCAACAGCAGGTCGTCTGCATAGAACACCGCCGCCTGTCCTGGCGTAATGCCAAACTGCGGCTCGTCAAAAACGACTTGAGCACGGTGCTCCGGCAGGGGAATAACCGTCGCGGGCACAGGCTGCGTGCGATAACGCGGACGCACCTGGCAGCGTAGCGGCGCACTCGGTGCCGCGATCGAGACCCAGTTGAGGCGCTGCAAGGTGCAGTCCGCTGCTGTCGCCTCATCGCGGCGGCCGACGACGACGCGGTTCATCACCGGGTCGAGCTGCATGACATAAAGCGGTTCGGGCGCTGCAATCCCTAAGCCTTTGCGCTGACCGATGGTGTAGTGATGCACACCCTGATGCTGACCGAGCACTTGACCGTGGCGGTCAACAATTTCGCCCGGACGCGGCTGGAGGTACTGATCGAGGAATGTTCGCATCGAGCCGTGGGCCTCGACGAGGCAGAGGTCTTGGCTTTCGGGCTTGTCTGCCGTCCGCAGATTGTACTGGGCGGCGATGCGGCGGGTCTCGGACTTGGGGATCTCGCCCAGCGGAAATTGCGTGTGCGCCAGGACATGCTGGGGCAAATCGTAGAGGAAGTAGGATTGATCCTTATTCCGATCCACGGCGCAGCGGAGTTGGTAGCGATCGCCCACCGCATCATAGGTAATCCGGGCATAGTGCCCCGTCGCCACGCGGTCAATCCCCAGTTCCCGGCGCGCGTAGGCGAGCATCGGGCCAAACTTCACAGCCCGGTTGCACTGCGAACAGGGCAGGGGGGTGATGCCGGACTCGTAGCCCGAGACGAGGTAATCAACAATCTGCTGCTGGAATAGCTCGCGGCTATCGACAATATGATGGGGCACGCCCAACTGCTCGCAGAGACCGGCCGCGTCCACCATGCCTTCCGAGCAGCACTGGCCCTTGCCGGACATCAGCCACAGGGTCAAGCCCACGACCTCGTAGCCCTGGTGATGGAGAATGGCAGCGGCAGTGGAACTATCCACCCCGCCCGACAGCCCGACGACAACCCGATTCATAACAATCTAGAGCCTGAACCAATGCTCAATACCAACCTGTTCTCAGGCTAGCATTTTGTCTCTGGTTTGCCGGGGCGATCGCCTAGCGCTGGGCAATCAGGGCCTGCCGCTGGCGCAGTTGTTGCTCGGCAGCTTGCAGAGCAGTTTGCCACACCTCGTAGCCTTGGCGGTTGAGGTGCAGACCGTCCGTGGTCAGTTCGGCGCGCAGCTGACCGTCAGCATCGGCGAACAGCGGCTGGAGGTGCAGATAGCTGACCCGCTCCTCCCGCGCGATTTGCCGCAGCGCCTGATTGAGCCGCTGGATGCGGGCATTGTCCAAGTCTGGTCGCCGCGTAGGTAGGAGCGATTGCAACACGATCTGCGCGTCGGGATGCTGCTGGCGCAGTTCACGGGCGATCGCCCGTAAATTTGCCAAAATCACCGTATCACTGGCACCCTGGCGTAGATCATTGATGCCCGCCATGACATAGAAGGTGCTGGGTTGCGTCTCCCGCAAGCTGGCGAGGCGCTGGCGAATTTGCTGCGAGTTTTCGCCAGAGATCCCCTGATTTAGCCAAAAAGCGCCGCCGGGTAACAGTGGCACCGGGAACCACTGGCTGAGTGAGTCGCCGAGTAGGACGCTGAGACGGTTGCGGCCCTGGCCGCGAGTGATCGCTCGTGCCTCAGCGTGCAACAACTGCTGCCATTGCTGGTGGGTGGGCTGGGCCGCCGCCGTCTGCCAAGTGCTGGCAAAGCTGTCCGTTGGCAGGTGGGTGTAGAGGCGGCCGGCAGCGAGGGCGGCGCGGCGCTGCTGGTAGAGTTGCGCGCCTGAACTCGGGGCGGGGGCGGTCGCCGGACGGCGAGTCGCGACCGGCAAGGTCAATGGGGCAACGGTGCGAGATGCCCCCGGAGCGATTGGCTCGGCACGCGCAAATTCAACGCTGGGTTCGCGGACGATCATTCCGGTCGGAGTGGCTGACTGGGATAGGGAGCGCTCAGTCGCCGTTTGCAGCGCCGCGATCGCCCGCTGCCACCAGACGGGCGGGGTGAGGGGCGGCGGCGGCGGGGCGGATAGCGGCCCGGTCGCCAGCAAGCCAACCGCGAATAGGGAAGGATGGGTCATCAGTATTGTCGCTTAGCAAAATGAATGAAGCGTTTGCACTCCAGTTCATCAGACAGGCATAATCACGGCACATCAGGATAATGGCGTTCGCGCCAGAAATTTGTGGGCGATCGCCAGAGCTATACCCTAGGGTCGGCGCAGCCATTGACCCCAAATTGCTATGGTGGCAACTTATGTTTGCCCGCATTTCGTAGACCAGTTGTATCTCGTCTAGCAGCAAGCGGCTGCGAAAGTCGGGTGAGAATGGCATGGCGACTTTGACCGCAATGAAAAACCAATGATTTTTGCTGAATTTACGCTCGCTCCCTCAATTTGGACAAGCTGGGTGGCGGCTGTCCCGGCCTGGCCGTTGGTGTCCCCCCTGTTAGCGGCTGCCGAGGCCGAGTCTAGTGTCTCAAAAGCTGAAGAAGGCTCGCTGATTTTGGCTAGCGTTCTCCTCAGTTTGGTCTTCGTCTACATCGCCAGCAAAGTCGGCGGCGAAATTTGTGCGCGCATCAACCTGCCCCCTGTCTTGGGTGAACTGGTCGGCGGGGTGGTCATTGGCATTTCGGCTCTGCATATCCTGGTCTTTCCAGAAAGTGGGGCGATCGCCAGTGACTCACTGCTCATGAAACTCCTCGAACTCACGACCAGCCTCGATCCGGCCGCGGCCAGCTCGATCTTTGCCAGCCAAAGCGAGGTGATCTCAGTCCTCTCGGAACTGGGTGTCGTGATCTTGCTCTTCGAGATTGGTCTCGAGTCCGACTTGCAAGAACTGATTCGCGTCGGCCCCCAAGCCGCCGTAGTCGCGGTCGTCGGTGTCGTCGTTCCCTTCGTCGGCGGCACAGTGGGTCTGGTGTATCTCTTCGGGATTCCCGCCGTCCCCGCCATCTTTGCCGGTGCCGCACTGACAGCGACCAGTATTGGCATCACCGCCAAGGTACTCGCTGAACTCGGTCGCCTCAGCGCCAAGGAAGGGCAAATTATCATCGGCGCGGCGGTGCTGGATGATGTCCTAGGCATCATCGTGCTCGCCGTCGTCGCCAGCCTGGTCAAGACCGGCGAGATTCAAATCCTCAATATCGTTTACTTGAGCATCAGCGCGGGCGTTTTCTTAATTGGCACGATCCTGCTTGGCCGCTTTTTGCAGCCGTTGTTCGTCGGCCTGGTAAATGAGATGAAAACGCGTGGTCAGCTCTTGCTGGTAGCGCTGACCTTTGGCTTTGTGCTGTCCTACATCGCCACTGCGATCCAGCTCGAGGCGATTTTAGGAGCCTTTGCGGCTGGCCTCGTGCTGGCAGAAACGGAAAAACGCCAAGAGTTAGAGGAGCAGATTTTGCCGGTGGCTGACATTCTTGTGCCCGTCTTCTTCGTTGGGGTCGGTGCAAAAACAGACCTCAGCGTGCTCAACCCCGCCGTTCCCAGCAACCGCGAGGGCTTGATTGTCGCCGTTTTCCTGATCGTGGTCGCGATCATCGGGAAACTAGTCACAGGCTTTACTGTCTTCGGACAGCCAGGGCTGAACAAACTCGCCATTGGCGTCGGCATGATTCCACGCGGCGAGGTCGGCCTGGTGTTTGCCGGGGTTGGCTCCGCCAGCGGCGCGCTCTCGGAAGCCACCGAAGCCGCGATTGTGATGATGGTCATCTTCACCACTTTTCTCGCCCCGCCGTTCTTGCGTCTCGCCTTCGGGAATGATGACGCCAGTGAGGCGGAGCCGTCCTTAGAGACTTCGGTGAGCCAGAGTCCAGAGTCAGAGTCATCGTCCTGACGCTGGGGGCGGTGGGCGGATGCCCCCCATTTGCGGCAAAGTCATGCTATTTTTCAACGAGGCAAGTTCAGCAAGCTGGCTCATGCAGCTTGCTGCTGTTGCTGGCGGTGAAAATGGGCTGACCCTGGTGCCCGGCGATCGCAGCATTGGAGGAACGAGGTATTTTGCGAAACTACTCGCTATGGCTTGGTTTGCTGGGCGCGCTGCTCTGGGCAAACCCCGCCGCCGCTGAACGACTCATGTGGCAACTTGAAGCGGCTCACCAGCGCTTGGTGCTGACGGCTGATGCCGAGCCGCCGCTGGCCGAGCCGCCCGAGGTCTTGCTCCGTGCTGAGAGCGGGCAGCTTGTACTCGATCTGCCCGAGGTCGAGCTAGCCACGATTGCACCGGCGACGGCTGAGACCGGCGCGATCGCCCGTGTCGAAGCACAGCAGCTCAGCCCTGGGTTTGCCCGCCTGACGCTGGCGCTGCGAGCGGGTGAGGCAATCGCCCCAGAGACTGTGGAATGGCAAACACTCGCGCCCAACCAATGGGCGGTGCAGTGGCCCATCGCGCCCACAGCCGGGGCTGCTCCTCTGAATCAATCTGAATATGACAATCTTCGCATCCAAGAAGATTCACCCCTCGCTCAAGCTGAGGCTGCGCCCACTCCCGGCACGGCCGCCGCAGCCACAACAGCGGATGTAACCGAGGTGAGCGGCTTCCAAATCACCCGCAATGGCTTCTTTGTCCGCTTGGCGGAACAGGAAAACTCGCGCGTGGCGATCGCCCGGAGTCGGGATGGTCGCTCCCTCGATCTCGATCTCACGGGCGTGACTCTGCCAACATCGCTACAAGCCGCTCAAAGCCTGGCAGTCAATCGCTACGGCGTCCAGCGTGCCACCTTTAGTCAGCTCAGTATGACGCCGCCGCGCGCGCGGATCGTCCTCGATCTCACCGGTGAGAATCCGGACTGGGAAGCGGCGATCAGCGATCGCGGTGTTGCCATCGTACCGACAGCAGCAGCCTTGGCCGTGACCATGCCGCCAGCACCGCCCGCCGCAACCGCACCGACATTGGCAACGTCTAGCCCTCAGAACCCTACTCATTCAGTCAAACCTCCCCATCCCGACGCGACCGCACCGACAACAGTCACTGCCCCCCTACAACTCGCCGACGAGCGCCGCAACCTCGCTGAAATCGAGTCGATCCGTATGGGTCTGGGCAACCAACTGCTGGTCGTTGCGGATCGTCCCCTCAGTCAGGCGACAAATCGTCGCAACCAAAACGGTGTCTATCAAATCGTCATTCCCAATGCCCGACTCGCCGATGGTTTTCGCGGGCCGCAACTCGAGGCCAACAGCCCCATCTCTCAGCTCAATGTCCGCCAGCAAGACGAACGCACCGTCATCTTGATGGTGCAAACCGCCGACGGTATTGAGATCGGCTCAGTGAACCAGCCGCGCCCCAATCTGGTCGCCCTCCAGTTTCGTCGCCAGTCCGTGGCTCAAGCGCCTCCCCGTCAACCCCTCCCGCGTCAGCCACTGCCCCCCCGTCAGCCGCTGCCCCCCCGCCAGCCCCACACAACTCGGCCCGCTGCCGCGCGTCACTAACAGCCGTGTCCTCGTGACCATCGACCCCGGACACGGCGGCCGCGACCCCGGTGCGATCGGCATTGGCGGCTTGCGTGAGAAGGATGTCATCTTGCCGATCTCACGCGAGGTCGCTAGCATTCTCCAGCGCCAGGGGGTGCAGGTGCAGATGACGCGGGTAGATGATCGCTATGTGACGCTGGCGGGCCGTGCCCAGATGGCGAACCGGGCGCGATCACAAATTTTCGTCAGCATCCACGCCAACGCGATCAGCCTCAGCCGTCCGGATGTCAACGGCGTGGAAACGTACTATTACTCATCGGGTCGCCAACTGGCGCAAGCGATTCAAGGCAGCATTCTCCGCAGCATCAGCATACGCAATCGCGGCGTCAAGCGGGCGCGCTTCTATGTCTTGCGTTATACAGCCATGCCCTCGGCACTCGTCGAAGTCGGCTTCGTCACCGGGCGCGACGATGCTCCCCGCTTACGGACAGCAGCATTCCGGAGCCAGATGGCCGAGGCGATCGCCCGAGGCATCTTGGAATACATCCAATGGCGACGCCTATAACCGGTCTGCAGATCGCTCGTCTAGACACTCTGGAACTCCGAGCGGCTGATTATTGGCTCCATCTGTCCTAATGCTCTATGAACAAATTGCAGCGCCTGCGAATTGGTGTATTCGATAGTGGGGTTGGTGGCTTGACGGTTTGGCGCGAGCTGCGCCGTCGCCTCCCCCAAGAGTCCATCCTTTATTTTGGCGACACAGCTCGTCTGCCCTATGGTGATCGCTCCGCGTCAGAAATTCTGCAATTTGTCCGCGAGATTCTGACTTGGATGCAGGGGGAAGGCGTGAAGATGGCGATCTTCGCCTGCAACACCAGCTCCGCCCTAGCCCTGAACATTGCCCGCCGCGAGTTCGCCCTGCCTTGCTTGGGAGTGATCTTGCCCGGAGCGCGGGCGGCCGTACAGCAGGGTTGTCGGATTGGCGTGCTCGCCACCCCGGCTACGGCTGCCAGCGATGCCTATCGGCAGGCGATCCATGAAATCGCTCCCCACGTGGCCGTTTGGCAAGTCGGTTGCCCCGAATTTGTGCCCCTGATCGAGCAAAACCGGGTTCATGACCCCTACACCCGCCAGGTCGCCCAGCGCTATCTACAACCCCTGCTCGCTCAACGGATTGACACGCTGGTCTATGGCTGCACCCACTATCCTCATCTCGCGCGGGTTCTGCGATCGCTCCTGCCCGCAACGGTACGGCTCATTGACCCAGCCCAGTCAGTTGTCACGGCAGCGGAGCGAGAGCTAGAACTCCTCGGTCTCAAGAATACCAAACCTCCACTTCCTGATCGCTTTGGGGTCAGTGGCGACCCCCAGACCTTTGCCCAATTCGCCCAGCAATGGTTAGGACGAGCCGTCACCGTAGAGACAGTACGGCTCCCGGCGATCGCCCCCGCTTACTTAGAGCTACCAGACTAAGCACAAAAAAACGCTGCCTGGAGACTCCAAACAGCGTCGCAATATCGATTTTCAGGGCTTTAACTCAAAGCAAGATTAAACATGCGGGCGATCACACAAGCCGTAATCAGCGCGAAGTGCGAGTCACCTTCGAGGTTCGCTCAGCGAACGCAAGCAGCGCGTAAACCAGCAAGAGATAGCCCGCTGCTAGGAACAGGACAACCATCAGCACGCACCTCCCAGGGACATAGAGTGGACAACAAGCTAAAATTCAGTTTTGCGAGCCAGCACCAAGAGCAACACCAGCCAGAGGCAGACGATCCAGAGCAATCCAGCAATACTGTTCTAGATGCCCAAGGTTCAAAAATTGCCCCTTCACCTACCGCCCGCAACTAGGCAACACAAAACCTCTCCGAGCTTCTGCACGTCGAGACGCAGAGTGCTAGGAGCAGGTCGCAAGCATCAGCCTTGCAACACGAGCAGCACGCTAATGGCAACAAGGAGTCAAACCGGCAGACTCGCAGCCAAAGCAATTTGAGCACTGCACTCAAAACATCAAACCAAAAGCTGACGAGAACCATCGGAGATCGCAATCATTCCGAAGCATTCTGGATTGATGTTGGGCGAGAGAAAACCTCATCTTTACAGCCTCATCTCACGTGCAAACCGCACCCGAAGATTTTGGCTACCCTTAATTAAAGATTAACACAGGATTCCTGCGGCCGGAAGGTTGTGATCGAGTTTATTCACCGGCATTTACAGTCACGGTTCGGTTGATCCCAGCCGGGTAGACAGCAATTTGGCGAAACAGTCCCTCAACCCTCAACCGTTGACTTAAAATAAATTAAAGTATATGTAAACTTTCTTAACCATCGCGTCCTGCTGGACTCACCGATGACCTCAGTAACTTCACTTTTCGCTCCCATTGATGCCGACCTCGACTTGCTCGCGAGTAATCTGCGACAGTTGATTGGTGCTCGCCATCCGATTCTGAGTGCCGCCGCCGAACACCTCTTCGGAGCTGGCGGGAAGCGCTTGCGCCCGGCGATCGTGCTCCTGGTCTCACGCGGCACGATGCTCGACCAAGACATCACGCCACGCCACCGTCGTCTCGCTGAGATTGCCGAGATGATTCATACGGCTAGCTTAGTTCACGATGACGTTGTAGACGAGTCCGAAGTCAGACGCAGCGTCGCGACCGTCAACAGCTTATTTGGCAACCGCATCGCGGTACTAGCCGGTGACTTCCTCTTTGCGCAGTCGTCCTGGTATTTGGCAAATCTCGACAACCTAACGGTGGTCAAACTGCTCTCGGAAGTCATTCGCGACTTCGCGGAAGGTGAGATCCGCCAAGGGCTGAATGCCTTCGATCCGAGCTTGTCGATGGCGGCTTATCTAGAGAAGAGCTATTACAAAACAGCCTCGCTCATTGCCAACAGTGCCAAAGCGGCTGGCGTCCTCAGCGGGGTCAGCCCAGAGCTGGCTGAGGATCTGTACAATTATGGCCGCCATTTTGGCTTAGCCTTCCAGATTGTGGACGACATTCTCGACTTCACCGCCTCCAGCGAAGTGTTGGGCAAGCCAGCCGGATCGGACTTAGCCAGCGGTAACCTGACCGCTCCCGCCTTGTATGCCTTGGAAGAGCAACCGGCACTGCGCCCCCTGATTGAGCGGGAATTCTCCCAGACTGACGACCTCGAAAAGGCTCTTGCCCTGATCAAGGCGAGCAATGGTATCCAACGGGCCCGTGATCTGGCGGCTACCCACGCCAAGTTGGCCCGGAGCCAACTCACTCGCCTCAAGCCTTCGCACTGTCGCCAGGTTTTGGCGGATCTCACGGATTATCAACTCAGCCGCGTTTACTAATGGTCGTCAAGCTTGCAGACGATGGCTTCATCGGTTCGCCATAGTTACTGCCTCACAGGCGGCGAAGACATCGGGACATGCAAACAAATAAGATGCCGACTAGTATGCCACGCCGCCGGATTGTGTTTCGAGCCGGTTGCTACTATCACCTCCAAAGAATTTAGGGTGTTGGCAAAGCCTGTTCCATAAAAGCACCAGACTGCCAGTCTGGGACGCTCCCCGTTGAAGTCACTGAAATTTGAGCAAAAATTCGTCCAGTAGATTTTAAAGCGGTAGGTAGTAAATCTGCCCGTCGAAATCCGTCGCGCTACCATATTCCACGATAATCATCAGATTGTTGATGATGCGGTTCGATGAAGCCTTAATGTTCACCTCGATGACGCCTGACCGACCCTTGGCGATCGCCATGAGCAATCACAATCAAAGTGTTTACACCGCACCCGGCATCGTGCGGCACTATCAGCAACTGAAGCAACTCCAGCCCGCCGAGCAGGTCATTCTTGAGCGCTTTCGCGACACCTTGCCTCAGCTGAAAATGCTCGACATCGGGGTAGGCGGCGGGCGCACAACCCAGCACTTTGCCCGCTTGGCGCAGGAATATGTTGGCATTGACTATTCGGCGGCAATGATTGCCGCTTGTCAGCGACGGTTTCCCCACGCGGCTCTCTCGGTCTCGCTCGAAATTGGCGATGCTCGCACCTTGACCCGGTTTGCTGACAACCACTTTGACTTTATTTTGTTCAGCTTCAATGGTCTGGATTATGTTTCTCATGGCGATCGCCAACAAATTTTGCAAACCATCCATCGCGTCAGCAAACCCGGCGGTTACTTCTATTTTTCCAGTCACAATCTCCAGGGCATCGCCAGCACCTTCGACTACCGACAACAGCTCCGCCTCAATCCCCTCAACACCTATGTCAATCTCGTCATGACCACGCTTTTGTGGCTCTGCAACCCAACACTATCTCACCAAAAGCTAAGCACGGCAGAATATGCCATCGTCAGGGATGAATCTCACAATTTCCGTCTCCAAACCTACTACATCCGCCCCACGGCTCAGCTCCAACAGCTAGAACCCTACTTCACTGATACTGAGGTTTATGCTTGGCAGACCGGGCGACGGCTCACAGCCGACGAGCTAACCACCAACACTGATCTCTGGCTTTACTATCTTTGTCGAGTGAAATAGTGGTGCTTGTGAAATAGTGGTGCTTGAGTGAAGCCACACTCTATGGCCGGAGTCGATCGGCGGCGCTGCGAGACAATCTGAGCGATTCAAGCTATTGTTTGCATCGGTGCGATCGCGGCACAGAAATTCTGATGTGTTGCTTCGAGATTCACGCTCAAGTCTGCTGGCTCACAAGCGAGCGGCGAAATAAACGCGTGATTAGCAAGGCACCGTAGCTTTGCGGGACGGAAATTCAACCTTCTTGAGAAAATTGATCGCTTCGATCGCTTGCGGCGATTCGATGAGTTGGAGTTGATTTTGTGCCCGTAGGTCAAGGACACGAATCCACTCCACCTGCTCACAGCCGATGCGCCGAGTGTAGACCTTCAAACGCTTGATGGACTTGATATTCGCCTTGCTGAGCACGCTGCGGAGGTGCTGGAAGATTTCGTCTGGCTCAACGCGCTCCACCGACTCCAGCAGCAGCCGAAAGGTGCCTTGGGTGTAGCGCGTTTTGATCACTACGATGCGGCGGGGATGGAGTTCGTTCTTGAACAAGCGAGACAGGGCGCGGTTGCTGTCCTTTGGGGCGAGTTTAACGAGGTGATTGCGCTCAGGGGGGGTGTGGTCGAAGTTAGCCATCATAGTTTCCGGGTGTCCTAGCGGTAAATGTCGGCGTTGCTTTGTTGCCTACTATCATCCGTGGATCCCCAGAAAACCGCGCCGATCTCTATCCGTGATCGCTGTGAACCGATGCGGAAATCCTCGTGAGGGGTATCGCCTTTCCGCGCCCACGACCGACACCAACTGAAGGTGATAGCGATCGCCGCTCGCCGCGATTTGCCCGCGTTGCTTCAGCATTACGGTTATCCTGACTGCGCGCCGCCCATCCTGAATCGTTAAGGTGAGGACAGAAGTCAACAGCATACCCACAGCGCTCTTTTCTCCGCTATGTTTGAGTATTTTGTCGATACCGCGATCGCCGCTGTCATGCGCGCCCAAGAGGAAGCACGCCGCTCTGGTCATAACCTCGTCGGCACCGAGCAACTCCTCTTGGGTCTGCTGGGCACAGAGCAGACGGTCGCGGCCCAGCTTCTCCAAGCAGCTGGCTTGACCCTAGAAGCAACACGCGCTGTCATCGACGAATGGGTCGGCCGCGGGCCGGGTCTCGCCGTTACCAACATTCCCTTCACCCCCAAGGCGAAGCAAATCTTCGAGCAAGCCTTCAGCGAAGCCCGTCAGTGCGGACACGCTTATATCAATCCTGAACATTTGCTGCTGGCGATCACCCAAAAACAAGACAGCGTCGCCGCCAAAATCCTGGATCAGTTTGGCGTTGATCTCGCTGAGCTACGCACCGAGCTACTGCAACACCTCAGCGAGACTGAGACCGACCTCGAGACCGATTTTGCGGCGGTGGCGATGACCGGTGCCAACCCAGAAGGGCGATCGCCCTTTGGCGGTGGTCTTGGCAACCGTCGCCCGCGCCTCGCCGAGTTCAGCACTAACCTGACCGAAAAAGCAGCGCGCCGCGAACTTGATCCGACCATTGGCCGCGATCTTGAAGTCCAGCGCGTGCTACAGATCCTCGGTCGCCGCACCAAAAACAACCCCGTGCTGATCGGTGAACCCGGCGTTGGTAAAAGCGCGATCGCCGAAGGCCTCGCCCAACGCATCGTCGCTGGTGATGTCCCAGAACCAATGCGCGATCGCCAGGTCATCAGCCTTGACATGGGGGCACTCCTAGCAGGAAGCCGCTTCCGGGGCGAATTTGAGGAACGCTTGAAAGCGGTCGTCGAGGAAGTGCGTCAGGCCGGCAACATCATCCTGGTGATTGATGAAATTCATACACTGGTAGGGGCTGGGGCACTGGGCGGCAATGTCGATGCTGCGAATCTGCTCAAACCAGCACTGGCGCGGGGCGAACTGCAATGTCTGGGCACGACGACCCTGGACGAATACCGCCAGCACATCGAAGCTGATGCCGCTCTGGAGCGCCGCTTTCAGACTGTCCTCGTCGATGAGCCGACGGTGGCTGAGACGATCGCCATCCTGCGCGGGCTGCGATCGCGCTATGCTGAGCATCACCGCGTCACCATTACTGACGCTGCTCTGGAAGCCGCTGCCAAGCTTTCGCAGCAATACATCCCTGACCGCCAGCTCCCGGACAAGGCGATCGATCTGATTGACGAAGCCGGTTCGCGCGTGCGGGTGCGGCACTCACTGCACCAGAAGCATCCTGGTCTGGAGACTGAGGTGACAACGGTTGCGACCAGCGGCACAGAACCCACCGTCACAACCGAAGAAGTCGCCCAGATCGTCGCCAGTTGGACAGGCGTGCCGGTGACAAAGCTCACCCAGCCCGAATCTGAGTTGCTGCTGCATTTAGAAGCACAACTGCACGAGCGCCTAGTCGGACAGGAAGAGGCTGTGCGGGCTGTGGCGCGGGCTGTACGCCGTACCCGTGTCGGCTTACACGACCCCCAACGACCGCTGGCGAGCTTCATTTTCTCCGGCCCGACCGGTGTGGGCAAGACGGAATTGACCAAAGCACTCGCTGCCCATCTCTTCGGCTCCGAGGAGGCACTGATCCGGCTGGATATGTCCGAGTTTATGGAGCCGCAGTCGGTCGCGAAGCTGATCGGCTCGCCGCCGGGCTATATCGGCTACGACGAGGGCGGTCAGTTGACAGAAGCGGTACGCCGCCGACCCTATGCTGTCATTCTCTTCGACGAAATCGAAAAGGCTCACCCGGATGTCTTCAATCTGCTGCTGCAACTACTCGATGACGGTCGCTTGACTGACGGTCAGGGGCGACAGGTCAATTTCAGCAATACGCTGATCGTGATGACCTCGAATCTTGGCTCGCGGGCGATCGCCAAAGGAGGGCATGGTCTTGGCTTCGAGCTGGACTCAGCCACGGATGTTCAATACCAGCGCTTGCAAGCTCAGGTACAGGACGATCTCAAGCAGCACTTCCGACCAGAGTTTCTCAATCGCGTTGATGAGATCATCGTCTTCCGGCAGTTGAGCCAGGTAGAAGTAGCGGCGATCGCGGAGTTGATGCTGGACGAAGTGTGCGATCGCCTCGCCCATGACCGTAATCTCCAGCTCGAGATCGGAGTTGCCTTCAAGGAGCTAGTAGTCAGCCAGGGTTACGACCGCCAATATGGCGCGCGACCACTGCGCCGAGCGATCGCTCGTCTACTTGAAGATCGTTTAGCAGAAGCGATCCTCGCTGGCGAGACTGAAGCCGGTCAGACGATCACGATCGATGTCGATGATGACGGCAAGGTTGTCATGCAGTCGCTAGCGGTCGGCGATCGCCAGTTACAGCCCGTTGGTTAGCGATCGCTGACGTTAATAGATGCTGATCACCCCACAAACCTCCCTGCGGGCGATCGCACCGTCTGAAAAGGCGTACAGCAGCTAAAAAATCCCCCTCTGCTCCCTTGTGGAGGGGGATCGGAATCCTCACCAACCAAGGCTCGTATTTTGATATGCGTTTGGTTCACGATTAGCGTTCAGTGCCACACTGGGGTCATGGCTTGAGCGTTTTTCGTTACTTAGACCTATGCAGAATACACGGCTGAATAGCCTCACAAGCGGTGCGATCGCCACTCTCCAAAACCTCATCACCAATCCCTGGCGGCGGCTGTCGTTGATTATCATTGGCTTGCTAGCGGGCTTTTTTCTGGCTAGTGCGATTCCGAGCGCGACCGGTCAGGCAACAATCTGGGACGTGACAGCGGCGGCAGTGGTGCTACTCGCCTGCGAAGCCGTGAGTCGCTTCATCTATGGCAGTCGGCGCTTGCTGCGGGGAGAAATGGCGATGCAGCGAACATTCACATTGGATGTGCTGAATGCGCTCAAGATTGGCACTACTTACGGCTTATTTCTCGAGGCATTCAAGTTGAATTCCTGAAGCGCGTGGGCAGCCTCAGACCGTACAATGCAAGGCTAGGCAAGACTGGGAGCAGAAGCCAATGAGTGCGGTATCTGAGTTGGAGCCGAGATTAGCAATCCTACAGTGCTGGGCAGCCGGGGCCGCACCGACAGCAGAGGAGTATGAGTCGTTGCTCGCTTTTGAGTTGTCGCAGTCTGATGCGGTGGCTTTTGGGTTGACAGCCGTGAATGGTCGTGAACAGTTAGCAGTGCGATCGCAACATTTTCAAAATCTATGCGCTGACATTCTCGAACTCTGTGGGAACCAGTTCGGGCTGCATGACACCGATAGTCTGCTGTTGACCCTTTGGCGGTTTTGGTTGCCGCTGGCCCTCGAGCTGGTGGCGGAGCGAGAGCAACTCGGCCGCCCAGTGGTTCAGGGAATTTTGGGCGGCCAGGGAACAGGTAAAACAACCCTGGCGACGGTGCTGTCCTATATTTTGGAAGCGCTGGGCGATCGCAGCGTCAATTTTTCCCTCGACGACCTCTACAAGTCTTATGTCGAGCGCCAACGGCTCCAGCAGACTGATCCACGTCTGCGCTGGCGCGGGCCGCCGGGAACCCACGATGTCGCCATCGGCATCGAATTGTTGGACAATCTCCGTCAAGCCCATCGCCGCAAACCCGCGATCATGCCCCGCTTCAATAAATCCGCTTGCGGTGGGTCTGGGGACAAGGCACAGCCGGAGATTGTCGATTCGGTGGATGTGGTGCTGTTTGAGGGTTGGTTCGTCGGCGTGCGGCCGGTTATGGATGAGCGGGTCTTTGACCAAGCCCCTGACCCGATTGTCAGCGACGCGGATCGAGCTTTTGCGCGCGACTGCAACGAACGCTTGCTGGAGTATGTGCCGCTCTGGCATCGCCTCGATCGCCTCGCCGTTTTGCAATTGTGTGACTATCGCCTCAGCAAGCCATGGCGGCTGCAAGCGGAACACTGGGCGATCGCTCAGGGCCGGAGTGGCATGAGCGACGCGGAGCTTGATGCCTTTGTGGAATATTTTTGGAAAGCACTGCATCCCGAGCTATTCATCACGCCGCTGACGCAGAATTCCCTGCTCACCAACTTGGTGGTTGAGATTCAGACCGACCGTCGCCTTGGTCGCATCTATAAACCCAAGTGAAGTCAAAGGGCCGCAATCAGAAGTCAGAAGGATGAATTTCAATGTACCTGACAGTTCGGCAGGGCGCACCCGCCATCCTCGGCTCAGCGACCAGGGTTCTAAAGACTTGAATGAGCGGGTTGTGCTGCACTGCTCGTTTCGAGGCGCTGTTCATTCTGCGGATCAAACCAGTGGCTCTGTTCCGGCGTCCAGGTTAGCTCGAGGCGATCGCGCTCCCAGTGCTGATCCGGCGGGATCAATGCCCGCAGCTTCAGGTCAGAATTCTCCACCCGGACGCTCAGCAGTTGCTCACGTCCAAAGTTTTCGACCAGGAAGACTTGACCCGGTATCTTGAGGCTGTCCCCCGCTTGCGCTAGCCGGATCGCTTCAGGACGGAGGCCGAAGATCACAGTCGAGGGTGAGCCAATGCCGGTCGGTAGGGGTAAGCCAACGGGGCCGAGCTGGGCGCGATCGCCCTCGCACTTCAGCGTCAGCAGATTCATCTGCGGGCTACCGACGAAGCTGGCAACAAAGCGATTGGCGGGCTGGGTGTAGATCAAGCTCGGCTCAGCCAATTGCTGTACGACACCATCTAGGAGCACCGCCACCTTGCTTGAGAGGGTCATTGCCTCAGTCTGGTCGTGGGTGACATAGACGACTGGCTTCTGTTGTTCTTCAAACAATTGCTTCAAGTCCTCGCGCACCTGCTCGCGTAGTAGCGCGTCCAGGTTGCTCAGCGGCTCATCCAGCAAAAAGACCGCTGGTTCCCGCACCAGGGCACGAGCTAGAGCGACCCGTTGCCGCTGACCGCCGGAGAGTTTGCTGGGTTTGCGATCGCGCAGGTGCGTGATCGCCAGCTTTTCCGAGACACTGCCGACTCGCTGTTGGATTTCCGCTTTCGGAACATCGCGGAGCTTCAGTGCCGTGGCGATATTCTCCGCAACGGTCATGTGAGGATAGAGGGCGTAGCTCTGGAACACCATCGCCATGTTGCGATCGCCCGGCGCGACGCGATTCAGATTCTGGTCGCCGAGTCGAACTTCGCCAGCAGTGGGCTGCTCGAGTCCGGCAATCAAACGCAACAGCGTCGATTTGCCACAGCCCGACGGGCCGAGCAGAGTCAAAAATTCGCCATCCTCAACCGTCAAGTTGACATCCTTGACCGGAATCACATCAGGCGCAAATTGTTTGCGTAGACTTTTGAGCTGGAGAGTAGACATAGTGTTTTTCTAAACCGTGTTTATGGAATAAATTGGATTGGCGTTTTTTTCGGTCGTGCCCAGATTATGGGCATTGCGGGCAGGTTTGAAACCGCCCCTACGATCTATTGCATTTTTGGGATCAAAACTCATTACTCAAAACTCACCACTCAAAACTCCGCGCAGCGCCACTAGCCTTTGACCGCCCCAGCCGTAATCCCCTGCACGATCCGCCGCTGGAAGCAGAGCACCAGCAAAATCAACGGTAATGTACCCAAAACGGTCGCCGCGGCAATGGGGCCGTAGGGGACTTCGTAGATCGAGGCACCGCCGATCTGCGCCACGGCAACCGGAATCGTTTTCATCGTGTCGCGGGTGATAAAGGTGAGGGCAAAAATAAACTCATTCCAGGCAAAGATGAAGGTAAGGATTCCCGTCGTGACCAAGGCAGGAATCGTCAGGGGCAGGACAATCTGCCAGAGCATTTGGGCAGTCGTATAACCATCCACTTTTGCCGAGTCTTCGAGATCCTGGGGGAGCTTCTGAAAAAAGCTACGGAGTACCAGAATCGTCAACGGTAAATTGATGCCCGTATAGGGCACGATCAGGGCGAGGTAATTATTCCCCAAGCCGAATAATCTCACCACTTCTAAGAGTCCCAAAAAGAGGAGTACATAAGGAAAGAGGCTAACAATCAACACGCAGACTAAAATGATGCGTTCACCGGGAATTCTCAGGCGGGCGAGCGCATAGGCAGCAGGCGCACCAGTGGCTAAACAGACGACAGTGGACAGTAGCGAAACGATCGCACTGTTGGCGATGTAGCGCCAAAAAATCCAGCCGAGGCTGAGGTAGTGATCGAGCGTCAGTTGGCTGGGACTCGGGAAGTAGACGTTGGGGATAGCGGTGATTGCTTCATTGACTTTGAAAGAAGTCAGGAGCTGCCACAGTGCGGGAGCCAAGCAGAACAGCACCATCGCCAAGACACCGATCCACAGCGCTAGGCGCTGCCAGTTAATTTGCAGACCTGATGCAGATTGTTCGGGGGATTGGGCAACGGTCATGATTTAGCGTTCTCCGGTTACATTTAAGCGCGTTCTTGATAGAAAGTAGGCGGCGATCGCCACCGCCAAGATCAGCAACAAAAAGGTCACCACCACCAACGCCGCCCCATAGCCGAAGTCGAGGTAGCGCCGCACCGTGGCGTAGATATAAATCGACACGGTTTCAGTCGCCCCGGCGGGGCCGCCGCCGGTCATCACTTGCACCAAGTCGAAGATACCGAAGGCCTGAGCGAAGCGGAAAAGCAGCGCGATCACCATCTGCGGGGCGACCAGCGGCAGGGTGATTTGCCAAAAGCTTTGCCAGGGCGATGCGCCATCGATCGCGTGGGCTTCGTAGAGGTCACCGGAGATCGATTGCAAACCCGCGAGCAGCAAGATGGCAATGAACGGGGTCGTCTTCCAGACATCGGCAAAAATCAGTGCCAGCATGGCACGGGTCGGGTCGCCTAGCCAGGTGATATTGGTGCTGATCAGGCCGAGGCGGGTCAGGAGA
Source organism: Spirulinaceae cyanobacterium SM2_1_0 (assembly GCA_012031265.1). GTDB lineage: Bacteria > Cyanobacteriota > Cyanobacteriia > Cyanobacteriales > Spirulinaceae > JAAUTY01. Next base: position 47,093 of record JAAUTY010000008.1, on the reverse strand, counting down.
TCGTTGGCGATGCCGAATTGGTCGTTGAAGATCCAGGCCCAGGCGAGGCCCATAACGGCCGTGGGCAGTGCCCAGGGCAGCAGCGCCGCCGTCCGCACCAGACCGCGCCCGCGAAAGGCTTGGTCGAGGATCAGTGCGAAGCTCATGCCGATGATCAGCTCCGTGACAATACTAAGGCTCGTAAAAACAGTTGTATTCCAGAGGGTGAGCCAGAAGCGGCCGTCGCCGACAATCCGTTGATAGTTGCTCAGGCCTGAGAAGGTCGCTTCGAGCTGGGTGCCGAGGTTTTGTGTGAATAGGCTGAGCCAGAAGGCGCGACCGATCGGGTAGGCGAAGACGAGCAGGAGAATGGCGATCGCCGGGGCGACCATGATCAACCCTTGACGGATCTGGCGCTGCCGAATCGTATCGCTTGCTTGTGTCATGGGACTGGTAGGATTTTGTAAAACTGAACTCTAAATTTCGAGACGAGCGACTTGGCAATGACTTGCCTGCTAGTCGCGGTTGAGGATGCTCCGGGTCTCGCGAGCAGCCGCTTGCATGGCGGCTTCTGGGGTCATGCGGCCCGTGAGGGCGGCACTGAGGTAACGCTGCAAGATGTCCGAGGTCTGGGCGTACTGGGCGATTGGCGGTCGCAGCACCGAGTTCTCGACGACTTCCAGGAGCTGGGGATAGTAGGGGTACTTTGCCACGAGGTCGGGGTCAGTGAAGAGCGATCGCCGACTGGGCACGTAGCCCGTTTCGAGAATGAACGCCTTCTGTGCTGCCTCACTGCTGATGTATTCAGCGACTCGCCAAGCCTCGTCAGGATGGCGGCTGGTGGCAGAAATCCCCAGTCCCCAGCCCCCTTGGCAAGCGCCGCTGGCTTCGTTGGGCAGATGCGCCATCGGTTTGATCGCGAACTGACCGGCAATCTCGGAGTCAGCGGCGAGGCTAGCGACATAGGGCCAGTTGCGGAGAAAGACAGTTTCGCCGTCTTGGAAGAGGCGGCGGGTCTCTTCCTCGGCGTAGGTGGTGACCCCCGGAGGCGAAATGCCCTCGTCAATCGTGCTGCGGAGGAATTCGACGGCGGCGATCGCCTCGGGAGCGTCTAGCCCGACTTCCAAAGTGTCGGGATTAACCCAGAATGCCCCGAAGCCTGCGAGGATTTCCACAAACATAGCGGATAGTCCTTCGTACTGCTTCCCCTGCCAGATGTAGCCCCATTCGGCGATGTCCTGGGCTTGCAGATCGCGGGAAATTTCAATCAGTTCTGTAAAAGTTTCTGGCGGCTCGTAGCCCGCTTCTGTGAGCATATCGGTGCGGTAGTAGAGCATCCCGCCGTCGGAGCGAAAAGGCATTCGATAGAGGCCTCCCTGGTAGGTGCCGCCATCAACATCACCTTCGAGAAAAGGATCGCGTTCTGGTTCCGGGAAGCGGTCGCTCAGATCCAGCAACCAACCTGCCGCGGCAAACTTTGGCACCCAAACAATATCGAGATAGACCAAATCATAAGGCGAATCACCGAGCAGGAAGGCAGATGTATAGAGATCCTCAACTAAATTCGTATCATTAGGAGCCTCGATAATTTCCAGGTCGATGTCGGGATTCTCCGCCTCAAATGCGGCTTCCATCGATTGCCATTGGGCTTTTTCCAAGGCTTGCATCATGGTGCGCACCTTGACTGGCTGTTGGCTCCAGACCGGCAAGGCGATCGCCAGGACAAGCACGAGACTGGCGATCGCCCAGAGCCAGCGCGGTTCAGAGCGTCCCCGTCGCCAGCGTTGCCAGATTCGCTGTAATCGTTGTTTCATGGTTCTGGCTTGCGGTTGCTGGTTCGCAAGCCCAATTCGTCAGGAAAAATTGCGGTCAAATGCCGCCTATAACCCTAAACCTAACAAGCTTCCGGACAAAATCGACGCCCACTGTTGCTTTACAAAACTTAAATTGTTGTTACCAACTGAATTCCATGACCGCTCAGCGGCGTCACCCAACTCCGCAACGATGGCTCGGTGATCGCGGTGTGCAATTCTTGCTCGACTTGCACCGCTTGCGTCTCTGATTCGCAGAGTGCGAATACCGTCGGCCCCGAACCGGACATCAGCGCCCCCAAAGCTTCCGTATTTTGCAACGTGCGATGCAACTCGGCAACTTGCGGCAGGAAGGGCAGCACAACTTTTTCCAGGTCGTTGTAGAGATTGCGGGCGATACTGGGGCGATCGCCACTTAGCAAGGCCGCGACTAGTGCGCCCGAACGCACCTGTGCCGCCCGCCCGCTCGCCATATCAAGCGCATCGGCATAGGTATCTGCAAATTGCTGACGATAGGTTTGATAAACCCAGGCAGTAGAAATTTCTAGATCGGCATACTTTGCCAGCACCACCCAGAGATTCGGTGGCGTTTTGATCGCATCCAACTGCTCGCCGCGCCCCGTCGCGATCGCCGTGCCCCCGACCAAGCTAAAGGGCACATCAGACCCCAGTCGCGCCGCCAGCACCTGTAACTCCGGCTGGGTCAGGCCTAAATCCCAGAGCAGATCCAGTCCCACCAAGACTGCCGCTGCGTTGCCAGAACCGCCCGCGAGACCGGCTGCCACTGGGATTTCCTTCTCAATCGTGATTTCGAGGCCGCCGTGATGGGCGGCGGCCTCGGAAAATTCGGTTTGCATCAACTGGGCGGCTTTGTACGCCAGATTCTCGGTCTCAGCCAGCCCGGGCAACTGCTCGCAATGCACCCGCAATCCTGGCGACTCCACCGCTGTGACCGTGACTCGATCTGCTAGAGCGATGCTCTGCATCAACATCACTAGCTCGTGGAAGCCATCGGGGCGATCGCCAATAATTTCCAGGTAAAAATTGACTTTTGCGGGTGCTATGAGCGTGCAAGACTTCATGGGTTCAAACTGCGAGAGTGGCTAGTACCGCTACGCGGAATTTTGAGTTCTGAGTTTTGAGTTCTGAGTGCCTGCAATACGGGAATCTTGGGGATTTTGAATGGGCATCTCATTGCCGCCGTCCTGTACTAGTCAAAATGTTCACAATGTTGCTTCGCTCTGCCCAGAAATTGGCGCGGAATTCACTGCGAATGGCTGACTGTCGAGGCGATCGCTGAGGGCAATCCATTGCTCGAGGCTCAGGTTTTCGGCGCGAGCCTGCGGATTGGCGTCTAGAGCGATCAAATGCTGGCTGAGTTCATCCGGTGTGAGGAGACTTTTCAGATTGTTGCGGAGCATTTTGCGGCGGTTGCCGAAGCCGAGTTTGAGCAAGTTTTCGAGCTGGCGGGGGTTGCGGGCCGGTGTGGCGAGCGATCGCGGCCGCAAGCGAATCACCGCCGAATTCACCTGCGGCTTCGGCTGAAAAGCACTGGCTGGAACTGAGCAAATCTGCTCACAAGTAGCGAGATATTGCACCCGCACTGACAGCGCCCCGAATGCCTTGTTGCTCGGTTGCGCGCTGAGACGATCGGCAATTTCTTGTTGCACCAAGAGCACCATCAAGTCATAGACTGGGGTTGCTGGTTGCGCGATCGTGCCGAGCAGCCGTTGCAAAATTGGCCCGGTGATATTGTACGGGATGTTGGCGACGACCTTGTTGGGATTTTGGAAGCGTGGGAAGTCGTGCAGTGGCGTGGCGAGCTCGAGCTTGAGGATATCGCCTTCTAGCAGTAAAAAGTTGTTGCGATCGCCAAATTGCCGCACTAGTTGCCGACAGAGATCGCGATCAATTTCCACCGCCAGCAATGCCGCCACCTCGGACAACAGACGTTCGGTGAGCGCGCCGCGACCGGGGCCGATTTCCAGCACGCGATCGCGCGGTTGCAAGTCGGCCGCCGCCACGATCGCGGCTAGGACTGCTTCGCTCCGGAGCCAGTGTTGAGCAAATCGCTTGCGCGGCGGCATCGGTTACAGCGCCGGAATCGCGAGGACTAAAGTGACTAAACCTCCGGCAATCATCAGACTCGCGGGCATCAGTTTGCGGGTTTTCACCAGGCGGGCGATGAAGACGGCGACGAGCAGGGCGGCGATGCCGATCGCCAACCCTAACCCCCAGGCTTGACCCTGCCAAGCAGCGAGCGCCGCGAGCATCAGCAACAGACCGCTGATGCTGCCGGAGATCAGCGAGGCTTTGCTGCCCGCTTTGGCATAGCCCGCGATGCCGCCGACTAGGGCGAGGAGACCATAGATCAAGGCCGCGAAAATTCCTAAATTCATGATTTTAAATGGGGATGGCGAGTATGGAGACGTGGGGCGATAATCGAGACTCATTCTAGGTTTCAGGAGAGACGATCGCTGGGCACGCTTGACGAATCGTTGCAATTGCTGCACGGCTGACTTGGCCAACTGTGGGCAGCCCTGATGAGATTTTCGGTAAAGTTTAAATATTGTTAAGCCAGCATTAACCCGCCGCGTTTCATGTCCGCTAAATCGCTCACGCTCCTGTCTTCTCGCTGGTTCGCTCCCCTCGTCCTGATCTCGCCCTTCTTCCTCTGGGGGACGGCGATGGTGGCGATGAAAGGCGCGATCGCCCACACCACGCCACTTTTTGTCGCCAGTTTCCGCTTGCTGCCAGCGGGCGTGTTAATCCTCATCGCAACCGCCTTCTGGAAGCTGCCGCAGCCGCGCGGCTGGCGAGCTTGGGGCTGGATCACTCTGTTCGCCCTGCTGGATGGATTCATGTTTCAGGGCTTCTTGGCCGAGGGGCTGGCGCGCACGGGTGCCGGTCTGGGTTCGGTGATGATTGATTCGCAGCCGCTGGCGATCGCCCTCCTCTCAAGTTGGCTCTTCGGCGAAGTCATCGGGCTTTGGGGTTGGCTGGGTCTGGCGGTCGGCGTCCTTGGCATCAGTCTCATCGGCTTACCCGATGGCTGGCTGTTGGACTGGCTGCACGGTTCGCCGACACTGCCGGTTTGGAGTTGGGCGGGCCTCGCCGACAGCGGTGAGTTATTGATGCTGCTGGCGGCACTGTCGATGGCGCTGGGTACGGTCAGCATCCGCTTCGTTAGCCGCCATGCCGATCCAGTGGTGGCAACCGGCTGGCACATGATCCTCAGTGGTGTGCCGCTGCTGGCCTTTTCAGCCCTGTGGGAGTCGCAGCAATGGGTGAATCTGACCGGCGGTGACTGGTTGGCGCTGACCTATGCGACCGTGTTTGGCAGTGCGATCGCCTACGCCGTCTTTTTCTACATCGCCGCCAGCGGCAACCTCACCAGTTTTGCCGCGCTCACCTTCCTGACCCCCGTGTTTGCCCTGGTGTTTGGCAATTTGCTCTTGGCGGAAATCCTCAGCCCGATCCAGTGGTCGGGGACGGTACTCACCCTCGTCAGCATCTATCTGATCAACCGCCGTGACCAGATCGCGGCTTGGTGGCGCGATCGCCGTCAAGCCATGTAGTGGTGCTGAACGGGAGATGAGGTCGAGAGCTGCCAACTACGACGTTCTGGTGGCGGCGAGTACCGGGAGTGCCAGGCCTGCCGGGTTGGGTCAGTCGATGCTGGCAGCGGCTAAGCTAATGATCGCCGTGACGGTCAACTGGGCGGCGAGCGGGGTTTGAGATGGCGACTTCGGAGGGCGATCGCCCTGCCATCAGTCGGATTAGCAGGGCTGTATGGCGATGATACTGGGACGGCTGTGTCAACTATCGCTGGAACCCTCCTGGTTTTGCCGTCCCGAAGCCGCAATAATGGGTCAAATGACTGCGGCGGCGATTCAAAAATCTTTGATAATGGTCGCAGGCGGCACGCTCACCCCCAGATGCCATGAAGCGACGGAAATCGAATTGGCTCGAAATCTCGGAATACCTCTTTTTAGCGGCGTCAGTCGCTGGTACAGTGGCGGCGGCTCTGACAAGGCAAATCGCCTACGCGGCAGCCCCGCTGACGATTACGCTCGCCCTGAATCTTGACAATACGCGGCGGCGAGTTGCCCAAGTCGAAGCTGAGCAGCAGCGGTTGGCGATGACGCAATCCCATCAGTTGGTGGAGCCGCTTGAGGAGCAGATTGATGGGATTGAAACGGCGGCCCAGGCCTTGACAGCGCGCCTGGAGGCGGAGACGGAGGAGTTTCGGACGGCGATCGCCCACTTACAAAAACTCGTCAATCCGCTCGGCTTACAAGTCGAGCAGCTCAAGGCGCAAACCGCCGAAGTGGATGTCCGCACGCAGCAGCAACTGCGGAGCTTCAAGGAAATGCAGCAGCAGGCGACGGAAGCGATCTTTGCCCAGGTGGAGACCTACTTCGCGCGCATCAAGGAACACTTGGCGCAGTTAGAAATCTTGGCGAATCAGGTCAGCCCCGAGACCGAACAACAAATCGCCGACCTCCGCCAGTCCCTCACACAGTTGCGAGGTGCGATCGCCCCCTTGCAAACACAAGCGACGGCTGAGTCAGTGGATGTGACGGCGGCGATCGCCGCACAATTGCCCAATGCCCTCGCGCCGCTACAAGACCAACTCAACCAGTTGCAAGCCCTGGCGCAGCAACAACCCGCCGCGATCACAACGCAATTGCGCGAACTGCGTGCCGCCCTCGGTCGTCTGCAAAATGGCGGACACCCTGAGCCAATGCCCGCAACCCCCGTGGAACGTCGTGCGACGCTGCCAGTGGCGATCGCCACCCCAGCCACCACCGTACCCGCGCAACCATTACCGAACCGAGCCACCACTCCCGCTCCGACCGCAACCTGGCACTGCGCGCGGACGCTCCACGAGCATACTGGCAGTGTCAATGCGCTGGCCCTGCAAGCCTATGGACAGATGCTGGTCAGCGGCGGCAACGACAAAACGATCAAGCTCTGGCAACTGACCAACGGGCAAGTGATCCGTCGCTTCGGCGAGCCTAACCAAGCAACGGCGACCCGGATTGACGCCCTAGCGATCAGCCCCGACGGCAAGCTCCTCGCCAGCGGCGGCGATGACAAAGCGATCCAGCTCTGGCAACTGGCGAGCGGTCAGCGTCTGGAAGCCCTGGTGGGTCACGCCAGCAGCATCAAGTCCCTCGCCTTCAGCCCTGATGGTCAATTCCTCGCCAGCGGCAGCGCCGATAAAACCGTGCGTCTATGGCGGCTGAGCGATCGCGGTGAGTCGCGCGTCCTCAGCGGTCACTCCGACTGGTTTACCGGTGTCAAAACGATTGCCTTCAGCCCCAACGGCAAACTGCTCGCCAGTGGCAGCGACGACAAAACGATCAAACTCTGGGATCTCGACAGCGGCGAGTGTCGCCTGACCCTGACCGGTCACATGGGGGCGGTCAATGCCCTCACCTTTGCCGACAGCCAGACCCTGATCAGCGGCAGCGATGACAACACGATCAAGCTCTGGCGGGTTGATACCGGGCGGATGGCGGCGACGCTGCACGGTCATGGCAGCGCCGTCTGTGCGATCGCTGTCAGTCCCGGCGGCAACCTGATGGCGAGCGGCAGTTGGGATAGTTCGATCAAGCTCTGGGAACTCAGCTCCGGCCGCGACCTCGTCGCCCTCAGCGGTCACTCGGCAGCAGTGGTTGCCTTGGCCTTTGCCCGCGAAGCCTACCGCAACGGCTCCGGCGATGGCATCTTGGTCAGCGGTAGCAGCGACAACACGCTCAAGGTCTGGCAGCCCTAATCATCCATCTGCCAGGGCTGGAGGAGATTGCCCTCATCCCGAACTTTTTGGGACGCAGTCTGAACCGCCGTTTCCAGCCCACGCAGGCGGCTCAACCGCCGCAAATCGACAATCCCCAAGGGGTTTGTTACCCTGACGAAGGGTTATTGGTTCCCGATTGTTTGACCCGACCGCCAACCCAACAGCGCACATACCGCTGGGTCAAAATTCGGAGTCAGCGTCACAAGCGAGCCACTGACTCAGTTGCGGAGCGACCAGATTTGCAGTCATGAGTGGCTGGGTTTGATGACCGGCAAGCCATCGCGGCTCTACCGCTGCCTGATCCTGGAACTGGCTCTGAGGTGCCATGAAGTTTTGGTCAAAAAGTCTGCGAGTTCGACTCGTCACCTACTTTTCGTTGCTGTCGCTCTTGACGGTTGGAACGGTCGGTTTGCTGACATTTTTGGGGGCGCGGGTTGTGATTACGCGCCTGGTTTTTGACCGGCTGCGGGTTACCGCCCTGCTCAAAGAAGCGGCTCTACAACGCTGGCTCGAGGATCAACAGGCTGATGTCGCGGCGATCGCCCAGCTCCCGCCACTCAATACCCACTTCGCCACCCTAGCCCAGCAACCGGCCCGCCGCGACTCGCCCAACGTTGCCTACACCGACATCCGCCGCGCCCTCCAGCCCATTCTCGCGAGCAATCCCAATATTGCCGAATTGAAGCTATTGCGTGCCAGCGATGGTCAGGTACTGTTCGCCAGCCACGCCCACCACGAGGGCAAATCGTACCAATATAAGCACTACTTCCAGGCAGGTCTTGCCGCCCCTAGCATCACGCCGGTCGAGCGCAATCGTGCCGTTGTCGGTTCACAATCTACCCTGGCCATCTCACAACCGCTCACCAATGCTGACAACACGGTGATCGGCGTGCTCGTGGTTGAGGTGCACCCAGAAGGTTTGAGTCAGATCGTCAATGAACCCGATGGCCTCGGCCTGAGCGGCAAGAGTTACTTGGTCAATCGCCGTCGTCAGTTGGTAGCCGGGATGCATTTTGAGGGTGACGAGTCGCCAATCATTGATTCGCCCGGCATCGCCAAAACCTTGGCTGGCAGCGAGGGCGGCGCGCTCTATGCTGACTATGGCGGTCAACCGGTCATCGGCTACACGCGCTGGCTCGAGCCGCTAGAGTTGGTGTTGCTTGTCGAAATTGACCAGCGCGAGGCGTTTCTACCGGCGCGACACTTGGCGAGTGGGATTTTTCTCGTCGGTGCCACCTCGGTTGTCTTGCTCACGGGCGCAGTCTATCTGCTGGCGAAGCAGATTACCCGGCCGATCCTGGCGATCAAGGCGGCGGCGATCAAGGTAGCGGCGGGTGATTTTCAACAAACTGCACCGGTGCTGACCGAGGACGAAGTGGGGGTTCTGGCGAAAGCCTTTAACCGCATGACTGAGCGCCTACGCGACCTCTATGTTGTAACCGAACAAAAGCTGGTGCAGCTTGAGCTAGCTGAGATTTCGCTCCACCGCAGTCTCAAGGATCTCGAGATTGAACAGGCAAAATCAGAGCGGTTGCTGCTCAACACGCTCCCCAGCGCGATCGCCCAACGGCTGCGACAAGGCGAAAGCGTGATCGCCGAACAATTTGAGGCGGTCAGCGTGCTCTTTGCCGATATTGTCGCCTTCACACGGCTGTCAGCACGCCTATCGCCCCCGGCGCTGGTGCAGGTGCTGAATGCGATTTTCTCGGAGTTTGACCAACTCAGCGAGGCCTATGGGTTGGAGAAGATCAAGACGATCGGCGATGCTTACATGGTGGTCGGGGGTCTGCCGGAGCCACGCGCCGATCATGCTCAGGCGATCGCCGCGATGGCGATCGCCATGCAAACCGCGATTCAGCGCTTCAATCGCGAGACGGGTGAAAATTTTTCGATCCGCATTGGCATTCACTCCGGGGCGGTGATTGCGGGGGTGATTGGCATCCGCAAGTTTAGCTACGACCTCTGGGGCGATACCGTCAATGTCGCCTCGCGCATGGAGTCCCAGGGTCTCCCCGGCAAGATCCAGGTTACCGACGTCACTTACGCGCTGCTCTGCGATCGCTTTGAGTTTGAGCCGCGCGGCGCGATCCAGGTGCGCGGTCGTGGTGAGATGCAGACCTATTTCCTCGTCGGTCGCAAGCCGATGACGAGCTGCCCCGATGACCGGCCCTCAGAATCCTCACTAGGTCGCAGGTTACCGGAGTCCTCTGAGACCGGCGATCGCCACTCTGCCTAAACTGGGAGCATCAAGCGATAGATGCGAGCCAGCCGCGATCGCCAGCGAAATTTCGCTCACCCCCGACGGGATAGTGGCACAATAAGCTCCAAGGTTGCCTCTGGACTGGAGGGGTCGTGACTCACTCGCGCGTCATTTGTCTCGGCGAAATTCTTTACGATTGTCTGGCGGTGCAGCCGGGGGACTCAGTCGCGGCGGTGCAGGACTGGCGCTACGAGCCTGGGGGTGCCCCCGCGAATGTGGCTTGTGCGCTTGCTCGCCTGGGGACACCAGCCGCCTTCATTGGGGCGATGGGACGTGATCGCCTCGGTGCTGACTTGCTCAGCCTCTGCCAGCAGCGCGGCGTCGATTGCAGCGGCATTCAATACCACGCGACCGCACCGACGCGGCAGGTCTATGTATTGCGATCGCCCAGCGGCGAACCGACCTTTGCCGGGTTCGGCGGGCGTGCACCGGGGGAGTTTGCGGATGCCCAACTCGCCGCTGCCCAACTGCCGCAGCAGCTCTTTCTCCAGGCTGACTACCTGGTGCTGGGAACCTTGCTACTGGCCTATCCCCAGAGCCGCGCCGCTGTACACCATGCACTGGAGCTGGCCGAAAACTACCGGCTCAAGGTAGTGCTGGATGTCAACTGGCGTCCGGTCTTCTGGCCAGATCCGAGTCTCGCGCCGGGGTTGATTCAGTCACTGTGGGAGTCGGTGGACTTTCTCAAGCTGTCGGTGGCGGAGGCGCAGTGGCTGTTTGGTACCACTGATCCGGGGGCGATCGCCGCGCAGCTTGACCATCTCGAAGGCGTGCTCGTGACCGCTGGCGGCGATGCCCCCGTGCGCTACTGCCTCAGTGACAACGAGGGCTGTGTGCCGCCGTTTCCGGTGGCTGTGCAGGATACGACCGGGGCTGGTGATGCCTTCTTAGCCGGTTTTGTTCACCAGCTCAACCAGCACCAACTGGCCGACTTCCTCGATCCGGACTGTGCGCGGACAGCCGTGACCTATGCGACGGCGGTGGGCAGCCTGACGACGACGCAACTGGGAGCGATCGCCGCCCAACCAACCGCTGAAGCGGCGATCGCGCTGCTGGCGAGTCAGAGCTGAGTATATTCAATCAGTAGAGGAATACGAACGGCCATTGGCGCGCTTCTTGGTCGTCTGCGCCTCGCGAATCAATTGACTGATGCCGACATCGTTGAAGTCGTCGGCAAGACGAAGAACGCGATCGCCAAAAGCGGCATAGCGCGTATCCAACCGCTTCAGACGATGCGCCTCGATCCGAATGCCCTCGATGTCGCCGATGCGCGTGACTTGTTGCAGTTGGTCGAGCTGCTCGAAGGGCGGCACGATGAAGGGCACGTCGCCGGGTTCGCTCACATCCGTCGCGGCGCTGGTAGCGGCATAGCGCCAAGTCAGTTGCAGGTGCTTGGCGAGCAGATTCAGCAGGATCTCCACATCTACCGGTTTGGGGATGAATTCCGTGAAGCCGGCGGCGATCGCATCGCCGCGATCACTCTCCGAGACACTGGCACTGGCGGCGATCACTGGCAGATCGCAGTGCTGCCCCTGACGGATTCTTTGCACCATCGCCATGCCGTCCATTTCCGGCATGGCGATGTCGCCAATGATCAAATCGGGCTGAAAGTGATCGAGCACGGACAGACCTTGTGTGCCATTCTCAGCTTCGGCGAGCAAGAAGCCGAGCGGCTCGAGCACATCGCGGAGCACGATACGGTTGATGGCGTGGTCATCGACGAGGAGCAGTTTGCGGCGATCGCCCAGGTAACCAATGATTTTGCCGTGTTGCGATCGCGTCGCCGCCGCCACCCATTCCGGCGACAGCGGCAGATCGACTTCAAACCAAAAAATACTACCCGCCCCCAGGGTGCTGTTCACAGCCAGCCGACCGCCCATCAGATTCACCAAACGCTTCGAGATGCTCAGACCCAGCCCCGTCCCCTCGGTGCGGCGCGCCACTTCCCGCACCTGCTCGAAGGGTTGAAAGATGCGCTCGACCTGCGCTGGGGTCATGCCAACACCGGTATCGCGGACGCTGAAGCATACCCGAGCCACCGCTTGCTCGGGGGAAATTTGCGGCTGCTCCACGAGTTTCGCGATCAGCGCGACGCTGCCCTGCTCGGTGAACTTGATCGCATTGCCCAGCAAATTGATCAGCACTTGGCGTAGCCGCTTGTCATCAGCCCGCACGCCGACCGGCAAGTTGAGGTCAGGTTCAAAGTGGAATTGCAGGCCCTTTTGTTCGGCGCGGATGCGTGAGATCTCAGTCACGCCCAGCAGGCAAGCGGGCAAGTGAAAGTCAGTGGGATAGAGATCGAGCTTGCGGGCCTCGATCTTGGCTAAATCGAGAATGTCATTGATCAGCATCAACAGGTGTGAGCCAGACTGCTGGATGACATCAACGCCGTTGCGATGCTGGTTGAGGTCGTCGGCCCGCCCCATGATCTGGGCGTAGCCAAGGATGCCATTCAGCGGTGTCCGCAGTTCGTGGCTCATGTTGGCGAGAAATTCGCTTTTCGCCTGGTTGGCGGCATTGGCGGCCTCGACGAGGTAGCGGGCGCGCTCGAGTAAATGGTTGAAGGAGTCGGAGAGGCTGCCGATCTCATCGTGAGTCGTAACCGGCACCTGGACATTGAGATCCCCCTCGTCGCTCACCCGATCCGCGACCTGCTTCAGGTCTTGGATCGGGCGGACGATCGCACGGCTGAGAGTCACCGCCAGCAAGATCGCGATCGCCAGCGAGCCAACCAAACTGGCGCTGACGATCTGTCTACGGAACCCCTCGGTCGCCCGCAAATTTTGCTGCGCTTCGTTGACTTCGCGCTCGGTGATCTGGAGTAACGCATCCAGCTCTTGGGCGATCGCTTCAAATTCCTCGGCAACGGCACTATCCTCAAACTCAAGCAATTCCTGGAGCGAGCGTTGGTAAGCTTGCGGCTGGCTCAGATCGCGATTTTCCAAGGCTTCCAGCAAGCTCACGACCGCCTGGGCATAATCGGCCGGAACCTCCGCATAGTTGGCAGCGAATTGAGGCATCACCTCCATGTGCTCTTCGCTGACATGCTCTTCCTCAGCCGCAGTACGTGCGAAATTCTCCCACTGTTGGCGGGCCGCCTGAGTGGTCTCGATCACCTCAGCCGCCTCGGCACGAAAGCGCCCTGGGTTTGAGAGCAACGCAATCAAACCCCGCTCATGGGAGCGGGCACTCACAATGCTGACCTGTAAGCTGTTCAGCGTGCTGAACTCTTCGTAGGCGTGTTCGATCTGCTCCCAGGCGTGCTGTTGCTGGCGGTAGCTGAGAGCGAAGCCCACAAAGGTGCCCCCGATCGCCACCCCAAGAGCGAGTAAATAGCCGAGGGCCAGTTTTTGTCCGACTGGGAAGCGGCCAAAGCGTCGTAGCGAATAGGTGGGGGCAGCAGCAGCGGGTGAGAGAGATGAAGGGAATGGCATGATAATTCCGCAGGCGAGTGGAGAATCTGGGGTAGATGACCGCGATCACTAGACTGAATCGGAATTAGGAACAGTAAGCAATTCTTGAGCTGAACCCGAATTTTCGTATGGCCGCTGCGCCCAGTTGAATGTAGAGCACCTCAATACCAGCAATATTTACTCTACTGGCTAACCCCTGGTAGCACTGGACGCGAGGCTGACATTGGCTGTAATAAAAAGCCGTGACAAATTGCACGCTGCTCAATAGTACCGCTGTGCGGCTTGACAACCCTTCCTGATTCTAGAAATTTACGGTCGCAGTGAGGTTAAGCCCAAGTAATCTCCGCGTTAAGCCGGGTCAAGCCCGGAGCGATTGCACACACATGGCAGCGGCTTGAGCACTGGGAAGCGCTGCCGAAAACAGCCAGCCTTGGCCGAGATCGCAGCCCTCTTCGCGCAGGATTTGGAGCTGCTCCGTCGTCTCGATGCCTTCAGCCACAGTTTCGAGGCCGAGCGATCGCGCTAGACCGAGGATCGAGCGCACGATCGCCAGACTCTCGCGATCGCCGCCGAGATTTTGGATAAAACTGCGATCAATCTTGAGGCGCTGGGCGGGCAGACGGTGCAACTGACTCAGAGAGCTGTAGCCCGCTCCAAAGTCATCGATGGCGAGCTGAAGACCAAGCTGCCGGAAGTGTTGACACAGTGCCACCGCCCGCTCGGCATCACGCATGGCCGCCGTCTCGGTGATTTCGATTTCCAAACGCGCCGGAGACAAATGGTAACGCCGGAGCGCCGCCCGGATGTCGTTGAGGATTTCGGGATGGTAGAGCTGTACCGCCGAAAGGTTGAAAGCGACGCGGACGTGGGGATGCTGAGCCGCGAAGCGACAGGTGCGGTCAAGCACCGCGCTGCCCAGCGCCTGGATTAGCCCGGTTTCCTCAGCCAGCGCCACAAATTCACTGGGGCAGCGCTCGGGGGCTTTTGGCCAGCGCACCAGTGCCTCAAAACCGACAATATCGCCATCGCGCAGGCGGAGCTGGGGCTGGAACCAGGCCGTCAGTTGCTGCTGCTTGAGGGCTTGGCGCAGCGATTGCTCCCGATGCAGACGATCGGCGAAGAGGCTGGTCATCTCGGGATCAAACGCGACAAGGCGGCCGTCAGCATCTTGTTTGGCACGGAACATGGCACGTTCGGCATTGCGCAGCACATCGCTCGCGGGCATGTGGCGATCGCCCAGCGCCAGACCCGCACTCGCCCGCACGATGAGTTCTTGTCCGTCAATCTGAAAGGGTGCATCGAAGGTCGCGTGCAATCGCCGCGCCAGTGCCCAGCAAGCATCCGGATGTGGCTCTTCGATCAGCGCCGCAAACTCGTCACCACTGAGCCGCGCCACAGTATGCGACGATGGCAGTGCCTCCCGCAACCGCGCGCCAATCTGGCTGAGCAGTTGGTCGGCATTGATCTGGCCCAGCGAGTCATTGATGAAGCGGAAGCGATCGAGGTCGAAGAAGATAACGGCATAGTGCCGCGCTGGATCGAGGAGCAGCCGAGCGTGAGTCTGCTCGAGTCGGTCGTAGAGGAGGGTGCGATTGGGCAGACCCGTCAGCTTGTCTTGGAGCAATAGCTGCTTGTGCCAGTGCGCCTCACGCTCAGCACCCTGATGCAGTTGGGCGGTGATGTCGCGGCGCATCCCGATCAACTGCAAGTCTCCCACCGCCTGGTCGCCCAGCGGGATGATCGTAACCTCTTGGCTGACCTTAGCGCCGTCGCAGCGCCGACTGATGATGCGTCCCCGCCAAGTCTTGCCGGCGGCCAGATCCGCCCACATCTGCTGCCAAAACTCCGGCGGATGAGCATCACTCCGCATCAGTTGACCCGCAGTTTTGCCCAAGGCTTCGGCCCGACTCCAGCCGGTGAGCCGCTCCCATGCCGGATTCACGTGCAAAATCCGCGCCTCGGCATTTGCCAGCACAACGGCCTCGTTCAAATTCATCAGTGTTACTTCTAACCACTGCAACTTTTCGGCATTTGTCAGCTCGTCGTAAGTCTTCATGGTCAATTTCCTTAAGAATCCCTCACGATTTGCTGGCTACTCAGCAAGGGAGTTTGCACTGAAGCGATCGCAGTCGGTCTCGAAGATCAACTGCTTCGCGCCACCAATTTTGAGATCGCGTTCATGAGCGTATTCTGAATGGTTTGCGAGTTGACATTGAGAAACGCTAACTCCCCTTTCGGTTCTATCCTTAGAAACCCTGAAACGTCCAGAATCTTACAATTTATTACTGCTCATCGCAGATAGTACAAACACAGTTGTATGCAAAATCAGTTCTGTCAGGGTTGCGTGTTTATTCCTAGCTCGACATTGCAGCAGTACCATTGCTCAAGCCGACCTTTTGCCGAGCGAACTCCTAAGCGCACCGGTCAAGCGGATCACTTTCAAGCTTCGATTCGTTCCAACTGCGCGACGCGCGGATCGATAATCTTGCGACCGGCGGCGGGAAAATTGATCGCCAGATTTTGCTTGCGGCCGCTGCCGAGAAGCAGAATCACCTCGCCTTCTCCGAATGCATTGTGGATGACGCGATCGCCTACTTTCCAGTTCAACCCTGGCGTATCATCGGCGGGTTGCGTCACCGGCTCTGCCGTTGCCATGTGCCCTGCCGCGCGCGGCAACACCGCTCTGCCGTTGCGTTCGATCAGTTCCGGCGGCAACTCCATGAGAAATTGGGACGGGATCGCGGGTTCAGTGCTGCCCCAGAGGTTGCGTTGGCGCGCCTGACTGAGAAAGAGGCGCTCCTGAGCGCGGGTGATGCCAACATAGCAGAGGCGGCGTTCTTCTTCGAGCGATTGGGGATCGTCCAGGGAGCGGACATTGGGGAATAAACCCTGCTCCAGCCCGACTAGGAATACGATAGGAAATTCCAGTCCTTTCGCCGAATGCAAGGTCATCAATGAAATTGCTTCTTGCCCTTCCGCGAGATTGTCCAAATCTGAGGCGAGCGAGGCATTGGCGAGGAAACCGGCGAGGGTTGTATCCTCGTATTCGCGCTGAAAATCGTCAACGGCGCTGAAGAGTTCGTAGATATTTTCTAGCCGGGTTTTCGCTTCGTCCGTGCCCTTACTTTTCAGGTCATCGAGATAGCCTGCATCCTCTAAAATGGCGCGAACCAGATAATTGGCATCGCTAGTTTCGACTTTGCCTTGATAGCCTTTGATCAAAGCCGCAAAGCCATTGACGGCCTTGGCCGTGCGACCGGCAATTGTATTCACGGAAGTTTCATCGCTGATGATTTCCCAGAGCGGCACACCGAGTTGTTGCGCGGCGCTGATCAGATTGTCGATGGTGGCTTTGCCGATGCCGCGCCGAGGGGTGTTGATGGCGCGCAGCAAGCTGACGGTGTCGGCAGGGTTGGCGAGTAGGCGCAGATAGGCGATCGCATCCTTAATTTCCTTACGGTCATAAAACTTCAGGCCGCCGACAATCATGTAGGGAACCCGGCCCCGAAAGGCATCTTCCAAGACCCGCGACTGGGCGTTAGTCCGGTAGAGGATCGCAAAGCTGCCCCAGCCGAGATCGCTGGCGCGTTCCCGTAGCTTCAAAATCGAACCGAGGACAAACTGGGCTTCGTCACGCTCGCTGTCAGCTTGGTAGAGGTAGATGCGCTCACCTTCTCCCCGCGTCGGCCGCAGCACCTTATCGATGCGTTCGGTGTTGTGGGCGATGAGATGGTTGGCGGCTTGCAAGATGTTCTCGCGCGAGCGGTAGTTTTCCTCTAGCTTGACCATTGTTTGCGTCGTTGCGTCCGGTAAGCCGTCGCCGAAGTCGCGCTGGAAGTCGAGCAGGATCTTGTAATCCGCCATGCGGAAGGAGTAGATCGACTGATCGGCGTCACCGACCGCAAAGAGCGATCGCCGCTGCCAATTCCACTGCTCTTTGCGAGTCTCGCCATTGGTCGCGAGCAGACGAATCAGCTCGTACTGGGTGCGATTCGTGTCTTGATACTCGTCAACGAGAATATGTTGAAATTGGTAATGCCAGTAACCCAAGATCGTCTCGTTTTGCTGAAAGAGGCGCGTCGGAATCAGAATCAAATCGTCAAAATCCAGCCCGTTATTCGCCGCTAAGCGCTTTTGGTACTCGCTGTAGACCTCGGCGATGGTGCGCTCGCGATAGGTTGTGGCTTCGTTGAGGTATTCCGTGGGCGATCGCAGCAAATTCTTGGCGTTACTCATCGCATAGCGAACGCTGCGCGGATTGAATTTTTTCTCATCCAAGTTCAAGTCTTTGAGCACAATTTCTTTGACCAGACCCTGCACGTCGGATTCATCGAAGATTGAGAAATTGCGCTGCCACTGGTGCCCCTGTTCGTCCTGGTATTTGTCAATGTCGTAGCGGAGGATGCGGGCAAAGAGACTGTGAAAGGTGCCGATCCAGAGGGGTTTGATCTGTTGTTTGTAGACCCGCGATCGCAGTTGCGTCTGTTCGGCCGCAGGAAGGGCGGTTAAGGGTTTGCCAGTTTCTTGTTGTGCCAGTTGGTCTGCAAAGAGTTTTTCGATGCGATCGCGCATTTCCCGCGCTGCTTTGTTGGTGAACGTGACCGCCAAAATATTGTCGGGGGCAACCCGATGCTGATGGATGAGCTGAAAAATGCGAAAGGTCAGCGCCCGCGTCTTCCCAGAACCTGCCCCCGCAACGACCAGCAACGGCCCACAGTGGTGTTCGACCGCCCGGCGTTGGGAGGGATTGAGATGAGCAAGCGCGTCGGCAGTAGCGACCATGACAGCAAAAAAGTTCAGTGGCGGCGGTATGCTTCAGCCTATCGTATTCTCTGGGTCAGCGCGGACTCAGGGGAGCACTGGCTCACGCTAAGCTGTCAGTAGGATGCGAGTGGTCTCCGGCTGACACTTGCCCGTGATCGATGGCTGCTTGGGGACAATATTAAGGACAGGATCGCGCGTGCAATTTATCGACCAGGCGGAAGTTGAAGTGATGGCGGGCGATGGCGGCGACGGCATCGTTGCTTTTCGGCGTGAAAAATATGTGCCAGCCGGCGGCCCCGCCGGGGGCAATGGGGGCTGGGGCGGCTCAGTGGTGTTGGTGGCGACAGATCGTTTGCAAACCTTGCTGGACTTCCGCTATGCGCGCCAGTTCAAGGCTGACAACGGCAAGCGGGGCGGCCCCAACAATCGCACCGGGGCGTCGGGCGATGATTTACTCGTCGAAGTTCCTTGCGGGACGCTCGCCTACGATGCTGATACCGAAGAATTGCTGGGCGATCTGGTGACACCTGGGCAACGGCTCTGTGTTGCTCAAGGTGGCAAGGGCGGTATTGGTAACCGCCACTTTCTCAGCAACCAAAACCGCGCCCCAGACTATGCGCTGCCGGGGCTGGAGGGAGAAATACGACGCTTGCGGCTGGAGCTGAAGCTGCTTGCGGAAGTCGGGATCGTGGGTCTACCGAATGCGGGCAAATCCACGCTGATTGCGGCGCTCTCAGCCGCCCGCCCTAAGATTGCCGACTACCCGTTCACAACCCTAGTGCCCAATTTGGGCGTGGTGCGCCGACCGATGGGGGATGGCACGGTGTTTGCCGATATTCCGGGTCTGATCGCGGGCGCGCACGCCGGTGTCGGTCTCGGCCACGATTTCCTGCGCCACATCGAACGGACGCGCTTGCTGTTGCACCTGATCGATGCGACGGCGGCAGATCCGCTGGCTGATTTCCGCACCATTCAGCAGGAGCTACAAGCCTATGGACGGGAGCTGGCGGAGCGATCGCAACTCATTGCGCTCAACAAAATCGATGCCAGCGATCCGGAGTTCTGTGCGTTGCTCACCGCTGAGCTACGACAACTGACCGATGCGCCAATCCTCATGGTTTCAGCGGTGACCCAGGCGGGCTTGGAGGAACTCAAACAACAAGTTTGGCAACATTTGGATGCGATCGCCGCACCTCACTAATGCCTGGAATTTACCGCCACTCTCTACCGTTGCAAGGTGCGCCTGCACGTTTTTAGCAACCCCTTGACCCAAACCCTGGCTGAGTTGCTAGCCATCGGAAAAAATGAAAACCGCCACTGATGTGAGGGCGGTTTGAATAAGCAATCGGAGGGTATTATTCAGTCTAGATCCAGCAGTAGTAGAGATTTGTGCTTGATGTTACGAATCTTGTCTCCCAGGGACAAATAGCTGCAAATCATGACTTCGCTGGGCAGCAAGCGCTCAGACATAAACAGTGGGAGCATCCCACTTCGGCACTCTCCAGGCCTTTGAAATTCGCGATCTCCTCAGCTCCCCTCTTGGAAGGGGAGTTTTGGGGTACGGTTTCCCTAGCCCAGTTGCTGTGTGGCGGGAGCGGTCGCACATCGCCACAGGGAAATGTACCCTAGACGGTGACCTCCAGCAAGTTTTGATCAGGGTCGCGAAAATAGACAGCGGCGAATTGAGGCTGCCGCTCATTCTGTGCCACGTAGTCAAACTGCCTGCAACGGAGAGCGAGAAGCTCGCGATCGCCGCCCGTGTTGATGACAGCAAGCCGCTTGGCGATCCGTCTGCGACAACGCTACCCATCCGTGAGAGGATAATCCAGAATAGCGTTGTCTGAGTCACGACCCGTCCAACCTAGTCCGTTCGCTCCTGACTCTGGCTGAGCTGCCCAGTATAACTGGGCGGCTTGTCGAGTTGTTTTGCTAGCCAAAATTTCGCCGCCATGTCTTCGCTTCCCCGTATTTTCAATTCACCGACCACTGCGAATGGCGATCGCCCCTCTGCTGCCGCCGCCCGCCGCACCAAAATCGTCGCCACGGTCGGCCCAGCCCTGCTCCAACCGGGAATGCTGCGGGCAGCGATCCAGGCGGGCGCGACGACGTTGCGCCTCAACTTCTCCCACGGGACGCATGACGATCACTTGCGCGCGATTCGGCTGATCCGACAGCTTGCCTTTGAACTGAATCAGCCGGTGGGGATTCTCCAAGATTTGCAAGGGCCAAAAATCCGTCTCGGTCGCTTTCAGAATGGCTCGATCCAGTTGGCGAAGGGCGATCGCTTCACACTCACCAGCCGCCAAGTCGAAGGCACTCAGGAGATCAACTATGTAAGCTATGCCCGCCTGGCTGACGATATTCAACCCGGTGCAACGATTCTGCTCGACGATGGCAAGGTGGAGATGCAGGTGGAAGCGAGCGATCGCGAGCAGCAAGACCTGCACTGCCGCATCGTAGTCGGGGGCAAGCTCTCGAACAACAAAGGCGTCAATTTTCCCAACACCTCACTCTCAATTCGGGCGCTGACTGACAAGGATCGCAAAGACCTCGTGTTCGGCCTCGACCACGGCGTCGATTGGGTGGCGCTCAGCTTTGTGTGTAATCCCCAGGACATCCTCGAAGTCAAGGAACTGATCGCCAATGCCGGTAAATCGGTGCCGGTGATCGCCAAGATCGAAAAGCACGAAGCAATCCAGCAGATGGATGCGATCCTCTCACTCTGCGATGGTGTCATGGTGGCGCGTGGTGACCTTGGCGTCGAGCTACCGGCGGAGGAGGTACCGCTGTTGCAAAAGCGGCTGATCGCGACGGCGAATCAGCTAGGCATCCCGGCCATCGTCGCCACGCAAATGCTGGACAGCATGGTCAATAATCCCCGCCCGACCCGCGCCGAGGTTTCGGATGTGGCGAATGCGATTCTGGACGGGACGGATGCCGTGATGCTCTCGAATGAGACGGCGGTTGGCAACTATCCAATCGAGGCGATTGAAACCATGGCGCGGGTTGCACTCTGTATTGAGCGGCAGCATTCTAGTACCCCCAATGTCAACTCGAAAACAGCCACTCGCTCGATCCCCAACGCGATTTCAGGTGCCGTCGGTCACATCGCGCATCAGCTCGACGCAGCGGCAATCATGACTCTGACCAAAACCGGGGCGACAGCGCGCAATGTCTCAAAATTCCGCCCGCGCCCGCCGATCTTGGCGGTGACGCCCCATGTGGATGTGGCGCGACAGTTACAACTGGTTTGGGGGGTGCAGCCGCTGTTGGTGTTGGACTTGCCTTCGACGAGTCAGACGTTTCAGGCAGCGATCGCCGTTGCTCAAGAAAACGGTCTACTCAATGACGGTGACATTACGATCCTGACCGCTGGCACGCTGCAAGGGGTATCGGGATCTACCGACTTGGTGAAGGTCGAAGTCGTGACCGCTGTGCTCGGCCACGGCATCGGCATCGGCGAGAAATCGGTGACGGGTCGGGCGCGCATCGTCCGCGATGCCAACGATGCTAGCAGTTTCAGCGCAGGCGATATCCTGGTCGCACCGGCGACGAATGCCGACTATGTGGATGCGATTCGTAAGGCAGCGGGGATCGTGACTGAGGAGGCGAGTCTGACCAGTCATGCAGCAGTGATCGGCCTGCGGTTGGGTGTCCCAGCGATCGTCGGTCTGCCCAATGCGACCGCAATCATCCGCGAAGGGGCGATCCTGACGCTCGACTCGCAACAAGGCTTAGTCTATTCTGGCTCGGCCCCGAACTTGGCCCGCGAAACCAGTGCAGGCCTGACAATGCCGCGCCTGTAGCAGCGCGAGCTATAATAAGTCTTCGCGTTGCGGGTGTAGTTCAGTGGTAGAACGTTAGCTTCCCAAGCTAAATGTCGTGGGTTCGAGTCCCATCACCCGCTTGTAGAGGGGTTCTCTTGATTGGATGCTGGTAAGCAAAATGCTAGTGCCGCTTTGTGGAGTTTTGAGTTCTGAATTTTGAGTTCTGAGGTGCCTGCAATCCGGGAAACCTGGGGATTTTGAATGGGCATCTCATTGCCGCCATCCTCTACTAGTGCCGCGATGCGGAAGTCTGACGGATGACACTTCGTTGAGATACGCTACCCTGTAGCGAGAGCAGGAGTGATAACCCGCCTGCCACTTCCCCCGATGCATTCCGAGACTGGGCAATTCATGAACTGGATCTTTGACAGCGAGGACGGCGATCGCCGCTCTTTGAGCTTCCTGGTGCCAAACCGCATTACAACCCCGACCGCCCCGGCCGCCTCGAGCATATCCGCCTTGATCTTGACTTCAACATTCCCCAACGCTGCTTTCGCGGCATCTGCACGCTAGCTCTGCAACCGATCCAGCCGGATCTGCGTCACCTCAGCCTTGATGCCGTGGATCTTGAGATTGAGAGCGTACAATGCGACAACGTCGCGCAGCCCTTTGACTACGACGGTCAGACGCTACACATTGAGCTACTGCAACCCCTGGGGACAGAACCGGTCAAGCTGGCGATCGCCTATCGTGCTGAGCAGCCCCAGCGCGGCCTCTACTTCATCGGCCCCGACGCCCACTATCCCGACAAGCCGCTGCAAATTTGGACGCAGGGCGAAGATGAAGACTCGCGTTACTGGTTTCCCGGTTTTGACTATCCGGGCCAAGTCGTGACCTCAGAAGTTCGGGTTCGCATTCCCAAAAATCTGCGTGCCATCTCCAACGGCGAACTCGTCGTCACTGAGACTGAAGGCGATGCGGCGATCTATCACTGGTATCAGCGCCAGCCCCACCCAACCTACCTGATCACGCTAGCGGTGGGTAACTTCGCGGAGCTACAGCAAGAGTGGCAAGGTATTCCAGTCATCTATTACGTTGAAAGAGGGCGTGAGGATCAGGCACAGCGTAGCCTGGGCAAAACGCCGCGTATGCTCGGCTTCCTGAGCCAGAAATACGGCTACGACTACCCGTATTCCAAGTATGCCCAAGTCTGTGTCGCCGATTTCATCTTCGGCGGTATGGAAAATACCTCAACGACGCTACTGACCGATCGCTGCCTGCTGGATGAGCGCGCAGCCTTAGATAACCAGCGTACCGAAAGCCTCGTCGTCCACGAACTAGCACACCAGTGGTTTGGGGACTTGGTGGCGATCGCCCATTGGTCACACGCTTGGATCAAGGAGGGTGCCGCTTCCTATTCCGAGGTGCAGTGGGTCGAGCAGGAGTACGGCGCTGACGAAGGAGCTTACTACCTGCTCCAAGAAGCGCGCCGCTACCTGAGCGAAGATCGCTCCCGCTACCGCCGTCCGATCGTTACCAATATCTACCGCGAGGCGATCGAACTCTACGATCGCCACCTTTACGAAAAAGGCGCTTGCGTCTACCATATGCTGCGCGGCCAATTGGGCGATGAGCAATTTGATCGCGCCATCCAGACCTTCCTGCATGACAATGCCCACCAACCGGTGGAGACGGTGGATTTGCTGCGGGCGATCGCCAAAGCCACTGGTCGCAACCTGGCTTATCTCTTCGATCAATACGTCTTCCGGGGCGGCCACCCCGAGTTTAAAGTCAGCTACGCCTGGGACAACAACAGCAAACTGGCGAAGGTGACGGTCAAGCAAGCTCAAGCCAAAGACGACGAGCGGCAGTGCTTCGATCTGCGCTTGCCACTAGCCTTCGGCGATGTTTCGGGACAAGCCGGGGCGGAAACCGTTTCCCAGGAGACAGTCACGGTACGGGTGCATCAAGTCGAGCAGAGCTTCTATTTTCCCCTAGCGCGACGGCCGCGTTTCTTCAGTTTCGATGCCGGGAACTACACGCTGAAGACTCTGGTACTGGACTACCCGCTCAACGAACTCAAAGCACAACTGCAATACGATCCGGATCCAGTGTCGCGCATCTATGCGGCGATCGCCCTCGCCAAACGCGGTGGCATCACCGCCGTGAAAGCTTTAGCCCAGGCTCTGACTGGCGATCGCTTCTGGGGCGTGCGCGCCGAAGTCGCCGCTCAGTTGACCAAGTTGAATCTGGATCAAGCCGTAGAGGCGCTGCAAGCTGGCGTATCCGATACCGACCCTCGAGTGCGGCGGGCGGTATTGGCGGCTCTGAGCAAGTGCCGCACGGCCGCAAGCTATGCCAGCGTGCAACGAGTGGCTGAGCAGGGCGATGCCAGCTACTACACGGAAGCGACGGCGCTCCGTAGCCTGGGTAAATTGGCGGTGGGCCAGTCCCACGAATCCCAGCAACAGGCGATCGCCCTACTTGAGCAGGTGCTGACCGAGCGAGCCGGCTGGAATGAGGTCGTGCGGTCGGGAGCACTGGACGGCTTGAGCCAGTTTAAAACTGTGCCAGCGGCTGTGGACGCTATCCTCCCCTACACCGAGCTGGGAACCCCGCAAGCGCTACGGTTAGCGGCGATTCGTGCCCTCGGCGAAGTCTCAACCGGTCAGGCTCCGGCGCAGGTCGAGTTGATCTTGGCCCGTTTGGAGGCGATCGCCGGGGAAAGCTTCTTCCTCATCCAGGTCGCGGTTAGTCATGCCCTTGGGCATATGCGCGACGCCGGGGCGCTCGCCCTCCTCAGCCAACTCGCGGAGCAAACCGCCGACGGTCGCGTCCGCCGCCTAGCTGAAGAAGCGATGAAATCTGTGCAAAAGCACCTCGACGGCAAGAAAGCCCTACAAAAGTTGCGCGATGACCTCGACCAACTCAAGCAAGAAAACCAAGACCTCCGCAGCCGCTTGGCGCGACTCGAAGCCAAGAATAGCGATTAGTCTCCGCGCCGCTAGCTCACCCCGGCCGTCGCAGTCGGCAGCGTCAGCGGCTGACCCGGAGTCGGCTCGATCACCTGCGTCGTGAGCTGGCGAGCAGCGAGGGCTTCGCGCAGTTCGTCCGCACTCCCCTGCGCCTGCAAAAAGCGGGTGAGCACCCCAGCAAATTCCACATCGCCCCCGGCAGCGGTCGGCAGCAACACCTGCGGGCGTAGCCAGGCCGCGACCTGCACCGCCGTCTCGCCGCCATTGATGATCGGCCCCGCGAGCGGCAAGCTCAGCGACACAATCGGCGTGATCGCCACATCAACCGGCTCGCAGTCCCGCAACGCAGCAGGCGGGAAGCCATGCGGCTCGTAGTAGAAGCTCTCACCAGACTCAGCCTCCCGCACCAGGTAGCCATTTTCGGTATTGAGCGGGCCGAGCGGCGCACCGGGCAGCGCTTGGATGGTGAGGCTGCCCACTAGGCAGGTCTGCCCATGCGCCAGCGCCGTGACCTGCTGAAACTCGAGACCAGTCACAACCTGCGCGGCGCTAGGTGAGGCAACGACCGGAAGCTGGCGGTCAAGCTGCCGGAGGGTCGGCGGGTGTGCATGGTCTTCAATACCCTGCGAGAGCAAAATCAGGTCAATGTCGTCAGGGATGGCACGGGGCGATCGCCGTTCGCCCTTGAATAACCAAGGCAAGTTGCCGAAGACAAGCGGCCCCACCAGCCAAGGATCGACCAAAATGCGGGCGCGGCCCAACACAATCAACCAGGTATTGCTATCGAGGTAGGTAAGCTGCATAGTCTGTTACATAAGTTTACAACTACACCCATTGTGACGCGATTTACAGCGCGGGTCACCGCCCGTTCACTCGAAACATCGGGGAGTTTCCAGACCGCTCAGGGCAGCATCCCCAGACCCCACCTTGGGTGTAACGGCAGCTTTCCAGGTTCTGAGATAAGATAATTGCCAACTGGCGCGAGGAGCGGTGTTATGAATGTTCTGTTGATTTATCCTCTGTTTCCAAAAAGTTTTTGGTCATTTGAAAAAACGCTTGAGCTGATCGGCCGCAAAGCAATGCTGCCACCGCTCGGCCTGATCACGGTCGCCGCAATCCTGCCCCAGACGTGGGACTTTCGCCTGCGCGATCGCAACGTCGAGGCTATTTCCGAAGCCGACTGGGACTGGGCGGAACTCATCATCCTTTCGGGCATGATCGTGCAAAAAGGCGACCTGCTCGACCAAGTTCGCGAGGCCAAGCGTCGAGGTAAAAAAGTGGCCGTCGGCGGCCCTTACGCCACCGCCCTGTCCCATGAAGTCGAAGCAGCCGGTGCTGACTATATGGTGCTAGACGAAGGCGAGATCACCGCGCCGATGCTGGTTGCAGCCCTCGAACAGGGCGTTGAATCCGGCAAGTTTCGCGCCACCGAAAAACCGGACGTCACCTCCACCCCGATTCCACGCTTCGATCTCCTCGACCTCGAAGCCTACTCCGAAATGGCCGTGCAATTTTCGCGCGGCTGCCCCTTCCAGTGCGAATTTTGCGACATCATCGTCCTCTACGGCCGCAAGCCCCGCACCAAAGAGCCGGAACAAATCATCGCCGAGCTGGAAAGTCTTTACGAATTGGGTTGGCGTCGAAGCATTTTTATGGTCGATGACAACTTCATCGGCAACAAGCGCAACGTCAAACGGATGCTGCGGGTGCTGATCCCCTGGATGGAGGAGCGCGGCTATCCCTTCACCCTGTCTACCGAGGCCTCTGTCGATCTGGCAAAAGATCAAGAACTACTGGACTTGATGACCGCCGCTGGTTTCGGTGCGGTCTTCCTGGGCATCGAAACGCCAGACGAAGACAGCCTCGCCGTGACGAAAAAGTTCCAGAATACCCGCGATCCCCTCAGCGATTCGGTTCACAAAATCATCAGCTCCGGTATCCGGGTCATGGCGGGCTTCATCATCGGCTTCGACGGCGAAAAAACGGGTGCGGGTCAGCGCATTGTTGACTTCGTTGAGAAAACAACAATTCCCACCGCCATCTACAGTATGTTGCAGGCACTGCCCGATACCGCACTCTGGCATCGCCTCGAAAAAGAAGGCCGCCTGCGCGGTGAGTCCGCCAATATCAACCAAACGACGCTGATGAACTTCGTGCCGACCCGGCCGCTGGCGGAAATCGCCCGCGAATATGTTGATGGGTTCATGCAGCTCTATGATCCGCTGTGCTTCCTGGAGCGCACCTACCGTCACTACCGCATCCTGGGCGCGGCTCCCTGCCACGCGGAGCGTCGCCGCAAGGCCAAGGGTAAGCCCAAAGGCAAGCAATCAGTGGATTGGCGCGGTCTCCAGGCGCTAGCCATCATCTGTTGGCGACAAGGGGTAGTGCGCAAGACTCGCCTGCGTTTCTGGGTTTACCTGGCGCAAATGTTGATCCATAACCGTGGCGGCGTTCCCAGCTACCTCGGCGTCTGCGCTCAGATCGAACACTTCCTGGAATATCGTGAGTCGGTCAAGCAAAATATCGAAGCGCAGCTCGAGGAATTCTTGGCGGCTGAAGCCGCATACCCAGAAACTGACGTCCTGCCCCAGCCCGAAGTCGCGGCTGTGCCGGAGGCGATCGCCAGTTAGTCCTGGTTCGGCCGCCGAACGGCTCAAGCGGAAGCTTCACAGCCGACGGCGTCGCTCAGGTTGGCATAGCCTGCGACTTGTAGCCGCGCACTCAAACCACTGAGGATGCGCTTGGCTGAGAGCGGCCCACCGTAGACCCAGCCAGTGTAGAGCTGCAACAGGCTCGCGCCAGCCGCGATTTTTTCCCAGGCGTCGGTGGCGGTGAAGATGCCGCCGACGCCGATGATCGGCAATGTCCCGCCCGTCTGCTGCCAGAGGAAACGAACCACAGCCGTGGCGCGATCGCCCAACGGCGCACCACTGATCCCACCTGCTTCCGCTGCGACCGCCTGCCCGGTGGTGCGCACGATTTGCGTTTGCAGGCGATCGCGGCGAATCGTGGTGTTGGTGGCGATGATGCCAGCCAGCTCATAGGTGCGGGCTAGCTCAACGACGGTGGCGATCGCTTCCCAGCTCAGGTCGGGCGCGATCTTCACCAACAATGGCTTACGGTCGGGATTCGCCTGCTGCAAGGTCGCCAAGATGCGGCTGAGTGGTTCGCGATCTTGCAGCGATCGCAGTCCCGGCGTGTTCGGTGAGCTGACATTGACCGCAAAATAGTCGCCCCAGTCGTAGAGGCGGCGGAAACTGGTGAGATAGTCATCAGCGGCTTGTTCCAGGGGGGTTGCTTTCGATTTGCCCAAGTTGATGCCGATCGGAATCGTGGGTTTAACCCGACGCTGGGCGAGGCGATCGCGCAAGGCCGCGCTGCCCTGATTGTTGAAGCCCATGCGGTTGAGCACAGCGCGATCGCGCGGCAAGCGGAACAAACGCGGTGACGGGTTCCCCGGCTGCGCCTGAGCAGTCACCGTACCCAGCTCGGCCGCCCCAAAACCGAGGTACTGCCAAAAACCAGCCGCGACGCCATCTTTGTCAAAGCCCGCCGCCAGGCCGAGCGGATTGGGAAACTCAAGTCCCCAGAGTGTTTGGGCCAGACGGCGATCGCGCCAGGTACAGGCTCTCGCCACAAAATCCACGAGGCGGTCGGTCGGCGTCTCCTGCTGCTCACGGTCGAGCGCCTCTAAGAGCGCCAAGCTGCGATTGTGCAGCCATTCGGGGTCGGCATTAAAACCGGAAAATAACAGCGGGCGCAAGACTGTCATGTAAAGATCCATCCGCAAAGTATCCTCGCGTCTACAGGCATCAATCGGGTCGCCATTGGCTTGAACGCCATTAGCTTGAACCACACGGGCAAAGCGTTTTATAGTGTTTGAGCCGCTCAGACGGGTCAGTCCTACTGGACTTTGACCCCATTCTCTCCCCTCCACACCACCGCAATTTTCGCGCTTTACTTTTGGGGTACGCTCGTCAGTATGAAGGTTTTGGTTGTTGGTAGTGGTGGTCGTGAACACGCGATCGCCCGGCATTTGCTCCAGTCCCCAGAAGTCACCCAGGTTTTTTGCATTCCCGGTAATGGCGGCACCGCGACACTGCCCCGCTGTCGTAACTTTGCGATGAGCGTCGATGATTTTGAAGGCATCGGCTGTTTAGCCAGCGTGCAGGGGGTTAGCCTCGTCGTCATCGGCCCTGAACAGCCACTGGCGGCTGGCATCACCGACTACCTGCGGCAACAGAATCTAACCGTCTTCGGACCCACCCAGGCCGGCGCACAACTAGAAGCGAGCAAATCCTGGGCAAAAACCCTAATGCTCGCCGCTGACATCCCTACCGCCAAGTCCGCCACCTTCACAACCGTCGCCGCTGCCCGTGCTTACATCGCCGCACAAGGCGCGCCGATTGTCGTCAAGGCGGACGGGTTGGCTGCTGGCAAGGGTGCAATTGTTGCCCCCACCCTGGAAACGGCGATCGCCGCAGCCGAAACGCTCTGGGAACAGGGGCATAAGACCCTAGTGGTGGAAGAATATCTCGAGGGGGAAGAACTCTCCGTCTTTGCTCTCACCGATGGCAAATCGACTCGCTTGTTGCTCCCGGCACAAGACCACAAGCGGATCGGGGAAGGTGACATTGGCGACAATACAGGCGGCATGGGGGCCTATGCGCCCGCACCGCTGGGGACACCGGCGTTACTCGCGCGAGTGGAGCAAGAGATTATTCAGCCAACCGTACAAGCCCTCGCAGGACGCCGCATCGACTATCGCGGCGTCATCTATGCCGGTTTGATGGTGACTCCCAGCGGCGACCCCAAGGTGTTGGAGTTTAATTGCCGTTTTGGGGATCCGGAAGCCCAGGCGGTCTTGCCGCTGCTCGAGACACCGCTGCACACAGTCTTGCTCGCCTGCGCGTGCCAAACCCTCGACCAACTCCCGCCCCTGACTTGGCAACCCGGTTTCGCCGCCTGTGTCGTCGCTGCGTCGCCGGGCTATCCCGGCGACTATCCAAAAGGCGCGCCGATTACCGGTCTGGCCGAGGCTGAAACAGACACCAGCTTTGTCTACCAAGCCGGTACACAACTCAAGCAGCAGCAACTTTTGACCAGCGGCGGTCGGGTGCTGGGCGTTACGGGTCTGGGCGATACGCTCACAGTGGCCGTTGAACGGGCTTATGACGCGATCCAAAAAATTGACTTCACAGGCATCTATTACCGCCGCGATATTGCCTGGCGGGCACTGTCCACTGCCCGAGGGGACGGGCAAACGGACACTGGGTAGCACGCTGCTGGGGCAGGACGGAACAATGCCAGCGAGCCGCCGCACCTTGGGGCACATCAAAAACATTGGACATCAAGCCGCTATTTTCAAAAGCCGCAATTGAGAGGTTTTTGGTGCTCAATTGTGACCGCAAAAACAGGCGGCACCCAGATTCGAACTGGGGATAAAGGATTTGCAATCCTCTGCCTTACCACTTGGCCATGCCGCCCCGCGATCTGTGATTGTAACAATTTTGAGGCGCGATCGCTCAACCCGATCCAGAACGATCTGCGAATTTCTCTTTCAGGCTGGGCGATCGCACACAGTCCAACAGCCAAGATTATTACCAAATGTAACTAAGCCGACCGTCTCCCTCGTTGCGTCGCACCGCCTGCGATAGGCTAGAGCGAGCCAATTTGATCCGGCCTGCTTCGGGCCCATTCCCCGCAATCACGATGACCGTTAGCCTTTCCAGTCCACCACGTGCCGTCCGCATCGCCTCCCGCAAGAGCCAGCTTGCCCTCGTCCAAACCTACTGGGTACAGGAGTGCTTACAGGAACAATTTCCCGACCGCCGCTTCGAGGTCGAGACGATGAGCACCCAGGGCGACAAAATTCTCGATGTTGCGCTGTCGAAAATTGGCGACAAGGGCTTGTTCACGAAGGAACTGGAAGTACACCTGCTCAACGGTACCGCTGACTTGGCAGTGCATTCGCTGAAAGATTTACCGACCAATCTGCCCGACGGCCTGATGCTGGGCTGCGTTACCGAGCGGGTCGATCCAGCCGATGCTTTGGTTCTCCACGCCAAACATCAGGGCAAACAGTTGTCAGATTTAGCCGCTGGTGCAGTCATTGGTACCTCTTCGTTGCGGCGCTTGGCTCAGTTGCGCTACCACTTCCCCCATTTTGAATTCAAGGATATTCGCGGCAATTTGAATACGCGCCTCCAGAAGCTGGATAGCGGTGACTATGATGCGCTGATTCTGGCGGTTGCGGGCTTGCAACGGCTGGGGATGAGTGATCGTATTCACCAAGTCATCCCCCCCGAAATCTCTCTGCACGCGGTCGGCCAAGGGGCACTGGGGATCGAATGCCGCAGCGATGATCCGGAGGTGCTAGAACTGCTGCGAGCGATCGAGCATATCCCCACGCAGCAACGGGCCTTAGCGGAACGCGCCTTTCTCCGCGACCTGGAGGGCGGCTGTCAGGTGCCGATTGGTGTTAATACGGTGATTGCCGATGATCGTCTGACCTTGACCGGCATGGTGGCGAGCTTAGACGGTCAGCGCTTGATTCGCGATACCGTATCTGGTGCGGCGAGTGACGCTGAGCGTTTGGGTGGTGAGCTAGCAGCTTGCCTGCGTGAGCAAGGGGCAACCGAAATACTGGCTGCGATCTTCGCTCAGATTCAGCGCGGCACTTGATTTACCCAGTTTTTGTCCGCCGCGTGTACCTTAGAGGGGAGATTTCGCCGGGCGGACGTATCCTGTGCTTTGGCCCTACCGTACTCCGGGCATTCCTGACCATCTGTTTGAGCGCCTACCGGGTATCCCTCTCAGCAAGCGCGAAGCCCGCTTGTTGCTCCTGTCCTATCTTCGCCTCGAGGCAGATTCGGTGCTTTGGGATATTGGTGCCGGGACGGGGACGATTCCGGTGGAGGCGGGGCTGCTGTGCCCGCAGAGCGCGATTGTTGCCGTAGAGCGGGATACAGATGTAGCGAACTTAATTCGACGCAATTGTGACCGCTTCGGGGTGAGTAACGTTAAGGTAATTGAAGGGAGTGCGCCGCATTGTTTGGGCGATCTCCAGCCGCCGCCGCAGCGCATCTGTATCGAAGGCGGTCGTCCGGTCAAGGCGATCTTGCAGACAGCTTGGCAGCGCTTGCAACCATCTGGTCGTGTTGTGGCGACGGCAACTAGTCTCGAGACCCTCTATGCGCTCTCCGAAGGCTTGGCTGAGCTGCAAGCTCGTAATATAGAAGTTGTGCAATCAGCCGTGAATCGTCTCGAAACCCGCGGCCCCCATCAAACCTTTGCGGCGCTTGATCCGATGTTCATCTTGAGCGGTGAAAAGCTCTAAGTGACCCTGGCGGCCGGTTGGCGGTGTGGAACAGTCATCATGGTCTTTTGTTAACCTTTCATAAGGCTCCTTTAATCTTTAAATTTGCTGGTTGCTGTTTATGGTCAACTCTGCCGAAGTTCCCTCGCCGTTTCCTTGGACACGCATTTTCAGCGGTTTGATCGCGATCGCGATCGCCCTGAGCATGATTGCGACTGGTGGCTGGTTTTTCACCGCTGGCTTCATGATCATCGTTTTCCTCGGCGAGCGGGAATATTTCAACATGGTGCGGGCCAAAGGGATTGAGCCAGCTGCCAAGACGACCATGTTCCTCTCACAACTGTTGTTGATCATCGCCACTTTGGTACCGGGATTGACCGATGCCGCCTTCCCAATCTTTGGAGCGTTGATCTGTTTTTACTTGCTCTTCCAACCGAAGCTGGCGACGATCGCCGACATCTCGACCTCCATTCTCGGCCTCTTTTACGGCGGCTGTCTGCCGAGCTACTGGGTGCGCCTGCGGGTGGGTCTGGAGCCGCTGCCACCGATCGCGATCGCTACCCACCCCAACGCTCCCCTCGCTCTCAATCTCCCCCAAGCAACCTGGTACAGCGGCTTCACCGATGCGCTGAGTCAACCGACCGCGCTGCCAGCGGCCCTGACGATTACTAGCCTCGCCTTTGGCTGTATCTGGGCAGCGGACATTGGGGCCTATATTTTTGGTAAATGGTTGGGTCGCACGCGACTCTCGGCGATCAGCCCGAAGAAAACCGTCGAGGGTGCGGTTCTAGGCATTGCCAGCAGCGTTTTTGTGGCGGCTTGCGGCTCCTGGTATTTGCAGTGGAATGGTCAGCCGTTCAGCGGTATGTTGTTGGGATTGCTGATTGGCATTGCCAGTTTGCTGGGAGATTTAACGGAGTCGATGATGAAGCGGGATGCGGGCGTCAAAGACTCCGGGCAGTTGATTCCGGGCCACGGCGGCATTCTTGATCGTACCGATAGCTATGTCTTCACGGCTCCACTGGTTTACTATTTCGTGACCCTGCTACTGCCGCTCTTGCCGCCTGCCTGAGATAATCGGAGAATCGTCGGGGATATTGAGCTGGCGACTCGGCTCGATGATCCTTTTGCCCGAGGGAGAGGATCTTCGATATTCTGGAGGCTAGTCTGACGGGTGATCATCTGATCGCTGACCCCCAGGTTGGCCGGTCAGCTACAGCCGCGACGAGTCCAAAACATCCGCGCTTCCTCTTTCGTGAGTGGTAGTCTATGGCTTCTTTAGACGACAAAAGCCAAGCAAATTCCGGGCGATCGCCCGCCGAGTCAGCCGCCGAGCCAACGTCGTCTCGTTTCGAGCGTTTGCCCGATCCCTGGAACGAGGCGCGCGCTGAGCCGAAGCCAGCCCCGGCACCGCCGCCGACACCGCCAACGACTACTGAGCAGACACCACCGACCACAACGCCTGCGAACGACGCTCTGGATGCGCTGCTATTGGACTTGCAGCAGGTACTCGAGCAGCCAGTCGCTGCCACGATTGACCGCTCCCCAGCCGTCAGCGCCGAGGCTGTGACGCCGCGACCCGTTGCCGAGCAGCCTGAAGCTGCTGACCCGACAATGAGCGAAATCGATGAGACGCCCGCGTCGGCGGAGTCATCCTCAGAGTCCGCGCCAATACCACTGCCCGTTGAGAGCGAGGCCGATGCCTTGCTCGAGAAGCTGCAATCGTTGGCCTTGGATGCGCTGAACCGGCAACCGCTGAAACCACCCGCCAAGTCAGAATCTTCTCTGGAAATCGGTGAGTCGGCGGTTGCGACTTCGCCACCAGAGCCAGAAGCGCCAGCAACTGAAGACTTAGTCACTATTCCGATCATTGAGCAGTTAGTCGAACCGCTGACTGCGCCGACAGCTACTGCGCCTGAACCTGAATACGGCGAAGCCCCGCCAGCGATTGTTCCGGATACAGCCGTGTCGCCAGAGCTACCGGGAGATGAGCCGGATGCAGCCATGTCGCCAGAACCGGAATCCTCGTCGTCACCCATCCCTGCCGCTGCCTTTGCAGGCATGGATAGCAACGGTGCGGCGCAATCATTACCCCTAGCTGACCAGCCACCTGCTGAGGTAGGAGTGAGCAATGGTAAGGGGAGCGAACCGACTAAAACCACGCCAGGGTTATTTCGCTTGGGCGATCGCGACTGCGATCCATTGGATGTCTTGCGGGAACTCTTGCTCTCGCCTGAACCCGGCGTCGAGGCGGCGAAGCCGACCGCTCCCCAGCCAACTGTCCCGAAACCGCCGCGTCGTCGTCCACCGACCATGCCGCCCGCGACACCGATGCGACCGGCCACTCCTGAGCCGCCCATCGCCAAAGCGCCGCTAGAGCCGGATGCGGCCGCAGTTGGCTCGCAACCAGGCATCGTTGTCAGGCCATTGGCACCCGGAGCAGCCACGGCGGTCTCCCCACAACCGCTGCCCTCCGCGCAGGAGGTAGAAACGACGTATCTGCGTCAGTTGATTGCTGACTTGGAGCAAAAACTGGTTGAGCTAGAGAAGCAGGTCTACCAACCGACGGATGTAATCAATCCGCTGCTGCCACTGATCGCTCAGTTGATGAAGCAGAAGACGACCATGAATGAAGATGCCGTCTACACGGCAGTCGTGCCTGTGCTGGATCGGGCGATCCGCGAGCGCTCGGATCAAAACCACGCGGCGATGAGCGAGGCGCTGGCGGAGCTGATTCCGGACGCGATCGCCGAAGAAATTAGGCGATCGCCCGAAACCATCGCTAAATCCCTCGGCCCCGAGATGGCGGCTGCCCTCCGTGAGCAGATCAAGCTCGAAAAAGATTCGATCTCCCGTGCCCTCGGCCCCGAGATGGGCCGGGCGATCAAGGAGCAGATTGAGCTGGAACGCGATGCGATGGTGGACGCGCTCTATCCCGTCATCGGTAACACGATCGCCAAGTACATGGGCGAGGTGGTGGCGCAAATCAATGAGCGGGTGGAGACCGCCCTCAGTCCCGCTGGTCTGCGCCGCAAGATGCAAGCGAAGTTGCAGGGGGTGTCGGAGGCAGAGCTGATCCTGCAAGAGTCGATGCCGACGGTGGTGCAGGCGATTTTCCTGATTCACAAAGCCTCTGGACTGGTGATCTCGGAGCTGCAACCTTCGCTGGAGGCGCGGCTCGAGCCCAACATGATCGCGGGGATGCTGACGGCGATTCGTAGCTTTGTCAACGATTGCATTGCACAGTCGGGCGAAATCTCGGAGCTGAACGAAATTGAATATGGTGACTCGCGTATCGTGCTCGAGGTCGCTGGCTATTGCTATCTCGCCGTGGTCGTGCGGGGGACGCCGCGCCAGGCTTTTGTGAAGCGGATGCAGCGGACGCTGATGCTGATCGTGCGCCGCTACGGCCGCGAGATCGAGGAGTTTGATGGGGATAGCAGCACCCTTTCGCCAGAACTCCACAACGATCTGGCGGCACTGGGCGACTCTGAAATCATGACGCCCGACGGAAAGCCGCGACGGCGATCGCGCGCCTTGCTCTGGCTGATCTTGGCGATTCTAGCCTTGATCGTCTTACCCTGGAGCATCTTCCAGGTGCGGGGTTTCTTAGCGCGCCGTCTGGAGACGAAGCTTGAAACCGCCCTCGCCGATCTCGACGCCCAAACCTACACGACGCTCGACGCTGAGGTACGGGGGGGGCGCGTGACCTTGCAAGGGCGGGTGCCGAGTGAAAGTGTGAAGGCGGATGCGGCGCAGATGGTCGCGGGGGTGGCACCGCAACTGGAACTCGATAACCAAATCGTGACGGTGCAAGACCCCTCGGCGATCGCCATGTCGGTGCAGTTGATGACCGCCGCCTTGAATCGCGATCCCGGCGTTGAGTTGACGGCGGAGTATCAGGCCAATACCGTAGTCCTTCGGGGTAGCGTCGGCGAGACAGATGACCGGCAATCGCTCATCGAATCCTTTGAGCAACTACCGGGTGTTGAGCAAGTGGATGCCGCCCGTCTAGAACCCGCCGCGCTGCAAGAACGCATCTACTTTGACCTGAACTCGGCGAGCCTCAAAGCCGCTGACCGCTCTGGTAAGATTGCAGCAGTGGCTGATTTTCTGGAAGCTAGTCCCGACGTGCAGCTCAAAATCTATGGTCACAGTGATGAGCAAGGAACCAGCGCGATCAATGAGGTGCTCGCCCGTGAGCGGGCGGGGGCTGTGCGTGATGTTTTGGTTAACGCCGGTATTGATGCTGAGCGATTGACCATTGAAGGTGTCCCGGAGCCGCCAGAAGATGTCTCGTCGGATGAACCCCAGTGGCTGGGCCGCACGGTCCGTTTCGAGCTGCTTTCTGCCCCCGAGTAGTTGGTGAGTTGATGAGCGATTTAGCCCGAAAAATTTGCCTCGTTGGTGATTTCAGCGTTGGGAAAACTAGTTTGATCCGCCGCTTCGTAGATGGACAGTTCAGTGACGAATATCTCTCCACCGTAGGCGTCAAGCTCTCCCGCAAGGTCGCGAAGCTGCCGCAGCCGACTGCTGCTGGCGTGACTGATGTTGAGTTGTTGATTTGGGACATTGAAGGTCAGACCCAGTTCAAGGCGATCGCCCCCAGCTATCTACAAGGCTCAAAAGGCGCGATCATCGTCGCTGATGTCAAACGACCGGAGACTGTGAAACACCTCCACGATCATCTGGATCTATTTTTCTCAGTCAATAAAACCGGTTCGATCATCATCGCCTTCAACAAGGTCGATCTGCTCTCAGCCGCGCAGCTCACCGAGTTACAGGCTGAGTATTCCTTTCGCGATCGCCCGCAGGTCATTGCTACCTACACCACCTCCGCGAAGACAGGTGACAATGTGAATCGCATTTTCCAGGAACTCGCCGCCGACATGATAAAAGTATCCTGACGCTTTCCCATCCAGACGCTACTGGCTTGCTCCCCCCCGAACTGTCCACCCGCTCCATTGCCCTCGTCCATGAATGGCTGACGCCACTGGCGACGGGTGGCTCCGAACTCGTCGTCCGTGAGATCCTTCGTCACCTGGATGCCGCTGTTTTTAGTCTGATCGACTTCGAGTCCAGCAACCCCGACAGTTATCTCTACGGTCGCCCGATTGGTACCAGCTTCTTGCAGCACTTCCCCCGGGCGCGGGCGGGTGTGCAGAAGTATCTACCGTTGTTACCTCTAGCGATCGAACAATTAGACTTGGGTGATTACGACATCATCCTCTCTTCCTCCCACGCCGTGGCGAAGGGGGTGCTAACGCGATCGCACCAACTGCACATCTGCTACTGCCATGCGCCGATGCGCTACGCCTGGGATCTGACCTTTGAGTACCTGCAAGCCTCCCGACTCGGACGCGGCCTGCCCGGGCTGGCGACGCGGCTGTTGCTGCACTATCTGCGCCAGTGGGATACCCTCGCCGCGAACCGGGTGGACTACTTCATCGCCAACTCGCAGCACACGGCTCGCCGCATCTGGCGCTGCTACCGTCGCTCCGCCGAGGTGATCTATCCGCCGGTGGAGCTAGCACGCTTCCCGTTCCAGGCACAAAAAGAGGATTTCTTTCTCACCGTCTCCCGGTTGGTGAGCTACAAACAGGTCGAGTTGATCGTCCGCGCCTTCAACGAGCTGGGCTGGCCGCTGGTGGTGATCGGCGACGGCCCCGAGCGGGCACGGCTTACACAACTGGCACAAGCCAACGTGCAACTTTTGGGCGCACAACCCGATACTGTAGTGGCTGATTACATGGCGCGGGCGCAAGCATTTGTCTACGCCGCTTGTGAGGACTTCGGCATCGCACCCGTGGAGGCGCAGGCTTGTGGTACGCCGGTGATCGCCTATGGGGCTGGGGGCACGCTGGAAACTATACGCGACTGGCGGCAGTCTCCCGAGCTGGCGACGGGGTGGCACTTCGCGCCCCAGACGCCGACGGCATTGGTGGCGGCGCTGCGTGAATTTGTTGCCCGATCGGGGCGATCGCCCCTGAAGCGTGTTATCAACAAGCCCAACGGTTTGCGCCGCAGGTGTTTCGCGATCGCTATCTGGCGGCGCTGGAACGTTGTAGCCAGCAGTGGTTTAGTCAGCAGCAGCCGACGGTACTGTCCCTCCCCGACGGCTAAGCAGCGCGCCAGCCAGCGCGTATGATGGTTGGGATTGTGTGGTGTGAGCAGTGAGAACTCGGACATGACCTACGAAAGCCAGTGGACGGCCAGCAAGGGACTGCATGGCTGGAAAATTCCACTCCCAACCCGGCGACACCACAAGCACTGGCTGGCACGGCAGCTCAACAGCCCGCACAGCCAGCGCCTGTTCGACATCATTTTTGCCCTCCTGGTTCTCAGTCTCTGTGCGCCCCTCTATGCGCTGCTGGCGGCGATCGTCGCCCTGACCTCCGCGGGGCCGATTTTTTACGTCCAAGAGCGCGTCGGCAAAGACTTTCGCCACTTTGGCTGCATCAAATTTCGCACCATGGTCAATAATGCCGATCAGCAGCTCGCCGCTTTGGTCAACAGCTCCCCGCAACTGCGCGCCGAATTTGAGGCTGACTTCAAGCTGCGCCGTGATCCGCGCGTCACCCCGATCGGTCGCTTTTTACGCTACACCAGCTTGGATGAATTCCCCCAGTTCTGGAATGTGCTCAAGGGGGATATGAGCGTTGTCGGGCCGCGGCCTTGGTGCCGGAGGAGTTGCCCCGCTACGGCCGGACGATGGCAAAAGTCCTGACGGTCAAGCCCGGCATCACCGGACTCTGGCAGGTGTCCGGGCGCAACGATATTCCTTACAGGCAGCGGGTGCAGATCGATGCCTACTACGCCAGCTACCGCACTTGGTGGCTGGATGGGCTGATCGTGCTCAAAACGATCGCCGTGATGCTGTTTCCGCGCCAGAGTGGCGGTTACTGAGGCGATCGCCCTGACGCCGCTGGGCAAATCGATTAAACTTTTAAGTTAGCTGGCGTGCGGGTGGCACGCATCTGTCGGGGCGGCCGCGGGGCGATCGCCGCTGAACAGATTTTGAACAGTGAGCGGCTCATTTCAGCATGAGGAAACATAGAGGATGACGGAAATCAAGCGCGCCCTGATTACAGGGGTCACCGGTCAGGATGGATCCTATCTCAGCGAATTATTGCTCGAGAAAGGCTATGAGGTTCACGGGATCATCCGCCGCACCTCAACCTTCAATACGGATCGCATTGACCATATCTATGTCGATCCGCACAACGAGAGCGCCAAGTTCTTTCTGCATTACGGCGACCTCACCGATGGCACGACCCTGCGCCGCTTGATTGAGGAAGTGCAACCCCAAGAAATCTACAACCTCGGCGCGCAATCCCACGTCCGCGTCAGCTTCGATTCTCCAGAATATACGGTCGATACAGTCGGCATGGGGGTACTGCGCCTGCTGGAGGCGATCCGCGACTATCAGCAGCGCACAGGCAACGAAGTTCGCTTCTACCAAGCGGGTTCCTCGGAGATGTTTGGCAAAGTTCAAGAAGTGCCGCAGTCGGAAACCACACCGTTCTATCCGCGCAGCCCTTATTCCTGCGCCAAGGTCTATGCCCACTGGCAGACGATCAACTATCGCGAGTCTTACAACCTGTTCGCCTGCAACGGTATCCTCTTCAATCACGAGTCGCCTCGACGCGGTGAAACCTTTGTCACCCGCAAGATCACCCGCGCGGTGGCCCGCATCGTCGCTGGGAAGCAGAAGAAGATCTATCTCGGCAACCTGGACTCAAAGCGCGACTGGGGCTACGCCAAGGACTATGTGCGTGCTATGTGGCTGATGCTCCAGCAACCGACGCCGGATGACTATGTGATCGCCATGAACGAAACCCATGAAATCCGTGAATTTCTGGAGCTTGCCTTCCAGTACGTCGAGCTCAACTGGCAAGACTATGTAGAATTTGATCCCCGCTATCTGCGGCCAGCAGAGGTGGATCTGTTGATCGGTGACTGTAGCAAGGCGAAGCAGCAACTGGGCTGGGAGCCTTCGGTCAGCTTCCAAGAATTGGTTCACCTGATGGTTGAGGCTGACCTCGCTGCCTTGGGTCTGGAGTCGAAGCATAAGGCCGAGATCGGGCCGAAACTACTGGCGGATAATGCCTACATCCGTCAGAATATGGGCAGTACCGTGGATTAGGGCAGGCGCGGCGGCAAGGTTATCGCAGAGGGCAAGATCGTGCTGGACTTGAGCGAAAAACGAATTCTCGTGACGGGGGGTGCGGGCTTTCTCGGCCGCCAGGTGATTGAGCAGTTGTGTCGGGCGGGGGCACAGCGCGAGAAGATTTCGGTGCCGCGATCGCGCGATTGTGACCTACGCGACCTCGCGGCTTGCCAGCGTGCCGCCCAGCAGCAGGATTTGATTGTCCATCTCGCGGCTCATGTCGGCGGCATTGGGCTAAACCGCGAGAAGCCTGCTGAGCTGTTTTACGACAACTTGATGATGGGCACGCAGCTCATCCACAGTGCTTACGAAGCGGGGGTGGCGAAATTCGTCTGTGTCGGCACGATTTGCGCTATCCGAAGTTCACCCCAGTTCCCTTTAAGGAAGATGACCTTTGGGACGGTTACCCAGAGGAAACCAATGCGCCCTACGGCATCGCCAAAAAAGCGCTGCTGGTGCAACTGCAAGCCTATCGCCAACAGTACAATTTCAACGGTGTCTACTTGCTGCCGGTGAATCTCTACGGGCCGGAGGATAACTTTGATCCCCGCAGTTCCCACGTCATCCCGGCACTGATTCGCAAGGTTTATGAGGCGCAGCAACGGGGCGATCGCCAACTCCCCGTCTGGGGCGATGGCACTCCCACCCGCGAGTTTCTCTACTCCCAGGATGCGGCGCGCGGCATCGTCATGGCGGCGCAACAATACAACGACCCAGAGCCAGTGAATCTGGGGACGAATCAGGAGATCACCATTCGCGACCTGGTGGAAACGATTTGTGAGCTAATGGAATTCCAGGGCGAAATTGTCTGGGAAACGGACAAGCCCAATGGTCAGCCGCGTCGCTGCCTGGACACAGAGCGCGCCCGCCAAGCCTTCGGTTTCCAAGCTGAAATTGATTTTCGCCAAGGTCTGAAAAACACGATCACCTGGTATCGCCAGCACGCGGCGGCGTCGGTTGCACCCTAGTGACGCTGGCGATCAGTTGAACGAATTGCCCTCCTCCTCGTTGCATGAACCACTTCCTTCGTACTACGGCCCTCAGTGGCTTGCTGCTGCTCGCGGCGGCGACTCCTGTCGTCATCGCCCGCCCTGCCGCCGCTCAGTCAGCCGCTAATAATGAGCAATTTCGCCAATTGCTGGAGCGGGGCCGCACCCTCGTCGAAGCGGGCAATTATGCTGAGGCGCTGCGAACCTATCAGCAAGCTCTGTTCTACGAGCGTCGTGACCCGAAGCTATATTCCGGCATCGGCTACATCTACGCGCTCCAGGGTAATTATCAAGAGGCGGCGCAGGCCTATCGTCAGGCGCTCTACCTCGATTCCCGTAACCCCGATTTTCACTACGCGCTTGCCTACAGCCTCGGGCAACTGGGCGATCATGCCAATGCCGCCCTGGCTTATCGGCACTCGCTCCAGCTGGATCCCAACCGCGCCGATAGCCGCATCGGTCTCGGTGTTGTGCTGATGCGTCAGGGCTACTTTGCCCCAGCTTACGAAACGCTGGCGCAAGCGGCGCGCTTGGATACGGACGGCGGCAATGTCTACGGTCTGATG
Source organism: Spirulinaceae cyanobacterium SM2_1_0 (assembly GCA_012031265.1). GTDB lineage: Bacteria > Cyanobacteriota > Cyanobacteriia > Cyanobacteriales > Spirulinaceae > JAAUTY01. The sequence continues at coordinate 5,275 of JAAUTY010000008.1, read as the reverse complement.
GCGATCGCCCTGCTCGAGCAAGACCAAGGCCGCAATGCCCTCAGTCTGCTGGAGCAAGCGGTGCAACGCTATCCCAACAACGGGCGGCTGAAATTGCAACTGGGTATCTTCATGTTGGGATTGGGCGATCGCGAAGCGGCGCTGCGCTGGCTCTCCGAGGCGGCGCGTTTGGATGCTCAGAATCCCGAGACCCAGATTGCAGTGGGTCGGCTGCTCCAAGAACAGGGCAACCTCGTCGCGGCCGAAACCCTTTACCGCCGTGCCGCAGCCCTCACCGATGACTCGCCGCAGGCTCAAATGGCGATCGGCGATTTGTTGCTCGATCAAGAAGCCTACCTGGCAGCGGTGGTCGCCTACCGGCGGGCGCTGGAACTGGCACCAAACAATCCCGACCTCTACTTTCGGCTCGGTCTCGCTCTGAGCGGCCGCGATAATCGTGCCGGGGAAGCAATTACAGCGTTGCAGATGGCGCGCGAACTTTATGGCCGTCGGGGTGATCGCGCTGGGGTCGAGCGCATCGAAGCCCTACTCAATGAACTGGACTGACCCGTCGGGCGGTCGAGCTGGCTTTGAACCGGTGGGGGGTAAAACCAAGCGGCGATGATTGGCATCAAAAAATGACCGGCGCAGTATAATGCCAATTACTGTTTCCAGCGTTACCCCTCAGTAATGACCGCTGTTGCCTCCCTGCCTGAGACACCCACCACCGAGGCGCTACAAGCGGCTTTCGCTGACTTCTTGCAGATCGATGTCAGCGCCGGTGATGCGGCGCAAGACACACTCAACACCTATCGCCGCCAAGTTCGACAATTTTTACTCTGGTGCGATCGCCAAGACATTGCCCCAGCCGCCGCGCGGCCGGAGCAGATCAAGCAGTATCGCCGCTGGCTTGTTGAGCATTGCAAGTTCAAGCCCACCACGGTTGCGCTCAAACTGTCGGTCGTGCGTCGCTTCTACCAAGCCGCTTTTGAGTGCCGCCTGATCGCCGCGAATCCAGCGAATGGCATTCGGCCGCCGCGCGAAAAACGGGATCCGGCAGAACGGATCAGTTACCTCGAAAAGAGCGAGGTCGAGCAATTGCTAGCGGCAGTGCCGACTGGAGATAGCCTCAAAGCCCGGCGCGATCGCCTGTTGCTCGCCCTCATGGCGCTGGAAGGGCCGCGCACGGTTGAGCTGCACCGTGCCAACATCAGTGACCTTGTGCAACAGGGACGCAATCGCGGCATTCGCGTCTGTGGTAAGCGCAATATCCGCATCGTGCCGCTCACTCCCCAAATCGCCCAGCTCTTGGCAGACTACATCGACAAGCGCCAAGACAATGGCGATCATTTACGACCGGATGAACCGCTCTTCGTCGCGGTCGGGAATCGCGCTGGTGGGCAGCGGCTGACCCGGCGCGGCTTGCGGACAATTGTTGATGGCTACCTGAAACAGGCGCAGCTCAAACATACGCCGGGACGCACCATCTCCGCCCACAGTCTCCGCCACACAGCCGGAACCCTGGCACTGCGATCAGGCGCTGAACTGCGACAGGTTCAGGATCTGCTCGGTCACGCTGACCCCCGCACGACCTGTATCTATGCCCACGTCGCCGACCGCTGGGAAAATAATCCGGCGCTGAAGTTAGGCATTGAATTTTAAGAAATGCCTAACAAGCGACCTGCTAAGCTGCACATAGCTCGCTCTGGTCTGCATTTAGAGCGATAAAGTACTGACGCCGATGCCTCTTAGTGCGATGCCCCTGTCACCAGTTTGGGGTGCCCTGATTATCTTTGTGCTCTGTCCACTGCTGGGAGGCTTGCCCCTGATTGGCTGGCTGATGCGAGCGCTGGCGGGCAAAGATCTGCAACAAGTTGGCACCGGTAACATTTCAGTCTCTGCTGCCTTCTATCATGGGGGACGACTGGTCGGCATTCTCGCGGTGTGCTCCGAGGCTGCGAAGGGCATTGCTGCCGTCTTGCTGGCGCGAGCCTTCTTTCCAGGCGAACCGGCTTGGGAATTGGTGGCGCTGATTGCGCTGGTCATGGGCCGCTACTGGATGGGCAAGGGAGCAGGGACGACGAATGCCTTCTGGGGCATCGTCACCCATGATCCCGGCGGTGCCGCGCTGATTGCCTTTATTGGCGGCCTGAGCTTCACCTTGTTTCGCGATCGCCACTCCGGCAGGCTCGTCGGCCTGTTCTTGCTGGCCCTGATCCTCAGCCTCCGCCACCCCAGCGATCCGCCCGCGATGCTGGCGGCGATCGCCCTCGCCCTGACCATTGGCTGGATTTATCAAAAAATTCCTGACGACCTCGACCTGCCCACTACTGGCGCTAGCCAAGACTCACAAACCATGTTCCGCTTCTTCCGGGGCGATAATGCCCTACTCACCCTCAACGACCGTCTTGAAGCGAGCAAGGTGGGGAATAAAGCCGCCACCTTGGCACAGCTCAAACGTTGGGGCTATCCGGTGCCCGACGGCTGGGTGCTGCCAGCGGGCGATGACCCTCGCCCACTCGCCCTATCGCTGCAACCAACTCCCGATGCACCGCTGATCGTCCGCTCTTCGGCTGTGGGTGAAGATGGTCTGGCCGCATCGGCTGCGGGCCTGTACGAGAGCATTGCCAACATTACAGATACGGCAGCCCTCGAAGCAGCGATTTTATGCTGTCAAACCTCTTATACGCGACCACAGGCGATCGCCTATCGACGCGATCGCCAACTCCCGGACACCTCCCTCGCTGTACTCGTGCAGTCGCAGATTCGTGGCACCGTGTCCGGTGTCGCCTTCAGCCGCGATCCCCTCGAGCGCTACAGCGAAGCCATCGTTGTCGAAGCCTTGTCGGGGGGAGCAGAGCGGGTAGTGTCGGGTCAGTTCACGCCCCAGCGTTATCGGGTCTATTGCAACGAGACCGCGGACAGTGAAGGGGCGATCGCTCCAGACGCGATTGTCGAAGGCGAGGGAGATCTGCCCGTGGGCCCGATCCAAGCCGCTGCTCAACTCGCCCGCGACCTCGAACGCCGCTTCTACGGCATCCCCCAGGACATCGAATGGAGCTTTGACGGCGAAAAACTCTGGCTCCTGCAAGCCCGGCCGATCACCAACTTGCAACCGATCTGGACGCGCAAGATTGCCGCTGAAGTGTTGCCGGGCGCAATTCGCCCGCTCACCTGGTCGATCAACCGCCCGCTCACCTGCGGCGTTTGGGGCGATATTTTTACCCTGGTGCTCGCTCAACGGGCGCACGACCTCGACTTCAACGACACCGCCGCGTTGCATTACGCCCATGCGTATTTCAACGCCAGCTTGCTCAATGAGATCTTTCAGCGGATGGGTCTACCCCCCGAGAGCCTGGAGTTTCTGACCCGGGGTGCGCCCTTTTCCAAGCCATCTTGGGCGTCTACGCTCCGCAATACACCCGGTTTGTTGCGTCTGTTGCAGCGCGAATGGCAATTAGCCAGCGATTTTCGCCGCGACGATACGACCCTATTCGAGCGGAGCCTGCACCAGATCGAAGCCCAAAAGCTCGAAGAACTCAGCCCGGAAGAACTATTCTGGCAACTTGATAGTATCCTCTCGATCCTCCGCCGGGTCACCTACTACAACATCCTCGCCCCACTCAGCTTTGCCTTCCGCCAAGCACTCCTCGGCGTTGCTCCCAAGGAGTTGGACAACTCGCCGCTGCCCGAAGTGCAATCCCTGCGCGAACTCGCGCAGTTGGCGGCTGAGGCGCGTCATGTGCTGCCGATTGCACAGTTGGGGGTCGATAGCTGTCCGTCCCTCTTTGCCTGCCTGGCTGAATTACCGGATGGCGAAGCGGTATTGGCGCAGTTTGAGGAGTGGTTGCAGCGTTACAGTTACCTGAGCGAGGCCGCTACCGATATTGCCATTCCCCGCTGGCGTGAAGATCCTCGCTCTACTCGTGAACTCTTTGCACAATACCTCCTGCACCCCCCGCCAGAGTCCGACCCGCCGCCAAAGTCGCAAGGTTGGCGGGCGCGGCAAGCTCAGCAACGTTTGGTGCTCAAAGGCCAGGTCGCTGAACTCTATTCGCGTCTCCTGGCTCACTTGCGCTGGACGTTACTCGCCTTGGCCGGGCGCTGGCAGCAAGCCGGGATCTTGGCTGACGTCGCCGACATTTTTTTCCTGGAGTTTTCGGAGGTGCGGCAGTTGTTGGAGGCTGAGGAAACCAGCGCGCTCCGGCAGCGACTGCCAGCCTTGCTAGAACAGCGGCGATCGCAGTTTGAGCGCGATCGCCAGTTGACCGGTGTTCCCTACACGATCTACGGTCAGCCAGACTCGTCCGCCTACATCCCCCCTGCTCCCTTCCCGACCAGCCAGCAGCTCCGAGGCATCGCCGCTAGCCCCGGCGCGATTACCGGCCGCGTCCGTGTAGTGAAAAGCTTTCGCGACCTCGACTCCCTGGCAAGCATCAATGCGGAGACCATCCTCGTTGTGCCCTATACAGACTCTGGCTGGGCACCCTTGTTGGCGCGGGCGGGCGGCCTGGTGGCCGAAGTGGGGGGTCAACTCTCCCATGGGGCGATCGTCGCCCGCGAATACCGCATCCCAGCAGTGATGGATATTCCCAATGCTACGGAACGCCTACGCGACGGGCAATTGGTTCGCCTTGATGGCCAAGCAGGGTTGCTAGAAGTGCTCGCGGCACCGCCTGAAGCCTCCTAACAGGTTTATCTGCTGTCTATTGGCAATCAACCCATGCAGCGCTTGCCCGGCTTTGCCAGCGCCCGATTCATCGGCAGCATTGCTCTGGCTTGTAATCGTTCTGAGCCAGATGCGGCCGTTGTTGCTCCGTCGCCAGGAGCGCAAAATCTCGTCTGCAAGACGCCGAGCTTCTTGGTGCGACTCGCGACCGACGGTTTGCCGGTTGCCCACAGGCGAGACGGCAAGGTGTTGCAGAGCAGTACAGCTGCGAGTCCGATTTTAGCCGCGTTACGTTCCAGCCGCATACCTCCGGACAGTCGCTCGATACGAACCTCAGCGACGACGGCTAAAACGAGCCAAGACGGGTGATCTGGCGCGGCGGTGTCGCTGGCATAGCCGCTGCTGCGCTGATTCACCGGTTCTCGACAGCAGTTCAACCAGATGACCAGCTTTCGGTCAGCTATGACGGACAGTGGGGGTGTGGGACTTGTCGCTAAATAGGGTTTGCTGAAAAAGTCCCCAAAACGCTTCTGGGCGCTGTACAGCTTGAAAAGTAGGGGTTATACTCTCCAGCTTCCAGATTTTGACCCTGATTTTCATCATGGGGTGCAAGGTTTTTGCAACCTT
>JAAUTY010000043.1 GCA_012031265.1 Spirulinaceae cyanobacterium SM2_1_0 | reverse complement strand
CTATCTTCCCTTCTCCCAATCCTGGGCGAAGGGGAGTTGGAAGCCCCCTCTCCAATTTGGGAGAGGGGTTGGGGTGGAGGGCGAGCGGAGACTCGTAAAACCATCCGGACTTTTCAGCTTGACAGACCACTAGCGCGAACGCCAACACGCTAAATCTCCGTCCCAATCTTGGGGTGGAGAGCTTCTAACCCTCCTGCGCTTTGCTCTCAAGATACAAGGGAGCCGGGAATGTAGACACGCAGCGGCTTCTCACAGAGTGGGGCCATTTGCAAAAGTGGGATGCACCCTTTTGGTGTCTCGCCGTTTGGTGAGTGCCTTGCATCAGGTCGCGTTAATCTGGCGATCGCTGGCGTACCAATTCTGTGGCCAGTTGCAAGGCGGCTACCATGCTCTCGGCTCGGGCCAGTCCCTGACCGGCGATGTCGAAGGCGGTGCCGTGATCGGGGGAGGTGCGGACAAACGGCAGCCCAATCGTGGTGTTGATCGCCTGGTCGAAAGCGAGCATTTTCACCGGGATCAAGCCTTGGTCGTGGTAGAGCGCCAGGTAGGCGTCCGCCACTGGCGGGCCGGGTTCGCCATACCAGGCGCGACCCGGCGCGACCCAGAGCGTATCCGGCGGCACGGGGCCGAGGAGCTTTGCGGCGGGATCGCGCTGACGCTGTTGGGTCAGCCAAGGCTGGAGCCAGTCGCGTTCCTCGGTGCCCAGTTGTCCGGCCTCGCCGCTGTGGGGATTGAGACCGGCGATCGCCACCGTCGGCGCGGTGATGCCAAAATCTTGTCGTAGGCTAGCGAGGAGCAATTCCAGCTTCGTGGTGAGTAAATCTGGGTTTAATGCCGCCGGAACCTGCCGCAATGGGATGTGAGTCGTCGCCAACAGGGTCACCAAACGCCAGCCACTGTGCGGCGATCGCGCTACAAACAGCATCCCATAGCGTGACACCCCTGCCGCCGTCGCCAACACCTCGGTTTGCCCGGGATAGTCATGCCCAGCCGCCCGCCAGAGCGATTTGGCAATCGGTGCGGTAACGATGGCGTGAAACTCGCCCGCCACAGCACCGGCGATCGCCGTCTGCAAGGCGACAAAGCTAGCCGCGCCACTGGCGGCATTGCCCTGACCGAGGTGAATTTGGGCGTGATTCTCAACTGGCACATCCCGCAGCGGCCAGTCCTCGGGATTGGCCAACTCGCGCACCCCGGCCGCTCGCAGGTGTTGATAGCTGCTTTGCCAAAGCTGGCGATCGCCCACCAGCATCACCCGGCAATCAGGAGCAGGCCAATGCGCGAGTGCTCTGAGCGCGACTTCCGGGCCGATCCCGGCGGGATCGCCGAGGGTGAGGGCGAGATGCGGGGTCATGGGATAACCAGCGAAGGGGATTCTTAATTAGCGTAACGGGCGATCGCGATCGCGACATCGCGGCAGTCAGAAGGGAGACCATCAAAAAAACCAGTTGCGGATTAGAGTGCTCCAGGAATCGTATCGCTGCCGCAGATAATCCTGCCTTACTCAAAACTCCGCGCAGCGGTAAGTGGATGAGTTTTAAGTTTTGAATTTTGAATTTTGAGTAAATTCTGCCACTCAAAACTCAAAACCCAGAACTCAAAACCCAGAACTCAGAACTCAAAATTCCGCGCAGCGGTAAGTGGATGAGTTTTAAGTTCTCAGTGTTGGGCGTAAACCTGTTTCAATTGCTGAGCGATCGCCGACCAACTGTATTGCGTTTGGGCGAGTTGGTGGGCATTTTGACCTCGCCGCTTGCGCTCGTCGGGTTGCTGAAGGGCGACTCGCAGCTGATTGACCAGTTCTTCGCGGGCGGCGATCGCCCCCCGCTGTTGCGGATCGCAGGCGACGATCCAGCCGGCCTCCGCGGCTGCAATCGTGTCCCAGATGTGAACTTGATTGGAGACGACTACAGAAGTAGTAGCGAGCATCGCTTCCGCGACAGCAATGCCGAAATTTTCGTAGTACGACGGCAGCACAAAGAGGTCAGCGTCGCGGAGCAGGGCGAGTTTAGCTTGGCCGCCGACGAAACCTGTGACCGTGGCTTGCGATCGCCAGCTTGCCTGCTCCACTTGCTGCTGAATCTGGCGCTCGTAGGTCGCGTCCTGAGGATTCGAGCCGGCGAGCACGAAATGGAAATCGACGCCCTCAGCGGCCAGCTGGTCGAGCGCGGGGAAGAGCAGATCGAAGCCTTTTTTAGGATCAAGCCGTGACATGAACAGCACCAGCGGCACATGAGGAGCAATGCCCCACTGCTGGCGTGCTTGTCCGGGTTCGGGCAGAGGCGCGGGCAGATTGACACCTAGCGGCACGATGATGTCCCGGGTTTTGGCTCCGAAGCGTTCGGAGATCACGGCTTCTTGCTGACTAGTGAAGTGGATACCAGCGGCACCTGCCAGGTTGGGGCCTTCGAGCCAGCGACCATAGAGCTGCTTGAGTTGGCGTTTTTTCTGCAAGTCGGCAGGATCGAGGGTGCCCAGGGGTCGCAAGATGTAGGGTAAGCCGATCCAGCGGGCAACGGTCGCCGCCGCCGTGCTCACGGGGGAAAACAGGGCATGGATGTGGGCGAGATCATATTCGCGGCCGTGTTGAGCGAGCCAGCGCAATAGACCAAGGGAAAATTTGTAGCGGCGGAAGGGCGCGCAGCGAAAGTAGCGTACCTGATAGCCGTCAGTCAGCACCGGTTCTACGAGCGGTACGTCCAGCGGCGGCTGACCGGCATCACCATTCGCATCGGTGGTCAGGATGGTGACCTCGACGGCTTGGGCGGCGAGAGCAGCAGACAGGCTCTGCACCATTTGGCTTGGCCCGCCGTAGACCAGCGAAATCGAGGGGACAATTTGCAGGATACGCATCGCGGCAACGCTGGGCTTGAGGGAGCGGTAGCTGACTCGGCGCTAGCCATGAGCCAGCCTCGCGTTAACCCTAGCACGCAGTTTGGCTCGCAGAATATTGCTCAAAGTAATCTCTGCCATCGGCGCGGGGTTAACTCCTGGCTCTGGGCGAGTTGCGCTGGGATAGAGGTGTTGGCAACGATGACCCAGTCTGGCTGCCGGACACAACTCCTGTAAAGCTCATGCTCTCGTCGGTTGGGTTGGCGATCGCGAAACCCAACCGACACCAAAAAGGTCTATTGGGCACTCAGCGAAGCAATCTTTGGGACGGCAACAATATTCCCGATGCTCACCCCCTGGTAGTCAGGTCTACTCCTCTGGGGTGTAGGTCGAAGCGACGTGGAGTTCCTTGAGCTGGCGTTCATCGACTGTCGAGGGTGCTGCTGTGAGGAGCGATCGCGCCTGTTGCGTTTTCGGAAAAGCGATCGTGTCCCGAATCGACTCCTCGCCCGCTAGCAGCATCACCAAGCGATCGAGGCCGTAGGCAATACCACCATGGGGCGGCGTGCCGTATTCAAAGGCTTCAAGCAAAAAGCCAAATTTCGCCTGGGCTTCGGCGTCCGACATCCCGATCGTGGCGAAGACCTTTTCCTGAATTTCGCGCTGATAGATTCGCAGACTGCCGCCGCCGACTTCGAGACCGTTGTAAACCAAGTCGTAGGCCTGGGCGCGGGCGGTGGTGAGATCGGCGAGATCGTCGGGATGCGGGGCCGTGAAGGGATGGTGCAGGGCCTCCCAGCGTTTCTCGTCAGCATTCCACTCGACCATGGGGAAGTCGGTAATCCAGAGCAGGTTCAACTTTTCGGGGTCAATCAAGCCTAACTGTGCGCCGAGGACTTGCCGCAAGCGATCCAGCGACTTATTCACCGTGGCGGTGTCGCCCGCTCCGAAGAGCAGCAGGTGTCCCGGTTGTGCGCCGGTTCGTTCTAGCAGTTGCGCCTTTTGCTCGGCATCCAGGTTGTCCTTGATCGCGCCGATCGTGTCCAGCTCGCCATCGTCGCGCACGCGGATGTAGGCGATCCCCTTCGCCCCCGCCAGCGTCGCTTCCTTGAACAGGTCGCCGCCGGGTTTGATGCGGACATTGGAAATTTGGTCGTTGCCGTGGGGGATGGGCAGTACCTTGACGCGACCGCCGCTCTTGACGGCACCGGAGAAGACTTTGAAACCGGAGGTGGCGACGATGTCCGAGACATCGGCGAGTTCGAGACCGAAGCGAGTGTCAGGACGGTCGGTGCCATAGCGTGCCATCGCCTCGGCGTAAGTCAAGCGGGGGAAGGGGCGCGGTAGCTCGATCCCCCTGACGGTTTTGAAAATGTGACTGACGAGCGCTTCATTGAGGGCGATGATTTCGTCCTGGGACATGAAGCTCATTTCTAGGTCGAGTTGGGTGAATTCGGGCTGGCGGTCGGCGCGCAAGTCCTCGTCACGGAAGCAGCGGGCGATCTGGTAGTAGCGATCGCCCCCCGCCACCATCAGTAATTGCTTGAATAACTGCGGCGACTGCGGCAGCGCATACCACTCGCCGGGATTGACGCGGGAGGGCACGAGGTAGTCCCGCGCGCCTTCTGGTGTCGAGCGGGTCAGGATCGGTGTCTCGACTTCGAGAAAGTGCGCCTCGTCTTCCAGAAAGCGGCGAATCGCTTTCACTACCTCATGTCGCAGCCGCAAGTTTTGGCTCATGCGGGCACGGCGCAGGTCAAGGTAGCGGTATTTTAGCCGCAGGTCTTCGCGGACTGACTCAGTATCAGCGGTGGAAACTTGGAAGGGCAGTGGCTTGGCGACGGCATTGAGAATTTCGATCTGCTCGGCGTAGATTTCTACCTCGCCCGTGGGCAGTTTGAGGTTGAGCGAGTCGGCCGGCCGCTGACTGATGCGCCCGGTGACGCGGATGACGTATTCGTTGCGGAGGGTTTCGGCGATCGCGTGGGAGTCGGGGGTGCGTTCGGGATCGCTGACGATCTGGGCAATGCCCGCGCGATCGCGCAGGTCGATGAAGATGACGCCGCCATGATCCCGGCGGCGATCGACCCAGCCGCAAAGGGTGACCGTTTCGTCGATGTGGTGCGATCGCAAGTCGCCGCAGTAGTGAGTTCGCATAGTCGTCAGCCGCAGCCGCTACAACCGGCTGCCAAGATTCACAGGATTTGAGTAACACAATCGCCTGTTCATTATCCTGCATTGTCGGCGATGATAAAGTAGGAAAACCATGGGGCAGGAGCCGACCAATGGTGGGGTTTGGAGCGGAGCCAGCGGAGTCAGCCGCAGACGAGGGAGTCGTGACACTCGGTCCAGCCGAAGCGTTTGCGGCGTTGCTCCTGCTGATCATCGCGGCTGATGGTCAACTCACCGCCGAGGAGTCGAGTCACCTCGATGTGACCCTCAGCCGGATGCATCTGTTTCACGGTTATCCGCGAGATTTTTTGCCCCAGACTTTTACCAAACTCTGCACACTTCTGAACGAAGTCGGTACAGAGTCACTCTTGACGGCGGCGATCGCTGCCTTGCCGCGTGATCTCTACGACACGACCTATGCGATCGCCCTCGATTTAGCTTATGTCGATGGCAGCATCCATCCCGCTGAGCAAGCCTTGCTCGAGCGCCTCCAAACCTCACTGGCTTTGCCCGCCGCGACGGTGACCTTGTTGCAGGAAGCCACCGCCATCCGCCACAAGGGCTAATTTAAGAACCTGTCAAAGCTAAAAACTTAGGATGGCAACCGATTGCAGTCGCGAAAATGTCGAAGGTAAGGAGTCGGCAGCCTCAGAACTTGGGTTTGGCCTACTACCCGCTCAGTTGCATCACGAGAGCCGCTATGCCGCCACCGCTCACTGGCGATCGCGCCGACTACGACGGCACCTGGAAGCAGGTCATTGAAGAGTTTCTGGACGCCTTTTTAGACTTCTTCTTTCCGCAGGTGCGCGCTTTGGTCGATTGGAGCCGACCGCCAGAATCGCTGGAGACGGAGTTGCAGAAGGTCTTTCCCGAGAGCGAGACCGGGCGACGTTATGCAGACAAATTGTTCAAGGCCTGGCAAGCGGACGGCAGCGAGATCTGGATTCTGATTCACATTGAAGTTCAGAGTCAGGAGGATCCGCAGTTTGCCCAGCGGATGTTTACTTACTATTATCGTTTGCGCGATCGCTACCGCCGAGAAATCGTCAGTTTGGCGGTTCTAGGTGACGAGAATCCCAATTGGCGGCCGCAGGTTTACCAGACTGAGCTGGGCGGCTGTCGCTTACAGTTTGAGTTTCCAACGGTGAAGTTGCGGGATTTTGACGCGGTAATGTTGTCATCCAGCTCGAATCCGTTTGCCGTGGTGACAGCGGCACACTTGCGGGCGAAGCGGACGACGGGACAGGCGGCAGAGCGGCAGCGGGTCAAGATTCAGATTGCCCGAGAACTCTACGGCCGGGGCTACAGTAGAGAGGAGATCACCCGCTTGTTGCGGGCGTTGGATGGACTACTGACTTTACCAGCCGCGCTACAGGCTGGCTTTGAGAGCGAGTTGCGAGCGATTCAGGAGGAAGTGGCAATGCCGATTTGGATGGATTTGGAAGTGCGCGCCATGGAGCGTGGTCGCGAGGAGGGTCGTCAGGAGGGTCGCGAGGAGGGTCGCGAGGAGGGTCGCGAGGAGGGTCGCGAGGAGGGTCGCCAGTTAGCAGCGCAGGTTGTGGTGGATGTTCTAGAAGTTCGATTTGCGGAGGATTGGTGGTCATGGAGGGAGGCAGAGCAGATGGCTGTGCGCGATCGCCTGGCAATGGTCTCTGATCTCAGCACCATCCAACAACTCCACCGCCAAGCGCTGTTAGCTCCGTCGCTAGCGGAGTTCGTGGCAACATTGCCCAGTGTGGTGGAGCTAGAAAACCCCAGCGCTGAAGCGGCTGGCGCGGACTGAGACTGTGCTTGCCGTGGCGGACTGCCACATACAGAGCCGATGGAGTCTTGGTCAACCGCAAACTGTCTCAACTGAGCGCTGAACCTCAGTCCGGTTCCGGGGAACCCAGCGCCAGAATCCCCGACTATACTAGGAGCGATTCGTTGCAGGCCGCGCCGATGGTGAGGGGAGGGCGCGTTCTCGCTCGTACTTATTGGTCGTTAGCTCGGCCGTCACTGTAGCCCTGACGTATCTTTGGCCTGCTTTGGTTTTGGGGTTGACGCGGCTATCCGGAATCCCAGGCGAGCAGGTTGCTGAAGATGTTTGAGTTGTTCTTTTCTGAAGATATTAGACCTATGCGGAATTACTTGACTTTGAGTCTGGGACTCGTAGCTGGTTTGGCGATCGCCAGCAATGCCGAGGCGATGACCCATTATGTACGCGCGCAACTGGCACCATCAGCGCCGGCAACCTCTTTGCTGGCTCAGACCGCCGCCGCCGCCGCGCCAGTCCTGTCGCTCGATGACTTGCCCGAAGGGTTTCAAGAACTCCCGCCGACGGTCGCGAACCAGTTGGCGGCGCAGTTGGAGGCGCTGAGCGGACAGTTGAGCCAAAACGGCGTCGAGCCAGAAGGCCTCTTCGTTTACTACAATCCGACTACCTTTGAGATTATCGCGGGTTTGACCAGCGAAATCGCCGATCCGGCGGGCTTTGACGCAAATCTCACCAATTTCGAGGATGAAGCCGTGCGCGAAGAACTCTTCGCCCAAGTTCAAGGTCAGTTGGAGTCGGTCGGCCCGATTTCTGTCGAGGGCTATGAGTACCTAGCTGACATGGCGGATCTCGCCGATAAGTCGGCGGGCGTCGGTGTCAATATGCAGCTGATGAATCAGGCCTTTCGTGCTGACATCACCACCTTCCGGCGCGGGAGCACTGGGGCTGTGGCAGCGGTGATCTATCGGGCTAACAGTGCCCCCGATTTTACGCTGCGGAATCTGGCGGAGACGCTGGACAGCAAACTGGCGATGGTCGCTGAGTAGCGCGATCGCCCTGGCACAGCTACGGCCAACGACTTGACAAACGAGCACTCTCTGCTTTTGTCTATCCGTCGCTCGCTGGAAACTCTTGAGGTTGGCTTACAATGGGATGTGGCGGAGACAAATGTTTCCGTTCACTCCTCACACCACTTTTCCGCCTGACACCGTTCAGGCGGTTTCTTTATGTGTTGGTGGCGATCGCCCAACCTACCTCCGCTCAATGCGTCCCGTTACGGTCGGCAGTGAATAGTTCGACTATTATTCTGACAATTGTGTCTGATTATGTACAAACACCATTAATTCAAGGCTGGGCTTGCTATGGTACGATTACTCGCAAATAGCTAAGCAATTCAAATCGGCAAGGAATCCCGGCTTATGACGGAGCAGGTCACAGATAGTAGTTTCAAGGATGTCGTGCTGGAAAGCAATGTGCCAGTGCTAGTGGACTTTTGGGCTCCCTGGTGCGGCCCCTGCCGGATGGTTGCCCCGGTTGTTGAAGAAATCGCTTCTCAGTATGAAGGTCAGATCAAGGTCGTCAAGCTGAACACTGACGAGAATCCGAATATTGCCAGTCAGTATGGAATCCGCAGCATCCCAACGCTGATGATCTTCAAGGGCGGTCAGCGAGTCGATATGGTCGTTGGCGCGGTTCCCAAAGCAACGCTCGCCAATACGTTAGAAAAATACCTCTAGCTGTTGCTGATGGCGTTTCCGCTCAATTCAGGTCATTGGTGGCAAACTACCAATGACCTGAATTGTTCAGTTGTGGGTTCGCGAATGTCACGAGCTGACCTCAGTTAAGTTTGTGGCTCCGTGCCCGTCGCTTGCATCCGCAGCGATTGACAGGGTGACAGGACAGTGAACCATTTGACCTTGGAAAACCGGGTTAAAATAGAGAGCCTGGTCAATCTGCAACTTACATGGTTCTATCCCCTTCTGAACGTGGGATTAAAGATCTTGAGGATCTCGGCCGTCAACTCGCTAGCCATCCTCACAGCAAATACATCGAGCGCGCTCTCGGTGTCCTCCTGCAACTGGGCGGCGCTGACATCGATCGCCTGGATTGGAAGATTCTCGCCGCTACACTCCAGGATCTCGAGCAGGGTTTTGAAGTTTTCTACCCCTATCGCCACATTCGCAAAGTTGCGATCTTTGGCTCAGCCCGCACCCCCGCTGACCGCCAGATTTATCAATTAGCTACAGATTTTGCCGCCTGCATGGCGCAGCAAGGTTTTATGGCGATCACCGGTGCGGGTGACGGTATTATGGCTGCGGGCAACCAGGGGGCGGGGCGCGATCGCTCCTTCGGTCTCAACATTCGCCTGCCTTTCGAGCAAGGGGCGAATGAGTACATCAGCGATGATCCCAAGCTGATTAGCTTCAAGTATTTCTTCACGCGCAAACTATTCTTTTTGCGGGAGAGCGATGCGATCGCCCTCTTTCCAGGCGGCTTTGGGACGCTGGACGAGGCATTTGAAAGCCTAACGCTCTGCCAAACAGGTAAATACGGCCCGGCTCCAATTGTCTTCATCGACGAACCCGGCAGCGACTACTGGCAATCTCTGGATCGCCACATTCGCGATCACCTGCTAGTCGGTAATCTCATCAGCCCCGACGACACCAGCATCTATACCATCACTGACAATATCGAAGTTGCCTGCCGCACGATCAGCGACTTTTACCGTGTGTACCACTCCAGCCGCTTCGTGGACAAGTTCTTTGTCATGCGACTCAACTCCAAGCTAACCGAAGTACAGGTTGAGGAGCTTAATACTGAATTCAGCGACCTCCTAGTGCAAGGCCGTATCTGCCAGAGCCAAGCCCTCGCTCCTGAAATCGGCGATGAGACCGAACATCTACCCCGCTTAGTGTTCGAGTTTAACCAAAAGAATGCCGCCCGCCTCTGCCAAATGATTATTCGCATTAATCAGTTAGGCGCAACCTTACCGGATAGTGACCATCCCGAACGTAAGTAGCTGTCAACTCACGGCTGCATTCAGCAGCTTGGCAGCCCGACGCTCCTACAGAACAGGGTCACTTCTCCGACATGCTAGCGCGAACGCCAATACTCTTGAGTGTGCAGTTGGTGGGGAAACCGGCGGCTGAGGCGACTTTGTTGGCGATCGCTGCACAATTGAAGGCAGTAGAGTCTCCAATTTCTGTATATGGTTTCCTGACATCAATATCAGGATGATGAAGCTTCGCCAGCAAACAAGCCATGAGAAGACGTGTCCCCGCACGATTTTTGAGGTTGCGGGAAATATAGTCAGCACGTTCTCTAATTTGCTGATCGGGAATCAGAGAAAGGTCTAGGTTTTCATTAGCGCGTCGAAGAGCGGCATTGAGGATTTCGACTGGTTCTGACATTTATCTCTAGCTTCCGAAACATCATAGTTAGTCCAAAGTATCTCGGTACGAGACTGCTTGACGGATAAGCATTTTTTTGGCGGCGACTCAATACAGTTCCAGTTTTTATAGAGATTATCCAATAATTCACAACGATAGCCGGATAAAGCGACTTTACCTTTGGTGCGATTCAAAACCTCGGCAAGCTTCCGGTGATCATTATCTGTCATTTCATATCCATAGGCATGAGCATCGCCCCGTGAATCATGAGGATAGGGAGGATCGCAATAAAATAGGGTCTCCTCACTATCAAATCGTTGAATGACCTCAATCGCAGGGGCATTTTCTATCTGAACCCGCAAAAGTCTTTGCGCAATTTCAGAGAGACCCTCGACACTTCCCAACCAGCGAGAAACTGCCCCCGCCATGCCTGCTCGGCTAGTTAGCTTGCAGTGTGCCCACCGACCAACACTAGCTGTTTGCGCCAGGCCGGTTCTCACTTGACGGGCACGAACAAAGAAACGACGTGCTCTTTCTAACTCCGAAAAGTCTTCGAGCGATTCTTCAACCGCAATCCTCAATTCTTCCTTAGAAAACGGCGTCAGCCCAATTGCTCGAATCAACTCTTCTTGCTGGTTGCGAAGAACTCGGAAAAAGTTAACAACCTCTCCATCTATATCATTGTAGGTTTCAACTGGAGAGGTTCTCGGTTGAGCAGTACAGCAGCGGAGCCTGCAAATGGTTCACAATAATGGGTTGTTTGAGGCAATAAAGGAAGAAGCCAGTTTAGGTGATTGAATTTTCCACCGTACCATCCAAATGCAATGACCTTTCCCACTTGCTTCCCAAAATTGACTTCTGGACAAGCAGTATACACGAACTAATGCGCTTAAGTGTGAGAATACTTAAAAATTTTGTTCTCAATTCGTAGCTTAGGCTACTTTCTTACAGATAACCTAAGGTAAGCCGTTGAAGTCATTGCTATCACCTTGCTACCGGCGTGAGTGAACAGTCTCTATCAACAAGGTCGGCGATCGCCACACAAAAAACTAATCAGCGCCTGATGACGACTTGCAGATGACTGCTAAGCTGTGGGTGGGTTAGCACAAGTTAGGAGGGATGCGCCGCTCGTGCTATACAGTTTTGCCAATCTGCCTTACTGGATTATTCTTGGCATTGGCGTCGCGCTATTTATATTTGCGATCGCCGCGGGTGGTGGCGACGACGACCTCGATCTCGACACCAATGCTGACCTGGATAGCGATGCCGACTTTGGGGCAGCGGGTGTGCTGAACTGGTTGGGGTTTGGTCGCGTGCCGCTGATCTTACTGCTTGCCACCGACCTCTGCTTTTGGGGACTGCTGGGCTGGAGCTTTAACCTGATTGCGGCGACGATCACGGGCGCAATTCCCGTTCGCTTTTGGGGTCTCGGCGGCCTTTTGTTCGTCGCCTCCCTGGTGCTGAGCTTGTACGCAGGTAGCCTCGTCGCGCGGCCCGTCGGCAAGCTGTTTGCTACCTTTGGACAAGATGCCAGTAGTGATCGCCTCGTCGGTTGCCTCGGCACAGTCACCTCGAAAGCTGTGCCGTCCCTGACCGTCGGTCGCGTCGGTCAAGTGGATGTCATTGATCCCAGCCACAATCTCGTCACTGTCAATGCCGTCTGTCCGAGCTGGGCGACCATTACCCCCCTGCACGGTCAGCGCGTTTTGATCATCGACCAGCATTCTCAGGGGTATCTGCGATCGCCAAGGACACGTCCGACGAAGACCGCTGGCTTGCCAACCGCCCCGCGCTCGAAGACACTCACTCGCATGGGAATAAAACGCCATGAAATTCTGGCTTGCTTTGCTATTGGCTCTACCGACGGCTGCCGTTGCTGAGACCGAGATTGTCGCTGAACCAGGCGTTGGCGGAGCCTATTCCGCAGGAACGTATCGCGATACTGAACCGACACTCATGGCTCAGACGAGTCAGTTGTCCTCAGCACAGTTTGGTCTGGAAAATTTTGGTGGCGGCCTGCTCGTCCCGGCGGGGGGTGTGATTGGTGTCTTTGTGCTGTTGGTGCTCAGTCTCTGGGCCTACAAGCTCGTCTACAACATCACGCCCAACAACGAAGCCTTTGTCCGCACCGGCGGCCTCTTTGTCAAAAAGCAGACTGTGATTCTCAACGGTGGCTGCGTGGTGCTGCCCGGTTTCCACGAGCTGACCCGGGTGCCGTTGCGAGAGATTTCCATCGATGTCGAGCGGACGGACAAATTAGCGGTTCGCACCCAAGACTACCTGCGCGCCAATATGCGCGTCACCTTCTACGTCTGCATCAGTCCCAATATTGAAGATGTCAAAACCGCCGCCGCCCGCCTCTCCAAAGGGGGTAAGATTTCAGCCGAAGACATCAAAGATGCGCTGGAAAAACGGGCGGATGACGCGATCCGAGCAGCCGCTAAGCGCAAAAACTTAGCGGAAGTAGATTCTGATAAGCTCGGCTTTGCAGATGAGGTTTTGAATCTGATCCAACAGGACTTGAAAAAAGTCGGTCTGACGCTCAATAATATCGCCATTTCTGAAATCGAAGAAAGCGATACCTACGACGAAAATAACTTTTTTGATGCTCAAGGGGTGCGGCTACGGACGGAAACCATTCAACGGGCGATCCAACAGAAGCGTCAGGTGGAACTAGCCACGCGCGTCACGATCGAGCAGCAGGAACTGGACGCCCAGAAGCGATCGCTGGCGATCGCGCAAGAACAGGAAGAAGCCCGCCTGAATCAGGAAAAAGAAGTAGAATCCCTGACCCTGACCCAACGACAGGAAATCGAGTCGCTGAAGGCACAGCGCGAGCGGGAAATCCAGGAAGCCAAAGACCGCGAAGCCGCCAAGATCGAGCGCAACAAGATCTTGCAAAACCAGTCGGTCGAAGAAGAGAATATCCAACAGCGGCTAGCGGTGCAGCAGAGCCAGATCGAGGCGAATATCGCTCTCGAGGAGCAACAGAAAAAGTTTCAGGTTGCCCGTGCCCTGCAACAACAGGAATCGGAAGTGGCTGAAATCACGCGTCAGCAAACGGTGGATGCCTCCAGCTTGCGGGCGCGCATCGAAGTCGCCCTCGCGGAGCAAGAGTCGCGCACAGCTCAGGAGGCGACAGCGATCGCCATTGCTAATCGCGAGCGCGAGCGCTTCGTTGCCGAAGCCGAACGCGCCCAGGCAGAAGCGGCAGTGCAGACAGCGCAAGAGGTCGAACAAGCCGAGCGTCAGCAACGCCTCGCCGTCATCTTCGCGGAGCAGGAAGCCCAGCAGCAGCGGATTTCGGATCAGAACGTGGTTGAGATCGATGTCTTCCGTCGCCGCCGCCAAGCCGAGATCGCTCGCCAAGCCGCAGAACTGGAAGCCGAGTCCATCCGCACGCTCGCCGATGCCAACCGCTATCGGGAACTGGCCGAAGCCGAAGGTCAAAAAGCCCTGTTAGCCGCTGAAAATGTGCTCAACACAGCGAACCGCACCGAACGTTTGCTCGAATCCTTCTTGCCGGAGCTGATGGAGAAGTTGCCGGAAATCGTGCAGGCGCTCGCGCCGCAACCGGGTGTCCTCGGTGATGCGCGCGTCTATGCGTTTCCGGGAGCGGCGGGCAATGGCAGCAACGGCAATGTTAGTAATGGCAAAGTTGCGGATGGCATCGGCGACATTAACAAACTGTTGCTTGCCACGAGTGGGCTGTCATTGCTGGAATCAATTTTAGATGAGGGCAAACTGAGCAATTTGATCGGGCAAGTCGCCCAATTATTGCGCTCGGATGATGCTCCTGCAACCGAGACGGCGACACAAGCCAAGCCTGACTCCGACGCAACCACCCAACCAACTGATAACAGTGCCAGCGGCCCAGCCGCCCCGGTTACCGTCAGCATTGAAGCGGAGACTCCCTCAGCGCCGACAACGGTTCAACCCGATCCAACTTTTGGGCCACCGTCCGCCTGACAATTGTGCCAAGTTTGTGTCATGTTTGGGGAGTGCGGGCGTGAGCGAGAATGAGTGCCAAGCTGTTCTATCTCTCGCACGGCGGTTCCTATGCTATTTCGCGATCGCTCTACTGCAACCTTATTAGCTCTAGGCTTAGCCGCCACGCTGACGGGTCGCTCAGTCCTCGCTCAACCAGTCCCTGCCAGCGACGCCACCGGCACGCAGGTCAACCTCAACGGCAATCAATTCGACATCACGGGCGGGACACTTTCAGGTGACAGCGCCAATCTCTTCCATAGCTTCAGCCAGTTTGGGCTAAGTACGGCTGAGATTGCCAATTTCCTCGTCGATCCCCAGATTCAAAACATCCTCGGCCGCATCACTGGCGGCGATCCTTCTGTCATCAATGGCTTGCTACAAGTCACGGGCGGCTCGGCTAATTTGTACCTGATGAATCCGGCAGGTTTGGTCTTCGGGCCGGGTGCGAGTTTGAATGTCAGCGGCGATTTTTTCGCAACCACTGCGACTGGCATTGGGTTTAATAACGGCCAATGGTTCAATGCTTTCGGCCCCAACAATTTTGCGGCGCTCAATGGCAACCCCAATCAGTTTGCCTTCGATCTAGCTCAATCTGGCAGCTTGATCAATGCTGGCAATTTGAGTGTGAATCCGGGGCAAAATTTAACGCTACTGGGCGGAACCGTCGCCAACACCGGCCAACTCAGCGCTGCTGGCGGCCAGATCATCGTCGCGGCGATTCCTGGTACTGGGCGGGTACGGATCTCGCAGCCGGGGCAATTGCTCAATCTAGAAATTTTGCCCCCACGCGATGCTAGCGGCTTGCTGTTGCCGGTCTCAGCACTGGACTTGCCGCAGTTGCTCACTGGTTCTGGGCTGGCAACTGGTCTGGTCGCCAACGCCGATGGCACGGTGAACGTGGCTGGTAGCGACTTGCGCGTGCCACTGGCGGCGGGAACGGCTTTGATTGCTGGTGGGCTGGATGTGGCGGCGGCGACGACAACCGGGGGCAATATTGATGTGCTGGGCGATCGCCTCGCCCTGATCAATGCCACCCTTGACGCCTCCGGCCGCAGTGGCGGCAACATCCGTCTCGGCGGCGACTACCTCGGCCAAGGCGACATCCCCAACGCCCAGCAACTCTTTGTGGACGCCAACGCAAACATCTTCGCCAATGCGGGCGATGTCGGTGACGGCGGCCGCATCATCCTCTGGTCAGACGACACCACGAGCTTCTACGGCAACATCAGCGCGCGCGGCGGCAATGTTGCGGGCGACGGTGGGTTTGTCGAAGTTTCTGGCAAGCAAGACTTGATTTTTCGCGGCGAAGTTGATCTGCTTGCCCCCAACGGTAACCGAGGCACGCTCTTCCTCGATCCGGAGAACATCACGATCGTCAATGGTGGCGGCGGCACGAATGATGGTTTGTTGCCCACCATTTTCAGTGGCACCGCTCCGGGAGCTGACTTCACGCTCTCCGAGACTGCTCTGGAAGCTTTGCTCGGAACCACGAATGTCACCCTGCAAGCGACCAATGACATTACGATTAATGACCTCGCGGACAATACCCTAACCTTCGTGGCGGGCCCGGTGGGCGGGGGCGGGGGCGTGATCAGCTTCGTGGCAGGCAACAACTTCACGATGCTCGACCTCAATGACACGCTCTCGGCGGCTCATCGCGATCTCACCATCACAGCGGGCAGCGCGATCGCAACCGGCGATATCAACCTGAGCGGTGCCGCTGGCGT
The DNA here is from genome assembly GCA_012031265.1 of Spirulinaceae cyanobacterium SM2_1_0. Lineage (GTDB taxonomy): Bacteria > Cyanobacteriota > Cyanobacteriia > Cyanobacteriales > Spirulinaceae > JAAUTY01. The sequence continues at coordinate 27,038 of JAAUTY010000043.1, read as the reverse complement.
TGGTGGCGATCTGACGATGACAGCCGGTAACAGCATCCGCACTGGTAATATCAACACCTCAGTCAATGCGACTTTTGGCACGCCACTTGGGGGCGACGTTACGCTGACAACGACTAGTCTCGGCAGCAGCATCCGTTTCACCACAATCGATACTCGTGCTCCTGGAGTAGCAACCGGTATATCCGGCGCGGTCAATATCAACGCACGCGGGACTGTGCTTGGCACCGGCGGCGGCATCGCGATCAACACCCTATCGCCGCTGGGGACTTCCGGCACAATCAGCATCACCCATGATGGCGGGCCGACTAATGCACCCTTTGTGGTTGGCGGCGCGGCCGTGAATGGCACGGTAGGGACAATCCAGGGCGTGAACTTGCTGGCGGGTGGCACGTTTCCGGTGTTGCCGAATGGCGGTGTTGCGGCGGGCACGCCGGGGGGGATCACGATTGTTTCGGTCAACAGTCCGCCGACGGTGAATCCTTTTGCGACGGTGGCGATCGCCCCCGGCCTGACCCTCAATTTCAGCTTTGCTGACCTCGCCGCTCAGATTGTCGATCCGGATCTCGACAACCTGACGCTGACGATTAACCCGATCACGGATCGCGGCACCTTCGCGGTCAATGGCGTCCCCGTCGCGGGCACGGTAACGCTGAATCCTGGTGATGTCCTGACCTTTACCGCTGACAGTGGTGTTTTTGGCAACCTCGACCTCTTCGCTGTGGGTGCCGACGATGTGGTGTCCAACTCGAATATTGAAAATGTCCCGGCGGTCGGTTCGTCGCTGGGAACCTGCCCCCCTTTCTGCGGGGATGAGGTTGAGAGTAATGAACTAACGGCGCTCGCTGATGAGGGTGATGAGTTGTTGGAGCGGCAACTGCTGAGCAACTTCTGTCGGCCGGAGGGCGATCGCCCCGTGGCCAGCATTGAACGCCTCTACAGTGGTCAGTACAGCCGCTTCCTCCAGCTTGCCGAGGCGAAAACGGCGGTCAGGCGCGATCGCGCTGCCGCGCAACAGATCCTTCGCCAAGCCAAAACCGCTACCGGCCGCGAATCTGGGCTGATTTATCTTGCCTTCTGTCCGCCGGAATTTTTGCCGTCGGCGCGCGATCCCCTCACTGGGGTGTTGGATGGGCAGCCATTATCAAATGCTCCGGTGGCGATCGCCCAAACACTCGAAGATCGCGAGTCGCCCGCCGCCCCAGAGAATCAATCTGACGATGATGACCGGCTGGTGCTTGTGCTCGTGCCCCCCAGTGGCGAGCCGATCCGCTACGAGACGGCGGCCACCCGTGCGGAAGTCGAGGCTGGCGCGGCACAGTTCCGGCGCATGATCACCAACCCGCGCCGCTCAGCAGGCAGCTACCTGCCTCCCGCCCAGCAGATGTATGACTGGCTGCTCGCGCCGCTGACGGGAGACTTGCAGCGCTTGGGCATTCAGCACCTGATCTATGTCCCGGACACCGGCCTGCGACTGATCCCGCTGGCGGCGATGCATGATGGTGAGGAGTTTGCGATCGCCGACTACAGCTTCAGCTTCGTCCCCAGCCTCTCCCTGACCGCCACCGAGCCAGCACGATTAGAAGGGCTGCGCGTCCTGGCGATGGGAGCGGAACATTTTCAAGAACTGCCGAGCTTACCGGCGGTGCCGATTGAGGTGAAAGCGATTACCGAGCAGCTCTGGTCAGGTAAAGCCTACCTCGACGACGAGTTCACCCTGCCCAACCTGCAAGCCGCCCGTCGCGAAGACACCTACGGCATCGTCCACCTCGCCACCCACAGCGACTTCCAGCCCGGCCGTCCTGAGAATTCCTTCATTCAGCTCTCGGATACACGCATCCGCCTTGACCAACTCGATCGGCTCGAATTGGACTTACCTACGGTGGAATTGTTGGTGTTGAGCGCCTGCCAAACGGCACTGGGCGATCCCAGTGCCGAACTTGGTTTTTCTGGTTTAGCCGTTGCCGCAGGCGTGAAGTCCTCCCTGGGGAGCCTCTGGTACGTGAGTGATGGTGGCACCCTGGTGCTGATGGCCGCTTTTTACGAGCAGTTGCGGGACGCGCCCTACCGCGCCGATGCGCTGCGGCAGGCACAGCTCGCCCTGCTAAGCGGTGCAACGAAGCTCGAACCCGGGCAGGTCACTCAACGGGGTGGGGCGATCGCTCTACCCCCAGATGTCCGCCTCGGCTCCCCCGACCTCTCGCATCCCTACTACTGGAGTGCCTTCACGCTGGTGGGAAATCCCTGGTAAGGAGCAGTCAGCTAGCGCCGCTCCGAGCGCCGATCAAAAAATGTGTCAGCAGGTGGGATAGGGACAGAAATCCGTAAAATTTGGCTTGTAAGCTGCGACTATCGCCGTTGTCCCTCGGGCGAGCAGGCGGTGGTGTAGCCTGCGGTCACCCTCAGCCATCCACTCTAGCGCCATGATTACCCCCGCTCTATCGGCTGAACCTGGGCTGCTCGCCCAACTCTCGACTGACAATCTCCCCAACTGGCTCTCGTGGCTGGACTCAGAACCCGGCCGCATCGTCATCAATATCAGCGGTGCCTTCGTCGTCTTGATTGTGGGCTGGATTTTTGCCACGCTCCTCTCCCTGTCGGTGCGCAGTCTGCTCAACCGCACCCAGATTGACAATCGCTTAGCGGAATATGCCTTCGGTGACGCACAAGCCGGGGCGCTGCCGATTGAGAAGTGGGTCGCCCAGACGGTCTACTATCTCGTGCTGCTGTTCACCGTCGTTGCCTTTCTCAACGCGCTGAACCTAGACGCCGTTTCCGAGCCGCTGAATCAATTTCTGGATCGCATCTTCAGCTATTTGCCCCAAGTCGGCGGCGCGATCGCCTGGATCATCGGCGGTTGGCTGCTGGCAACCGTTGCCAAACTGGTGCTGACACGCGGCCTGCAATCCTTTCGGCTCGATGATCGCTTGGCTGAAACCATGGGCGACGAGCCGGGGAGTAGCCCGCTGCTGCTCAACGAAAATCTCGGCAAGATCGTCTACTGGTTTGTTCTGCTCTTCTTCCTTTACTTCGCCCTCGGCACGCTGGGCTTGGACGATCAGCTCGAACCGGTGCAGAATGTCCTGACCGATATTCTCGAAGCGCTGCCGCAGATTCTGACCGCGATCCTGATCGGCGTCGTCGGCTGGCGATCGCCCGCATCGTCCGCAGCATCGTGAGAAATCTGCTCGCTAGCACCGGTATCGATACCTTTGGCACCCGCCTAGGCATGAGTCCGACCGAGGGCCGCCAAACCCTGTCGGGCACACTGGCGACAGTGAGTTATGCCGTTGTCCTGATCTTGACGGCGATCGCCGCCCTCGAAGAACTCAATATCGAAGCCATCTCCGAGCCAGCCGTGGCGGTGCTCGACCAGGTATTGAATGCCTTGCCCCGGATTTTTGCGGCGATCGCCATCCTGGTCGCCGCCTACTTCGTCGGTCGCTTTGTCTCGGAACTGGTTACCAGCCTGCTGACCGGCATCGGCTTCAACCATGTCCTCGACTGGCTCGGCCTGCCGACGCCCCGTTCAGTCGTGTCCACCGTCCCGACCCCAGCACCCGCGACGATCCCGCCGCCGAGCGATGCCGCAAGTCCGGTTTCAGCCGCCCCCACGCCGCGCACCCCGTCCGAAATTGTCGGCACGGTGGCATTGGTCGGCATCATGCTGCTGGCGACGATCGCCGCCGTGAACTTGCTCGAATTCGAGGAGCTGACGCAACTGGTCGCCGGTTTGTCTGTCATCTTCGGGCGCATCATCGCCGGGATTGTCGTCTTTGCTATCGGTCTGTACCTGGCGAATCTCACCTTCCGGCTGATCCGCAGCTCCGGCGGGCGGCAGGCGCAGATCCTCGCTCAGGCGGCGCGGATTGTGATTATTGGCTTCGTCACGGCGATGGCGCTGCAACAGATTGGCATCGCGCCGGATATTGTCAATCTTGCTTTTGGGTTGATTGGTGGGGCGATCGCGATCGCCTTTGCGATCGCCTTCGGCATCGGCGGCCGCGAGGTCGCCGCCGATGCGATTCGCAACTGGCGCGACGATTTCAAGCGCCCCGATTAAATCCCCTGCTCGCCTTGACAAGCTTCCGTTTTGCCGTACACTATAGGGTGTGTGAGGAAAGAGCGAAAAGCGCTTGGGGTCGAAACACGGCAAGACTCCCAAGCGCTTTTCTCATGGCCGCAGGATTTGATCCTGCGACGAATCCCGACTACCCGACAGTGGCAGTGGGACGCCCAGGCAAAATCCATCGGATTCCGGTGTTGCAGGCAGTCAGGGAGGGTTTGACCCCCTTACCACAAATTTGTTGGGGTTGTTGGGGCAAAAAACTTGGACTGGGTCTCAAAACTCATCACGCCACATCCCTCCGCGTAGCGGCACTACGTCAGCACCAACGCATCCGAGCGCCGCAGCACCCGCCAATCCTCCTCATCCAGCGCAACCGGCGTCCCGCTACGGATCAGCTCCGCAAAGTCTTCATTGGGAACCATGAAGCAGAGTGCATAGAGCCGCCCGGTGCCTGTGTTGTGAATCTCGTGGATGCCCGTCGGCGGCACCAGCAGGCTGTCCCCCGCCTGGATTGGCGTGGCTTTGCCATCGCAGATCGCCAGCCCCTCGCCCTTGAGCACAAAAAACATTTCCACAGCAATATTGTGGCGGTTGGGGGGAGTCTTGCCGCCCGGATCGAAGATTTCGACGCAGACGGTCAGGGACATATTGGCAATGTTCGGATCGAAAACGATCGCCAGACGATTGGTATCCTGGGGGCTAATGCGGTAAGCCTGGTATTCGTGGGGCGATTTCACCACCGGAATCACGCAATGGTCGTTAGCAAGTCCGGGCGCAAAATTCATAGGACAAGTGACCCGAAGGGCAAAATGATAAATACCAAGTCCGAATTTTCTGCCCAAAAATGAAACACACGGTAGGGGAGGGTTTCAAACCCTTCCGATGTTGCAGTTTTTGGGTTTCACAATACGGATTTAGTATCAGATCTAGCGCAGCCGGTCAGGAATGTCAGCTTGAGCCGGGAAAAAGTTAACGTCTGTAAACTTCTGGTACAGGACGGCGGCAATGAGATGCCCATTCAAAATCCCCAGAATTCCCGTATTGCGGGCACTCAGAACTCAAAACTCAAAATTCGGCGCAGCGGTAAGTGGATGAGTTTTAAGTTCTCAGTTTTGAATTTTGAGTAAATTCTGCCACTCAGAACTCAAAACTCAGAACTCAAAATTCCGCGTAACTCAAAACCCAGAACTCAAAATTCCGCGTAGCGGTTCTAGGTCAGGGCGGCGAGCAAATCGGCGCTGCGGCTGACGAAGCCGAAGCATTGATTCACGTTATAGATCGTCGCTTGCGCGCAGTAGTCGGGCGAAGTCGTCGCTGCGCAGTCCTGGAGCAAAATACAGTCGTAACCGAGGAAGTTGGCATCTTGCAGCGTGCAGAGCACGCACTGATCGACATTGACGCCCGCAAAAAAGAGTGTCGTACGACCGAGGTTCTTGAGAATGCTGTCGAGGGGCGTGTCCCAAAAGCCACTCATGCGATATTTGTCCACCTCAATATCTGTGGATTCGCGGGTCAATTCTTCAACGACCGCCGCCGCCCAGCTCCCCTTGGTCAACACCGGCGCGGCATTTTTGGGCAGGGGATCGCCGAGACCGATGCCTGTGCCCGTGGGGTTGTAGACATGGCGCAGACTGGCGCTGATATTGAGCAGGTCGGGACGGTTGCCCCAGTTCACCCAGAGGATGGGGACGTGGTGCGATCGCAGTTCTGGCAATAATTGCTGCAACGGGGCGATCGGTCGGCGCGCGGGCGTCACATCTACGCCGATATGCGCCAGCCAGCCGTCGGGATGGCAGAAGTCGTTTTGTAGATCGATGACCAAGAGCGCTGCTTTCGCCAGATCGAGGCGGAGGGTTTTTGTAGCGGTAGAAAGTGTGATGATCTCAGACGGCAGGGGCGATCGCGTCAGATCCGCCCAGGATTCATTGACTTGCCAAGCGGTCGGGGCAATGCCCAGGCGGTGCAGCGGTGCATTCATCGGTAGTAAAAAAGAGGGGTAAAAGCGAGCGATCCCCGCCATTGTACTGACTGGCTCGCCGCTTCCCCAAGTGGCATAAGGGGCGATCGCAAGCGGCAATTTGCGCGCTATAGCGGGTGAAGCTTATCGTCCGACTCCGTACACTAGAGAGACAGGCTAAAGAATTACTCCCTTGAGCGTTATTCACTAGAAGAGAGCTATGGTGCAGAACGTGGAACGCCCGCTGACGCGAGCCGTGTTGCAAGCCCGTGCAACCCGTGACCCCGACCCCCAATCCAGGATGCGTGCAATCAATGAACTCGTAAGGTGTGGGTCAGACAATGACGACACCCTCACACTGCTGAAAAGTATTGCTCAGTCTGATGAAGACCCCCATGTGATCGCCACAGCAATGGCAGCGTTAGCAAAGGGCTGGCGTGAAGACTCAGCGACCCTCGCTTGGTTCAAAACCTACGCGCAATACGCTCAAAACCCTTTGGTGCGGAGCGTCGCGATTGAGGAACTCGCACGCGGCTGGCACAGCCAATGCAATGTCTTTGAGATTCTCTCCAAGTGCGCCTTCGTCGATCCCTTCCGCCGCCAACACGAGTCGGAGGTCAACCCTCGCCAGCGGGCGCTCGCCGCGATGATTGAGCAGTATCCGAGCTACCACCAGACCTGGGCCTTGGTGGAAGAGCGCGCCGAGAATGATGCCGATCCGCTGCTGCGCCAGTACGCGAGCCAACAACTCGCAACCCACGCGCCCTCCCAATAATCCGGCTGAATCAGGTCATCCTAGCCGTAGAGCATCCAACTCCCACTAGCTGGGGCTTGGATGCTCTGATTCTGAGGGCACAACTGGGCAACTCAACGCCTTGATCAGGGGCTGAGCCTCATGGTTCTCAATGGCAACCCGCTCAGTTGCTGGCAACGGGATGAGGCTCAGGCACTACCCGCGAATCACAGTAATCTGCCGCCCACTCGTCGTCTCAGCCGCATCCGTCGTCGTCCGTTCAGAAATATCGGGCAGACCTTCCCGCTGGTCGAAGATGATCAGCCAGCCCCAGCCGAGTCCAAGACCCGCGAGATAAGCATCGATCTGCTCTAAGCCCGCCGACAAGGGGTCAGGTCGCCCGTCCCGCCACACCTTCAGCTCAATGCCAATCGTCACCTCGCTGTAACGCAAACATAAGTCCATCCGCCGCGAGGCAATAGCGTACTCTCGCTCCAACGTGCCGCCCCCATTCCCCACCCGATGCAGGAAGGCCATCAACACCAGATGCGGCGCGATCTCGTGATAAGAAGCGCTCTTGAGTAAGGGTTGCCCGTGCTGCCGCCAGAATTTCAGGAAGGTTTCGAGCAGCGCGTCCGGGAGCAGCTCACCTGCTTCATTCAGCCACGTCGGCGCAATCAGTGGCAAGGCATCGCGCGGGCCGCCCGCCAGCATTCGCGGTGGGACTTCGCGGTAGATCGGGTTGGCAATGACGAGGCCGCCAGCAGGATGGCGGCAGACAAGGCCGAGGTCGATGGCGAATTGGCGATCATCAGCGGGAATGTCCCCCAAATCCTGACCCGCGAGCATCGGCTCGATGATGACACGAATGCGATCTTCTTCCAGACGTTCAGCTCCCCACTGCCGCCGAGACCATGATCGCGGTGTCGTCGCCGTTGGCAGTGAGTTCTTGCGCCAGCGCCAGCATCGCTGTGGTTTTGCTGACTTGCCGGGGGGCGTGGATGACGAAGTAGCTGCGTTGAGCAATCAGGTGTTTGACATCCGGCAGGCGCTCGGTGGGCGACAGCATGTAGTGGATGTCGGGCTGGCAAGGGCCGGTGGTGTTGAACTATTTGGGTATGGTGGGGGTAGATCGGCGCAGCGTACATGGGTATTGTAGCGAGCGGTCTACGACCTCATCCCGACCCTTATGGACAAGCCGCCGGTGACCTTGGCGGTGTGCCAATGATGCCGATACCAAGCCCCGAATGATTTACTCTCACTGCTGTAAAGACGAAAAAGCCAGTCTCGTGGGACTGACTCACTAAGTTCACAGCCGTGCCGAACTCAACCTGATGTGGCGGGCTTTTGGGTCGAGGGGCGCGGATTGTTGAGGGAGAGCTTCTTCGTATTTACCTCTTCTAGGGGCGTGAACTCGATACGGTTCAGCAGTGTGGTGACGAAGGCAAAGACGAGAAAGGGAAGCGAAATCACCAAGATCACGCCGATGGGCACAAAGGCGTAGGCTTGGCGAGTGCTGCTCCAGAGCGCAATCGTCCCCGCGAGGCTGAGGAAAATGACGATCAGCCAGACAATGATTTGACCGTAGATGTCGCCGAAGGTCAGGGTGCAGTTGAGGCGGTATTTGGGGAGTTCGTTATCCATCCTTCTCCTTGAAACGGGTCGGAAGCCTAGAGATCACTGGCGACGGGCAGCCAGGGTAATAGCTATAGTTTTAGACGAGATCCCGAACAATGCGATCAAACTATCAACATGACTTTACATTGTCCAAAGTTGGTATTGTCCAAAATCAGCGGCAATCTGCATGAAATAGGAGCGGTGGCCGTTATGACCCTTTAGCCGCTAGTTGAGAGGAGCACTTGCGAAGATGACAGTAGATTTGGCGATCGCCACCTACGGACTGACCAAGCAGTTCGACCGGCAGATCGCGGTTAATGACGTAGAGTTGGCGATTCGACCCGGCGAGGTCTACGGCCTCATCGGCCCCAATGGTGCGGGAAAAACGACCCTGATCCGGATGCTGGCGACGATTGAGGAACCCAGCGCTGGCGAGATTTATCTGGCGGGGGAGCGCCTACGTCCGGGTCGGGATAATCGCCGTCTGAAGCAGCATCTTGGCTACCTTCCTGACGACTATCCGCTCTACGACGATCTGACGGTTTGGGACTATCTCGACTATTTTGCGCGGCTCTATCGGCTGCGATCGCCCCAGCGGCAGCGCCGTCTGCACGAAGTCCTCGACCTCGTGCAGCTCAGCAGCAAGCGTTATAGCAACATCGCCACACTCTCGCGCGGTATGAAGCAGCGACTCAGCCTCGCCCGTACAATTCTGCATGAACCCATCGTTTTGTTGTTGGACGAGCCGGTGTCGGGACTCGATCCGCTGGCGCGTCAGCAATTTCGCCAAATCATCAAGGTGCTCAAGGAGGCGGGAATGACGGTGCTGATCTCATCGCACGTCCTCAGTGATCTGGCAGAGCTTTGCACTACCATCGGTATCATGGAACTCGGTTGCCTGGTGGAGAGTGCGCCGCTGCCCGAACTCTACGCGCGGCTGGCGCGCCCTTACTTGGTCATTGGCACGCTGGCGGCTGATAATGCCATCCTGGAGTCGGAATTACGCCGCTGTCCGCAGGTGCAGGGCTGGGAAGCATTGTCCGAGGCGCAGACTTGGCGCGTCGCCTTCGACGGGACAGAAGCCGAGGCGAGTGCGCTGTTGCAAGCCCTTGTACAAGCGGGTGTGGCGATGGTTCAGTTCCGTTACGAGCGGGACGATCTCGAGCAGATTTTCCTTAGTCTCGGCCACCAGCAGGCGTCCTAAAACCGGAGGCATGGGGGGCAGTCTTGGGAATGAATGAGTTTTAAGTTCTTAGTTTTGAATTTTGAGTGGCAGAGCTGACTCAAAATTCAAAACTCAAAATTTGGAACCTAATTAAGTCTCACTCCTTAGTCAAATTGCGGTGGGGTATTGAAGGGCGATCGCTGGCGGGCATCCTCTTCGATCAGCGAGCGGCGGCGGGTATCTTCGCCTTCGGCGGTTTCCTCGACGGGCGGCAACACATTGGTCTCGATCACTAGCGATCGCCGTACCTGCTCACCGGCATCATTGGTCACCTGTAGCGTCACCGTCTGCTGGGTGGTCTGCTGGCTAAGCGGGAAGCTGATGCCGCCCTGGGGGGCGACACTACCGGGAGCGGGGAGTAGCTCGACCTGGAGGTCTTCGCCACCCTCGACTGCCCAGGACAAGCGGATGCTCTGCGGCGGACGCGCCGGATCGACCTCGGCGACGTACTTCGGGGGCGCGTCGCGGCCGTTGACCTGGAAGGAGGTGATCCGGAGACCGCTCTCCGGCGCGCCGATCACTTTCACCAGATCCGTTTGCTTTTGGTCAGCCGGGAGGCCGATACCGAGCTTGGCGATCGCCGCGATCTCGAAAATATAGTCCCCATCCTCGCCTGCCCCGGTCGGCACCGCCGTGCAGGTGAGCCGCCCTTCGGTCAGGGTACAAAATTCCGCCAGGGCCGCCGGGATACCATTGCGGAAGTCATAGCGCTGTTCTGGCACCAAGACTTCACCCGTGGGCGATCGCCCGGTCACTTTTAGCTCGCCCAGTTGGTTAGCGCGTGCCAGTGTCCAGTTGAGCTGGATCGATTCGCCTGCCGCCTGGGAGTAGCGCGGCTGGGTGGTGGATAGCTCGATGACCTGCGGTGGTTCCGGCAACTCGACCACGATCGTGTCGGTAGTTTGGCTGACGGGGGCTTCGCCCTCGTTTTGCTGTCGTGGCACCACCGTCAGCTCGAAGATATAGCTGCCCGGTTCCGTGACCAACTGCGGCAGTTGCTGGCAACTGAGGCGGTTGTCGGCAATCGAGCAGTAATCCTCTAATTCCGGCGGCACCCCCTCGCGCAGATCGAAGCTCTGCTCCGGGCTGAGCACCACATCGTCGGGCGATCGCGCAATCAGACGCAGCTCACGAATCTGATCCGGATTCAGCACCTCGAAGTCAAACTGCACTGTGCGGACTAGCGTCGGGGAAACGGCGGCGAGTAGCGGTGCCGTGAGATTCAGTTCAAACGGCGGTAACTGGTCGGCATCGGCAGGTGCAGCCTCGACAGCCGCTGCCAGCTCAGCCTCCGGCACCAGCGCCGCACTCAGCGCCAGGATGCGCGGCAACGGTCGCGGCAGGATCGCGATCGGGCCAACCGTTTCCACGATGATGCGCGCATCGCGCCCGCGCGACACGATCGTCATCGTGAAGCTGTACTCGCCGACTTCCCGGGCATCCGTCCGCACATTGGCGCAGCTCAAGACCCGCTCCAATGTGCAAAACTCCGCCAGTTCCGGGGGTAGACCGCGACTGAGATCATAGCTGAGAGTCTCAACTGGTGCGCCCTGGGCATCGGGCTTGCCCTCAATGCGGAGGGTACGAATGCGACGCGGCTGGGCAATCTCCCAATTCAGGCGAATTGAATCTCCCTGTGCCTCGCGGTAGACCGGCGAGACGGAGCTGAACTCGAGCACACGCGGCGGCACCGGCGGCCGGAAAAAATACCACCAGATCAGGAAAGCCAGGGTGGCAAGGGTACCGACCGCCGTGAGCACGACCAGCAATAATTGCCACCAAGGACGTGCTTGCCAGACCAGCGTGCCTTCAAGGGAATCGACGGGGAGTGGGCGTTCGTAGCGATCGCGAAAATCGACAAAAAAGTTGAATTCACGCCCATTGCCCAGCCAAGGGCGATGCCACCACTTATTGGGCTTGACTTCTAGGAAGACTTTGCCCGCCGCATCATTCTCGATCTGGATCTCCTCGGGGCTGAGCTTGTAGGTGCAGAGTTCTTCTTCATTGTCATCCCGCGCACTGACTAGCAGCTCACGGCTGGTATTACCTGTATTCGCGGCCCGAATCTCGTAGAGTCCTTCGCCGTGTTTGACCTTGCTGAGGATGGCACGCAGTTCCAGATCCAGCTCAAAGTTGGGGAGGACTTCGAGGTAGACCGCATCGATCAGGATCAGCTCACGGTTATTCGCAGACGTGAGGCAAACGGTAGGGAAGTATTGCCCCGCTCGTACCCGCGCCGGTAGGTTGAAGAGGATCAGGATCTCGCCGCGACTATTGGGGTTGAGGGCGAGGCTGGCACTTTCCACCGCCAAGCCTAGCTCTTGCAGACCTTCCGGATAGATGACCGTGTACCAGTCTTCGGGGAAATCGGTGCAATGCACCCGGAAGCGGTCAACGCGATTGGAGCGGTTGTTGACCAAGACCCGCACTTCAAAGGGCTGGTTCGGCTGAATGATCGCCGCTTTGCTGGCACTCGTACTCGGCAGCAGCGTAAAGGTGGGGTCGTTGACTTGGGCCGTCGTCTGCACCGGGGGCAGCACCCGCAAGGTGCCGCTGTGGCGGATCGGCGTCTCTTCGGGATAGTGGTCAGGGGCGTCGGCGATCAATACATAGGGATAGGTCGCTGGCAGCGCCTGCACCGGCACCGAAAACTCGAAGACGACCTCACTACTCTGTTGTGGGCTGAGTGCCAGCCGCTCTTCGGGGGGGTCGCACCACTGATGTAGGGGCTGGCTGGCCTCGTCGATGTAGAGATCGATGACAGCCCCCAAGGTGCCTTGATTGCTGATCGTGACTCGCAGCTCAAAAGTTTGACCAGCGGCGATCGCATAGTCCCCCGAAGGATTCGTGACAATCGCCAGCGGACTCCCAGCATGGACATCAAGGGCAGAACTCGTGGCATTAGTGGTGGCGAGGGCCGTGCTATTAAAACTCTGCGCCTGCTCGCGATACAGCACATAGCGTGTTTCATTGCCTCGGGACAGGAGGCGTACTAGGCCCCGTTGGACTAAATCTTCAAGCTGATGGTAAGCGACGGCTTCATCAATCTCGAACTCAGCCGCGACGTTGGCTGGGGTGACATCATCCTGACGCAGTAGCCAACGGGCTAGGGCGGCTAGATCAGGCGGAAGCTCTGGAAAGTCGCTGACGGAGGGGCCAAAGGAAGGTGGCTCGCTGATGGTCATAGTGCTCGCGCCGATCCGCCGGAACAAAATCGCAGTAACTTCCCTTAGTTATCTGGCACAGTTTGTCGCTTGTCAATTGAGGGAAGGTTAAGAGCAAGAAGCAAGTGACGGCAGGCTGCGAGCGCGAACTATCCCACCATGATCTCGATCGTCCGATATCCTTAGTTTTAGGAGCGATCGCTGTGATTAGAAATTGAATCGTGCTCTACTTTGAAATGCTGCTGCACTCATATCGATATATAACTACTATCAATCAACCCTATTCAGCCCTTAGACCCCCGCAATGATGGCGAGCGAAGGGGCAGACCTAGCCATCAAACCGCGATTTGTCCCTCATTGCCCAAACTGGGTAGGTGGCTAAACCCACTCCTCCAGCATGACCCGCAAGGGATGAAATATGATCCCCTTAGCCCATACTCCGCTGAAAATGGTGAGTGATTTTGCCCCAAAATCGATGTTTTGATAAGAGTGCAGTAAGGGCGCAGAATTTTTCGCAAACATGGCTCCTAAAGCCTGTGCAAGCGATTAGTTCTAGTTGTTAACTCTGCTTCTAGTCAGCAAGATTTGCGATGATGATTTTCTCTTGTCAGAGAATAGCCAAAACGGGGGTGTGGCGATCGCCATCAGCAGTCAGCGGTCAACTCACCAAGGATTCCCAATCGTCGTGAAACCGGCCCAGTAGTAGGGATGCTCGAAGGTGCGATCGCTCAACCCTGCCAATTCCAACGGCAAGGGCAAGTCGCCAAAACTGGCAGTCAAGTCCCCGGCCTCAAGCTGTATCTCACCTTGCAGCAGCGAGAGCTGTGCTCGCCGCAATGCTTCTGCTTTCAGATGTGTCTGGCGCAACTCAGCGTAAAACTCGCTCATCAGCGCCAAAGTGCCGACATCGCTGGCATACCAAAGGCTTGCCTGGGCCGCTTCGACTCCAGCCTGCAATGCCAGCCCTGCGAAGCCATATTCCGCCTCCAGGTTGCCGACAGCAGTACGACAGGCACTCAGCACCAGCAAGGCCAGTTCCGGGTTTTGCCATTCCAACTGCGCAAACTGCTCCAAACTCACCAAACCCTCCTGAAAGGCGATGACGCCCCCTTCATCTGGCAAAAACTCCGCATGAGTCGCCAAATGAACAACAGGTGAAGCCGTAACCTGGTGCTGTGCCTTGAGGTTATCGAGCGTGACCCCATCATTCAGCAGTACTTTGCCCCCAGCAGCCTGACGCTCAATGTTTGCCAGCTCCAGCGGCACGGCTGGCAGCGGTTGCAAGTAGAGAAAATCGGAGATACCCATCGCCAAGATATTGGCGCGGCTGACATCGGTGTGTTGCAGATTCGCCAGCTCGAGGCTAGGGATGCTACTCAGCCGGTAGCGCTCAATCAGAAACTGTTGACCGTCGTGGAGCGCCGCCAGCGGAAAGGAGCGCAACCCCTCATCGAGGCTAAACAGCAAGGTATCGGTTCCTTGCTGTCGCAACTGTGCTTGCAACGGCTGTATCAACCAAGCGTCAAGTTGTTGCGCGACCGGGAGATAGCTCGTCGTCAGGCGGCGCGTCGGATCGACAACCTCGGCGCTGAACTCGCGAACACTCGCCAGTAACTCGCGCCGAGTCACGGGCACGCTGACGTGGCGCGGCTCGCCAGTCGGATGCAGCACGACCAACTCCAACTGCTCTAGCCCCGCAAAAGCATAGATTACCGCCGGTTGTGTACCGGTCTCCTCGGCCAACTGTTGCAGGCGGTTTTGCAGAGCGGGCCAATCTTCTTCCTCAATGCAGTCCTGAAGATCCTCCTGTTCCGCGTCAGAGCCGAAGCGTTCGATGAAGCCATCAGCTTGGTAGCACTCCACGGCTTGCAGCACTGCCGCTGTGTCCCGACTGGCAAAGATTTCGCCGACAGCGGCACGGTTGTCAGCCGGTGTGCCCTCAGCTTCTGCCTCGGCAATAGCATCAGGGAGCAACGCCGGGGGCGACGTGGGCAAGAAGTCTAGCAGTGGCAGATCGACGCTCGGGGGCGGCGTCGGTATTGGTGATGGGTCGAGAGTCGGCGGCGGACTGGGGTCAACCGCACCAAGCTCGAACGCACCAATATCGACCGTGCCACCAGCGATTCCAGGGACAAAGCCCCGCTGATCGCTGATATTCCGGAGCGCCGGAGCCAAGCCATTGTTGCCCGCATTGATCGCCGGGCTGCTGGGACTCAGCGCATGGGTCTGGGTCGGGCCGCCATTGTCCGCCAGTGGTAGCAAGCCGGGATTGGCTGTGACGATGGAATCAGGGCCGAGAGCAAGACCCGTAGCACCCGCTATGCTGCTGATGAGATTGGAGCTGAAGGTACTAGTCGCAAAATCCCCACCAAGATCAGGAGTGGCTCCATCGTTACTATCAACATTGTTGGCGATGATACTGTTGTAGCTGACGGTAGTAGCCCCGACCCCTGACTGGAATATTCCACCGCCATCACTATTTCCCACGGTATTATAGGCAATCGTGCTGTTGTTTAAAATCAGGGTTCCTGAATTGTTACGAATACCACCGCCCTCACTGGTAGTGCCGACGTCAGCTAAATTACCGCTGACAGTACTGTTATTGAGTGTTGTAGTTCCTGTGTTGTGAATGCCGCCGCCATCGGCACTACTACCAGTTGCGCGATTACCGCTAATAGTACTGTTATTGAGAATTAATGTGCCGGAATTGTCGATCCCACCACCATCCATATTGCCGCCAGCGAGTTGATTATTGCGGATTATAGAGTTATTCAGAGTTAAACTACCCGTGTTATTGATACCGCCCCCATCTCCTTGATCCCCTGCTGGTGGACCGCTGATCTGATTGTCACTGACTATGGAGTTGTTTAATGTCAGACTGCCAGCATTATTGATGCCGCCTCCTTCATCACCACCGGTCAGACTGCCGTTGCGGATGGTCAGTGAATCGAGAATTACAGTCTCACCAGCGACAACATTAAAAATTCGGAAATTGGGTGCTGCCCCGCCACGTTGAATCGTGACATTAGTTCCTTGCCCGGTAATCGTTAGGTCACCAAAACCGCCTGTAATGTTTAATTCGGCTGTAGTGAGGCTAATGAGGGCCACTCCAGGCGCAAAGCGGATCGTGTCTGCACCTGGATTAGCCGCCGATTGGGTCGCCGCAAGGGTGTTTCGCAGGGAGCCAGCCCCGCTGTCGTTGCCATTCGCCACGGTGAAAAGTGCGAGCGTGTCGGTGTAGTTGCTAAGCACTGAGGACTCAAACGCCAAACCGGCTTCGATCGAGCCTGTGCTCGCTTCTAGTTGCCAATCGCCCCCCAGCGCGGCGCTGCCGGTCAGGTTTGTGGAAGCGGCAACATCGGCTCTGGTTTCTGTCGCAATGGCAGCCAACAGCGCCTCACCGATGCTCCCCAGGGCGGTGAAGCAACTGTAGAGCAGAATATCGGCGCTCTCGCTCAGGCCGCCCGCCCAGCTCTGCAACTGTTCGCGATACTGGTTGATGTTGTCTGCTGAGACAAAATCCTTGCCCAGCCAAAAGTTGCCTGCGTTGCCCTCGGAGACGACATGAACCTCAGCAATCGGGTTGGTCAGGCCTGACGCTAGAATCGCACCGGTCATCGTGGTGATGCCGGATTCTTCTGGGGTAATCGCGATTGTGGTTGTGCCCGTTTTGCCGCCATAGAGCAGCATTGTATAGTCTGGCACGGTGATGTCGAGAAAGGTCAGGGCGACGGGAGCATCCGCCGCGCCAAAAATTGTCACCGTCGGCGCGCTGTAGGCTCCGTCATGGGTGCGAACCAGACTGAGATCGCTGGGTTGCACCTGTCCTGCCGCTGCAAAGTGAATTGCCTTGGCTTGCACCAGCCCGGATGTGACGACATTGCCAGGAGCGGCGGCGATCGCCTCCATGCCTGCACCCGTCAGTAGCGCTGGTAGATCCACCGGGGCGATCGCGGCACTCATTGCCTCCCTCGGCACTTCCAGGCTCAACAACATCCCTGGCTGCGAGATCCGTATCAGGTTTTCTCCTGGCACAGCCGCCAGCGTGATATTGCCCCCCGGCGCGTGCAATGTGCCCGCATTCAGCACTGTGCCACCGTATAAGCCCAGATTTTGCCCCGCAGTCACCGCGAGGTCGCCCGAATTCACAATCGCGCCCGGTTGCGTGCTCAGGAAGGCAAACTGGTTGGGTGTGCCGATTAAGGTAGCGTAGTCGTGATTGCCCAGCGACTCGAACCAACCGCCCGACTCGAAGCCAATCCGGTCAGCCGTCGTGGCGATGAAGTCGGCTGGCACATTCAGACTCGCCTGCGGCCCGAAGACGATCCCGGCCGGGTTCATCAGGTAGAGATTGGGATTGCCGCCGGTGACTTGAATCAGGCCGTTGATCACCGAGGGATCGCCGCCCGTGACGCGAGCGAGGATATTGGCGAGGGCGGGATGCGCTAGGAAGTTAGCGATTTGGCTCGCATTGAGGTCAAACTGCTGGAAGCTGTGAAAGAGATTGACGCCAGCTTGGGTGCCGCCGTCGATCTGGTAGGTTTGACCATCGAACTCTATCTGGGTGCCGGTGCCATCGGGGGCGGGGGTGATCTGTGCCCGAGCCGAAGCGGGGAGCAACACAAGGGCGGCTAGGAGCAACAGATGGCGGCTGACATTGAGTTTCATGATGGGCGGAGCAGGGGGTTAGGGCGTGTCGTCAATTGTGTGTAGAAGTCTTGCCAGTATTGGGTTTCAGGGGATTAACAATTGAGCCTACTCAAGGCATGAAACCCTGTCTATAACTGAATCCTGGATTTGATAGGTGGTGCGCCCTAGCTTCAGTGTACTCAGGCTCAGCGGCGATCGCCCGTAGCCCAAGCCATCAAGCATTTTCGGCTTACCAAGGATTCCCAATCGTCGTGAAACCGGCCCAGTAGTAGGGATGCTCGAAGGTGCGATCGCTCAACCCTGCCAATTCCAACGGTAGGGGCAAGTCGCCAAAACTGGCAGTCAAGTCCCCGGCCTCAAGCTGTATCTCACCTTGCAGCAGCGAGAGCTGTGCTCGCCGCAATGCTTCTGCTTTCAGATGTGTCTGGCGCAACTCAGCGTAAAACTCGCTCATCAGCCCCAAAGTGCCGACATCGCTGGCATACCAAAGGCTTGCCTGGGCTGCTTCGACTCCAGCCTGCAATGCTAGTCCTGCGAAGCCGTATTCGGCATCAGCATCGCCAACAGCCGTGCGGCAAGCACTCAGCACTAGCAATGCTAGCTCTGGATTTTGCCAGTCGAGCTGGGCAAACTCGGTCAGATCCACCGTGCGATCCCAGAACTCGATCACGCCCAATTCACCGGGTAGAAACTCGGCATGAGTGGCGAGATGCACGACCGTGGCCTTGGAGGCTTGACGTTGCCGCTCGAGATTATCGAGCGTGAAGTCAGGATTGAGTAGCACCTTGCCATTAGCCGACTGCTGGGCGATCGCCGCTAACTCCAAGGGCACGGCGGGCAACGGCATCAGGTGACGAAACTCAGACACACCCGTTGCCAAAACATTTGCCTCACTGACATCGGTGTGCTGGAGATTGGCTAACTCCAGGCTGGGAATGACGCTGAAACGGTAGCGCTCGACTAGGAATTGTTCGCCGTCGTGGAGTGCCGCGAGGGGGAGCGATCGCAAGCCCCGGTCAAGGCTAAACAGCAGCGTGTCTGTGCCCTGTTGTCGCAACTCCGCCTCCAGTGGCTGGATCAGCCAGCGATCCAGTTGTTGTGCAGACGGGAGATAGGCTGTCGTCAGGCGGCGCGTCGGATCGACGATTTCAGTGTACAGTTCGCGGGCTTGGGCGTGGAGCACTTCAGGCGTCGCCGCTGGGATGCTATGGCGGCTGGGGCTGCCAGTAGGATGAAGGAGGATTAACTCCAGTTGCTGCGGTCGAGAAAAGACGTAAATTGCCGCCGGTTGCGTGCCGGTCTCAGCCGCTAGTTGCTGCAAACGGCCTTGGAGTTTGGCGATGGCACCTTCTTGATCGCAGTCTTCGCGATCGCGCTGCTGTTGCCGCTGCCGTTGTTCCTGACTCAACCGCTCAACAAATTCATCCGTATAGCCACATTCCAGTGCGCGCGCACCGCTTCAACATCACCATTCTCAAAGCGGCGCTCGATCCAGCCCCGACGATCGAGCACCATATTCTCCTCGCTGGGCGCGATGTCCCCAAACCCCAGACTCGGTAGCGCGTTCGGGAGAAAGTCCAGTGGCGGTAGGGTCGGTGCGGGCGGTGGTGGCGGTGGCGGTGGCGTCACCACTGCGGGTAGCATCGCCCTAAACTCAAACGACCCCATATCGACGCGGCCGTTAAAGATGCCGGGGACAAAACCGCGCTGGTCGGCATTGCTGCGAATTGCCAAAACCAAGCCATTGTTGCCCGCATCAATGGCCGGACTCCCTGGCAGTAGCGCATGAGTCGCGGTTGGGCCGCCATTATTGGCCAGCGGCGCGAGCAGCGGGTCGAAGCCGACGATGTTGCCGTCGACACCGTTGACGGGAGCGCCTGTCGCCCCTAGTGGACTCTGCACCAGGCTAGCGATAAACGCGGGTGGGTTCGCACTAAAATCACCGCCAATGTCGGGAGCCTGGCCACTCAAGTCTTGATTGTTGGCGATGATGCTATTGACAATCGTGTGGGGATTAATCATATCTACGAAAAGACCACCACCATCCCCAAGTCCACCTGAATTTGAATCTGCTATGTTGAAGGCAATGGTTGAATTATTGATATAGACACTATTGCTACTGAAAATTCCACCGCCCGAATCTTCGGCAGAATTACCAGAAACTGTAGAGTTGACCAAAACCAGACCATCAGTGGCAAAAATCCCACCACCCGAACCTTCAGCAAAATTACCAGAAACTGTAGAGTTGACCAAAATCAGACCACCAGCGGTAAAAATCCCACCCCCATTAGAGAACCCAACCGCCGTGGCTCTATTGTTAGTGATTGTTGAATCAAGAAGCAATAAAGTCCCGGCGCTATAGATGCCGCCACCGGCCGCCGCACCCTGATTATTGCTGATGGTTGAGCGATTGATGGTTAGGACGCCGCCGCCGCTATGACGAACACCACTGCCCTGACCCACCGCATTGCCATTCTGGATGGTTAGCTCGCTGAGTGTGGCATTTGCCGCTGTGATATTGAAAACTCGATTGGTATTGTTGCCGTCAATAACGATTGTCTGACCCGAGCCATCGATTGTGAGATTGTTAGTTGCCCAAGCGATCTCGGCGGCAAGGGTAATCGTGCCGGAAAGATTGAAATTGATCGTATCGCCAGCCGCCGCCGCCGCGATCTGACCGCGCAAGCTGCCTACACCCGCATTCGCCAAATTGGTTACTGTGAGTATCGCTAGCTTGCCGTCCCAGGTGGCTAGCGTGGTGTCTAGAAATGGGTTGCTCGCCTCGATATTACCGGTGCTGTATTCGAGTTGCCAGTCCGCCCCGTAGTGGGCGCTGCCGGTCGCATTGAGCGACGCGGCGACATCTGCCCCCGTGGCATTGGCTATCGCTTGCAACATTGCTTTGCCTGTGAATCCTAGGGCCGTGAAGCAACTGTAGAGCAGAATATCGCTCCACTCGGTCAACGACCCCGACCACTGCGCCATTTGGGCGTGATAATCGCCGATATTCTCAGGTGTGACCCAGTTATTGCCGAGCCAGAAGCTACCGGCGTTGCCCTCAGCGGCGATCGCCACACTCGCCAACGGTTTCACAACGGCCGCCAATTCTGCCGTGATCCGCGCCATCCCATCCTCATCCGGCGCGATGATCGTGCTGATCGTTCCTGGTACGCCACCGTAGAGCAACTGTTCCGGATTGTCGGCGCGGTAATCGATGAAGGTGTAGCTGTCGGGATTTTCGCCGCTGGCGGAGAAGCGGATGACGCGCGTTTGGCCGCTGATGCTGGCATCAGCACCGGGTTGGACTTGACCCGCCGCATACAAATCGATTTGGCTGGCGGCGATCGCCCCGTCATTCAACACATCTCCGGGGGCGATCGCCGCCAGCGGCCCCGTCAGCAACGCGGGCAGATCCACTGGTTTGATGCCAGCGGCGATCGCTTCACTAGGCACTTCCAAACTCAACAATATTCCCGGCTGCGCAAGTCGCACCAGCCGCTCCCCCGGCACAGCCGCCAGGGTGACCTGACCTCCTGGGGCACTCAGCGAGCCAGAATTAACCACGGTGCCGCCGTACAAGCCCAAATTCTGACCCGGATTAACCGCTAAATCGCCTGCGTTCGCGATCGCGCCCGGTTGCGCGCTCAGAAAGGCAAACTGGTTGGGCGTGTCGAGCAAATTGGCATAATCGTTGCGGCCCAGCGACTCGAACCAGCCGCCAGACTCGAAGCCAATCCGGTTCGCTGTGGTGGCGATGAAGTCGGCTGGCACATTCAGACTCGCCTGTGACCCGAAGACGATCCCGGCCGGGTTCATCAGGTAAAGATTGGGGCTGCCGCCGGTGACTTGGATTAAGCCATTGATTATGGAGGGGTCGCCGCCCGTCACACGACCGAGGATATTTTGCAGGCTCGGATGGGCCAGAAAATGGGCAATCTGGTTGGCATCTAAGTCAAATTGCTGGAAGCTGTGAAACAGATTTGCCCCGGCCTGGGTGCCGCCCTCGATCCGATAGGTCTGACCATCAAACTGTACCTGTGTCCCCGTGCCGTCCAGTGCGGGAGCAAGCTGGGCGCTCGCGGGGCGTTGCACCAGACAGAGCGACAGCAGCAACAGCCAGCGAACCGAGGTGTCCATGATCATGAGCGTAAAGGGGGTAGCATCAGTGTACTGACAACGACGCGTGATCGCCCTCGGCCCTTTCACGGACTCAGGGGGATCAACTGCTGTGGTCAATGCATCTGATGCCTTGGTCACCGACTCGGCGCGCGCCAACTCGAGGTTAAGCCGTCGCCCCCCGCAAATCGGTTAACATAGCAGCAGCGGCCATTATCAATGCTGCCTCAGAATCGCAACCTGCGGGGAATTGTTCGGACAGAGTCCTATGAGTACCACCCTAATTACCGAAAGCTTAGCCAACTTCCTACAAATCTACATTCTCATCATCCTGGTGCGGGTGCTGCTGACCTGGTTCCAGACTGCTGGTTGGGCACAGCAGGGGATGGCGTTCCTCAGTCCGATCACTGACCCCTACCTAAATATTTTCCGCTCGTTTATCCCCCCGCTGGGTGGTCTGGATATTTCACCCATCCTGGCGATCCTACTGTTGCAAGTGATTGCCGGTGCCCTTTAGTGGGTCAACAGCGTTGGCGATTGATCCCAGACCTCAGCGATGGTCTCAAAACGGTGCCTGATTCTGTTGATGCTTTTTGGGCTGCTGACTATCCAAGGCGGGTGTTTTGAGGCTGCGCTGTATTAATTCCGCTCTGTTGAACCAACTGCGGCTGCCTGCTACAACTTCTGAGCAGCCGCTTTTTTAGTCGGTTGGGTTTTGTTGTCTCAACCCGGCTAATACCCAGAAGCTTTCACTGGTTAGGAAACCAGTGCCCAGGACGGTAGTGGTGCAAGTCCGCGTGAATGCCGAACTGGAGAATGGCTGCAATTCCTGCTGGGGGCAGCGCAAGTGGGCGAGAGATGGCAGACTAGAGGCGAATCTATTTTTACCGGGCAATATGGCTAAGTTGGGCATTGTTGTCATCGGTGTCGGGCGCTGGGGGACGCACCTGACCCGCAAGTTTGCCGCCCATCCCGAGGCGGAACTCCTTGCCATCGTCGAAGCGAATGCGGAGCAACGGCAACGCTGCCGTGAAAAGCTGCAACTTCCAGACTCAGTAAAGCTTTTAGCCGACTGGAGCGAAGCGGCGAAACTGCCGGGGCTGGAGGCGATCGCCCTCGCAACTCCCGCGTCAACCCATTATCCGCTGATCGCCGACGCCCTCCAACGCGGCTACCATGTCCTGGCGGAAAAACCGCTCACGCTTGATCCGGCGGAATGCGTCGCCCTCTGTCAACTGGCTGCACGGCAACAGCGGCAACTGTTCATCGACCACACCTATCTGTTCAACCCGGCAGTGGAGCAGGGGCGCGCCGTCGTCGCTAGCGGACAACTGGGCGATTTGCGCTACGGTTATGCGGCGCGGACGCACCTCAGTCCCGTGCGTCAGGATGTCGATGCGCTCTGGGACTTGGCAATTCATGACATCGCGATTTTCAACTACTGGCTGGGGCGATCGCCGGTCGAAGTCCGAGCACAGGGACAAGCCTGGCTGCAACCGCAACGCACGATGACCGTTGCTGGGGAAGCACAGTCTCCCGGCTTGTGTGATCTCGTCTGGCTGACGCTGACCTATCCTGATGGCTGGCAAGCGACCGTGCATCTCTGCTGGCTCAATCCTGATAAGCAACGCCGCCTCTGCCTCGTCGGCAGCCAGGGCAGTCTGATCTTTGATGAACTGCACGCCGAGCCGTTGCGCTTGCAGCGGGGGCGTTTTGAGCAGCAGGGCGAGCTTTTTGTTCCCCAAGGTGTAGCGACAGAGGCGATCGCCGTGCCCGCCGGGGAGCCGTTGCAAAATGTCTGCGACCAATTTCTCGCCAGCGTCGCTAGTGGTCAGCCCTCGCCGCTTTCTGACGGCTGGGTCGGGGCTGAGCTGGTGAATGTGCTGGTCGCCGCCTCGCGATCGCTCGAGCAAGACGGCGCAGCGATCGCCATCCCTCCCCTTGCGAAAACTGCCGAAACTGACCCGCGACTAACCCGAAAGCCATGATTCTGCCGAAACTGACAGTTCGCCGCTGGTGGCACGCTGGCTTAGTAGCTGGGGTGACGCTACTACTATTGGTGGTGATCGCCCAGGTCAACTGGCTGGAATTGGTCCAACCCCTGGAGGCCAACGCATTCCGGCTAGAAGACCGCTATCGCCACCTCTTTCCTGATCAGCAAGCTTTGCCTGTTCACTTACTGCTGTTGCTTGCCTTTGGCGGCGGGCTGATTGCCAGTATCTCGCCCTGTGTTCTCAGCCTGCTGCCGGTCAATCTCACCTACATCGGTACACGCGAGATCACCTCGCGCCGCGATGCGCTGCTCAAAGCGAGCGGCTTCGCGCTCGGCGTCATGGTCACCTTTTGCAGCCTCGGCCTCTTTGCTGCGTTTGCCGCCACCGTTTTTGTTAGCCATCGTGGCTATGTCCTGATCGCCGTAGGCAGCTTTGCGCTGTTGATGGCATTGGTTTTGTTGGGGATCGTGCGGTTGCCGGTGTTGTCAGTCTCGCCGCGATGGGCGATCGCCGGCCCTTTTGGTGTCGGCCTCGCTTTTGCTCTAGCGAGCTCTCCTTGTAGTAGCCCGCTGCTATTCACTGTGCTCGCGATGGCGGCAGCCACGCAGTCGCCGCTGCTGAGTGTGCTGACGATGGCGAGTTATGCCGTCGGCTATGCGCTGCTGATCTTTCTCGCCAGCCTCGGCACGGGTTTGGCAAAGCGGACGCGCATTCTGTTGCGTCACTCGACCACCATTGTTCGGCTGTCCAGCCTGCTCCTGCTGGTGCTGGGTGGCTACTATATTGTCGATGGCACGCGCTGGCTGCTCAGTGCCTGGCAAGTCCAGTGACCTGAAAGTGGCGATCGCACCACTTGATCAATCCCCTTCTGAAAAAGTTACGCTAGCCATGCCGCCGCTCTGGACGCACCACACCATCGCCACCAATGGGATCCGGCTGCACTATGTTGCAGCGGGTGAGGGGCCGTTGATGCTCCTGCTGCATGGATTTCCGGAGTTCTGGTATTCCTGGCGACACCAAATTCCAGAATTTGCTCAGGCCTACCGCGTCGTCGCTCTCGATCTGCGCGGTTACAACGAGAGTGACAAACCGCAGGCGACCCGCGCTTACCAAATGCGGGAATTGGTTGAGGATGTGCGGGGCGTCATTACTGGCTTGGGATATGAGCATTGCGTGCTGGTCGGACATGACTGGGGCGGTGCGATCGCCTGGACATTTGCCTACGAGCATCCAGAGTTATTGCAAAAACTGGTGGTCATGAACTTGCCACACCCTGCCAAATTTACCGCCGCACTCCAGAGCAATCCCCAACAATGGTTACGGAGTTGGTATATTCTCCTGTTCCAGTTGCCTGGGTTGCCAGAGTGGCTGTTGCAGTGGGATCACTATGCGGCGCTCACGGCTGTCTTCCGTGACCAGGCTGTGGACAAGCGCGCCTTTACCGAGGCTGATCTCGCCGCTTACCGGCAGGCGGCTGCAAAACCGGGCGCGCTGACTGCCATGCTGAACTACTATCGCAATCTCGATGTGCTGTGGGGACGCACCTGGGGCCGACTGGATGTGCCAACTCTGCTAATCTGGGGCGAAGCGGATGTCGCCCTGGGCAAGGAGCTGACGGCCGGAACGCATGAGTATGTTCGCGAATTCTACCTACGCTACATTCCGCGTTGCAGCCACTGGGTTCAGCAGGAACAGCCTGATGCTGTCAATCAATACCTTTGGGCATTCCTAAGGGGCACGCTGGCGACTGGGTACGGCTGAGCGAGTCAGTTTGTCGGTGTTGAACTGTTCTCCGCGCTCTGCTCTCTCGCACCACTGTCGTCACCCACCCGTTGTCGCCGCTCGGCAATCTGATGGCGGTTCATCTCGTTGGATTACTCTTGGATCAACTACTCTAGCGTGGCTTGCTTGTTTCCTCATGCCCTGGTTTCCGCGCGATCGCTACATCTGGGACTTTTGGTTCGCGTCACAGGGCGAGCAATGGCACTTGTTCTATTTGCAAGCCCCGCAAGCGGCCTGTTTTTATAACCCCGAACTGCGCCACGATGTCGCCACCGTCGGGCACGCCATCCAGACTGCTTGGGGTTGGCAAGAGGTGCGGTGCGATGAGCAGCGCTGGCTCCCAGCGATCGCCTCGGTGCGTGGGATAGCCTCGCGATCTGGACGGGCAGCATCATTCAGAAGCCTGACTCAGCGCGCTACTGCCTGTTTTATACCAGCCGCGATCGCCGCGCACCCCTGATCTGGACTCCCAAGGAATTACAGCGATCGCAACACATCGGTCTCGCCACCTCAACCGACTTGTACACCTGGCAACGCTGGGGCGAGCAACCGATTTTGCCCAATCCGGGTCGCGGCCGCTTCGATGGCGTTGCTTGGCGCGATCCCTACCTGATGCTGGGAGCCGATGCGCGCTTCTATGCCTTTATTTGCACGCGGCTCGCTAATGGCACGGCTGATGCTGGTGGGGCGATCGCCTATCTCAGCAGCGACCAGCTCGAAACCTGGACCGGCGAGCCGCAAATCCTGCTGGCATCGCAGGAGTTTTATCAACTGGAAGTCCCGCAAGTCTTCTGGCGTGTCAGCGGGTCAACCAAGCGGCTTTACCTGCTTTTCTCCGCGCGCTTGGCGGATTGTGCAGCCGCGCGCTACCAGTCGCAACCGCCCAGCCAATGCCTGACCGGAACCTATTACTGCGTTTCAGAACCTGTACCACTGGCAAACACGGCCTTACCGCCGCTTCCCGAACCCGCCCGCTTGCTCGCCGCCAATCGCTACGCTGGGAAACTGCTCGCGCCTGAGACTACCGCCGAACCGCTCTTTTTCGGCTTCTACTGGGGCAATGCGACCGGAGAGTTTGCCAATGGTCTCGCGGAGCCGCAACGCTGTCAGTTTGGCGACGACGGTCGCCTACAGTGGGTCTAGCGTTCCGCAAGCTACCCGTTGCAATCGGATGTATCCGGCGACTGATTTCCAGTAGCGGGCGGCGCGATCGCCCGCACCAGCGCTGAATCATCCGCCTCCGCCAAGCCCAATACCAGCGCCGCCACCAACGAATCCCAGCAGGGTAGTCTTGACTTGGGATCCCTTAGTAAACCTCCGATTTCCCTGAACCAACACTATGAACACTAAACTGATCGATTCCCTGGTTCACATCATTCAATCCCTCACTTCTGAAGAGCGTCAGATCCTAGTACAAGGCGGCGGAAATGAGATCCCCATTCAGGAAACGACCTCTGGATAGCAGCCACTGCTATTCAATATGACCTTACTGTAGTTTCCGTGGACAGCGACTTTCCTCGTATTCAGCAAGTACAGCCGCTATCGTTAGAGAACTGGATGGGTGCATCCCACTTTGGCGTTACGGTTCCCCACTCTGCGAGAAGCTGCTGCGCGTCTACATCCCCCAACCCCTTCTCCCAAGCTGGGCTACTGTGTATACACAAGTCCTGAAACCCTTGCCGTTAGCGGGTTTTACTTTTTTGGTTTCGCCCCTACTTTTACAGCAGGCTTCAG
>JAAUTY010000042.1 GCA_012031265.1 Spirulinaceae cyanobacterium SM2_1_0 | reverse complement strand
CAGCTTGGCGGCTTCTTTAAGGTAGTACTTGAGTTTTCTTTCTTTAGCTGAGTCCATTTTTCTTTTCAGTCTCTCACCCCTGTCAACCCCTGAGTATTTATACTTATGCCAAGGTGGGATGCTCCCACCAATAACCAATAAGCGCTCCGCTACCTCCAAAGCCATTAGAACCACCTTGCCTAGACTGGTTCCCTGTTGTCCACTGCATGTTGTGGTAGTCCAAAACAACTACATTCGAATTATGAGAGATATTCTCTATATAGAGGCCGAAGTTATTGTTTTTTGTATCTTCTCTACCGCCAAAATAACCAACATCAAGCCATTCAACTAATACGTATGGATTGCCAGCACCACTAATACCTTGAGTTATTTTAACCTCCCCACTATCATCTGACCGAGTATCGACATCCGACCAGAACGGCGCAATCATGGGAATCCCATCTGGGAACTCAGGAATCCCATCTGGAGACTCATAGGGCGTCCAAAGGCTTAACGGCTGACCAAATGAAACATTGCCATTGTTATTGACATACATACGGTCATATGTTTCACCGAAGATGTGAAGTTCAAACCCCAATTCCACTAATACGCTTGAGTCGTCGTCTGTCCGACCAAGAGATCTAACCGATGATGGCACATTAGAGCTGCCACCTACAGCGAGTTCAGTTAGTGAAGTAACAGCCGGTGGATTCCCCTGAGCGACAATCTGCCCAGCCGGGATCTGACCATTGGCTACAATGGCGACAAAGTCCTTGACGGCGTCTTCCTCTCCGTCCTCGACAACGAAAGGTAGATCACCCACATACTTAAACAGCGCCTTGCTGCCACCATCAATAATCTCATACTCAAAATCAGGATTAGTCCCCTCAAACGTCGTCTGAATGCTAGTCGGCAAGAAAAGATCGACTTCTTTTTCAGCCGTAAACTTCCCTAACCCCTTATCCGTCTTCTCGTGGAACCAAGCCATCGCATCGCTATTGCCCCCGATGATCTCGCCCTCACCCACCGCATCAATCCAACGGTAGGCATAGAAATTGTCATTAAACTTCAACGGGAATGTATCGTTGTACAACGCCGGATTGCCATTCTCATCCAACAGCTCATACTCCACCACCAGATGCGTGCCATAGAGCTGGTCGCGCTCCGGCAGCCCATCCGGGAACATCTGTGCATAGCTCTGCTGCTCCAATCGCAGGTAGTGGTCTTTCCCCAATACCGCATTCTTGCCGAATGTCCCCGACCACATCTCGTCGCCTTGCGCTCCGGCAGGCGTTCGTAAGAAATTCCCATACTCCTGCGGCGTCCGGTTCCGCACCGTTACTTTCACCCGCTCATAGTCATCATAGAAGTGCTGACTCAGCATCGCCGCCGCCGACGAGGACTTACCCACCAGCACCGGTGCAGGCGACTCATTCACCAACAAGATCCCGGGTGGCATCGTCGGGTAGTTCGGCCACTTGGTAATCGGAATGGCACTCCCACCATCTCGCTCCCAAAGCAAACGCACCTTCGCATCCGCCGTCTGCTCCACAAAGTCAAGCTGGAGATTGTACTTCTGCCCTGCCTCCAGAGTAATGGGCTGACTAAAATCACCGTAGATATGCGGCTCACCGGTTCCAGTCGCATCCATCACCGGGGTGCCATTAATCCACAGGCGAGCACTATCCCCGAAACTCAGATCCTGGAGCGAGAAAGTATAGCTACCGTCATCCGGAGCCTTGATCTGCCCAATGTAGCGCACCCCCCAGTAGTCACCACCGGAAGTAATCGTCGGGTCAACCCCATCTGGTGTCGGCGTCACCCAGTTCCAGTCATGGTCAACGGCATCCTCAAAGTTGGCATAGCGCAGATTGCTGAAGTCCGTGCCATTGAAGTACTGCACATAGAGTCCAGTGCCCAGTGGCTCCGTATCCGGTGCAGGCGGGGGCGGTGGTGGCGGTGGGCCGTCAGGTGGGAAGAACTGTGGAAAGTTCAAGCCCGCCGACCCACCGCCGATGCCACCTATATTGATGCCAAAGGTGGTCACCCAACCCCCTCCAGGACCAAAGGATCGCCTCGGCCCACCCGGCGGCGTCACGCCAAGGTCGAGCGGCGGGCCGCCATCATTCTCCGGCGTGTCCGGCCAAGGCGGGTCGCAGGGGTTGATGGAGGGCATGATGAGCTGGAAGTCAATGTCCCCTGGCGGCAACAAGATGGAGAAAGATTGACTCCCAGCTGGGGGTGTGAAAGTCTCCCCATTGATAACCAAGGTGGCCGATGTAGGGAGGTTGGTATCAAAGGTGTAGACACCCGGTGTGGGGACATTGAAGGTCTCGTTCCACCGAGCATTCACCGGGTCACACTGACCTCCTGGATCTTGTGGGTCTCCTGGATCTTGCGGTGGCTGCCAATCTGACTCGTACAAGGAGCTTGGTGGAATAATCTGCTTAGAAACCGGCAGCCCCCCACCCTGACCATCCCCATCACTCTCCCAAAGGAGTTGCAGCCGCGCCAGGAAATTTGGCTCCTTATACTCCACCTCAATATCATGCAGCCCTGGCTCTAGAAGAATCTGCCCCGGATTCTCCGCCCAACCCGTGCCCCAGCGGTCAATGACTGGAGTGCCATTGATCCGCAGCCGCACACCTCCCTCCGTCGGCAGATAGAACTTATAGACCTGCTCACCACTGTTGTGCGGCACCTCCAACTGCCCACGCCAGCGGGCACTAAAGCCGTCTACCGGCACACTGGGGTCAGGACTGCCAATCCCCCAGTCAAAGTTCACCTGCCCCTCCGTGCGCGTCAGAACCGGGTCACCTTGCAGGTCAACATTATCGAAGTACTCCACCTGCAACCCATCGCCTTCGCCGTAAACGCCTGGCAGGCTGGGAGTGCTGGGGGCATCTGGACTACTGGGATAGAGCTGCGTACTGGGAATGACCTCCCAGGGTTGCTCATCACTCCCCCAGTAGAGGTCAATGTTGCCTGCGAAGAGCGTATCTACATACTCGACCTGGATGTCGTACTTCTCCCCCGCCACCAGGTCAATGGTGCCCTGGGTGATGAGCGGAGACTCATGGAAAGGTTGCCACTTGTCGACTAGCAGTTCGCCATTGACCCAGACCCGCACCGCTTCATCGGCATCCGCCGCAAACGTATAGGTGCTAGTGTAGCGAGGCTCTACCTGACCACTCCAACGGGCACTGAAGTCAATATTGACACTGGGGTCAGGACTGTTGCCATCAGAACCGGGGGTCCCATCCCAGAGAAAGCTGATGTCGGGGTCAACCCGTTCGACCTTGAGGTCATTGAACTCAAAGCCGTTGTAGTAGCGACCGAGTAGTCCGGTGCCACTGCCCACGGGGGTTGGCGTTGGGGTGGGTTCCGGATAGAGGAATGCTTGCGGGATGACTTGTTTGGTGAGCTGGTTCTGACCGTTACTATCCGGCCCACTCTCCCAGAGCAGGTCGATGTTAGCCTGACCGATACCCTCGAAGTATTCCACCCGGATGTCGTGCTTCTGCCCCCCGGTAAGGGTGAAGGTACCTATGGCTTCGTGGATGGGCTGACCCCACTTATCGATGACTAGCTCGTCGTCAATCCAAAGACGTGCCCCGTCGTCAGACTTCAACGTGAAGGTGTACTCTTTCTGTTCACCAGCGGTGTGCGGCGCTTCGAGTTCTCCCGTCCAACGAGCGCTGAACAGGTCGTAGTGGATGTCAGGGTCGGGGCTGTCATGACCCCAGTTGAAGTCCACTCGCGCATCGGTGCGAATGCTGTCGAGTCGTTCGAGCTTCTCGGTGTCGTAGTAGCGGGCGAGCAGACCCGTACCCGTGCCACTGGTACCAGCGGGGAGGGGATAGGGCGGGCTGTTAGGGCTGCTGGGGTAGAGCTGGGAAGCAGGGATGATCTCCCAGGGTTGGCTATCGCTCTCCCAGTGCAGTTGCGCGGTGGCTTGGTTGTCCCATTCAAGCAATTCAACTTGCAGGTCGTAGCGCTGTCCGGCTTGCAGAGGAACTTCAATCCGGTGCTCTTGGGGATGGTGAGGACCATCGAAGTTGAGCTGGTCGATGAGCAGTTCGCCGTTGAGCCACAGGCGCACCGGTTCGTTGAATTCGCTGAGGCTCAGGGTGTAGGTCTCGCTGTAGCGGGGTTGTAGTTGACCCGTCCAGCGCACGCTGTAGGTGTCGGGGTGGGTTAAGCCAGGGGGGATGATGTAGTGTCCCCAGTTGTGGTTAATGGTCTCAACGCGTTCGGTTTTAAAGTCGCTGAAGTTGTAGTCGTCGTAGTAACGGGCGAGTAAGCCAGTGCCATTGCCCTGGACGGGTTGAGGCGCGGCCGGGGAGTAGAGCGCGGCGGCGGGGACAATCTCTTTGATTTGGTTGTTGCTCTCCCAGTAGAGTTCGGCGGTGGCGGGGCCGTAGCCTTCGCGGAAGCGCAGTTCGATGTCGTATTCTTGACCGGCTAGGAGGTCGATTTTGCCGTAGTCTTCGGTGAGACCATGCGGTTGCCAGTGGTCAATGATCTGGGTGCCGTTGACATACAGCTCGACGCCCTCATCGGTGATGGTGGAGAAGGTGTAGGTGTCGTCGTAAAGGGGACGGATCTTGCCCGTCCAACTGACGCTGAAGGTATCTTGGTCAACGCCGGGGGCGGGGCCACTGCCCCAGTCATAGTCGGGAATGTCGCCGTAGCGGATATGAGTCAGGTGGCTGAAGTCGTCGTTGTTGTAGTAGCGACCCGTCAAGCCGTTGACGCGACCGCTGCCAGGCGGCGGGGGCGTGTTGGGAGCTTGGCGGTCTTGACGCAGGACGGCTTTGGGGATGGGCTGTCGCGGGATGCCGGGGCCTTCCCATTCGAGTTGGGCATGAGCATGACCGAATTGTTCGACGTGCTTGACCCGCAGGTCGTAGGCTTGACCAGCCATGAGGTCAACACTGGCGCTCACTAAACCGGGCGGTAGCAGACGCTCCCCATCGAGCCAGAATTCCAGGTAGTCGTCAGCGCTGGCATGGAAGGTGTAGTTCCCGGTAGCGGGGGCAATGAGTTGGCCGGTGAAGCGGCTGCTGAAGGTGTCGCTTTGGATGCTGGGGTCAGGGGAGTCGGCTACCCAGTTGAAATGGATTTGGTCTTCGGGACGCTCGATGGCTAAGCCTGTGAAGTCGGGATTGTGATAGTACTGCGCCCAAACCCCCTGGTCATTCTGCTCCAGGTCAACCGGCTGCCCAGCCAAGACAATGCCCTTCTGGTCATCGCGGTAGCGCAAAGCATTCAGCTCCGCCTCCTCCAGCCTTGCGCCCATCACCAATGCGGCGAAGATGGCGCCCTCATCTCCGGGCGCATCCAACCCCGGATTCAGTTGCGCATCCAGGTGATGCCCAAACTCTTCGAGCAGTAGCTTCGCCACCGCCGTTGGGTCATCCTGGTGTTCACTGAGGAACTCCTGCGCTAGGTAGATCGTTTCACTCTCCGCCGCATAAGCCCCCTCCGCCAAGAGTTCAGCACGCGGCAGCAACTCGATTCCCGGCCAGTTCTCGCCCCGCTGTAGCTGTTGAATCAGCTCCAGCCCTTGTTCGGGTGTCCAGTTATCCCCAAACGCCAGTTGCAATTGTTCCAGCGCCTCTGGCTCATTCAGGAGTGCAATGAGCTGCTCACTGGCGACTTCAACGGCGGGGGCTAATTGCTCAATCTCGGCCTGGCTGAGGTTGAGACTCTCACTGAGTTCACTGAGGTCGTCAAACTCGAGGATGGGCATGAGGTCATCGCCACCGACCTCTGCTGTGGGCGGGAGGTCGGGACTGAGACTCGGATTGGGATTGGAATCTGGGTCGAGGTTCAGGTCTCCTTCTTCACCCTCTGCCCAATCAATCGGTTCAAGCTGGTCAATCAGCTCTTGACCGAGGTCAAGGTCGCGCCAGTCGCGGTTGCTGGCGATGGCGTCGCCGAGCTGAAGGGCTTCACCTTTGGCGCCGTCGACCCGAAAGATGAGGTCGTTGTAGTCGCGGTCGGAGGCGCCGTCGAGGCGCAGGTCTTCGAAGGCGAAGGTCTGTCCGTCGCCGCTGACGTCGGCGATCTGCCCCAACTGTAAGCCGTCATCGGGGTTGGCGGTGGCGAGGGAGAAGAGCGGTCGCTGGGCGCCACTGAGGCTGGGGTCGAGGGCGAGGTCTTCGAGGCGACCTTTGGGGATGAGGATGGCGGCGAAGCGATCGCCGGGTCGCATTTGGATGGTTTTGATGCCTTGGTATTCGCCGCGGTTGAGGTTGCCTTCCCAGGCGAAGCTCTCACTGAAGCGGGCGCCTTCGTTGGCGTCTTGGATGACGAGGTGACCGAGTTCGCTGTTGGAGAGGGCGCGGTTGGCGGCTGCTTGGATGAAGGCTTCGGAGCCTGGCTCTAAGTCTTCCAGGCCATCAAGGCTAAAGAAGCCGAGTTCGCCTTGGTAGCCGCCGCCGTCGAAGAGGTAGTCGACGCTGATGGTGCCGGTTTCGCCGACGGTGAAGGTGCCGCTGTTGAAGGGGCTGACGAGTTCAGGGTCTGGAGTATCCAGAGCCGCGAGGTCGAAGTCGAGGTCGGGGAGTTCGACGGGGTCGATGGGGTCACTGAGGGCGTCAATGAAGGGAACGCTCAGGTCGTCGCTGCTATCCAAGAGGCCGCTGGGGGTGCGCAGCGGTTCGAGGCGGAAGGCTTGGATGCGACGGGGAGTGTTGGTAGGACGATGTCGGCGGGAGCGGAACCGGTTCATGACACACCGGGAGAACTAAAGGGGGCTGGCTCTGGGGTTTGGAGGGTGGTGGGGTGACTGAAGCAGTGCTGCCCAATGCCTGTTTCCTGAGCCTTAGGAAGGCAGTTTAGCAGCCAAAAATGCCAAGCTGGTATCGATTTCCATCAGAGTTTTGCTTTGCTTAATGGTGCTTAACAATTCCATTCGGCGTTGATGTAGCGGTTGTTTCTGGAGTCTGTCGTGGGATTAGTGGGGATTAGTTTTACTGATATGTATTCCAGAATACGCCCGACTCTAGCGGCTCAGTTTTAGCTTGGAAGGCTGGAGTCTGTAGACTCTGGGTGGCGGCGATAGGAATTGGGGTGGGGGGCGTTTTGGCTGACTTGGGGTTGTCAACGGATTGGTGTTGTCCGGATCTGCGCCGGGATTGGT
This sequence comes from Spirulinaceae cyanobacterium SM2_1_0, assembly GCA_012031265.1. Lineage (GTDB taxonomy): Bacteria > Cyanobacteriota > Cyanobacteriia > Cyanobacteriales > Spirulinaceae > JAAUTY01. Next base: position 35,781 of record JAAUTY010000042.1, on the reverse strand, counting down.
TGTTGGTGCGTTTGCCGGCGGCGGAGGGGGTGGGTCAGGGTATAGGAGGAGTCGCTAATCTGGCGACGATCGCCCGAGCCTGCTCAGCCAATCCCTGCGCTTGCACCTGAAGCCAGCGCGTGCCGTCCGCTTGGTGGCGGAGTTGTAAGGCCAGATACTCCGACGGTCGATACGGCAAGCGCTGCGCCCATTCGATCGCGACCCAACCGGGGGCGACTTCCTGCCCCTCCCAATAAATTTCTGGAGCCAGACTGGGGACTTCTGCCGGAGACAGGCGGTAGAGATCAAAGTGATAGAGCGGTTGTTGCCCCTCCAAGTACTCGCCAAGCAGCGCAAACGTGGGGCTGACGATCGGGTCGGTAATGCCCAAACTGGCTCCTAAGCCTTGCACCAGCGTGGTTTTACCCGCGCCCAACTCGCCATCGAGTAGCAGGGTGCAGGGAGCCAGCGATCGCCCCAGCCAAGCCCCCACCTCCCCTTGTCGCCGCCGCATCTGCGAGCGTCAGCGTCACCGCTGTCATGCCGCGTCTTGGAACTTGAAGCCGTGGGTCGCGCCGTACCAGCGCACGAGCACCCGCGCCAGCCGTTCGGGATGGTGGCGCACATAGCCGGTCTCCAAGTCTTCCTCCATAATATTGGCGGCAACGATGCGGCGGCCGAGCTTCGCCACGTCTTCGCGGTCGAGGAAGACGGGGTAGGAGCCATCCTGGGCGTAGCGAATCAGGGTATGAGCGGAAGGCGAGCGACGATGCACCACCACGGCATCAAACAAGCGCATCCCGCAGACTCGGTCGATGGCGCGGATGTGGTCGGAGGTGCTGTAACCATCGGTCTCACCCGGCTGGGTCATGATGTTGGCGACATAGATGCGGGGGGCTTTGGATTGGGCGATCGCCGCGCGAATCTCCGGAACCAGCAGATTGGGGATGACACTCGTGTAGAGACTGCCCGGCCCCATGATGATGTAGTCCGCTTCCTGGATAGCACGCAGGGCAGCGGGCAAAGCCGGAGGAGCCGACGGGGTGCAACCAATCGTGGCAATCTTACCTCGCGCGGCGGTGATGTTGGATTCGCCCTCGATGCGGCGACCATCCTCCATTTCCGCCCAGAGACGGACATCACTGAGGGTCGCGGGGAGCACACGCCCGCGCACGGCAAGGACTTTCGAGCTAGCGGCGATCGCCCGTTCGAGGTCACCGGCAATCTCGCTCATCGCCGTGAGAAAAAGGTTACCAAAGCTATGACCCACCAGCCCGTCCCCCGCGCGGAAACGGTACTGGAACAGCTCCGTGAGCAATTTTTCTTCGTCAGCGAGAGCCGCGATACAGTTGCGAATGTCACCGGGCGGCAAAACGCCAATCTCGCGCCGCAGCCGTCCCGATGAACCGCCATCATCAGCGACGGTGACAATCGCCGTGATATTAGCGCTGTAGTCTTTGAGGCCGCGCAACAAGGTCGAAAGGCCGGTACCACCGCCGATGGCGACGATCTTCGGCCCACGATTGAGGCGACGATGGGCCATGAGCATATCCACCAGTTCCTCATCGCTCTCCGGCTTGAGGACTTCGGTAATCGACCCCACCGTGCGCGTCTGACCCCAGAACACAAGGAACACCCCGAGAGCGACCGCCGCTGGGCCAGAGATATAGCTGGGGACAATTCGCGCCGCTGTTTCGAGCAATTCTGAAGTCAAACCCATGAGCCGGTAGATCGGCGTCAAGCCAACCCAAATCGCGACCCCCAGGCTGGTCAGCAAAATTCCAGAAACGCTGATAAAGAGCCAGCGCTTGATCAGCAGACCCGGCGCAAGCCACTTAAACCAGCGACTCACTCGCTTCGGGGTATGGCGACTGACCGCCGCAAAATGGGGAGACTCAACGCGCAGGGTTCGCAGGGCTTGTTCAAAAATACCGATAGACATAACAAATTAGGGCAGTAAAACTCTCGAGGCGATTGCAGTGGCGTGTGGAGGAATCGCGCGAGCCCCTGAATTTGGACCGTGGACTGAAAGAGCGGTCGTGAGAGTAATCGCAGCTACAGTGAACGAACGGCGGTTGAACTGTGTTTCCTTAAGATAATAGTTTCTCATCGTCACAATATGTAACCAAGATGCCGCCAAACCAACTCAGGTCATGACTTGGCGATGGCTGCCGCTGTAACTCCCCCTCCCAACTATGGCGTTGACAATCCTCGGTCTCGATCCTGGTCTGGCTCGCCTCGGCTTCGGTCATATTATTTGTCCGGCTGAGCGGTCGAGTGTTCCCGGTGTAGTGCAAGTTGTGGACTTTGGCACGATTGAAACCTTGGCCGGTGGAGAAATTGGCGATCGCCTCGCCACGATCTACAGCGACCTCCAGGAACTGATCCGGGAGGTTCGCCCGGATCTGGTCGCGATCGAGAAACTGTTTTTCTACCGCATGGGCAACACGATCGCCGTCGCCCAAGCTCGGGGAATCGTGTTGCTAGTCATTGCCCAGGCCGGTTTGCCCTACGTCGAATTCACACCCGCCCAGATCAAGCAAGCCCTGACCGGCTATGGCAATGCCAAAAAGCCCGAAATGCAAGCCGCTGTTGCCCGCGAACTCGCCCTCGAGCAGGTGCCCCAACCAGATGACGCCGCTGATGCCCTGGCTGTGGCGTTGACCGCTTGGTTACAGCAGTGATGCCTTGACATCCTCTTGAGCTTCAGCGAGAGATGCGTATCAGCGGCAGCCCAGCTTGGGAGAGCGATTTAGGGTCAGTATCTTAGCAATCCTGAGCCTCATGACCTGATTCGCGCTCCCCGGCTCCCGCGAACAGCCATCTTTTCCCCAAAGGTCGGGCAAGCACAGCTCTAGACTGGTTTCTCTGCCGCAGGGGTCGCTCACACCAAGTCTGCAAATACTTGGCTCAAACCAAGTCGGCGGCTGACCCGGTGGCACCGTAGCGGGAGCGTCGCACATTGCCAATATAGAATTTACCAAGTCCGACGACAAGGCCGAGCAGCGGCAACGCGAAAAATTGGGCTTGACGCACCATAAGCTGAGTCGGGCCGGAATTCGCTGCCGAGTCTACAGAGTGGCGATCACCCTTGCCAGCTCCGTTGCCGCCAAGCTCGTGACGACGAAGACCTCTTGCACGGTCTTGCCTTGGCGCGCGATCAGCTTGTAGCCGCCGACGATCGGCACCGAGATTCGCAGCTTCAGGTGTGGCGCATGACCCCGCGCCCGACTCAGTGCCCCTGGCGTCACGGTGGCAATGCCCGGCACTTTGACCAAGCGCTCCAGACGGGCGATCAAGCCCGGAATGTGGGTCGAGTGATTGAGGACGAGGCGGCCGCCAGTAGGTTTCATCGTCAAGCCACCTCGAGGGGCGCCATCGTCAAACCCGCACGGCTCAGTTGTTGGTGGTAGAGTTCTGCTGGTTCTTGGGGGCCGACCCAGACTGTTGCTTGCCCCTCAAAGTGAACCTGCTCCGTGAGACTCCAGGCGCGATCGCTGGTCATGCCGGGAATGTATTTCAGCAAACATTCTGCGACGTGCTGAAACGTATTGAAGTCATCGTTAAGGACGATAACTTTGTAGTTGGGATAAGGCTTGCGGACAACTTGACTGGATCGTTCGGGGGCAACCGTCGAGCTAGTTGCCATGGCTCGAATCGGCGGGTAACGTCCGATACTCATAACCGCTACTTGAGCGCGAAAAATTCTGGTTAATTTAATAGTCATCTCTGACTATTTATTCTAGCTGGATTTCCGCTCAGTCTCACGCCCCATTGCGCCGCGAATGTCCGCGCCTCAAAGGTGAGGCTGCATCGCAAACCGGGAGCGAAATTCGGGTACACCTTGAATTCCCAAGTTCACGCAAAACACCTTGCCAGCACCCTCGCCCTCAGTTGCGCGCTGGTTGCCCCCAGCCGTGGTGATGAAAATATCCTGATAGTCCGGGCCGCCAAAGACAACGCTAGAGACCTTGCGCGCGGGGAGCGGCAGGCGTTGCAACTCTTCCCCTGTCGGCGCGTAGCGAAAGAGGTGGCCCCCATCCCAGCGCGCCGACCAGATGCAACCTGCCGCATCAACTGTCAGCCCGTCTGGAACTCCCGCCGTACGCGGTGTCGTAATCACAACCCGCTGGTTGACAATTTCTCCGGTCACGCCGTCGTAGTCGAACTGATAGATCTCGCAGCGCGGCGAGTCGGTGTAGTAGAGGCTGCGTCCATCACGATGAAAGCCCAGCCCATTCGAGACGCCAATCCCTTCTAGAAGTACATGAACACTGCCATCGGGATCGAGGCGATAGAGCCGTCCCAGGCGTTCTGGCGTCGGCATCGTGCCCGCAAAGACGCGGCCATATGGGTCGGCGATCGCGTCATTGAACCGGGAACCCTCCTCTCCTGGCAAGCCGGTCACCAAGAGCGTCTCCACGCCGTCCTGCCAACGGGCGATCACCCCGCCCGCTTTCAGCAGCAGCAGCGCTCCATCGGCTTGCAGCGTCAGGCCGCCCACTACCTCACCGCTGTAGATCTGCTCGCTCGTCCCCGTCGCCCAGTCGTAGCGAAACAGCCGCCCGGTGGGAATGTCTGTCCAATACAGTCGTTGCTCGTCGGGATGCCAGAGGGGGCATTCAGCGTTGTGGCACTCAAAATCGGCAATCGGTTCTGGCGTCATCAGTATCCTATCCAATCGTCATCCGCGTGCAGTTTGCCGCGTGCAGTTTGCCGCGTGCACGAACCCCTCTAATCTGAGTGGTCGCCCTCCTCAGCGTCAAGCCTTTGATCCCGACTACACTCAGGCGATGACCAGCGGCTGCCAACACATCTGTAAAATCCCACGGATACGACGCAAAATAGAGCGTAAAGCGACGAATAACCCCTGTGCAGTTTGTCGGTGACTCGGGTGCTGGCGCGGTGACCGGATGCGGACGGCGAGCGACTGCCGCCGCCCCACAATACTGTAATGCGCGCCTCGCTTGGCTGTTGAACTTTGCACTGTCTTCCTATGAGCGACGACGAGCCTCTGATGCCTGAACTACTCACCGACCGACCGTCCGCCGTTGCGATCGCCACCCCGGCCGCGACTAGCTACCTGTTGACCGCTGAACTCGAACCGGCGAGCAGCCAGATCCGCACGGCTAATCCCCAGTTGCGCCAGCTCGCGCACCTGGACGCTAAGCTGGCAGCCGGTGAAAGCTGCCGTCTCATTGATCTCCTGAGCGATTTCGATGCTACGGCTTGGACGCTGCTCTATCATCGCCACTTGCTCCCCCATATTTTGCAGCAGTTTTATGGGGTGACCGTCGCGAGCGATCGCCTACAAGCCGAACCCACCCTCGCAACCCTGCTACCGTACAATGGCGACAGCGAGCCGCGCTACATTCTCTTCTGGCTACGCCTCATGGCGGTTGAACTAGAGCGACGTGACCCTGACCATGATGAGCTGGCTGGCATCGACGTCGCCGCCCTATTGCGCGAAAATCCACCCTCGCAGCGCCTCTGGGAGGAACGCATCGCCTGGGAAAACTACGCAGTCAACGGTCGCCTACTCTGGGAAGGCTGCGACATCACCAGCCGCGAGATCGTGCAGCGCCTCCTGCACGCGCTCATTGACCCTGACGGCAGCTTCACCGGACAGCGCTTTGCAGCGGTTGCCGCGCCGCTATGCCAGTTGTTCCGCGCCGACAATGTGGCGATTTTTGAACCGCAGCCGCGTCAGTGGCAGGTGTTCAGTGCCGATGGGTCAGTGGAGACTTGGACTTGGCCGGTGGAAATCGAGTTTGCGGCCTCACTGGCGGGACAGGCAGCGGCGGCGGATCGCGTTTGGTCGGTGGGCGACTTGCAACAGGAAGAGGTGATCGCCGCTGAGCATGATTGGCTGGCTCAGGGCTGGCGATCGCTCCTGCTGATCCCCATCCATCGCACTGGCACGGCCGAACTTCTCGGTGTGGTCGCCCTCGCCAGCCAGCAGCCGCAACACTTCGACCAAGTGGATGCCGAACACGCCACGGCTTTGATTCCTGGCTGGCGGGCCGCCCTACAGCAGGCACATCAAAAACCGTTCAGTCGGGTTCATGCCTCGGTCGCTTGGCGCTTTCAGCAAGAGGCCGAGCGCCGCAGCCTCGGCCTCGCCCCCGCGCCCATCGCCTTCGACCAGGTTTATCCGCTGTACGGCATCTCGGACATTTGCGCCTCCTCTGCTCAGCGCAATCAGGCGATTCAAACAGACTTGGTGGATCAGTTTCAACTGGCGCTGGCGGCGGTGGATGTGGCCCTGAGCGATCGCGCCAATGCCTTCTTGCAGCAATTCCGCCTCGATCTGCTCGCCTACATTGACCGCCTGCAACAGAGCATCACTGCCGAAGACGAGGTAACGGCTGTGCAGTATCTCCAGCAGCATTTCGAGTGCTATTTCGACTACTTCCGGCGCTGTGGGGGTGATGCTACGGCCGCGGCCGATACCTACTGGCAAGCGGTGGACAATGAGCATCGCTGCTTCTATGCTGCTCGCGATCGCTACGACCACATGGTGCAAGCCGTGATTCAGCAATTGCGTGAGACCTGGGAGCGCTGGCAGCAGACGATGCAAGCCATCCTGCCGCATTACTGCGATCTCGAAATCAGCGACGGCACCGACCATATGCTCTATGTCGGTGCCGCGATCGACGCCCGCTTCTCGCTCTTCCATCTCCACAGCCTGCGCTATGAGCAACTGCGCGCTATGTGCGACGGTGCCCGCGCCTGTTTAGACTTGAGCGGCACAGAAAACTTTGACGGCGATTTGGTCAAGGTGTCGCATCTGGTGCTGGTGCAAGATGTCACCGTTGACATCTTCCACGACGAGCAAACCGAGCGCCTGTTTGATGTGCGTGGCAGCCGCGATACCCGGTATGAGATTGTCAAAAAACGCATCGACAAGGGGATCGACGCCCAGACCCGCCAGCGCATCACCCAACCGGGGATGCTGACGATCGTTTACAGCACTGATACGGAATGGCGTGAGTATCATCAGTACTTGCGCTATCTACTGCGTGAAGGCTGGATCGAGAAGCGCATCGAGTCCGGCACGGTGGATGCGCTGCAAGGGGTGACCGGCTTGCGCTATGCGCGCGTAGCGGTGCGGCTCCAGTCAGCTTGACCGTGGGCGAAAGCGTCACAGCCAGACGGCTCCTGGCTTGACACCGCGCCTAGGGTGAAAACAGCAACAACACCGTTTTTTGCCCGAAGACTCATGTCATCTGCACCCGCTTATCTGCTCTTCGCTCAGCATGGTTGGGCCGACACCAACCGGGCGATCGCCCACTTAGCCACCCAGCTCGCTACGGCCGAGGCGCGGGTGATCGCGCCTAACCTCGGTTGGCTGGATACTTGGCTGGCGTTTGCCCCCCTGCTAGCCCGCGTCGAGCAGGCGGCGATGGCTGCACTCCAGCGCTACCCTGATACCCCTTGGCGGATTGTCGGACATTCGATGGGCGGCTTGCTGTGGCTGGAGTTGTTGACGCAGCATCCCGAGTGGCGATCGCGCGTTCATTCCCTTGTCCTGGTGGCATCGCCCCTGGGAGGAGCCGATGTCGCGCATCTGCTGGCGCTATTCGGAGGGCTGGGCACCAGTCGACCACTGGCGACAAACCGTCGCCCGCTGGCGGAGGCGATCGCCCGTGAGATTCCCACACTTACCATTACCGGTGACATCGATGGCGGTAGCGATGGTACCGTGATCGCGGCAGCAACCTGTTGTGCCCACGCTCAGTCCGTGACCCTCCCCATCGACCACGCCAGCCTCAAGAATCATCCGGCGTTGATTCCAGTCATTCAGAAATTCTGGGCCAACCCGCAGGTCGTGCCTGCCCCCGAACCGAGTTTGGTCAATGACCTGATCGCCCGCTTGCGATCGCTTCCCGGTCTCCTCGACGCCCATTATCGCGACTGGCCGCGTACAACGGTCGCCCTGCGCTTCCCGGATGGCACCACCTTGAGCACTTGGCGACAGCCGCTGATCGGCACAGAGCATGTTTTTCTGGGCGATCGCGACGGTCGCTGTTGCTTTGGCGGCTTCGTCACGGCGGCGGCGCGCGCGCGCTTGCAGGCTGAGATTGCGGCGATCGCCCGCGACTATCAGGCGCAACGTTGCGACCCCTAGCCGTTTGCTCAGGCTTCTTCTGCTGCTGGTTCAGCCTCCTCAGCCGTCGCCATCACCGTCGCGGTGAGGGGCGAAACACTGGAGCGGCGGGATTTGGTGTCGCTAGCCCGGAGCGTCAGGTAGCGAATCACATCCTCACTCAGGCGCATGGCGCGCTCTAGCGGTGCGATCTGGGCACCATCGCCCTGATAGTGAACAAGGACATAGATGCCATCTTGGAAGCGGTCGATCTCGTAGGCCAGTCGCCGCCGTCCCCAAAACTGCACGTTAATGTTCGTGGCACCGCGATCAGACAGCATCTCGCTGTACTTTTGCATCGCGGCATTGACCTGCTCTTCGGACAAGTCCGGACGCAGGACGTACATCATTTCATAAGTGCGAGCCATATGCGTATACTCCTTATGGGCTTTGCGGCTTCCTATCGTGGCAAGCGAGCAGATAGGAAACAAGGATCTACAATCATACTACGCTGGAGCCGGAAATTTCCTCCGCCCTAGCGGTGATACCTCATTCTCTACCCCTCTGTTGGCAGCCATGGCACAGCGCTACGTCCGCGTCAAAACTTCACAAGGGCAGATCTACTATGGTTATCTCGAGCTTGATCGCAGTGTTCGCGTCCTAGATGCGCCGCCTTGGTTGGGAGGACACCCGACGGCGCAGACGCTCGACATGGGTGACTACACGCTGCTGCCGCCTTGCGCGCCGTCGAAAATCATTGCCGTAGGGCGCAATTACGTGGCTCATGCCGCTGAGATGGGCAATGAGGTTCCCACCGAGCCGCTGTTGTTTCTGAAGCCACCGACGACGGCGATCGCCGCTGGCCAGCCGATTGATTACCCCTCGCAGTCGCAGCAGGTGGACTTTGAGGGTGAGCTGGCATTGGTCATCGGTGAGCGCGTGCGCCACTGCCCGCCAGAGCAGGCACAGCGCAAGATTTGGGGCTATACGATCGCCAACGATGTCACGGCGCGCGACTTGCAACGGCGCGATCGCCAGTGGACGCGCGCCAAGGGCTTTGACACCTTTTGCCCCCTCGGCCCCTGGATCGTGCGCGAGCTGAGTACCAGTGCCCAGTTACAGACTTTTCTCAACAATGAACCGGAGCCGCGCCAGTCGGCGACTTTTGAGCAAGCGGTCTTTTCGCCCGCCCAGTTAGTCGCCTACATCTCCGAGATCATGACGCTGCTACCGGGGGATGTCATCCTCACTGGTACACCCGAAGGGGTCGGGCCGCTGCAACCGGGCGATCATGTGCGGGTCGAGATTGAGGGCATCGGCAGCTTAGAAAATTCCGTCGCCAGCCGCAATCCTAGCAATCCCCTAGTGACCGGAACCGTTTAGCGGACTTGGCTGTAGGCGGCGTCGGAGACGATCGGCACTTCGGGGTAGAGACCGCGGCTCGCCTGCGCGATGCTGTAGAGCGCCGAGCCTGTAACGAAAATAAAAATCGCCGTCGTCAGCACATTCAGCAGCAGCGGTCCGCTCACACTCGTCGCAGCAGCAGGGCCGAGCAAGGGCTGGATCAACGACTGCGACAGGCCCAACAAGGTCAGCACTAACCGACAGAGAGTGGCAAAGATGGCGAGCAGTAAGGCTTGTAGGGTGTTGAAGCGGAGAAAATGCGGCAGGCGCGGATTGCGAACCACCAGCATGAACAAGCCAAAGAAGACAGCCAGGGCGACAATCGCCAAACCGCCGACGGAGAAGAAGTAAATGGGTGCAATCAAAAAAGCGGGCAGAAATAACCAGACGAGGAAGGGCAGGACGGCAAACACCGTGCCCGCAAACGCCAGGGTATCCAGAATCGGAATCAAGTAAACGAGGCCGGAGAAGAGGCGATCGCGGGGAGCTGCGGGGCCGCGCCAAACCATGATTTTTTCTCTGCGATGTAAAGTTAGCGGACTTGAGCTTCGACGGCCTCTGTGAAGACGGGCAGTTGCGGGTACTTGCCCTGAGCCGCTTGGAAAATCCCGAAGCCGGTGGCGGCTAACACACTGAGAAAGACAACATTAGCCAGCGTCTCACGCAGTAGCAGGGAGCTAGCGAGCAGCGGATTGAGAATCGACCAAATCAACCCAAAAATCGACAGCGCAATGCCGATCAAAATCGACTGCAAGGTATTGAAGCGAATGAAGTGACCGACGCGCTCGTTGCGGACGACACCAAAGTAGAGGGCGGCAAAGATAATCAAACCGGCAAAGGGGCCGAGAAAACTGTAAATGGCAAAGACGGGCAGTAGTGGCAACTCAATCACCTGGAGCGCTGGGAATTGCCGAAAGAGGAAACCGCCGAATGGCAGGGCTGAGAAGAGCGCCAGTAGGTATACCAGCGTGCCAAAAATGCGATCCTTCACGTCGATCGAACTTTGCCAGGTCACAGGGATTGTCGCTCCTTAGGGTGTTGTCATGGGGCACAGTGGGCGCGCCACCAAGCTCAGGCTCAGTGTTAGTTCCACCTACGATTTTAACGTGAAATTTGTTGCCGGTTCCTGAGGCCGTGCCAACTCATACACTGACGCTGATGGGTCTGTCGCCCAGATGTTAATGAATCTCCGCTAACTGGAACCCCATTTGGCAGCGAAAGTGCTGGGGGAGGTGCGATGATGGCGATGCCTTATGACCTTGAGTTGTGCAGTTGCCAACGACGCGCTCGGCGACGCAGGCGCAACTAAGGCGGCCTTGCTGCCAGCGGGGCAAACCGCTGCGATCAGCGAATAGGCAACCTTGACAGACTTGACGGGGGGAGAGCACCTGCTCCTCAGTCAGAACCACTAGCATAGGTTCGCGCTCCTTGGTCGTAATACCGCCTCGATACTTGTATTCTAGGCGACTGTCTCAGCATCCGTGTGACTTTCGCTACACAGCTTAATGTCAGTGGCGACTGGCGATCGCGCCAGCCCACTGACTCAGCGAAAATGCAGGCGAGGTCGGTTGTTCGCTACTGATTGCACCAGGCCGATGGCAATGAAATTGGTCAACAACGCGGAGCGGCCGTAGCTCATCCAGGGCAGGGGGATGCCGGTGATCGGGGCGAGGCCGACGGTCATGCTGATATTGACAAAAACCTGGAAGGCGATCATGGAGAGCACGCCCACCGTGAGGAGTGAGCCGAAGTTGTCACTGGCGCTCTGGGCGATCGCGATCAGTCGCCAACACAGCAGCCAAAATACGACGAGGAGGCACATGCCGCCGATAAAGCCCAGTTCCTCGCCCACGGCGGAAAAGATGAAGTCAGTGTGTTGTTCAGGGATGAAATTCAACTGGGTTTGCGTGCCTTGGTACAGTCCTTTGCCAGTAAGTTCACCGGCTCCGATCGCGATCCGCGACTGGATCAGGTGGTAGCCACCACCCAGCGGATCACGCTCTGGCGAGAGAAACAGCAGTAGGCGGTCTTTTTGGTAATCCTTGAGCAAGTCCCAGAAAAAGCCCCCCAGCGTTCCCGACGCCAAATTGATTAGCGCGACCACACCCGTCCCGACAGCACGCCACGGCAGGGTCAGCCAGGCGACGAGACCGACAATCGACAGCCAAGACAGCCAGCCGGGGAAATACAGGTTAAACAGTAAGGCTGAGGCTAGCGGTGAGACCATCAACAGCAGCCAGCCGGGGTTGGCATTGCCCCAATAGAGCATTCCCAGAGCGATCGCCCCAAAAACTAGCGAAGTCCCCAAATCGGGTTGCAGAAAGACGAGCGCCCAAGGCACGGCGGTAATCGCTAGAGCGCGGAAGACAGCCGGCAGCGTCGCAGCCGGTCGCGAGTGCAGCAGCGCCGCCATGGTTACAATCAGGCCCAGCTTGGCAAACTCCGAGGGCTGGAAATTAAAACCGCCAATGCCAATCCAACGCTGGGCACCTTTGGCGGAGCTGCCGATGATCATTACCGCGGTCAGTGACAAATTGGTCAGACCGTAAAAGACCCAATGCCACTGCACGAGGAACTCGTAACGGACTCGCGCCAGGAGCAGCGCGATCACCAGGCCGATACCACCCATGAGCCAGTGCTGCCACCAATCGGTGAGGCCTTGGTTCAGCTCAGTGCTACGGATCATGATGCCGCCGAAGGAGGTCAGGGCAATGACCAAAAACAGCAAAATCAAATCAATCTGCTGCCAACCCAGTAACCAGGATTTCCAGTGCAGGCGACCGAAGGAACGTTGCATAGGAGTGTCAAAATTGAGCGTCTAAGTCAGAGCTGCTACGGATACTTTAGCAGCGATTTGTTGGGCGATCGCCGTCAGTGCTTTGGCGGCCGCCGAGTCCGGGAATTCAACCACGATCGGGATACCGCGATCGCCGCCCTCCCGCACCGGGATTTCTAACGGCACACCACCCAGAAAAGGCACACCCAGTTCCTGAGCGGTCTTTTCGCCGCCACCAGACCCAAAGAGGTCGTAGCGGCGATTCGGCAAATCGGGGGGAATGAAATAACTCATATTTTCGACAATGCCTAGCACTTTGGCACCCAGTTGCTCGAACATTTTCAGACCGCGCCGCGCGTCCAGCAACGAGACAGTCTGTGGAGTCGTGACGATGACTGCGCCCGACATCGGCACTGCTTGGATCAGCGTGAGCTGCGCGTCACCCGTCCCTGGTGGTAGATCGATGACCAAGTAATCCAATTCTCCCCAGTCCACCTGGTAGAGAAACTGGCGGATGATGCCATTCAGCATCGGGCCGCGCCAGATCACCGGTTGATCAGGATCGATCAGAAAGCCCATCGACACCATCTTGATACCGTGGTTGAAAGCCGGTTCCAGGACATCTTGATCTTTGCTGTCTTTTTGCACCATCACCTTGGCGCTCGCCAAGCCGAGCATCGTCGGCGCGTTGGGGCCGTAGATGTCGGCATCCAGCAGGCCGGTTTTGGCCCCGGCTTGGGCGAGGGCGACGGCGACATTCACCGCCACCGTGCTCTTGCCGACACCGCCCTTACCGCTGGAGATGGCGATGATATTTTTGATCCCCGGCACGCCCTGCTGATTGGGGAGTGTGACCTTCTGCTGCGGGGTTTCGGCCGTGACATCCACTTCCACCGCGCCAACGCCAGCCAGGGTTTTCACCGCCTTCTGACAATCTTCGACGATAAATTCACGCAGTGGGCAGGCGGGTGTGGTGAGGACGAGGGTGAAGCGCACATTCCCCTCGGCATCGATGGTGACATTGCGGATCATGTTCAGTTCCACGAGGCTTTTTTGCAGCTCGGGGTCTTGAACAGGGCGGAGTATATCTAAAACGGCTTGGGAATCGAGCATAGTACGGACAAGGTTTAAAAATTTGGCATCGCCACCACAGCCTCTTATGGTAACGGCTGTGTTGACGCGATCGCTCTATGACAAGGGGGATTTCGCGACGACAGCCCAGGTCTGGAGCAAGCCTGCAAACCTAACTCCAATCCTGCTGTTCCTCGCGCTGTCGCTGACGCGCGACTTGACCGCTGACATAGAGCTGGCGCGATCGCGCCATCAGCTCGGTTTCGCTCAAGCCCCAGGCTTGCAAAATCTGTGCCAGTTGCTGCTGGAGCGCCCGTGCACCGGGAAAGTTTTGGTAGCGGATGTGCAGACGCGCCACTTCGATCAAATTCTGATCGGTCTGGCCAGCTTGCAAAATGCGCTCGACAAGCGCCTGATCCGTCTGTTCTTGGGGGTGTTGCTGGTCGGTCTGCTGTGCCATCAGCGGCTAACAACTTAGAGGATGAAATCTACAATAACATCGCAGTCGGCCCCCGCTAGCGGTAGAGTTTGACTATACTGACACAGGTGCTGCCCGCTCGTCGGAATTTGCCCTAGTTGGTTTTTTAGTGTGTCGCATGTCCAAAACCATTGCGATCCATGCTTGCCGAAGTGGTGTCGGCCGCAGCCATATTACCGGATGCTTGGGCGCGGCGCTCGCTCAGCAGGGTCGGCGTGTGGCAATTGTGGATACAAGTGATCGCCAGCCCGAAACCACTGATCTACTCAGCCGCTTTGGGCTAGCCCCGGACTATCCGCCGCGCGCGCTGAGTGCGGATTGGCCCACGCCTCCCCCCTGGCATGAGGCGATCGCCGATGTCAGCTATCTTCTCGGCAGCGGCGGCGCGCGTTGGGCGACCGGCGCACTTTATTTGCTGCGCAGCGCGACTTCCCTCAATACCGATGCCCCTCTCCTCTACAATCAGCTCCAATCCCTGGCTCAAGAGTTTCATCTCGACCTGATCCTGCTGGCACTCACTCCCGGCCTGCACCCGGCGAGCCTCGCCCCCTTGGCCTTGAGTGATCTAGTATTACTAACCGTTGGCATTGACCGCCGGGATTTTCAGGGGGTGGCCGTCAGCTTGGAGATTTTGCAACGGCTCGGCATCCCGCAGGTGCAACTAATTTTCAACGCCCTCCCTACTGCTCTGGATACCCAACGTTGGCGCGAGCAAGTAGAACTAGCTTACGCAACAACGATTGCAAGTCTGCTGCCTTGGACGGCTGAAATGGCGCTGCTCAACGGTCAGGAGCTCATCTATTCTCGCTACCCAGAGGCCCCGTTCAGCCTCGCCATCCAGGATCTTGCTCGTCACTTGCAGGCGACGGTGGGCGGCCGAAGTCAGCGGCGGCTGCGTCGGTTGGCCGTGAAGTCGGCGGTTGGACTGAGCCTGCTCGATCTGATTGACCTTCCAGAACAGACGCGTCATTTCCTCAATTGGGCGCTGCGGAGCCACCGCGTGACCGACGATGAGGCGATCGCCTTCCTCCAGGAAAATGCCCCGGTCAGCAGCGCAACTGAAGCGGGTCAAATGGTGGAAGACCTGCTGGCGCGCGGCATTTTGGCCGCTGAAACCGATGGCGATCGCCGCTACTACCGACCGGCGATCGCACCGCGCCAGCGCCGACGAGTCACTGCGAATATCTGGCAGGCGTTGGATTCCTGAGCAATGGCGGACGAAGCTTCAGTAACCCCGCTCACCATTCGGCAGGCCACTCCGACGGAAGCGGTGCGAGTGGCTGAGCTGGCGGCCCAGACCTTTCGGGAAACCTTCGCGGCCGACAACGATCCCGCTGACATGGCCGATTATCTGGCGACGCGGTTCAGTCCGACGCAAATCGCCACTGAGCTAGCTGATCCGGCGGCTACTTTTCTGCTCGCAGCGGTGGGGTCAACCGTCGTGGGCTACGCCAAGCTGCAAGCCAGTGCCGTACCTGATCCCGTCAGTGGCGATGCGCCGCTCGAGCTGGTTCGACTCTATCTGCGGCAAGCTTGGACTGGCCGGGGGTACGGTCGCGCCCTAATGCAGGCCTGCCTCGATCGAGCACGCGCCGAGGGGTATCAAACGCTCTGGCTCGGTGTCTGGGAGCACAATCACCGCGCCCGTGCCTTCTATCAGCGTTGGGGGTTTACGGCCGTTGGGGCGCATGATTTCTGGCTGGGGCGCGATCGCCAGACCGACTTGATCTTGCAGCGGGCGCTATGACGGCCGAAAAGGAGCCAGGGCGCGATCGCCCTGGTTGGGGGAATTTGGGGATTTTGCCCGATCAACCCGCTTGGGAGTGAGACTGAATCAAGTTCCGAGTTTTGAGTTTTGAATTTTGAGTAAACGTTGCCACTCAAAATTCAAAACTGAGAACTCAAAGCTCATCACTCATCATTCCGCGTAGCGGTACTAGCGCCCGACGCCCAGCAATGTCCCGATCGACCGCCCGATGTTGTTCGGCTCCATCGCATCCATCGCGGCGGTCGGCTCGTAGCCGCAGTGAACCATGCAGTCCTGGCACTTGGGATTACCACTCTTGCGCCCGTACTGGCTCCAGTCGGTCTCGTCCAGGAGTTCCTGGAAAGTGCGGTAGTGCCCCTCATTGAGCAAGTAGCAGGGCTTCTGCCAGCCGAGGACGCTGTAGCTAGGGCTGCCCCAGGGCGTACATTCGTAGTCCTTATCGCCGATCAGGAAGTCGAGGAAGAGGGGATTGTGGTTAAACTGCCACTGCTTCTGCCCCGATTTGAAAGGCGAGAGGATCTCCCGGAACAGGGCGCGGGTCTGCTCGCGCTGGAGGAAATGGTCTTGGTCAGGGGCCCACTCGTAGCTGTAGCCGGGTGAAATCATCATGCCATCGACTTCCAGCTCGGTCAGGTAGTCGAAGAGGCGTTGAATTTCTTGGGGGTCAGCACCGTCAAAAACGGTCGTGTTGGTCGTGACCCGGAAGCCCCGCGCTTTGGCGGCGCGGATGGCACTGATCGCGATGTCAAAAACGCCCTTGCGATCCACGCAGTGATCGTGGAGTTCCTTCATGCCGTCGAGGTGAACGCTGAAGCTCAGGTAGGGCGACGGCTCAAATTTGTCGAGGCTCTTTTCGAGTAGGATCCCGTTGGTGCAGAGATAGACAAACTTTTTGCGCTCAACCAAGCCGCGCACAATCTCGTCGATCTGCGGATGCAGCAGTGGTTCACCGCCAGGAATCGAGACCACTGGTGCGCCGCACTCTTCCACGGCCGCGAAGCAGTCTGCGGGCGAGAGATTTTGCTTGAGGATTTCTTTGGGGTGCTGGATCTTACCGCAGCCCGAGCAAGCCAGATTGCAACGGAACAAGGGTTCCAGCATCAGCACGAGCGGAAAGCGCTTGCGCCCGCGCAGCCGTTGCGCGACCAAATATTTGCCGACTTCGAGGGCTTGCAGCCAACTGATTGCCATAGTCTTCTCACACCTAAATCGGGGTTGCCAGGGAACGTATCTGCGGGCCGTCGCAAACCTATGTAGCCGCAGGTAACGAAATCGTGATGTTTACGTACCGAATAGTTATACCGCAAATTTAGCGTTGCCCAGGGCACAATCCTGTGCAGTTAGGCCGGTCAATGATCTGGTTGCGGTGTGGGTCAGGCGATCGCGGCCATCCCGTCACGTTGACGTTAATCTCACTGCCGTCAGTGCAGGATGTATCCCACTTCCACAAATTCACGGCTCACTCTGCGAGCAGCCGCTGTGCATCTACATCTCCCTGACCCCTTCTCCCAAGCTGGCTACTGTGTATACACAAGTCCTGAAACCCTGGCGATGAGCTAGTACCGCTACGCGGAGTTTTGAGTTCTAAATTTTGAGTTCTGAGTGCCTGCAATCCGGGAATCCTGGGGATTTTGAATGGGCATCTCTTTTCCGCCGTCCTGTACTAGTTTCATTTTCGTGGGTCAACAACCCATCCAAGCGCAGGTTTCAGGAGTCGGAACGTCCGATCAGTCCTCGATTTTGGCAGACCAAGATTCAGCGAGTTAGAATCCTGATTTACATATATACGGTAGCCCAGCTTGGGGAGAAGGGGCCGGGGGATTGAGGCGCGTAGCGGCTGCTTGTAGAGTGGGCTGCAAAACTGAGACGCACCCGATTTTAGTATAAGCTGGCGGCAATGCGAGTCCCTTGCCAAATCCATAGGATTCGCGGATTATAGGCACTCAGAACTTAGAACTCAAAACTCAGATAGGGTCTGTCGTCAGTTGTCTTTAGAACCCTTGCCAATACTGAGTGCCGACTGGTTAAGGCTGAGACCCTTTCCCTATCTGGATTCTGGCTCTAACTGACGACACGCCCTAGGGGCAGACTTCTGGAGTCAGCCGGTGTACGCCAGCGCTGTCGAGGGTTTGGAGGAGTTGGCGGACGGTGTGCTGGGTGTTGGGCACGTGCCAGTCGGGGGCAATCTCGGCGAGGGGCACGAGGACAAAGGGGCGATCGCACATTCGCGGGTGGGGCACTTGCAGACGCGGCAGATCAATGATTTGGTCACCGTAGAGCAATAGGTCAAGGTCAAGCGTGCGCGGCCCATTGCGCTCGCGGCGAATGCGACCAAACTGGCGCTCAATGGCAAGTAGGTGATCAAGCAACGCGAGGGGCGCGAGTTGGCTATGAACTAGCACGCAACCGTTGATGTAATCGGGCTGGGGCGGGCCGACGGCTGTGGTGGAATACCAGCGCGAGCAGGCTTGAAGTGCGAGAGTGGGGGTCTGGTCAAGGCACTGCACAGCGCCCTGGACATGAGCCAGTGGCTCGCCCAGGTTGCTGCCGAGGGCGATCGCGCAGAGAGTCGGAGTGAGCGATTGAGGGTTAGGCACGCGAGAATTGGAATCAATGCCTGCTAGGGCTTGCCGGTGAGCGGTCTCAGTGTGACTGAGACGACTCGCAGAACCGCAGGATTGTCATAAGCTTACGATCATAGCAATTGAGAAAAGCGGGATGGATTTTTTTTTCGATGCGCGCGCGCGTATAGCCAGCGTGATCGCCCTCAGCAGCCTGAGCGCTCTGGTTGGGTTCGGTCGCATGGAACCAGTGGCGGCCAGGCCGCCGCAACCGTCGCCCTGGCAACTGGCGGCGGCACCAGTGCCGAGCGACTGGCAACGTTTGCAGGGGGAGGGCGTGGCGATCGCCCTGCCGAGTCATTTCTTGGGGGGTAACCCGCAGACTGAGCTGGAGGTGATCGCGGCGCAACTGGCGACCGCCATCCCTGACGCTGAGCAACGGCTCACGAGCATTCGCGGCAACCTCGAATCCTTCGCGCTGGTCGCCTTTGATTCACAGCTCGACGAGACCGGCTTCTTGACCAACCTCAACATTGCCACGGATACGGTTCCCACTGACCTGACCACTGAAGAACTACTGGCAGCCACGGCAGAAGCGCTCGCCGAGCAATCGGAGATTGTCGCCAGCGAGTTGGTCGAGGTCAATGCCGAGACCAGCGGTCGTTTGTTGACGCGATCGCTCGTCGCCAATGTCCAGCAGTTGTTCTATCTCTTCGTGCAGAATGGTCGCCTCTATGTCGTCGTCTACTCTGCCAGCCGCGACGCCTTTGAACAGCAGTTGCCCATTTTTGAGCAGAGCATTCAGACCTTTGAATTTTGATGCCTTGTGCAGCTCCCTCTACAGCCCGAACCGGGATCAGCTTGCCGCTGGTTTTGATTCCCGACGGTGGCGTGTCCGACGGCCAGTGTCGAGTTGGTCTGGGGCGATCACGACGGTTCGGTGAGCGGCTATGCTGGAGCTAGCTGCGCGTGCCGCCGGGATCGAGCACCGGGTTGCCTCGATGCCGTGGCGGTATCTACCAACTTCTAGCCCGCTGGCAATCGCCCTTCTCCCCCTTTGCCATGAAACTGCTGCGACAAATCAAAACCCTTGTTCAACAGCGCTGGCCGCTCCTCTTGGTCGCCCTCGGCCTGCTGCTGACGCTCTGGTCATTGTTGGGCGATCGCCAGCCCGACAACGCGACCACCTCAGCGTCCGGCAATGGTGTATTAGAAATCCTCACCTGGGAGGGTTATCCGCCTCGCCCGCTTGTCGAAGCGTTTGTTGAAGCAACCAGCATTAACGTCGAGCTGGGAGTCTTGGCGGATACCGAGCAGTTTGCCGTCGCCCTGAACGAACCGGAGCGCCGTCGCTACGATCTGGTGGCGCTGCCGCTGGAGCAAGTGCGATCGCTGCTTGCCGAGACGCCGCTGTTGCAACCGATTGAGCGTGATCGTCTTGCCGCCGCCACTTTTCTGCCGCCGCTTGCCGAGATCGCAGCGGACTACAGCACTCTGGACGGCGAGGTCTATGCACTGCCCAATGTCTGGGGAACCACGGGCCTGATTGCCAATCGCGCCGCCCTGGACGCCGCCGTGACTTCCTATCAAGACCTCTGTGCGCCCGCCAATCGCGATCGCGTCAGCTACCGTCCGGCGCTGCCGAGTCTCGCCGCTGCTGCCTACGGGCTGGGTCTCGAACCCTTTGAATTTGCGGCTGCCAATCCCGACGACACGGCGGGCTGGGAGCAAATTCTCAGCCAAGCCTACGACTATCTCGCCGCCTGTGATGAGAATGTCCACGCTTACTGGCGCGATCGCAACGAACAGGTACAGCTCATGCTCAGCGAAGCGGTGACCTTGGCAGAAGGTTGGGACTGGACGGCCTGGACATTGCAGCGCCAGAATCCCGACATTGAATATGTCGTACCTTCAGAAGGCCTACTCGGTTGGCTGGATGTTTTCGCGATTCCGGCCGACGGGGACAACCTGGATGCTGCCTACGCTTGGCTGGATTTTGTCATGCAGCCTGAGATCGCTGCACTGGTTCTCCAGGAGACGGGCACCATGCCCGCTGTCAGCGCCGACCCCGAACAGCTTGAGGAAGAGTTTCAGCCCCTGCTGACTGAGATTTATGGGGAGGTCGATCTCAGCACCACTCACTGGCTGCCGCCGCGATCGCCCGCCCTGCAAGTCATTACCGATCAATACATCGAGCAGCTCAACGCCCTCGCTGCCCGCTCACCCGCCTCCTGATCGGTCGCGTCCCCGACTTGGCGCGGCGATCTTCTCTTGATTATCCGCGTCGCCCAGCTTGGTGATAAAATCGGTGACAATGCTTAGTTTCAGCGTTGATTGCGAAGTTGAGTTTCCGGGTGCGATTGACACAACCCTGACAGCGCCGGAAGAGTTCAATCGCTACAATAAAGCCTCACATCACTCTCTATCTCTACCGGTTGCAAATTTTTCATGGAGATCAAAGCTTTTAGCGAGCTTTTCCCCCTGTTCAACACAGCGAGTCCTGAAACGCTGGAATGGTTGCTCTCGGTGGCGGTCGATCACAATTACCCACGCGATCGCGCCGTGCTGATGGAAGATGCCTGGGGCAATGCCGTCTACTTCATCGTCTCAGGCTGGGTGAAGGTGCGACGCTTGGCGGGCGAGAGTGCCGTCACACTCGCGATCATGGGACGCGGCGACTTTTTTGGCGAAATGGCCATCCTTGACGAATCCCCTCGCTCTACAGATGTCATTGCCCTTTCCAATGTTGAGCTACTCAGTGTCTCGGCTCAGCGCTTCATCCAGACCCTGTTCAAAGATCCCCAATTGCACCATCGGATGCTCCAGCTCATGGTGCAGCGGTTGCGGCTCTCCAATGTTCGCTTCCAGATGCGTCATCAGCCGCCAGCAGTGAAGCTAGCAAAGACGATGGTGATGCTCGCAGAACACTATGGGCAGGCTACCGGGCAAGGAGTAGAAATCCTCGATATTCCCCACACAGATCTGGCCCAGGTTTCTGACATCAGCCTCGAGGAAACGCGCAAGATTGTTGAAAAACTTGAGAGTAAAGATTGGGTGACGATTGAAGCCGAACGACAGGCGCTTTGTATTACCCACCTGAAGCAATTGACGCATTTGGCGGGTCGTGTTTAAATCCGAGGTCGGAGTGAGCACCTGCCATTAAAAAGCGCGAATATAAAACTTTGGCACGCGCAAAGTGAGCCGTTACACAGGCAACAGATCGAACCCCATCGACAGAATCGCAACTGCGTCAACGACTACCACCGCAGCCACCTAGAAGCACTCGGCTACTTCCAAACCCGCCCCGACTACCGCTGGGAGTGGCAGAAACCGCCCTTTGCCCCAGCCGATCAAACCTTCGTGCGCGTTGTAGTTTTCGGCAGTGACATCTTCTTTGGGGGTGTCCTACTGGCTGTGACGCTAGCCGCTTGGGGACTGATTTCACTCTAGTCCCGCTGTACAGAAGCCCGATGTCAGTAGGCAGAGAGGCGTTGTTGAATTTGGGGATGCAAGCGGGTCGTCAATTGCGAGCGATGGTCTGCGCCTAAAAATGTTAGAGACGCGATCAGTCGCGTCTCTCCCTTCGGTCTGAGATTGTGCCCGTAACGTGAGACTCATCCCATCAATCAGCCAGCCCTATTTTGCCGCCACCTCGATCTGGACTATGGCGGTGACTTCTGGGTGCAGCTTGATCTCCACGTCGTAAGTCCCCGTGCCGTCGATATCGGGGATTGTGATGTTGCGTTTGTCCACTTGCTGACCGGCTTTTTCTAGCAGTGTGTCGGCAACTTCCTGGCTGGTCACGGTACCAAAGATGGCATCGCCTTCGCCGGTCTGCTTCTGAATGGTGAGGCGACCAATGGTCGCCAGTGCCACCTTCTGCGCCTCGGCTTGACGTTTGATTTCGGCGAGCCGCTCGAGTTCTTTTTGGCGACGCAGCTCGACCTGCCGTAGGATGCTCGGAGTCGCATTGACTGCGAATCCCTGCGGCAGCAGATAATTGCGGGCATAACCCGGTGCAACGTCTACGAGGTCGCCAGAGCGCCCCAATTTACTGACATCGCGATTGAGTACCACTTGTACGCGCTTTCCCATGTTTTTTCTCTTTGCTCAGCTTTGCACGTGCCCTGGCGGTGCAGTGCCGCACAAGAGTCACAATCTCTTACTATACCGCGCTACAGCCAGCTTTCCACAATCAGAAAAGATAGGAAAGATATGCCGCCCCTCGGTACACGGTTGACGCTGAGCATGAGCAGGCTAAGATGGCGAGAATACGCCCCGGCTGGGTTGGATTGTGGCGCGTCAGTCATGGTTGTGTCCCGGTGAGACCTCCCAGCGTGACGGCGATAATCGCTAACCCAGAATTACTGACGTTGCATCACTCCAGTATGAACCCCAACTTTTGTAAGTCTTTGCGGGTGGATTTTAGCGATGCTTCAGAATTTCAGTCTGCGCGTCCCATTTCGAGTCCTGAGCGCTCAGTTCAACCGCAGAATTATGACGCTGTGGCCGCCGCTGCGGCAAGAAATCAAGTTCAGGGCTTATGAATACTTTGTTGGTCTGACTCGCAATCCGGAGTGGTTTTGGATGCGGCGCACGGGTCGGAGCCAGATTTTTCGCCGCGTCAGCCACTCGCTGCGACAGCGACAGTATCGGATGCAGCCGCCGATGTCGGCTCCCGTGACGGGCGATCGCGCCGCTCTGAGCCACTTTCCCGACTTGGACATCCCGCCGATCGTCAAGTCTCTCGAGCAAACCGGCCTCTACCAGAAGCTGCAATTACCAGAAGCAGTCGTTCAGTCGGTGGTTGCTTTTGCCCAGACAACCCCCTGTTATGGCAATGGGAGGCCGTCGCTCGGCTTTTTTTATCGTCACCAAGCCGCCGCCCGCCAAGAATGCCCGCAGCCGCTGGTGACGGCGACTTATCTCAACGCTGACCGCGACTGTGACGCGATCCAGACCCTTGTGCAGGATGCGGGGCTGCGGGCGATCGCCGCCGCCTATCTTCAGGCTCCTCCGGTTTATCTGGGCAGTCGGTTGTGGTGGAGTTTCCCTAGCTCTAGTCTGTCCCAGTCAACCTGTCCGGTCACGCAGGCCTTCCACTACGATTTGGACGGCTACCGCTTTCTGAAATTCTTTTTCTACCTCACTGAGGTCGATGAAAACAGTGGCCCGCATATCTACATGCAAGGCACACACCGGTGCATGAAATGGCGGCATCGATTGCTCCGCAAGCGCTATCGCGATCGCGCTATTCTGGACGCTTATGGCTGCACGCCCTGGACGGTCTTGTGCGGCCCGGCCGGTTATGGGTTTGTGGAGGATACCTTTGGTTTTCACAAAGGTGCGGTGCCCGTGACTCGCGATCGCCTGATCCTGCAAATCGAGTATGGCGTCAAGGACTACGGCATGGAGCACCAGACCGTCGCCCAGCATCACCTGCGTCTGCTGCCTGGGCAGGAAGCCCTAACCAATGGCTAGCTAGCGCGATCGCAACGGCACCCGAGCGCAGAGGCGGCGATCGCTCTCGCTCAGGGTGGCATTGGTCTGCAAATAATCGTGCAGCCAGGTGCAGCCACTGGCAAGCAGATCATCCAGGTCGAGATTCCACAAAATCGCGGTTCCGTCGGCACTGGCCGAGGCCAGCGTGCGCCCGTCGGCACTGAAACTCACGCCCCAGACGCCGGCCTTGTGGCCCGGCAAGGTGGCTAGCAGCGCCCCATCCAGCGCCCAGAGCTTCACCATGCCATCGTCGCTGCCAGAGGCTAGGACCTGACCGTCCGGGCCGAAAGCGACCGCCCGCACTTTGTCGGTGTGCCCTTGGAGGGTCTTGTCCGGGCGAGTGCGAAAACCGCCCCAAGTCCGCCGTCGCCAGAGCCGCACCGTGCCGTCGTCGCTGGCGGAGGCGAGCATCTGACCATCGGGCGACCAGACGGCGCGCCAGACGCGGCTGTTGTGCCCATTCAGCGTCAGCGGCTCGACCCCGAAGCGCTCGCCCGCCTGACGCGGCCAAAGTTTCAGGGTGTCATCGTCGCTGGTGGTGGCGAGCCACTTGCCCTCGGGACTGAAACTGGCACCGGTGACCTGGGCCTGGTGACCGCGTAGGGTTTGGTGCAGTGTGCCATCGGCGCGCCAGAGTTGCAGGGCGCTGCCGCTGCTGGCGGTGGCGATCAGTTGATTGTTGGGGTGAAAGGCGACGCCGAATCCTCCCGGCAAGCGCTGCAAGCGACGCCCTGCGGTCGTTTGCAACTCCGTTGCGCTTGGCTGGCGATCGCCAAGACTTGCTGATCCGGTCGCCAAGCCAGTTGCCAGGTCGGCTCTACCACCGTCGCCAGCGATCGCAAACGGCGGCCGGTCGGTGACCAGAGCATCGTCCGCCCCACCGCCGTGACGGTGGCAAGGCGGCGGCCGTCGGGGCTGAAGGCGACATCTCGCACCTCGGTCGCGTGCGGGAGTCGTGTCAACGGACGCGCGCGTGTGCGCCAGAGGCGTACCGTCGTGTCGGCGCTCGCCGAGACCAACTGGCGGCCGTCGGGGCTGAAGCTGGTGTTGTAGACCGAGGCATTGTGACCTTGTAGCGCCGCGATCGCCGTGCCATCTAGCTCCCAGAGCCGCACGGTATTGTCGGCGCTCGCCGTCGCTAGCATCTGGCTGTCGGGGCTGAACTGCACATCCCAAATGCGGCGGGGATGGGCGAGCCAACTGGCGATCGCCGCACCACTCTGCGCGCCCCAGAGCCGCAACCAACCATCATTACCCACTGTCACCAGCCACTGCCCATCGGGGCTGAACTGGACGCCATTGACCGCACCATCGTGTTCGTCGAGGATGGCGAGCAAGCGCTCGTCGCGGTTCCAGAGCTTGACGGTGCCATCGCTGCTGGCGGTGGCGAGGCGATCGCCCGCCGGGTTGAAGGCGATCGCCTGAATCCAGGTGCGATGGGCGCGAAAAGAGCGCAACAAGCGACCTCCCCCCTGCCAGAGAGTCACATCGCCATCGCTGTCGGCCGCTGCCAGGGTTTGACCGTCGGGACTCCAAGCGATGCTGTTGATGCGTCCCGGCGCACCGGTCAGCGTTGCTGTCAGTTGACCCTCGGCATTCCAAAGTCGCACGGTGCCGTCGTGGCTGCCCGAGGCGATCGCTGTGCCATCGGGACTCCAGGCCACACTTTTGACCAAATCCTCGTGCTCGTCCAGCGTCGCGAGCAGCTCGCCGTCACGCCGCCACAGCCGCACCGTTTCATCGTCACTGGCGGAGGCAACGTACTGGCCGTCGGGGCTGAAGGCAACACTGATCGCCGTGCGCTGATGACCGTCGAAGCGATTGAACTCGCGGCTGCCATAGATCGCTTGGTGCAAGCTGGCGATCGCCCGCACCCTGGCTTCAGAACGCACGTCCCGATTAGTTTGCAGCCGCTGCGCCGCTCGCATCGCGGCGATCAGCGCCTCCAGTTCCTTGTGCGAGGCAAAAAGCTGATCAGAGGAACTGCTCAAGGCCGCCAATTGCTCACTCACCCGGCCCAATTCCGCCTGCCGCCACTGCCACAGCGCCAGACCCGCCAAACTGAGCGAGAGGGCGAGACCCGTGCTGAGAGCAGCGATCGCCCGCTGTTGCCATTGCCGCTGCTGGCGTTGTTGCTGTTCCTGGACGGCGAGACTGGTTTGAATGAATTCCCGCTCCCGCGTGCTCAGCTCCGCCGGTTGCTCCGCCAGCCAGCGTGTCGCTTCCAGTAGCGGCGTGCCCTGGAGCAAGCGGCCAGGATCGTCGCAATCCTTGTCCCACTCGCGCAGGGCGAGCCGCAGCCGCTCCTGCCAGGCGCGGAATTGCCGGGCGGCCGCCAGCCAATCCTGCAAGCGCGGCCAACTTTGAATCAACGCCTCATGGACAATTTCCACGCGCTCGTCGGCGAGGACGAGGAGCCGCGCCGCCGCCAGATGCGCCACCACCGCACTTGCGCCCAGCTCCGACTGCTGCGCGATGCGCCGCGTGTCGGCGGTGGCAACGCCGGGATGGACGAGTTGCGTGAAAATGCGGCGCGCTTGTGGTTGGTCGCGCAGGGGCAAGGCCTGATAGACCTGCTCGGCGTAGCGGGCGAGCGCCTGGGAGACGCCGCCCAACTCGTCGTAGGCGGCGTGGGTGAGTTGCCCGTCGGTCTGCTGTTCCCAGAGTTGCGTCAGCGTGAATTCGAGCAAGGGCAAGTTGCCGGGAGCTTCGCCGACGGCATCCAGCAAGCGCTCGGTCAAGCCGGGAGCTAATGCTACGCCCGCGAGTTGCGCCGGTTGCTCAATGGCGGCCCATAATTCGGTGCGGCTCATGGGTTGCAGGAGTTCGGGTTGGTTGTGGGCGATCGCCGTTGCCAGTGGTCGATAGGCCAACGCCGCCGCCAAAAAATCGGCCCGCAAGGCGAAAACGAGCCGGTAGTTCTGACGAGTCTCCGTCATGCCCGCCAGCAGGCAATCGAGAAAGGCCTGCCGCTGGGCTTCATCCGGGCAGAGGGCAAAAAGTTCTTCAAACTGGTCGGCGACGAAGAGCGGGCGATCGCCCTCGGGTTGTCGTTGGTGCAGGCGATCGCTCAGCTCGATGAGCGACAATTCACCCGCCGCGAGCGCCTGACGCAAACGCTTCCGAGCCAGCAAGCGCTCGGTCTCTGACAAGTGTGGCTCCAGCCGGTCGCTCAGCGCCGTAGCAAGGGCGAGGAATGGCTGAGCGCCCGGTCGGAAGGCAATGATCGGCGGGGGCGGGGCTAAACGCGGCAACAGGCCTGCAAACAACAGCGACGACTTCCCGCTGCCCGAGGCTCCAATCAAGGCGACCAAGGACTTGCGCGCGATCGCCTGTTGCAAGCGCGCGGCAACCGCATCGCGACCGCAAAATAAGGCGGCGTCGGCCGCTGTGAAGGCGGCTAAACCGCGATAGGGGCAAGTGGGCGGCAGTGTCGGGGTGACCGTGGCGGGCAGTTGGTACAGGGGCGCACTGGGATTGTGACAAATCGCTGGCAGCCAAGTCGCACAGGGACATTGCGCCTCCAGAACCTGTAAGCGCTCGCGGGCTTCGCGGACAGCGAGATACAGCGATCGCCCCGCCACGAGGGCCTGTAAAAAGTGCTTGAGAAATTCTTGCGCCACCAGATCCGGCACGGGCTCCCGCATGACAACGACCTGGGGAATCTGCAAACCTGCCAACTGACGCGCCAGGCCGAGACCGTCGCAGGAGTTGAAGATGGCGACTTGCAAGCCCTGACGGACAGCGTGCTTGAGGGCGCGGTCGAGATCGTTCGGGGCGAGGCTTTCTTGGGCGTTGAGTTCGAGCGCGCCGCTCTCGCCATCGGTTTGGCTGCGACTGTGACCGGCAAAAAAGAAGAGATCCCAGCCGGTCGTGTCCCAGAGTTGCGTGTCCAGCTCAGCGCGGGTCGGCTCGACGAGGAAGGTGGTGTCGAGCTGAGGGATTTGTTGCAGGAGTTGGCGATCGCGCTCGACATCGATACCCGCTGGGTTGCCCAAAACGGCTAGCAGACGCGGCCGCGAGCGGGGCATTGCCGTTGCCACCACCCGCTCGTAGACGGGCGCGCTCAGAGCTAACTCAGCGAGGGGATAGCGGTCGAAGAAATCCCAGCGATGCCAAGGCAAGCGGCGCAGGGTGGCATCCTCGACCTGGAGGTGCATCTGGATCT
Source organism: Spirulinaceae cyanobacterium SM2_1_0 (assembly GCA_012031265.1). Lineage (GTDB taxonomy): Bacteria > Cyanobacteriota > Cyanobacteriia > Cyanobacteriales > Spirulinaceae > JAAUTY01. Next base: position 7,985 of record JAAUTY010000042.1, on the reverse strand, counting down.
CGTCGGCCGCGACCAGTTTGGTCAGCAGCAGTTCGCGCGCCGGACGAAATTCCTCGGCGCGCAGCCAAGTGTTGAGCATCGCCGTCAATTGGGTGGCAGCGGCGGTAAAGGCGGTGTTCAGCGCGCCGGGCGAGCTGTAGCGCGGTTGCTCGCTGGGTTCGCCCAGTCGCCAGGGGAGCCAGAGCTGCTGATAGAGCGATCGCCACTCGCGGTCAGTATCGGCTAGTTCTGGTTGCGCGGGGAGTCGCGCCTTGGTGCGCGCCAGCGTCTCGCCCGCCGTCCGCAACTCCAGCGCCACCAGCACCCCGCTCGCGAGATCACCGTCCAAATCGAGCAGAACTTGCTGGCTCATGGTGGCACGTCCTTCACGACGAGGGGGTCAAGTAGCCAGCGGCGCGACAATCAGCCACGACCTGCTCCACCAGCGGCCAGAGAGCGGGCGCGCCCGCTTGGATCGGGGCGAGCCGCTGCCAGACTTGCGCCTCATGAATGCCGTGCTCGCGCCAAGTGCCGCCCTGATTCTGCTGGTTGAGCAGCAGCGGTTGCAGGCGATCGAGGGCGTTGGCGAACTGGGCGGTAGCGGTCGTCCCAGCTTCAAACTCGCGCCAGAGCGCCTGCCAGGTTTGCCCCTGCTCGGCGGGAAGCAGGCCGAAGATCCGGTCGGCGGCGGCGGCTTCGCGCGCCGCCTTGCTGGCATTCCCCGCCGTGTCGTAGCAGAAGGTATCCCCAGCGTCGATTTCGACCAAATCATGCAGCAGCAACATGGCGATCGCCCGTTGCGGTTCCACTTCCGTCGGTGCATATTCCGCCAGCACCAACGCCATCAGCGCCAAATGCCAGGAATGCTCGGCACTATTTTCCAGCCGCGAGCCATCCGCCAGGTGCGTCTGGCGCAGGATGCTTTTGAGGCGGTCGATTTCCAGAATGAATTGAATCTGCTGGCTGAGGCGGGAGGTCACGAGGTGAGCAAATCCGGCAGAGGGTGGTCAAAACTGCCTACCAGGATAGCAGCCGACTTCAGGATCGAGACCGGCTCTGGCTTCAAGCCGACCCCTCGCGTTCGAGCCGCGTCACATACCACTGCAAATAATGCCCAGCGCCACAGTCAAACTCGCAGTAGGTCTCCATCAGGTGACGGGCGCGATCGCCCAGCGCCTCGATTTGTTGCAGCTCGCGCGGTAGCTCCTCCGGGTCGGTTGTTTGCAGCAGGCTCTGCAACTTCGCCAACAGCTCAGCCGGGGTGAGAAAGACTTCCGGTTGGTCGGCTTCGAGGACGACGTAGACATCCTCTTGGTACATCAGCGCGTCGGGCATGGCAGTGACAAGGTGGCAACTGTTCCATTATCCCCGCTCGGTTGCGGTATGCTGGCGGCGGGATTGCGGAGGTTAAGGGTGCGACCAGTTCTTCTGTTGGGCAAGACGGGACAGTTGGGTCAGGCGCTGGCACGGTACTTGGCAGCGGGCGATCGCCCTTGGGTCGCCCTGAGTCGCGCTGACTTGGATCTCGCCCAACCCGCAGCGATCGCGCCAGTCATCCAAGCCATTCAACCCGCCGAGATGATCAACGCCGCCGCCTACACCGCCGTTGATCGCGCCGAGCAGGAGCCAGAGTTAGCTCAGGCGATCAACGGCCGCGCTCCTGGTATCCTCGCCGAAATCGCCACCCAGCTCGGCGTGCGCCTGACCCATATTTCGACGGATTACGTCTTTGACGGTCGCCAAGGTCGGCCGTATCAGGAAGGCGATCGCCCCAATCCGTTGAACAGCTACGGCGCAAGCAAATGGGCGGGTGAACAAGCCGTGCAGGCGGTCAGCGATCGCCACCTGATCCTGCGCGCCAGTTGGCTCTACGCCGCGACGGGGCCGGGCAATTTTGTGACGACCATGCTGCGGTTGGGACGCGAGCGAACAGAAGTGCGTGTCGTCGCGGATCAGGTGGGCACACCGACTTATGTTGCGGATCTCGTAACAGCCTGGGCGCAATTGCCCCCGGATCTCGGCGGGCTGTACCACTACTGCAATAGCGGCGTGGCCAGTTGGTATGACTTGGCGATCGCCAGCTTCGAGGAGGCGATCGCCCTGGGCCTGCCACTGCAAGTCGAACGGGTTGTACCGATCACCACAGCGGATTACCCCACGGCGGCCCAGCGGCCCGCTTACTCGCTGCTAGCGACGCAGAAACTGAGCGAGATTCTCGGCGCACCGCCACCGCACTGGCGGGAGAGTTTGCGGCAGATGTTGCGGGTTTGGGGCGATCGCCCCCCAGCACAGTCTGATCAACAGCTTTGATTGCTGGCGTCAATGGGCAATCACTCGCAACCTTTAGCTTCGGCAATCGCGCGCTGACAGATTTCCCTTAAACTTGACGTGGAGAGTCACTGGCAATCGATTCGAGAGGTTCTGCTGTGAAACGAGTACTAGGCATCATTCTGGGCGGCGGGGCCGGAACCCGCCTTTATCCGCTGACAAAACTGCGTGCTAAACCCGCCGTGCCACTCGCGGGCAAGTATCGCCTCATCGACATTCCGGTCAGTAACTGCCTCAATTCTGGGATTGAGAAAATCTATGTCCTCACCCAATACAATTCCGCATCACTCAATCGCCACCTGACGCGCGCTTACAATTTTTCGGCGATCAGTGAGGGATTTGTCGAAGTACTCGCGGCACAACAGACCAGCGAAAATCCCGGTTGGTTCCAGGGCACAGCCGATGCCGTGCGCCAGTATCTCTGGCTGTGTCAAGAGTGGGATGTAGACGAGTATTTGATCCTCTCGGGCGATCACCTGTATCGCATGGATTATACCGACTTCATTGCACGGCATCGCGAGACAGGTGCCGATATTACGCTGTCGGTGATTCCCATCGGCGAGCGCCAAGCTTCGAGTTTTGGCCTGATGAAAATTGACGACCACGGCCGCGTGGTGGACTTCAGCGAAAAGCCCAAAGGCGAGGCGCTGAAAAAGATGCAAGTGGATACCAGCACCCTGGGATTGTCAGTCGAAGAAGCACGCCAGAAACCCTACATCGCTTCGATGGGCATTTATGTCTTCAAAAAAGAGGTGATGGCGGAGTTACTCGCCAAGCATCCGGAACAAACAGACTTTGGTAAAGAAGTAATTCCGGGCGCGGCGCGCGACTACAATGTCCAAGCTTATTTGTTCGATGATTACTGGGAAGACATCGGGACGATTGAAGCGTTCTACAATGCCAACTTGGCATTGACCATGCAACCCAAGCCGCCCTTCAGTTTCTATCAGGAAAATGCGCCGATTTACACCCGCGCGCGCTACCTGCCGCCGACAAAGTTGCTGAACTGCCAGGTCACGGAGTCGATGATTGGTGAAGGCTGCATCCTCAAAGATTGCCAGATCAGCCACTCGGTACTCGGGATTCGTACCCGCGTCGAATCGGGTTGCAGCATCGAGGATACGCTGGTCATGGGCGCAGACTTCTACGAGCCACAAGTCGAGCGTCAGAAGAATGCCGAAGCGAACAAGGTTCCGCCGATTGGCATCGGTGCAGAATCGACGATTCGCCGCGCGATTGTGGATAAGAATGCCCGGATTGGCAGTAAGGTGCTGATCTTGAATAAAGATCGCATTGAGGAGTCAAATCGTGAGGATGACGGCTTCTACATCCGTAGCGGCATCGTCGTAGTTTTGAAAAACGCGGTGATTCCTGACGGCACTGTAATCTAACCGCCGCTCAGAGATTGCCAAATTGTTAGGTATCCGGATCATCTGCAGCAGTACAATCTGGGAGCATCCCAGTTTGGAAATTCTGCGTTCCTACGGAACAGGCTCCACCAACACCCTAAATCCCTCTTCCAAGCTGGGAGAGGGACTTCTAGCTCCCCTTCGCCCAGCTTGGGAGCAGGGGTTGGGGGATGTAGACGCGCAGCGGTTGCTCGCAGAGTGGGGAACCGTAACGCCAAAGTGGGATGCACCCCATGCAAAATCTCCAGGATTCCCGGATTGCAGGCACTCAGAACTCAAAATTTAGAACTCAAAACTCCGCGTAGCGATACTAGGCCGATCATCCGGCGAGGTTAGTGTCTGGGTTGGGCGATCGCCTCGCTGGGACGCTTGGCGATCGCTGAGTACTGTCAGGTGGGCGAGTGCGGCAGGCTAACATAGGGAGCGATGGCAGTCAGGACTGAGGTATGGATGCGTCGCTAACGACTGGCGAGTTGAAGCGGGCTTTGCGCGAGCTGGTGCGGGAGGAGCCTGATTTTTTGGCGAGTTTGCTCCGGGAGGCAGGAGCGATCTCAACGCCGCCACCAGTCCGCGAGACTCCGGCGCGATCGCGCATGGGCAGGGACAAGCATTAACGGCACCGGTGCAGGCGGGGGAAGCTGAGACCAGTACAGCGCCCGAGCCAGCTCGCGTTCTATTTTGGCAGAGGGCAACACCTATAGAGCGAGCCCAAGATTTTCGAGCCTGGGTTTTACAACTGCCGACAACTCAATCAAGTCTTCCGGACGAAGCTTTTGATCGTGGCAGCATCTACGAACAGTGACTAAGTACTTATTGGACACCAATATTGTCCTGAGGTTTAGCAATCCATCCGATAAGCAGCATGGTTTAGTTACAGAGGCAGTTGCCATTCTCTTGATGCGGGCAGATGAGTGCTACCTGACAGCACAGGTAGCGATCGAGTTTTGGGTTGTAGCGACCCGTCCTGTTGATGTCAATGGATTGGGATGGTCGGTGGAGCAAACACGTAGTGTCGTCGATCAGCTAATTGAACGCTTCCCGGTTGTGGATGAATCATCGCAAATTTTTGCAACTTGGCTAACGTTGGTCACTGAGAATTACATCAAAGGGAAGCGAGTTCATGATGTACGCCTCGCAGCCGCTATGTCTGTTTCTAGCATTAGGCATATCCTCACTTTGAATCCGACTGATTTTGCAGGTATTCCGAGTGTTGTTGTTGTGCATCCCCAGGGAATTGTTGACTCTGAACTAGAATAAAGTTCAACTAACCCACACTGCCAATGCTGCCGAGACCAATGCCACAACTCCAGGCTAGTACAGGACGGCGGCAATGAGATGCCCATGCAAAATCTCCAGGATTCCCGGATTGCAGGCACTCAGAACTCAAAATTTAGAACTCAAAACTCCGCGTAGCGGTACTAGACCGATCATCCGGCGAGGTTAGTGTCTGGGTTGGGCGATCGCCTCGCTGGAATGCTTGGCGATCGCTGGGTACTGAGGTGGGCGTAGTGCGGTGGCGGCTGTGCCCAGACCAGCGAGCGGGTGGCTGGGGTCTCTGGCGTTGGCTGGGGCTGGGCGTTGGCGGGTTGCTAGGATGGGCGGTGTGGTAAGTGCAGGGACGGCGAGCTGGGTTTTGAGACGGAGTGAGGTCAGGCAGTTTGAGGTCTTGGGCTACTATGCCAAGCAGTTTCAGCGCTTGCGGGTCGATCGGGCGCACGGTCTTGCGCCACATAAGCCGATTTTGCTGCTGGCGGTGATTGAGTTGATTGCGAGGAGTGAGATTGAGCGGAATCGGATTGATTTGGGCGATCGCCTCAATCACATGTTCCTGAAATATTGGAGCTATCTCGGCTCCGTCAGTCACAATCCCGACATTTCGCAGCCGTTTTACTATCTGAAAAGTAGCAAGTTCTGGCACTTGGTCGCGAATCCGGGCTATGCAAGGGTCATTACCGATAAGCTAAAGCTGAAGACGCTGGCGGATGTGCGGCGGGTGGTGCATTACGCTTATCTGGATGAGGATTTGTTTGATTTTTTGCGGGAGCCGAAGTATCGCCAGTGTTTGTTAGAGGCGCTGGTGTTGCGGTGGTTTTCAGCGCATGGGGATGCGATCGCGGGGATTGCCAAGACGGATCGCTTTTGCGAGCCGCCAGCCTATCGGCCGGAGGCTTACGAGCGCTTCTACGTGCGGGCGGATTTGCCGTCAGGCCGCGATGCAGAAGGATTTTAGTTACTACGCCAACCGGTTTCGCAAGCTGAAGGTGGATCGGGCGCACGGCACTGCACCGTATCAGCCGCTGTTGCTGTTGGCGCTGATCGAGTTGATCGAGCAGGGGATTATTCGCGAGAATCGCTTTCCGGTCTCGCCGGAGTTGATCTCGATTTTCATTCAGTATCGCGACCAGCTCAGTTTGGCAAAGTTTCGGGCTGACCCGGCGCAGCCGTTCTATCACTTAAGTCGGCCGCGCGGGGCGTTCTGGCATCTCTACGCGCGGCCGGGGCATGAGGTAATTTTGGCATCGAAGGCGAAGTTAAATACGCTGAAGAAGTTGCGGGATAGCGTGCAGTATGGCTATTTTGACGGCGAGCTATTCGAGTTGTTGCAGGATCGCATTACGCGCAATACGTTGATCAGTTTGCTGCTGAATGAGTGGTTCCCGGACAGGATTCAGCAGGTACAAAGTCTGTTTCAAGTCAATTCGTTTGAGCGGCTGCGGTTGGCATTGCGGGAGAGTGGCGGCGCGGTCTATTCGGTGGAGGAGTTGAAGCGGCAGGATGAGGCGGATCTGATTGTCCGGGATGCGGCGTTTCGGCGCAATTTGGTGTCGTTTTACGACCAGCATTGTGCGTTTTGTCGGCTGCGGATTGTCAGCGATAATAATGAGAACATCATCGACGGGGCGCACATTAAGCCGTTTTCAGAGTTTCGCGATGACCGTTACACGAATGGTTTAGCGCTCTGCAAGAATCATCATTGGGCGTTCGATCGCGGCTGGTTCAGCATCGACGACGACTATCGGATTGTGGTGGTGGCGGATCGCTTCAAGGAAGATCCGCCGGTTGATTCGCGGACGATGCGGGAGTTTCACGGTGAGGAAATTTATTTACCAGATGATGAGGGTTTTTATCCCAGCGCGGAGTCTTTGCAGTGGCATCGGCAGCATTGGCAGATTGCGGGCTAACGGTGAAGTGCAGCGGCGGCAGGCAACCTTGAACTTGAAACCAGTGACTTTTGCCCGTCCGCTGCCACGCAGTGTTAGCTGGCTTTCCGCGCCGACTCTACGTGCCTGTACTATGCTTTATTTTCTATCAATGCTTGAACAATGCGACGAGAAATGCGGAAATTCGTCTGTTGCAATCGAGCGATTGCATCTGCTAGTTCTATCAACCCTCTACTTGCGGCATCATCTAGAATTCCAAGGGTGCCAATAATCGAGATTCCCCGATCGCTAGCGACACGTCTTCCCAATCGTTCATCGATAATCAGCAAATCTGCTTGCAAGGTTTGAGCAATGGTGATGGCAGCTTGTTCTCCTGGATCAAGGGCATTGAGGGTTTTATCAACCCCGGAAACAGTTTGGACTGTAAGCCAAGAAGGAGGATGGGTAATCCATTGTTGAAGGGCAGGTGGTGCCAAGGGATCAAGCATTTCCTTCCGCACCACATCGGGAATGATGATTTGCTGAAACAAGCGAGGAAGCAGATCAATCTGATCAATCAGCAGCAAATAATTAACCGGCGAAGTATCAGAGATAACGATCATGAGGCGCTGTTGGCTCGATTCGCACGAAGTTGGCGAAGGGTTTCACGATCGCTCTCTAGATCTGCCTCATCGTAATGTAAATCAGCATGATGTTGCTTCAAAAAGCTATCCACTGCCCAGCGAGAGGGTAGACCCAGAATACGACCAACCTGAGCATTAGTAATTTTTTCGGTTTGATAGGCTTGTACCGCTAATGCCTCTAAAATTTCACGAGAAAGGTGATCTTGATCGAAGTATTGCAGCAGTTCTTCAGGTAGGTCGAGGGTGATTTGCATAGTTTGGACTCAGCTAAGGGGCACAATAAAATAGGGGCAACATGAATATTATCTATCTAAAAATGAAATTGCTGCCAAGCGATAGGCTTAGCAGTGGTTCTCCTGGATGGAGTGTGATAACAAAAAGTTATCGTTGAAAGGCAGCTAAAAAGCGGTCACGCATATTATCAAAATTCACGAAACCATAAGCTTGACGCTTGATTAGCTTCAAACGATTGTTGATTCCTTCGA
>JAAUTY010000041.1 GCA_012031265.1 Spirulinaceae cyanobacterium SM2_1_0 | reverse complement strand
CAATTCTATGCCGCTACTCCCCCGCGATCGCTGACGGCAATCATCTTCTCTCTCGGCAAAATATTGAGTGCGCGATCGCCGGATCTAGGGAATGTGCCCAAAGGCGGCACCAATCTTGATTTGCTGCCGTCCGCCACTCGCTTGGCAGTCATCTCATCCCCAGCGGCGCGCCTCTCCCCAGTGTCGCCGCCGTCCTGGGTAACAATTCCGGAACATTCAGCCGCCACTATGCTCATGAACTCGGCCGCCCCCCAATGCCGAATTTCTAACCTCCTATGGGTAGCGTGGGAGCAATGGCCCCAATCTGGCCCCTATTGCGTGTCTAACGGTGTCCAACTATGTCCAAGTACGCCCATACTTAAAAACTCAGAACCCTGATATTGCAGGAGTTCTGAGCCTGAAAGTCAATCGGAGCGGCGGGATTCGAACCCACGACCCCCACTACCCCAAAGTGGTGCGCTACCAAGCTGCGCTACGCCCCGGAACAGCTTACTAGGATAGCATGGCTGGAGAGCCAGTGACACCCTCAATGAAAAGCCCGGTGGCTAGAACACTTGCAGTCGCTGCGTCGCTTGCAGCAAACCGGGCACTGCCGCCGCCTGCCAGCTTCCCTCCACCTGGCGATCGCCCTGTACGATCAAGTGCAGATCATAAGCCGCCGGCAACCCTTCAGCCTCCAGCCAGAGGCGATCGCTCGCAGCCGTACAAGCGACTCGCTCCTCCGCCATCAGCTCAGTCGCGATCCTTGCCATCGCTTGCTCTACCTCGCGGGTCAAGTGACAAAAGTCCGCCAGCTCAGCCGCTGTCAACTCGGTTGCCCAGTCATCGCCACCGACCAGCCCTGGGTAGCATGGCGCGCTGGGATCCCAGCCCAGCCGCCAGCCGTCGCCTCGCTTGAGCAGCCGCTCGCTCACCGCAACAAGTCAGCCGCTCCTGGGGCCGGTAGACGAGGGCTGCGCGCGCCCGGAGCCGGAATAGCTTCCGGACTCGGAGCACGGCTGCCAGGTTCCTCCGTAGTTGTTGCGGTCGGTTGCCGACGCTCAGCATTGAAGACCGTGACAAGTGCTTGCACCAATTCATCACGCTCGCGGCGATTGAGGGCGCGAATCAGCTCGCGATCGCCCACCACAGGATTCTCGGTCAGCGTGCGATTGCTGGGATACTGAGTGGGTGAGGGAGCTTCATGAACGCCGAGATAATCCGCTAGGGTCAGCTTCCAGTCAAGCCGGAAGAAGGGCGAGCGATTTTTAACGTAAATGTGGTAAGCGATCAGACGCGAAAGCAAGGTGTTGTCGGCGTCTACCGCTCCCGACTCGCGGCGCACATAGCTGTTGGCCTGCGGAAACGTCGCCGGGAGTCGTTCGTAGACGGCGGGTGCCGTTGCTTCTGGCTGGATATAGACCTGCTGGGCTGAGACCGGGTGACGAGGGTTGAGGCTAAGGCTGAGCGCGATCGCCCCCACGAAAGCTAGGCAAAAACGCTGATGCGGCTGAGAAACAAGCGACATGAGTTTAAATCAATCACCAATAATTTCTGGCTGGGTCAGTTCGTCGGACATCTCGATCACGGCTCGGATTACCGGCTTCATCATCGGGTCATCGAGATTTTCAAACTCCTCGAAGCGGCGGCGCTTGGCCCGATTCGCAACCTGTACGGTGATGCGATAGCGGTTGGAAGCAGCCAGCATCAACTCGTCAGCACGGTGCATGACTTGGGAAGACTCAAAAGGGAGACGCTTGACCATAGAAAAAATACCTGCTGGGCAATTACCCGCTCAACTTGCCATCTCCCCAGTGTAGCAGGCAGCAAATATCAAGCTTCAGGCTAAACCGTCATCTGTTGCTTAACTGGATGCGCTGGTGTAGAAACGGCGTGCGTAGCGCCAAAAAGCATTAGACAGTGCCAGAAGCAGCATGGCGAGGAGGGCGGAGAGTAGGAGCCAGCCCAGGGGCGATCGCCCGAGGGCGGCCTCGGCGGGAATTGTGGTCAGAAAGCTGACCGGCACAACGAAGGTAAAGAAGACGCGATATAGAGCCGGGTAAGCCACCATCGGGAAGCGCCCGGCTTGCAGTAAGCCGCGCAAGACTTCGGTGACATTGTAGATTTTGACAAACCAGATGCTGGTCGCGCCGAGGATAAACCAAAGGCTGTAAAGCATGACCATGCCGAAGGCGAGGGGGAGCAGCCCGGTGAGATAATTCAGCCAGCTAAGTTGAAGTTGCATTCCCGCGTAGCCAATGATGACCAACCCAAAGAGAACGTCCGGCAGACCCCAAGGCGATAGCGTGCGGGTGGAGAGCCAGAACTGACTGCTAATCGGTTTCAGCAAAACAAAATCGAGCGTGCCCTCTTGGACATACTCGACGATGCGGTTGAGATTCGGCGCGAGTGCGGTGGCGGCAAAGCCTTGCAGAATGGTGAAGATCCCCACCACTAGGAGGGCTTCTGCCCACGACCAGCCCGGGAACTCGTAGCCAGTACGGTAAAACAAGAACAAGCCGAAGAGGCTGCCGCCCAGATTGGCGACGCTACTGAGGGTAGCGATCACAAAATTCAAGCGGTATTCCAACTCAGCCGCGAGCGCAGTGCGCCAAAATAGCTGCAAGACCAACCAGTAGCGTTGCATCGCGACTCACGAGCAAAGATTCAAGCACCAGAACTGTACTACGCTTTTGCGGCTTCAACCGGTCGGCGCGTCAAGTCAACTGTCAGGCCTTCACGAGCCAAAATCGTCCCCGGAAGCACTTCCTCAACCTCCTCAGCGAGCTGGTCGAGGAACGCATCACTGTGGTTGGGTTCGTGGTGGAAAACCACAAACTGCTTGACCCCGGCTGCCTTGGCGACCTTGACGCCTTCTTGCCAAGTGGAGTGACCCCAGCCGACCTTGGGCGACTTGGGATTGTGGTACTCCTCGTCGGTGTACATGGCGTCGTAGATAAAAATATCGGCATCATGCGCCAGTTGCAGCACCTTGTCGTCCAAGCGATCCGGGAAATGCTCGGTATCGGTGCAATACACGGCGGTATAACCATTCCAACTGACGCGATAGCCCATCGCGCCGTTGGGGTGGTTCAGCATTTGGGTTTCGATGTGGATGCCGTCAAAATCGAACACCTCACCGCAAACAATATCGTGGAACTTCATCTCAGCATGAATCTTCGCCACCGGGACGGGGGCATTGAGATGCAGCACGCGATCGCGGAAGTGCTGCTCCATTTTCATATCACCATCCTCAGGAGGCACTTGCCCGTGGATGTGGAAGCAGGTCTCAGAACCGAAAGCCGGTAAAAAGAAGGGAATGCCTTGAATGTGATCCCAGTGGTAGTGGGTAAAGAACATATACACATCGGCGGGCGATTCATTCACCAACTGCTTGCCCAGCAAACGGAGGCCGGTTCCAGCGTCAAAAATCAAGCGTCGCCCCGCCACGGACATTTCAACACAGGAGGTATTGCCGCCATAGCGAACCGTCTCCGGGCCGGGGGAAGGAATGCTCCCGCGTACGCCCCAGAAGTGGACAGCAAATTCAGAAGAGGGATTAATCTTCATGTTGCACTCAAGGCGTTAAAACAGCACACTGACCCTGATTCCGTAATAAATGATCGCAGAGCACGAGAGCAACCATTGCTTCTACCATAGGCACAGCCCGCGGCAAAACGCAAGGATCGTGTCGTCCTTTCGCCGCGAGGGTTGTCGGTTCACCGGCACGAGTCACGGTGTTTTGCACCTGACCGATGGTGGCGGTCGGCTTGAAGGCCGCCCGCAGCACAATCGTCTCGCCATTGCTAATGCCGCCTTGGATGCCGCCCGAACGGTTAGTTGCCGTGCGAATATCACCCGTTGCACCAACAACAAACTCGTCGTTGTGCTCGCGACCCGTCAGCAAGACCCCCGCAAAGCCGGAGCCGATCTCAAAACCTTTGGTCGCGGGCAGTGACATCACCGCCTTCGCCAAATCTGCCTCCAGCTTATCAAACACAGGTTCGCCTAGCCCGCGCGGCACAGAGCGCGCCGCACACTCGACAACCCCACCCAGCGAATTAAGCTCGCGACGGGCAGTATCAATTAAATCGATCATTCGCTCGGCACATTCGGCATCCGGACAGCGCACGATATTACGCTCAACTTGTTCGAGGGTGACCGTATCGGGGTCTATGTGCGCCTCCAGCATCTGAATGCGTTTGACGTAGGCGACGACTTCGATCCCCGCCGCTTGACGCAGAATTTTCTTGGCGATCGCCCCGGCTGCTACGCGCCCAATCGTTTCCCGCGCCGAAGCCCGACCCCCGCCCTGCCAGTTGCGAATGCCGTATTTGGCATCGTAGGTGGCATCCGCGTGCGAAGGGCGATATTTATCGCGCATTTCCTCATAATCCTGAGGGCGCGCGTCTTTGTTCCGCACCATGATCGTGATCGGCGTCCCCAAGGTTTTCCCTTCAAAAACGCCGGAGAGGATCTCGCAGGTGTCACTCTCGCGGCGTGGGGTTGTGATCTTGCTCTGACCGGGGCGACGGCGGTTGAGTTCAAACTGAATCTCGTCGGGAGCAATCTCCAAGCGGGGTGGACAGCCATCCACAACTACACCGACCGCACCGCCATGCGATTCGCCGAAAGTTGTGACGCGGAATAAGCTGCCGAATGTGCTGCCCATGATTGCTGAATGCCTAGGTCGCCCAATGTGTATTGTAGCAAGCTTCTCAGGCGGGCGGCGGAGCCAGAGGGCGATCGCTACGCGGTAGGATCGAGACAGCATTACCCAAAGTCACACCCCAATGGCAGAGCGGTTACAGACTCCCCACAGCGGTTACCACGGGTCAGGTCAGAGCGGACGGTTTTTTGAAGGCTGGTATTACCGGGTCACACTACCAGCGGCGGGCGAAACCTTCGCCTTCATGTACTCCATCGAAGATCCCGCCGGGGGGGCACCCCACAGCGGTGGTGCCGCTCAGATCCTGGGCCCCGACGACGAATATCTCTGGCGCACGCTGCCCGATCCACAGGGGTTTTGGGGAGCGCGCGATCGCCTAGCCCTCGGTCATTGGCGGCGAACGGACGACCCAGGCGCGGCCCACGAGCTAGAGCCAGATAGCTTCGCCAACACGGTTCAGGAGGGCTATCAAGCGACCGCGCGGCTCAATCAGGGCTATATCCATGACCCGGCGAGCGAGCGGTACTGCCGCTGGCAATACACCATCGAGCCGGTCTACGGCTGGGGTGACCCCAACCACGCACAACAACAGTCCACGGCCGGTTGGCTCTCGCGGCTGCCGATCTTTGAACCGGGCTGGCAGATCCTCATGGCGCACGGGCGAGCTAGCGGCTGGATCGACTGGTCAGGTCACCACTACTACTTTGACCAGGCCCCCGCCTACAGCGAAAAAAACTGGGGTCAAGCGTTTCCGCAACGCTGGTTCTGGTTCAACTGTAACCATTTTGACGCTGAACCGGATCTTGCCTTGACGGCGGGTGGCGGGCGGCGTGGCGTGCTCTGGTGGCAGGAATCAGTCGCCATGGTCGGCATTCACTACCAGGGTCAGTTCTACGAATTCGTTCCCTGGAATAGCGAGGTGAGCTGGCGGGTCGAACCCTGGGGTTGCTGGCAGATGCGGGCGCGGCGCGATCGCTATCAAGTGGAGCTAACCGGCACTACGCAGCGATCCGGCACTGCCCTGCGCGCACCCATGCCCAATGGCCTGCAATTTTGCTGCCGCGACACCATGCACGGCGAGTTACAGCTTGACCTGAAAACGCGAGCTGGCGAGCCAATTGTCACGGCGCGTAGCCAGCAGTGTGGCCTAGAAGTGGGTGGTGAGCTACCCTGGTCAACGACCTGGAGTCAGGATTGGACGGCCTAGTCCCGCTACGCGGAATTTTGAGTTCTGAGTTTTGAGTGATGAGTGCAGGCAATACGGGCATCCTACGGATCCTGAATGGGCATCTTATTGCCGCCGCCTTGTACTAGAGCATCGGTTCAGGAGTCATAGAAACCCGGTTTCTGTGTGGGCGGGCGGACGAGATTTCGCGCTTCTCAGCCGAGAAACTGGGTTTCTGTCCCGGCTCTCTGGCACCTCTATCTGGAAGCCAACGATTAGCAGCCAGCAGTCAGGTGTTGGAGAGGGCTGTCTCTGGGGTTCCTGGCATATTTGAATTATGCGCTCATTCGTGCGTTCTTAGAGTCAGCGCCGGGCGGCTGGGTGTGTTGCTTACCCCGTAGATTCACGGAAGTCATGAGCCTTGTGCCATCTAGAAAGTGACAGCGACTCGTGAATTCTCGGAGTTGGCTTGATGTTATTCTGTCGGCGAAAAGCAAACGACCTAATGACGCAAATTTATAGCAGATTCATAAAACCAATCTTCACCATGAAGATTCTATGAAACCAACGGCTTCCCGCTAGCCGCATCCTGGCTCGTCCACTTATAGTCAAAAATAACGCAGTTCTACACGAGACTAGGGGATTGAGAAGCCATGAAAGGGATTTACAAAACGGTTGGGGCGATCGCGGCGGCTACATTGGGTGTGCTGGCGACGACGAGCCATGCTGAAGCCTTTACCATCGGCGGCTACTACGATGGTGCTGAATTTGATGCCTTGGGTCTGGAGATTCCTTGGGCGGCGGAAACGCGCATCGGTCGCGTGGGTGACCATGAGCTGAATATTCATGACATCGACAATGATGCCGACAACCGCGTGCAAGCAAATTATGATAGCTGGGTCAGCGGTGAAGCGGTTGATTTCTCTTTGGTTTTTGATAGTCTTGCGAACACCTTGACCTACACGGTGGCGGGGATTGTGCTTGAGAAGACAGAGGTTTTTGAAGACAACTTCTCTGACCTCTACATTCGGACGAGCGCCCGCCAGGATGGCAGTAGCATTGTGGTCGATAATCTGTTCTTGAGCGATGACACGATGGCAGCTAGCATCGCCGCGACCTCCAGTGCGAGCTGCGCGGCCGGGGTTGGCTGTAGCTACTTTGATGCCGAATATCTGCATATTGGCGACATCGTGGGCGACTTCACGCTGACGGGCAAATCGACGATGAGTTGGCTGGCGGCCAATAAGCCCAAGAATTCGCAACTGGCTTATCAAATCAAGCTGGTTGAGGGCGAGCCGGGGGTTGATGTTCCTGAACCCACCGCGCTCTTGGCACTCGGTCTAGTGGGCTTGTTGGCAGCGGGTCAGCGTCGTCAGGCGGGCGATCGCTAGTATCGGACGGCGGCAATGAGATGCCCATTCAGGATCCGTAGGATGCCCGTATTACCTGCACTCAGAACTCAAAATTCCGCGTAGCGGTACTAGACTCCCCGCTCCGGGACTAAAGGCGATCGCAGGCGATTCCTCTCAAAAACAATCAGACCCTGCCAATTTGCTGGCAGGGTCTGATTGTTTTTTGTCGGTTGCCAGATTAGTCGGGCTGGCGATCGCGAGTCAGCTCAGTCAGCCACGTCCGTCACCGTGCTAGCGATCGACGGAACCCATGATGATGTCGATACTGCCCAGGATCGCCATGATGTCAGCGACCTTGACCCCCTTGAGGATGTGGGGCAGGATCTGCAAGTTGTTGAAATCAGGGGCGCGAATCTTCCAGCGCCACGGGAAGACATCGTTTTTACCAACGACAAAAATCCCTAGCTCGCCCTTGCCACTCTCGAGGCGGACGTAGTGCTCGCCCTCGGGGATCTTGAAGGTGGGAGGAACCTTTTTGGCGATGTACTGGTACTCAAAGTTGTTCCACTCCGACTTTTTACCTTCGGCGAGGCGCTTGGCTTCGAGATTTTCGTAGGGGCCGCCGGGGAGTTGCGCGCAGGCTTGGCGGATGATTTTGAGCGACTCGCGCATCTCGCGAATGCGGATGATGTAGCGGGCAAAACAGTCGCCGCTGGTTTCCCAGTGAATGTCCCAGTCCAGCTCGTCGTAGCACTCGTAGTGGTCAACTTTGCGAAGATCCCACTTAACACCAGAGCCACGCAGCATCGGGCCGGAGAGTCCCCAGTTGATCGCCTCCTCGCGGGTGATCGTGCCCACCCCTTCGACCCGGCGGCGGAAGATGGGGTTGTTGGTGATCAGTTTTTCGTACTCATCGACTTTTTCGGCGAAGTAGTCGCAGAAGTCCAAGCACTTGTCGATCCAGCCGTAGGGGAGATCGACGGCAACGCCGCCGACACGGAAATAATTGTTGTTGATCAGGCGCGAGCCACTAGCTGCTTCCCAAAGGTCATAGATCAGTTCGCGTTCGCGGAAGATGTAGAAGAAGGGGGTCTGGGCACCGACATCCGCCATGAAGGGGCCGAGCCAGAGCAGGTGATTGGCGATCCGGTTCAGCTCCAGCATGATGACGCGGATGTACTGGGCGCGCTTGGGGACTTCGATGTCTGCTAGCTTCTCCGGGGCATTGACGGTGATCGCTTCGTTGAACATCCCGGCGGCGTAGTCCCAACGACTGACGTAGGGGACGTACATGACGGTGGTGCGATTCTCGGCAATCTTTTCCATGCCGCGATGGAGGTAACCAATCACCGGCTCGCAATCCACGACATCTTCCCCATCTAGGGTGACGATCAGGCGCAGGACGCCGTGCATGGAGGGATGGTGCGGCCCCATGTTGATCACCATGGGTTCAGTTCTGGTCTCGATTTGCGGCATAAGTTGCAGTAGTTCTCGCTTCTAAAAAGATGTGGGGCTGCGATCGCATTCTGACCAGCGATCCCCCGCACCTCGTTTGGCCCAATCCATTTGTCGCAGCCAACCTGACGGTTAACTTTTGTTGCACTTATTATACAGACCCGTCCGGCTCAGGGGCTATCTCCAGTGGGGTAGAAATGCAAACAAAAGCCTGCAACTAGATACCAGTGCAGGCGAGGTGAATGAGGTCGTTTTGTCTAGGTAGAGTGCGATCGCCGCGCTACAGCTCAAAAGCTTGCCGTTCAGTCACCGACAACTCCTGTAGCAGCCTGGCATTCGCGACCTCAGCCAGACCAGCCGAGCGCAATAGTTGTGTCCAGCTCTTGCGAACTTCGGCAGTGGGATTTTCGCGATAGGCGATCGCCATTGCCGCTAGGGCGTCATACCAGAGACGCGCCTCCGCGTAATGCATGGCTTGGTCATAGGCCGTCGCCCGCTGAAGATTGGCGGGCAACTGGGCGGGGCGATCCACGCGCTGAATCCAACCCTCGGTCTGACCGATGACTTCGTCGTTGCGGTCGTAAACCCGCACCATCCACTGGTAGTTGCGGTCAACGTCCAGAGCTGGGGCGCTCTCCGGCAGGCGAATGCTAACAATGCCGGCTGTCTCAGCAGGCAGTAGCCGATCAGTGAGGTAAATCAGTTGACCTGCTTCATCAAGTAGCTCGAACTCAACAATGCTCGCGACATCCGCATTAACTGCTGCTGGCATATGCGTATAAATCGTCGGACGAGCGGCTAGTGTCGCGCCAAACTGGTTGCTTGTGGGCACCAGGGCTGTCAAAATCCGGGTGTCACGTCTACCATCTCGGGATGCCCCTCCCTCAACGCGCTGGGGTGCGCCGATACCCGCAGGCGGCTGGTAGTTGGCTTCCCAGATGCTGGGAATGCTCTGAGCGGCAACCAAGCGGGGTGTGGCGATCACGGTGACGCTAGCGATCAGCATCAAGCTACCCAGGCGGGCAAGACGAGCGAAAAGCTTTGGAGGTTGAGATGGAGACATGGCGATTAATCCGGATGGAAATCTACTACTAACAGGATATTCAAGTGTATCGTCTAGCAAGGAGCACCCGGAGACGCGATGGCACTGCCCAAGAGGCGGTTCACTCAGCTAAGAGCGATCTCTTCAGCCGATATTCAGGGGGGAGCAAGCAGTAATGATAAAGTTCGCGCTGAGCATTGATCAGTCTTGCTCCTTTGCTATGTTGAAGCACCTAGAGCAAGATTGCCATCGCGATTTACACTGAAGAGCTGCTCCCTGTTGCCTGCAAGCCGACTTAAGCATGATTTCTCACGCGCCTACCCTAGTTTTAACTCACGCTCGCCCAGTTGTCCGCTCAATCCGTCCAATTGCCACGGCCGCAATTCACGGGGTCGTATTCTATGGCGATCGCCTCTACGTTCTGGATGCTACCAACGGTTACCTGTTGGCGGTCGATCCGCAAACCGACGATAGCCAGGTTCTCAACTCGCACTGTTGGCAGGAGTTTGTCGGTGCGACGGGCTTGGCGATCGCCGATGACACGCTCTGGTTTGCGCGCTACGAGGACGTTTACTTTTGCTCGCTGGCGGGAGAATTGCAACCCCAGCGCTTTCTCAGTCTGCCCCACCCCGTTGATGGCATTGCCGTTTGGGAGGGCACGATCTATCTCACCTCCCAGCGGGCTGGGACGATTAGCGTCTTCAGTCGCGAGACTCGCCGCGAAATCACCAATTTCTATGCGCCGGGGATTGGCGTTGAGAATATCGCGGTGCGCGGCGAAAAGCTCTGGCTGAGTGATACGACCGAGCAGACGGTTTTTTGTCTCGATCGCGCGACGGGGGCGATTGAATTCAGCGTTTTAACCCCGTTTGAGAACCCTACCGGTCTCGCCTTTCAACCCAATTCCGACGGCGAAGACTGCCTCTATGTCGCTTATGTCCATGACGAACCCTTCATCCGGGACAATCCCAATAGTCACCCCAATCACGAACTCAGTTATCGCGATCGCACCTTTCTGCATCCCCTCTACTTCCATCACGACGCGGCTGGTCATTATGCGCTTTCCAACGGCTACTTAGTTGAGATGAGCTATGTAGAAGAGCTCGCACCACTGGATAAGCTGGAACTCACCGATCTGGAGTGGCACATTGCGCTCCCGGCCGAAACCCTGCGTCAGACTGTGCTCAGCGTCGAGCCAGTCGGCTTGCCTTTTGAGGAGCGGCTGATCGGAGGTCAGCGGGTAGCGGTGTTCAAGTTTGACCACCTGCGGCCGGATGAGCGCCATCTCTTTGGCTGGCGTGCCAAGCTGCAAGTTTGGAGCATTAAGTATCAGTTCAGCCCCCGCGATGGTGACAATCTGCCAGAGTTGAGCGCGGAGCTTCGCGATCGCTACCTGATCGATAATGACAACCTGGCAATGGATAAAGAGAATATCCAGCGCGCCGCCCGCGATGCCGTCGGTGAGGAAACCAACTTGTTGCGAAAAATGTACAACATTCGCAACTATGTCTACGACCGCCTCTCCTACGGCATCAAACCCCACATCGATACACCTGATGTTGCCCTGGCACGCGGTGTCGGCTCCTGTGGTGAGTATCTTGGCATCTTGCTGGCGCTGGCGCGGCTGAATGGCATTGCCTGTCGCACCGTCGGTCGTTATAAATGCCCGCCGAAGCTAGAACAGCGCGGCATTCCTCTAGAGCCAGACTACAACCATGTCTGGATGGAATTCTACCTGCCGGGATTTGGCTGGCTGCCGATGGAGTCTAACCCTGATGATGTGGTCGAGGGCGGTCCTTATCCGACCCGCTTCTTCATGGGCTTGTCCTGGTTTCATGCGGAAATGGCGAAGGGCGTTCCCTTCGAGAAACTGTATCAGGGCGGCGAACCGATTCCCCGCGAACAGACCTCGATCGGCGAACTGGCGATCAACCACGTTAGCTTTACGATCCTCGACGAGCTGCGCCCCAGCCGCCGCGACGACGACCAAGCTGCCCCGGCGACTTGAGGTGCAGCCCCGCTGCCGCAACACCAAACTCGGCTAAACTAAGGACTTTGAGTTGGAACAAAGCCCTGATGCCAGATGCTGTTGCGGTCATTGAAACTCTCGGTTTTCCCGCGATCTTGGCGGCTTCAGACGCCATGGTGAAGGCGGCGAAAGTCACGATCGTTTGGTGCGATCGCGCTGAAAGTGGTCGGTTTGTAGTCGCTGTGCGCGGCCATGTTGCCGAGGCAAAGCGCGCCCAGGCGGCGGGCATTGCGGCGGCTGAGGCGGTCTACGGCGGTCAGGTGATCACTTACTACCTCGTTCCCAATCCTCCCGAGAATGTGGTGTCAGTGTTGCCCCTGGAATACACCGAAGCCTCGGAACCCTTTCGCTAACCTGCTCAGCAGCAATGCAGTAGCAGCGGGGGCGATCGCCCCCGCTTCATCACAAAGCCCAGCCGGAGCAGCGTTAGGCAAACGAGATCTGGAAAACCATATCGTTGTAGTCGAAGTCGCCACCACCCGGTAGATCTTCAAAGCCAAACAGGTTGTCGCCCAAGAGGCGCAAGTGATCGACCCCATCGGGATTAGCCGCGATGTAGGGGAAGTAAGCAATCGGCCCGCCCCCATTGAAGTTATCGGGATTTTCCGCCAGAAACTGCTCAATGGTGGCATTGGCGATGATCAGCGGTGCGAGCAAGCCCTGCAAACTCGTCGGGCTAGTGCCACTGCGATCAAAGCGCGTGACTAGGCGCTCAGCCGCCGCGCGAGCATAGCCCGCATCGCCAGGATTCAGGCTGCCGATGCGACCGTCGATGCTGTCGATGCTGTAGAGACCGACCGTGTTGGCGAAGGCCGCCTCACTGCGAATCTGGATGCTGGCAGTGCGGGCACCCACATCGCGCAGGTCGATGATTTCGCGCTCATTGTCCCCTTGCCAGCGGGTGCCGACCGGAATCGGAGCGCTGGGGGCAAACTCGAGGCGCAGCACAACATCACTGAAGTCCACTGCACCCACGCCATCTTCCCAACGCAACTCAAAGTTGCCGCTGGCGATTTCGCTGGCACGCAGGGCGTTACCATTGTTGGCGAAGAATACGGCGGCGCCGCCGGGATTTTGCAGCGCTCGGTCGATTGTGCCGTTTTGCACCAGGAAGAACATCAGGCGATCGCCCGCGTCGTATTCCAGTATGCGCGTCGAGCTGAAGCGCTCGAAGTTGGTGTCAGGCAGCGCCGAGAAGACCACGCGCGATTGGGCGAGAGCGGCTTGCAGATACCCCGCATCACCCGGCCTCTGACCCGCAACGGAGCCGTCATCATCATCCACCTTGAAGACACCAATCTCATTCACAGCCCCCGTTCCGACCTGTTGCAAGGTCAGCCGCAGCCGCAGCACCTCGTCAGCCGCGCCGTTGAGTTCAAACACATTGTTAGGCAACTGCTCGATCGGATCGCCATCCGTGCCGCCCTCGCCCGGCTGGGTGAAGTTCAGATTCCGAATGCGCTGATCCTCGCTCGGCGGGACATCGGCCTGACTGAAAGGTTCGGTGCCGAAGTTTGCCGCCAGGTACTCTGCCAGTGCGTCCTGCTCTGAGCCATCATCGGTGAAATTCGCCACATCCACCGCGCCCGTCGGCAGCGGCGCACCGACCAAGTCAACTCGGTCGGGATTACTCAGCATATCAAAGGGGTATTCATCGCCACCGTCTGCGAGGAAGCCCAGCGTGACAATGCGGAAGGTGCGCTGTGGATCACCGACTAATTGCCCATTCGTGACGATAATGTCGAGATTTTCGCCGTCCTCATCCTTGACCGCCAGCGTCTGCACCCGCTGACCCGCCGGCAGATCGGGGTCGAAGCTGTATGACAGACCACTCACTTGCGAGAACTGCCCCGGTGTGGCCCCCGGTGCCGTCGCCGCAACGCCATGCTCAATCACGGCGCGCAGTTCTTCAGCCGTGACGGTGAGCAGCGTGAGGTCGTTATTGAAGCGGAGGCTATTTTCAATATCCAGTTGCGAGATGTCGCCCGCTTCCTTGCCGACTAGCGGATTCGCCTCCGGTGGCAGTTGCTCGAGATCGCTGGACGTGCCCCCCGCCGGAATCCGCGAGACGCCGATATTGTCGCGGATGCCGCCACCATTTTTGATCGAAATGACGACGCTGGGGTCATATTGTTGGGCGACGAACAAATTCGCGTCCGCCGTCAGGTTGCCGAGGTTAGTCTCCTGAGTGCGGACATCCCCGCGCGTGCCGTTGAGGAAGACATTGGTTTTACCAAAGATATTGCCGTCTTTGCTCAGCACGACATTGCCGATCGCTGCCGTCACAGCGACCACGGTGGGATCGGCGACATCGGCGGGATTAACATCCATGCCGTAGACGCGATCAACGCCCGCATCGTCGGTGGCATAAGCGCCGCTCTCGTCGAGGATGCTGCTGATCAGACCGTTGCTATCAAACTCAACGGCGAGGCGGCCGACGTACTGGTAGTTACCATCAGTGTTGATCAAGACCACCCGCTCGCCCGACCGGGAGGTCAGATCCAGCGGGTAGACATCCGCCGCCGTGTCGCCCACCCGCAGCGGGTCATCGGCATTGGCGAGCAGCGTGTTGGAGCCACCGGCCATGATCACATCGACATCTTCCAACAAGCCTGCCAACTGGGTCTCAATGCCGATCTGCTGCATATGCGACAGCAGCACGACCTTGTTGATGCCGGTGGCGGTGAGTTCGTCCACTTCCGCTTGGATGATCGCCGCCAGCGCCACAAAATCGGTGCTATTCGGAGGTAGCACCGTGACACCACCCGGAGAAGAAATCGAATTCAGGGTCGGGGTCGTTGCGCCGACGACGCCGATATTTTCGCCGTTGACATTGATCACGACGCTGCTGGCGATGCTGTTGGGTTGCGGTGCTTGGCCGTCAGCGACCACGAGGTCGTCGAGGTTGTCGTCAGTGCTGAAGTCGAGGTTGGCGCTGAGGTAAGGGAACTGCGCGCCCTGATAGGTTCCCGTGATGCCGGGGCCGGTGAATCCCGGGTTGGGCAGCAGCAACTCGCGTACCGTACCGGTGCCGAGGTCGAATTCGTGGTTGCCGAAGGCGACGGCTTGGAAGCCGAGGGCATTATTGATTAAAATGTCGCCGACGCCCGCCGCTCCGTAAATTTCATCGCTGGCGCTGAAGAACGGCCCCGGAATGTAGATGTCGCCCGAAGAGAGTTTCAGGGTATTGGCGAAGTCGTCTTCGAGGGCATTGAGGACGGCGGAAAAATTCACCGCATCTTGAATTGCTGGTAAACCGGCTTCTTGGTCAGCGGTATGCAGGATTTGCAGGGTGTAGGTCATGTTAGGAATATTTAAACGGGCAACAATCGGGTTGTGGTCACTGGCGCGATCACCATCGGCAAAATCAGAATTGATCTGAACAATGTCCACCTCAGCCGCACCCGCGAGACTGTCGCTGACCAGGATGTGATCGAGCGCCTGGGAATTGCCGCCAAAGTTGAAGGTGTAGCGTTGGTCGGCGGGCAGGGTGTCCACGAGGTTGGTCAAGGCATCACCGGCGAGCGTCTGCACCGGCGTTGAGAATTGGAAGTCATTGAGATCACCCAAGACGACGATCTTGGCATCGGGGTCAGCCGCTAGCAGCTCGTCCACAAAATCGTTAACCACCTGTGCCTGGGCGGTGCGCTGCGCTAGGGTTTCCTGATCAATCGGTTGCGTCGCACCGAACAGCGGTGAGTCGCCGCCTTTGGACTTGAAGTGGTTGTTGATGACGAAGATGGTCTCGCCATTGAAGCGGAATTCCGCCGCCAGCGATTTGCGGCTGGCATCGAAGCCGGTGCTCGTGTTTTCGGCAAAAGCGGGGTTGTTGGGGTCAACGCGACCGGGGCTGAGGGTGAGTGAGCCGTCGGCATTCACCGCTGTGGCATCGGTAGCACCCGCCATGCCGCGATCATTGAGACTGACCCGTTCGGGGTTGAACAGATAGCCGACGCGAATATTGCTGCCGGGTGCGCCGCCATCGGCGTTGTTGACCGGATCGACTTGGCGGTACTCGTAGGTCGGGCCACCCGCGGCGACGATCGCGTCGATCAGCCGCTGGAAGGTCTGGTCAGCGGCAACTGTGCCGTCGTTAGTGGTGCCGTTGTTGTCCTGAATCTCTTGCAGCGCCAGGATGTCGGGGGCTTCGAGGTTGTCGGCGATATGATTGGCGATCGCGTCAAACTTGCTCGCTGGGTCGTTGGCGTCGAGATTCTCCACGTTGTAGGTGGCGATCGTCAGTTGGTCATTCGTCGCGATCAGGGGCGTGGTTTCGGAGCTGAGGCTGCTCGGGGTGACACCCGGCAGAGGCTGGGTGTTGAGTAGCTTGAAGTCACCGAAGCTATAGCTCAGCACGCCGATAATGGGGGTGTTGAAGCGATCGCCCACCTTCACAGCTGGCTCTGCTGAGATCAGGGCGTCATCAATGATGATCCGCTCCGGGTTGAAGTCGTCGGGCTGCACGATGATGCCGCCATTGGGTGTCCGCAAGCCCGCCCCTGCGCCGTTTTCGGGCAACACGACAATCTCGCCAAAGCCACTGGTCGCGCCGACGACTACGGCGTTGTTCACCTGCACCCGCATCCCTTCCAAACTTTCGTAGAAGTCGATGCCATCGGTGGTCGGATCGAAGCTGGTCAAGCCGTCGTCGTCAATATTCTGCGTCGGGGCAATGCGACCGCCAGGGCCGATCAGCGTCGCGCCAGGAAGCGGATTGCCGCCCGACAGAATCGTGAAGGTCGGGGAGCTGATCTGTGTGATCGACAGGTTGCCTGTGGCGGTGCCGCCGGGGGTGAACTCGCTGACCGTGCCTTCCACCTCGACGCGATCAGCCACTGTGAGGATCGGGGCGCTACCCGTGAAGACGAAGATGGCTTCGGAGGTGGCAATGTCGCCGTCAGGAATCGGATCTTGGATGTAGAAGCCGTTGCTGGCGATCGCCGTGACAATGCCCTGGGTGGTGACCACCTGCCCTACGCGCGGCGAGGTTTGGGCTGCCCCTTGAATCGCAGCGATTTTCACCACAAACCCACCCGTATTCGGGATGCCGGGTGAATCATCGACCCCCAGCACAAAATCGCCAATCTGAAAGCTCCCCGTGCCATCTGGATCACGGAAGACATGTCCTGGCGGATTCGAACCGTCCGGCCCCACCGTTGTCGTGCTGTAGATCAGCTCCTCACCGCCGCCCAGTGCCTTAACCAAAGCCACAGAGTCCCGCACCCCTGTCCACGGCGCAATATCAAGGATGCCGTCGTCGTTGGTGTCCAGATCTTGGCCTACACTGCCGGTAAAGTTTTCGACCAACAGGTGGGTAACGTTGTCGTTGTTCTCAAAAAAGTTATTCGGCAGGGTGAGCGCAGCGCTACCGAGTGCGAAGGGACTGTTCGCAGCGACAAAGAAGCCATTGCCGTCGAGGCTAGCACCCGCAAGACTGATCGCTGAATCGATGACGCCACTGCCGCCCGAACCGTCGCCGATCGTGACATAGGTCAAGTTCGCAAGTGATGTGCCCGGTGTACCAAATAATTCAAAATATTCATCGGTATCGATGCTGGGCTGGTCGATGCGAATCTCGTTGATGCTAACCACGATTCCCTATACTCCCTAGTAACAATTCCTAGTAAAAAGTCGGTTGACTCTTCGTTTTTAGACGCAAAGCGGCGGTAAATCCATAAATATTGTCAGCAACTGGTTTGGTTGGTCGCTATGCCAGTTGTTTCCGCATCAAGCAAACCCATGTAGAGTAGCAAGTTGCCAAGGACAAGGGAAGTCTTTTGGCTAACATTGATGTTTAAGCTTCGGTTAAGGAAAAAATGATACGGCTCATCAGCCCGCTGCGTCGTCGGCGGCAGGTTTGATTCCGACGGGTGATGCCCTTTGCACTCGACTGGAGGGGCTGGGTGGATTGAATCCTGATCGCGCCAAACCCTGAGATGCTGTAGGAAATCTGAAGGGCGAGTAAACTATTCGAGCGATCGCGCTAGGATACGCAGGTGTAGTCTAGAGCACCAAGATTCACCTATGGAGCCTGATTTGCTGCCTACCGAGGTCATCGTTATCAACCCGCCGACCAACCTCGGTCAAATCAAGCTAGATTGGCTGCCACAGCCGGGTCATTACATCAGTGTTGCCGGTCGTACTTATGCGATTCTCGAACGTCACCACCACTACCAATACAAGATCGGTGGCTACTGCCTGCACAAAATCTCTGTCCATGTGCAACCCGCCCAAAAGCCCCAAGAAACCAGCTTCGTAGACGGAAGAACGGTCATCGGTGATGCCAGTTGCCGCTTCAATGCCGCCTCTGAAATCTTCCGTTGTGCCGTCAATCCGGACGGGCCCTGTGCTGATTGTCGGCTGTATGAAGCCCGCGATCGCGCGGCGATTGATGCTGCTACAAAAATGCTCTAACCTACCCAGTCAAAAGTCGGTCACGGTTGACCCCTGTTGCTTGCCGTCGCCAGAGATGCCAACCATCACCGTTGTTCTCCCTCGAGCAGCAGCACAGGCGCATGAGCAGCGAGCGCCCAAGTTCGTGATCGCTCGATCGCTCTCCGAGGCGCAGCGCCAGAATCACGGGTGAACCGCTAGACTGTCGCGATCGCCGGATAGGGACTGGTGAGCAATTCCAACTGCTTCACCAGCAAGCTGAGGAACAGACCGACATCCGTGACGACGCCGACCGACTCGACTGAACCGCGATCACTCAACTTCGTCACCACCGCCGGGTTGATGTCCACACAGACTAGTTTGACGCCCGCTGGGGTCATGTTGCCGACGCCGATCGAGTGCAGCATCGTCGAGAGCATCAGGATCATATCGACCCCCACGATCGCCTCGGCATAATCGGTTTGTGCCTTGACCAGATCCATCTGTGTATCCGGCAGCGGGCCGTCGTCGCGGATCGAGCCAGCGAGGCAGAAGGGCACATTATTCTTGACGCACTCGTACATCACGCCCTTGGTCAGCACCCCTTGTTCCACCGCTTGGGCAATGCTGCCACAGCGCCGGATGGTATTGATCGTTTTCAAATGGTGGCGGTGGCCGCCGCGTACCGGCAGACCTTTGTTCATATCCACGCCGAGAGAGGTTCCCATCAGGGCCTGCTCGATGTCGTGAACGGCGATCGCATTCCCCCCCAGCAAGACCTGCACATAGCCATCGCGGATCAGGCGCGCGAGGTGATGCGCGCCGCCAGTATGGATCACCACCGGGCCGGCCGTCACCGCTACCTTGCCGCCCTGGTCGCGGATGCGGCGTAGTTCCCAGGCGATCTGTTCAACCACGAGTTCAACGCGGCGCTCGCTAGAAACTCCTGCCCCCATGAAGCTAAACTCTTCGCCTTGGTTGCGCTGGGCGCGGGACTCGGGATTGCGAACGGTGCGGATGCCGTCGATGCCGACCACGACTTGCTCCTGGGGATTGAGGTCTCGGAGGAGTTTGCAGCGGGCGATCGCGCCGTCAGCGGTTTGGGTCACGGCGATCGCACCGTCCATGCGCTGATCTTGTACCCGTACCCACCGACCATTGAGACGCACCTCAGTCGGATAGATAGTCGTGACATAGAATTCGTCGGGAGCCACCCCCGGCTGGGGTACCGCTTCGAGCGCTGCGTCGTGGGTTTCAGCGGGTAGATCGGCCGCACCGAGGTCGATCAGCTGCCGCATGATGTCTTCCATGACAGTGTGGCTGGGTGCGGAAACACGCACTTCAGCCTGAGAGGTGCTTTGGCGCTCGGTGCCGAGGTCGAAATTGAGCACCTTAAAGCTGCCGCCGTTCTCAACAATCGAGTCCAGGGCGCGGTTCATGAGACCTGAATCCAGCAAGTGACCCTGGAGTTGGATCGTCTTGCTCTCAACGGCAACCGTGGCGTGGTGGTCAAGCAAGACCGGTTCGGTGGTTCGCAGCGTCAAACATTTCGACGCACCGCCGGCCTTGAGAAATTCGGTTAGGGGCGTCTCGCGGACTCGGAAGCCGACTTGGGCGAGTTGGCGCTTGAGGTGGTCGCTCGCTTGGTTGAGAATCACCAGATCGTTGATGTTGACCGCATTGCAAGCAAAGGTAACCGCGTCGGGTTCTGCGATCACCAAGCGCTTCTCCGCCGGAACGCGCCGCTCGATCAGGTGATTGGAGTAGGCATCAAAGGCGGGCGGGTAGTAGAGTAGGTAACCGCCGGTCAGCGGGCAGAAGCAGGTGTCTAGGTGATAGAAGCGGCTGTCAATCAGGCGCAACGACAGGACTTCCATATCCAACCACTTGGCGAGCAGCGGGTGCGAGTCGAGTTCGGTACGGAAGCCATAGCCAGCCCAGAGCCAGCGCCCTTCGCGATCCAGCAGCGCGTCGCCCGCCCCCTCGAAGGGGAGATCGGGCGGCAGTTCATGAACGGTGTAGCCGTTATCTGCGAACCATTGCTTGAAGTAGGGTTCTTCACCTTGGCGCTCTTTGTGGAGGAAGCGGCTGAGCACCACGGTTTTGTCCAGGACGAGACCGGCATTGGCGGTGAACACCATGTCGGGCCAGCCTTTAGCAGGCTCGACGAGTTCAACGATCGCCTCGTCTTTGATCACTTGGTGAAGCTGTTGCCATTGGGCAGCGGCGCGATCGCGCGAGGAGCGGTGGATATTGCCCTCCATCCAGGGATTGATCGCGTAGTCCACCTCGTAGTGATCGGGCGCGCACATGAGAAAGCGGATTGCATCAGTCATAGAAATTACGGCGGGACAGAGACCCTGCTGAGGTTTAGTCTGACAAGTTTTCAAGTCCAAATAGCGGCGGCGGCGATTTAGACCACGGACTATCGCCGCCGCCCTCACGAACCCAGCGTTAAAAAGCAACTGCCTATCCTAGCAGTTATTTCGGCATTGAGGCAAATGGTACCGGGCGGGCAATGACACCCTAACCGGTTAGCGCAGTCCCAGCCAAGTGAATAGATCCTGACCGGTCAACAGCTCCAGCAGCAACAAAATCGTGAAGCCAATCATGGCAAAGCGACCATTGAGCGTCTCGGCGTAGGCATTGAAGCCAAAGGTCGGCGTGGGGGCAGCAGCAGGCTCGGTGGCGCTGGATGGGGTGGGCGATTCGGGTTGTGAGTTCGGTGGCTCTTCGACAGTCATGCGGCGGTTTGCAACCAGTAGCTGGGTTGGGTTTAGGTATCGTAGACCCGGGCCTCGCGGGCGTCGGGATTTTCTTCGCAATACTCCTCGAAATGCGTTTTGTCGAGCACCCGATTACGCTGGTGGGCCGCCTCAGCTTGTAGCTCTTCGACAATATCCCAAGCGGCCGCGCAGTCAGGAGAGGTCGGGCCTTTTTCGGCGCAGATGGCGCGAGCATTGTCGCGAGCAGTCACGATTTCTTGTTCGAGGGTGAGTTCGCGCGGCGCTTCGACGAAGCTGCCCTTGCTGATGATGTCGCTAATTGAAATCACACCTAGGAGGGTGTCTTGGATGACCGGGGCGCGGTGGATGCGAGTGTTGGCAAAGAGGCGTGCGACATATTCGATCGCCAAGTCCGGATTCACGACGATGCAAGGTTTGGTCATGATTTCGTAGACGCGCACCTGCTTGGGATCACGACCGTAAGCGACCACTTTGTAGGCTATGTCTGCTTCGGTGACGATGCCATAGGCGTCTTCAGTGGTGCGCCGCGAGACGATCAATGATCGCAAACCCTTCTCCTTCATCAACTTCACGGCATCAGCCACAGTTGCGGCCCCGCGAATGGTGATGACATCAGTCGTCATTACATCAGCTGCTTTCATACCGACTGTCCTAGCAAATAATGAACCGAGGTGACCTCACCACTCGACAACCCAGTGATCGCCATGGCTGCATCTGGGCCACAAACTGGGATTGAGCTGCCAGCCAAGGTCAACCTCGCTGTTATTGTCTCATTGAACCACAGCGTTGATGGCCGAAATGGCAGCCGATTTTCAGCGCTAAGCCTCCAGGGTCACGACGCGATCGCGCCCCTGCTCCTTAGCTTCATAGAGTGCGAGATCAGCGATGCTGATCAGGCTATGGCGCGACAGCTCCGCCGTTGGGCGCGTCGCGGTCAGACCGATGCTTGCCGTGACATATTGACCGACAGTTGAGCTGCTGTGCGGGATTAGTTGCCGCTTGATCTCGCTCAGGATGTGCTCAGCGATCTGTTGCGACTGGGCGAGATTGGTGGCGGGCAAAACAGCAACAAATTCCTCGCCACCATAACGAGCTACTAGACCCTGTGGACAGTCCGCGATCACCGTCTGCTCGACCGTTTGGGCGATTTGCCGCAGACACTCATCGCCGAGTTGGTGACCGTAGGTGTCGTTATAGAGCTTGAAACAATCAATATCGCAGATCAGGAAAGCCAGCCAGTCCGGTTTTTGGCTCAGTTCTTGCCAGACCCAAGTGAAGTACTCGTCAAAGTGACGGCGGTTAGCCACGCCTGTCAAACTATCCGACTGTGATAAGCGGGCGAGTTCAGTATTGGCTTCTTTTAATGCCGTCATAATGCGCTTGTTCTCGGTGATGTCACGAAAGGTCACCGCAAAGCCATCACCTAGCTTGACGGCGACAAAGTAAAACCAGGTCGGCGGCTCGGCCTGCTCGCAGTACAGTTCCTGCTCGACGGTTTTCCCGGTCTCGACCACCCGCACCAAGGTCTGGAAAAGATTGTGATCAATGTTCTGCGTCAATTCCTGAAAGCCGAGATTGCCCATTAGCTCGTCGTGATTGTGGCCGAGGATCTGGGCAGCGACAGGGTTGACGGTGAGGCACCGAAAATCGGTGATTTTGCCAGCAGGGTTACGGATGGCTTGCAACGCCGCAACGCCGTCGAGGGAGCTGTTGAGCACGCTGGCGAGGAGGGCGCGGGATTGATACAGCACTTCAGTGGTCTGCTGGTGTTCGCGCACCTCTTTTTGCAGCAGTTCGTTTTGGACATTCAGTTGCTGCTGCTGCTGCTGGATCGTCAGTTGGTTTTGGATGCGGACGAGGACTTCTTCGAGCTGAAATGGTTTACTGATGTAGTCAACGCCGCCGACCTGGAAGGCTTTGACTTTATCAATCGCTTCATCAAGCGCGCTGAGAAAAATGACCGGGATATTGGTGGTGTCCGCGCGAGCTTTGAGTTGCGTGCAGACTTCATAGCCGTCCATATCCGGCATCATGATGTCGAGCAAGATCAGGTCGATCGCCGCCTTGCCGACTGCCACCAGTGCCATCTCGCCATTGAGGGCCTTGCGGACTTTGTAGCCTTGCTCAGAGAGCATGGTAGATAGCAGGCGAATATTGTCTGGCTGGTCGTCTACCACGAGGATGTCAGCCTTGGGAGCGGGCAAATTACTCATCGCGCGCAAGTTTGAGGATGTGGTCAAACTGGAAGTCATTCATTAAATCTAGCAAGCTGTTCGCGAGTGTTTGATAGGTCTCTGGAAGTTGGGCGATGAGCTGGGCGATCGCCTCATCATCACAACCCGCTGCGGCATCCTGGAGACTCGCCCGCCACTCGAGGGATTGCGCGGCGAGCTGGGTCTCTAGTTGCTGGCTGCGGGCGGCTCGCGCCTCGGCATTATTGGCGTTGGTGGCTAGCTCGGTTACCGCGTAGGTGTAGCGCAAGCCAAGATAGACCGCCATCTTGTCGAAGAGTTCTTCTTCGCGAAAAGGCTTGCGGACGAAATCATCACAGCCTGCCGAGAGCACGATCGCGCGTTCTTCTTCGAGGGCGCTGGCTGTGAGCGCAATGATCACGGTGGCTTGTCCTTTCAGGTGAGCCTTGATCTGGCGGGTCGCGGCATAACCGTCTAGTACTGGCATCCGCATATCCATCCAGATCAGGTGAGGTTCCCAGCTCTCCCAGAGAGCGATCGCCTCCTGACCATCAGCGGCTTCGCGCACCTCCAGTCCCAGCGGTGACAGCAATTTGACCAAGAGCTGGCGGTTCTCCCATTTGTCATCCACCGCCAAGATGCGGTAAGTAGGCTGGCCGGGGACGAGACCGAGCACCTTGCGTGTCGGCTGACGGCGATCGCCCGCCGCACCCTCAGCGCAGACAACCCGGACGCTGAAATCAAAGGTTGTGCCTTGTCCAACGACACTCTCTACGGTGATGTCCCCACCCATGAGCTGCACAAACTTGCGGCTGATCGGCAGACCAAGACCGGTGCCCTGTTGTGAGTTGCGCCCAGCTTCAGTTTGCACAAAAGCATCAAAAAGCGTTGGGATCTCGTAGGCGGCGATGCCAGGCCCCGTATCGGCAATGCTGAAGTTGAGCTGGGCGCTGGGATTGTCAGCCGCGACCGTGGCAGTCGCTGTCAGCATCACGTGGCCCTCGCTGGTGAACTTGAGCGCATTGCCCAGGAGGTTGATCAGCACCTGACGTAGCTTGCTTTGGTCGGCACGGATGTAGCGCGGCAACTGAGCATCGAGGTCAAATTGCAACTGCAAGCCTTTGGATTCGGCTCGGAGCTGGAGCATGGCGGCGATCGAATCTAGGAGCGCCAGCAGATCGAAATCGGATGTATTGAGCGTCAAGATCCCGGCTTCAATCTTGGACATTTCCAAGACATCGTTGATCAAGTCCAGCAGGTGTTCGCCACTGCGGATCACGATCTCGAGGTTGGACTGCTGCTCAGGCGTGATCGCGGGATCGCGATTGAGGATTTGTGTGAAGCCGAGGATAGCGTTGAGGGGCGTCCGCAACTCGTGGCTCATGTTAGCGAGGAATTCGCTCTTGGCGCGGTTCGCTTTTTCGGCGGCTTCTTTCGCCTGTTGCAGGGTGGCTTCGGCTTGTTTGCGGTGGGTGATGTCGGTGTGCGAGCCGACGATGCGCGTGGCGCGACCACTTGCATCCCAGAGGGCTTGACCGCGATCAAGAATCCAGTTATAGCTGCCGTCTTTGCAGCGCATACGGTATTCGGTGGCGTAGTAGGGGGTTTCGCCAGCCAAGTGGGCCTGGACGGCAGCCGTAACCCAGTCGTGGTCGTCGGGATGGACGAGCTGATCCCAAGTGCTATGGTGATTGGGCAATTCGTCATCGCTAAAGCCGAGCATTGCTTTCCAGCGCGATGAGTAAAAGGTCTGGTTGGTGACCAGATTCCAGTCCCAAATGCCGTCGTTGTTGGCTTGTAAGACGAGCTGCCAGCGCTCTTCTGAAGCACGGAGATCCGCTTCAGTTTGGCGGCGATCGCTCGTCTCGTGAGTCATGATCAGCGCTTCATCTGCACCACTAGCGACCACATACCCTTCAAAGGAGCGCAGGCGGCCATTGACCATGAGTTGGTGCTCAAAGGTCTGCATCTCGCCGGTGGCGATCGCCTGCTGGATGCACTGTAACTGGATCTCGGCGATCTCAGCTGGCAGGTGATCACGAAGATGAGTCCCAATCGCACTAGCCGGGGTCAGCAGGGCCGGAAAGTTGGGAGCCGGGTTGTACTCCAGATAAGTCCCATCCTGCCGACAGCACATAACGAGAGCAGGCAACATTGTCAACAATGCCCGATAGCGACGGGCACTGACCGCACTATCGGCAGTGAAGGCTGGTGGCTCGGGTTCAGAGTGAGTGGTTGAGGCCGGATGGGTAGACATAGCGAACTAGGGGGCAGTAGGTCAAGCAGGTGGACGAGAACGGTTTGTTGGGCGGATCTGTCTCCAGCTAACACCAGTGAGCCTGAATCATGACAAGATAGATTTCGCCCACTGAGAGCAAATAACCGGGAATTAGTGACAAAAGTTTTCTGGGATCGGCAGTCTCTAGCCTCGATTCTAAACCTTTGGCGACTTTACCTTGTCTTAAGAAAGCTCTGATATTATTAGGGCGCTAAATCGGTGCTACCCCTGTGTAGATAGAGGTTGAACACCGTTCGCGCTTCCTTAAGCGTTTACGCTGGAGCAACCACGTTATCCTAGCTGTGCTGTTACGCGAGGTTACGTTTTGAGTTTTACGTCTAGCGATTCTACTCGTTCTGTGCAGCCGCGCGCAGCCTCGGAGCGATTCTTCGACACCGCATTCAAGCGGCTCGCGCTCATCGCAGCCTTGGCAGTCGCCGCTGCCCTGCTCTGGATCACCTGCATTGTGGCGCTCCGCGCCCTGCCCGCCCTGAGCGAGTTCGGTTTGGAATTTTTGGTCACTAGCACCTGGAACCCACCGCGCAATGCGTATGGCATCTTGCCATCCATGTACGGAACGGTCGTTAGCTCGGTGATCGCCCTAATGATCTCAGTTCCCATCGGTCTAGGCGTTGCCATCTTTCTCAGCGAGGACTACATTCCACCTGGCGTTCAGCGTATTTTGGTCTTCCTGGTCGAACTGCTCGCTGCTGTACCGAGTGTGGTCTATGGTCTCTGGGGGATCTTTGTACTCATCCCCTTTCTGAAAGAGATCACACCGCTGCGCGGTCCGGGGATGTTGCCAGCCGCCCTGATCTTGGCGGTGATGACGCTGCCGATCATCGCTGCCTTGGCCCGCGATGCGATCAGCAACGTGCCCATTGAGCTACGCCAAGCTTCTGTAGGTCTGGGGGCAACCCGCTGGGAAACCATCTTTCGGGTCATCGTCCCAGCCGCTTCGTCGGGAATCATCGGGGGCATTATGCTAGCCCTAGGTCGTGCCCTCGGCGAGACAATGGCGGCAACGATGTTGATTGGTAACTCTACCAACAATATCAGTTTATCGGTATTTGCTCCTTCCAGCACAATTGCGGCACTCTTGGCAAACCAGTTTGCAGAAGCTAGCGGCCTACAGGTTGCAGCGCTGATGTATGCCGCTCTCATCTTGTTTGCGATCACGCTGGTGGTGAATATATTGGCACAAGTTGTCATCCGCCGCTTGCAGCGCATCTAAACACTTAGTTCGCGTTTGACGAATTTGTGATTAAGCCCTATGACTACTGACTCTGTACCCAAGCCTGCTGCCTTCCAGCTCGACCCGACACAGCTCCAACGCGATTACGGTTCGCCCCGGATTGTTTTTGGTTTAATCATGACCGGGGTTTCCATCCTCTTCATGGTGCTGGCACTGATCCCTCTAGGACTGGTTCTCTACTACGTCACCATTGAAGGCGGCAGCAAACTGAGCTGGGATTTGTTTGTCGCGTTGCCTCCCCCGCCCCTAGTGGAGGGTGGCGGGTTCGGTAATGCGCTAGTCGGCACCATCATCATGGTGGCGATTGGGGCGGCCATTAGCGTGCCAGTGGGCGTGATGGCCGCGATCTACCTGGCTGAATTTGGCACCGGCAAAATCGCTGACTGGGTGCGCTTTGCGAACAAGGTGCTGAGTGGCGTCCCCTCAATTATTGTTGGGGTCTTTGCCTACGCGGTGCTGGTGGTGACCTTCAGAACCTACTCGGCCTGGGCTGGCGGCTTCGCGATGGCGATCCTTATGCTGCCGACGATCATCGCGAGTACGGATGAAGCGCTGAAATTAGTACCGCAGGAGGTCAGACAGGCTTCGGTCGGCATCGGGGCGAATGACTATCAGACGGTGTTGCGTGTCGTCTTGCCCGCCGCTGTACCGGCAATTGTCACGGGTGTGACCTTGGCAGTGGCGC
Organism: Spirulinaceae cyanobacterium SM2_1_0; assembly: GCA_012031265.1. Taxonomy (GTDB): domain Bacteria; phylum Cyanobacteriota; class Cyanobacteriia; order Cyanobacteriales; family Spirulinaceae; genus JAAUTY01. Next base: position 15,852 of record JAAUTY010000041.1, on the reverse strand, counting down.
GAGCAGCCGGTGAGACAGCCCCATTGATCTTTACCGCTCTGTTCACTCAATTCTGGCCGAACTGGAGTAACTGGTTGCTGGAGCCGACCGCGTCACTCTCGGTGATGGTCTACAACTTCGCGATCGTTCCCTTTGAAAACCAGCAAGAGATGGCTTTTGCTGGCTCTTTTGTGTTGGTGTTCTTCGTGCTACTGACTAGTGTTGCCGCCCGCCTGGCTACCGCCCGCCGCGTCTACTAGGTCACAGGCTAATCACTAAATTGCAGAGTTTTTTCGTTGCTCGGAGAGAGTTTAACAATGGCTGACGAACAGGCGATTTTTCCAGATTCTGAGCCAGTAATTGATGTTGAAAACTGGAATGTCTATTACGGTGACTTTCTGGCGCTGAAAGGTATCTTCCTAAAGGTTCCCAAAAATAAGGTGACGGCGTTTATCGGCCCGTCTGGTTGTGGTAAGAGCACCTTGTTGCGTTGCTTCAACCGCCTCAATGACTTGATCCCCATCTTCCGCGCTGAAGGTCGCATGACCTATCACGATCAGGATCTCTATGCCTCGGATGTCGATCCGGTTCAGGTTCGTCGCCGCATTGGCATGGTTTTCCAGAAGCCCAACCCGTTTCCGAAATCGATCTACGACAATATTGCCTACGGGGCGCGGGTCAATGGTTACCAAGGGGATATGGACGAGCTGGTCGAGCGATCGCTCCGCCAAGCCGCTCTATGGGAAGAGGTGAAGGACAAGCTCAAGCAGAGCGGTACAGCGATCTCTGGAGGTCAGCAGCAGCGCCTCTGCATTGCCCGGACGGTTGCGGTTCAGCCTGATGTTGTGCTCATGGACGAGCCTTGTGCGTCGCTCGACCCGATTTCGACGCTGAAGGTGGAGGAGTTGATCCACCAGCTCAAGGAGAATTACACGATTATCATCGTGACCCACAATATGCAGCAGGCCTCGCGCGTGGCCGACCTGACCGCCTTCTTCAACGTCCAGGTCGTCGATGGCAAACGCCAAGGCTATCTAGCTGAAGTGGATCGCACCGAGGTTATCTTCCAGAACCCCAAGGAAGAAGCGACTCAGCAGTATGTCAGCGGTCGTTTCGGCTAGATTTCAGAATATGCTGGCTCGTAGTTAGCAAGCACCTGGTGGAGATGCAGTCTGTATCTCCACTTTTTGCGGCTACTTTCTCCGCCGGTGTCTCAGACTAAATCCGTATCGTCAACCCCCAAAAATCGCAACATTGGGAAGGTTTTAAACCCTCCCCTGCCAGATATTGCATTTTTGGGGCAAACAATTCAGACTGGGTAGCCCTGGGCTGAGCTAAGGCATGATATTGGTGACTACTCGCTGGTTGCTGCCGCCGGTGATGGTGATGTTTTGCTGGTCGAGGTTGCCGACGGCGCGCGAGCCGACGAGGTGCAGGGGTGGGTCGGGCTGTTTGTAGATCACCGAGCCTTCGGCTTGCACGCGCCGTTCTGGGATTTGCCAGAGAATCTCATCGGCAGATAGTTCAGAGCCATTTTGTGGGTTGCGTCCGAGAGCGCCATCGCTGAGCTGCACTGTTTCTCGCTCTAAATCGGCGAAGCCCTGGTTGGCGGCGAGTTCCACCTGATCTTGGCGGTGAAAGACCTGTACGGGTTGGTCAGCGAGCACCGTGCGCGGCTTTAGGCTCCAGACGATCGAATCGGAGGCGATCTGGAGTGGCGGCTCGAGTGATCGCGACTCGACCGCATCTCGCAGCAAGACTACTAGGGTCTCGAGGTTCAACTCCGCCTGCTCGGCGACGACGCGATCGGTAATGCGCTCGGGGAGCGGTGGCGGTGCAAGGATCAGCCCAATGTCAGCACCCAACGCTAGGGAGCGGTTGGCACTGCGCTCGAGGAGATTGAGAGCGTTACTAGTTTCGGGGGCTTGGTAGCGGGTCAGCTCGATGCCGCGATCGCTAGTCAGCAAGCGCGCGTCAATCGCCCAACTGAGCTTTTCCGACTGGAGTTGTACGGGCTGTTCCTTGGCTGTGGCGACCACCTTCCCTAAGAGATCCAACTGCTCTTCGCGGGTTTGGTAGCGGGCTTCCTCAGCGACCACCTCGAGCTGGGGATGGCTGACGCGCAGATTTTGGCGAGCGACGACGCGATCCTCGCGTGGCAGCCAGTCCAGTTCCTGAGCACGAATGGTCAGATCGTTGCGGGGATCAGTGGCTTCAATCTGACCACGCAGAAAAACTTTCTCGCCATCCTCTTCGAGCCGTACCTCACCGCCTGCGGCCCGCACTTTGAGGATAATCTCGCCATCTTGTAGCAGATTGCCTGTCAAGTCTTCAAGGGTGGCTGTTTGCTTATCTTCGCTATAGCTCGTGCGCTGGGCATTGATCTTCCAGAGGACATTGCCAGACTCGTCGGCTTGTTCGAGGGTGGCATTGCGTAGAACAAGCTGCTCTGCGACGACTGGCTCGCGATCGCCATTCACCGCATCATCAACAGTTGCCGGTTGGCAGGCGGCGAGACTGAGCAGCCCCAAACCAAGCCACCAACTGAGCCAAGAGCGGCGGCGCTGATGGTTGAAACAGGTCATGGGCGTCCTCCTAGCGAGCCGGAGCAACTGTTATTGCTAGCCCTCAATGCGCTTGCGGCTGCTCGTTTGCGGGTCAATCGTGCGGATGCCAGGAAAATTTCGATAGCTGCCATTGTGCTTGGCGTTCTTCTGGATTTCCTCTTTGATCTGGTCGAGGTCGATGTAGCGATCCGCGACATTGATCAGGCTATCGCTGGTCATGGAGCGCAGACTGACCACCTCGACGCGCGCGCCCCGATAGCTGACGGCATCGACGGCATAGGCGAGGTCGCCATCACCACTCACCAAGATCGCGGTGTCGTAGGCATGAACCAACGCCATCATATCGACGGCGATCTCAACATCCAGGTTGGCTTTCTTGGAGCCATCGGGGAGCTGCACCAAATCTTTGGCGATGACGCGGTAGCCGTTGCGGCGCATCCACAGCAAAAACCCCTGCTGCTTCTCGTTGGTGCGATCAACTCCTGTATAAAAGAATGCTCGCAGCAAGCGTGAACCGGCAGTCAGGCGGCAGAGCAGCTTGGTGTAGTCAATTTCTAAGCCTAACTGAAGCGCGGCATAGAAGAGGTTGGAGCCATCAATGAAGATCGCAACGCGCCCGCGATTTTCCAGAACCTGCTCAGGGGTAAAGATTGCACTATCGCTAAATCCATCTTCTAACATAATTTTTTATACTCCGTTGCTTAAAAACTCGCTTTGAGAAAATTTTCAGATATCAAGTAAGGTCTTTAACTAACATGATTCTACCCAGTAACCGATTTTTTCTGCCCCCATCATAACCTGAGTCCTGACAGAGTGTCCGTCCAGTGAAAGCGGACACCGACCTAGCGATCGCCAAAGTGAAAGTAGTTTATACCGTTAAACACTAAAGTTTCCAGCGTCAATTCATTCTCGCTCGGCAGAGGGTAGCTAGGCAGGTAGCGAATTATTTGGCTGCCGACAAGCAATGTGACTGCCCTGAAGTTTAACGCTCGTGACGACTGTACATCTGCTCGGTAATCACGGCACTCCAGTCCGAGTCGCCAAGGATTATGGCTAAAATAGATTGCAGTACTATTTCACACTGATCCCAAAATCAATCCGCACAATTTCTATGACTATAAAAAACTAAAGAAAAAATTAATGATTGCGCTGCGTATTGATAACGGATACAGGCTTAAAGTCTAAGGTTTTCTTATCTCTTACCAAATCAAAACTTATCAATTCAAAGCGATGAGTGCTCAGGGCAAGCCGGTGACGTCTAGTGCAAGCTGGCGCACGGCTGCCGAAAACAGCCACGATGATTTTGGGCCGTGGCATTGTGATCGCCAACTCTTATGACTCCGCACCAATTCTCTCAACTCTTGCTCACAGCGGCTGGTGTGCGGACATTTGTTTACCACCAGCATCGTATTCCCCACGAAGTTCCGGTGATTGTCGTCAGCAATCACCGCAGTTTTCTCGATCCGCTGGTGCTGATGTGCGGCATCGAGCGCTCCCTCCGTACCGCCTGCCATCACTACCTGGGGCAAGTCCCGGTGATGCGGGAACTGGTACAGAGTCTCGGCTGCTTTCCGCTCGCCCAACCCGAACGCCGCTCTCACACCTTCCTGACTCAAGCGACTCGCCTCCTGCACCAAGGTCAATGGGTCTGTGTGTTCCCCGAAGGCGCTGCACCGATGGTCGAGCTGACATCCCCCTGGCAGGTGGGTCAGTTCCAGCACGGCTTCGCACACTTGGCGCTGCGGGCTGAGGTGCCGCGCCTGGTGGTGCTGCCGGTGGCGATCGCCGCTCTCCAGGAGCTGACGACGCTGACTATTCCCGTGCGCTTGCTGAGCTGGTTTGATCCCGCTGAGCCTTGCTTCGACCGTCCGGGTCAACACCCACTGGTGTTCTATCAGCGTTTGAATCTCGCGATCGGTCGGCCCTGCTGGATCGGCGCACACCATCGCCAGCTCTATCGCAGCTCGCAGCGTCACGAAGTAGTGACGCGCGTCAACCAGCACTGCCGCCAGGAAATCAGCCGCCTCCTGCGCCAGCATCGTCACCTAGCGATCGCCCCCACTGTCCCCTCCCTATCCTAAAGCCATGCCCGTGACTGCCGTTCACGTCTATCGAGCCACAGCCGCCTCCCCGGCTAAACCGCTCCTGCTCTACTTGCCCGGGATGGACGGAACCGGGCAATTGTTCTATCGCCAAAGCCCGACGCTAACCCCCTATTTCGAGATTGGTTGTCTTGGGCTACCGCCGCAGGCGCGATGGGGCTGGACGGAACTGACTCAGCAAGCGTTGAGCAGTTTACAGGCCGAGCTTGCCCCCCAAAAACGCCCAATTTGGCTCTGTGGCGAGTCGTTTGGGGCCTGTCTGGCTCTGAATATGGCGATCACCGCGCCACAACTGATTCGGCGTCTGATTTTGATCAATCCGGCCTCTTGCTTCTACCAACAGTCCAGCTTGCACATGGCCGCATCCTTGGTCGATTATTTTCCCGACTGGCTACAGCGGCAGGCTTGTTGGGGACTGCTGCCACTGCTGGCGGAGCTGAACCGGGTGCGGGCGGGCGATCGCCGGGCGCTGATCGCCGCCATGCAGTCGGTTCCGGCGGCAACGGTGAGTAAGCGCTTGGAGTTATTGAGCCAATTTACGGCGAGTGTGGCGCAGCTCCGCCAGGTGAGTCAACCGACGCTGCTGATCGCAGGCGCGCGGGATCGTCTTTTGCCCTCGGTGACCGAAGCGCATCGCCTCGCCCAAGTCCTGCCCGACGCCCGCATCGCGATCCGGCCGGAGAGCGGCCATGCCTGTTTGCTGGAGTACGACTGGCGACTGTCCGAGGTGCTCGCCGCCCGTAATTTTTTGCCGACCCCGACGGTTAGCACGACGGCATCAACCCTGGCTTGAGCGCGATCCCGCCGGTCATTCTGCTTTACAATGCCTAATCAATCACTCAGCCATTGAGGAGCGATCGCGATGACGGCGGTGTCCAAACTGCCTAACGTCCCCAAAGAATTGTTGCGTGTCCCGGGGGGCGTCAATCTTAATGTCAGCTTGTGCGCGCTGGCCTTAGGCTTGCTAACAGTCTCAACTTGCGGCTACTGGCTCTGGGATTGGCGGAGTTGGTGCTGCTTCTGGATCAATGTCGTCGCCATTCACTTGGCGGGTTCGGTGATTCACGATGCCTGTCACTTGGCGGCCCATCGTAACCGCATCATCAATGCCACCCTAGGTCATATCAGCGCCCTGATTCTCGGCTTTGCCTTCCCCGTCTTCACGCGCGTCCATCTGCAACACCACGCCCACGTCAACGATCCCGACCACGATCCCGACCATTTCGTCTCGACGGGCGGCCCGCTCTGGTTGATTGCGCCGCGCTTTTTTTATCACGAAGTCTTCTTTTTCAAACGCCGTTTGTGGCGACGCTATGAATTACTGGAGTGGTTCCTGAGCCGCCTCTTTCTATTCGCCATTGTCTACAGCTCGCTGCGTTACGGTTTTTTTCCCTTTATTGTTAATTACTGGTTTTCTCCCGCCTTGGTCGTGGGGATCGCGCTGGGACTGTTTTTCGACTACTTTCCGCATCGGCCGTTCGCCGCGCGCGATCGCTGGCACAATGCCCGCGTCTACGCCAGCCCGATTTTGAACCTGCTGATCCTCGGTCAGAACTACCATCTGATTCACCATCTCTGGCCGTCGATCCCCTGGTATCGCTACCAAGCGGCCTATCGGATTACACAACCGCTCTTGGAGGCCAAAGGTAGCCCCCTGAGCCTGGGCATTTTGCAGGACGGAGCCAATCTGCGGGGCTTTCTCTACGACCTCTGTATCGGTATCCGCTGGCGGCATACGGCTCCCAGTGAACCGCTGCAACCTGACCTCCCAGCGCCGGAGTCAGCCACGTTGACCTGATTGTCGCTAAAGCGCCGCGTCAGTGGCTGCTGTTTTTGGGGCGACCGGTTCGGGCTGCACTTGCATACAGCCGTGGAGGCGCAACCCCTCGGCGGCAAGCTGAATGGTCTGAAAGGCGACATCGGTGCCGAGGTCCAGCAGGAACTCGCGGGGGTGCGTGCCGGGGATGCCAGTAATAGCTAGAGGGGCGAGACGTAATTGATTGGGACTGGCCAGCGATAAACCCGTTGTCAGTTGCACATCGGTTTGCGCTGTCGTGGCGAGTTGACCCCTGAGCGTTAGTTGGTCAGCCGCCAACTGAATCGCTTGCCAATGCACCCCCAGCGGCAGAGAATCTGCGATCCCCGCCTCGGCAGCAGGACGCAGGAGCGCCAGCAGATCGGTGAGCGCCTGCCGGAGCAAGGGTGAAGCGAGCGACGCTTGCAAATTGGCGGCGGTGAGAAACAGCTCGCCGCTGGCGGTAATCGGTTCGAGCAGCCGCAAGGGCTGACCGCGCAGGATCTGGCCCAAGTTGATCCGAATATTTTGACCCGTGAGCGCGGCCCGCTCCAGATGTAGACCTTGATAAATGGCGGTGCGGGCGGCGAGGGCGACCTCGGGGATATAGCCCTGGAGAATCTGACGATTGCGTCCGGCGATCGCCACCTGTAGCTCGTCAATGCGCTCGACCTGGGTTCGGAGCCAAAGCTGGACGGCTGATTCGAGCAGGCGGCCCAACGGAGCGCGTCCCTCAGCCACGCTCACCTCGGGGGGAGCGAACCGCGCCGTGGGTAGGTAACCCGTTGAAAGCTAAATAAACCATTGTCAATTCACCGCAAATGGTGGGGATTCCGGTAGCATTTTGACGGAGTTTGGCGACCGTCTGGTGCCAACGGCACTCTAACCCAGTCCCAGGCTGGTCGGACGATTACCCGGAGTCAGGTTCAGCGACTGTGCCCGAACGCGTCCAAAAGATTCTATCTCAGTGGGGAATTGCCTCGCGGCGCGAAGCCGAGCGGCTGATCGCGGCCGGGCGGGTGCAGCTCAACGGCCAAGTCGTACAGTTGGGGACGAAAGCGGATCTCGACCGCGATCGCCTCACGGTGGACGGACAGGACATTGCGCCCGCCGATCGCCCGGCGCCCCTCTACCTGCTGCTGAACAAGCCGCGCGGCACCGTTAGCACCTGTCGCGATCCCCAAGGTCGCCCGACGGTGCTCGATCTCTTGCCACCGCACTACCAGCAGCATCAAGGCATTCACCCTGTCGGCCGTTTGGACGCCGACTCAACCGGCGCGCTGTTGCTGACCAATGATGGCGAGCTGACGCTAGCGCTCACGCATCCGCGCTACCATTTGCCCAAGACTTATCACGTCTGGGTTGCGGGTCAGCCGTCTGCATCAGCTCTACAGCAATGGCGCAGCGGTTTAGTCCTAGCCGGTCGCCGGACATTGCCGGCGCAGATCGAAGTTTTGACGCAGCGTGCAGACAAAACCCTCCTAGAGGTGATATTAGTTGAAGGACGTAATCGTCAGATTCGTCGCGTGGCCGCAAAGCTGGGGTATCCGGTTTTGCAGCTTCACCGCTTGGCAATCGGCACCCTAACCCTGACAACTTTGGCGGGTTCGAGCTTGCCCAGTGGTCAATATCGAGCGCTGACCGCAGTAGAATTGCATCATTGCTTGGGGATTGATTGGCGCAAGCCCGTGCAAACTTGCCTGTAGACAATCACGGAGAATTTTCCATGACCACTAGAATCCAGTTGACTCCCAGTCAGGAGCAGAAACTGCGAGAACTAGGATCTTACCTCCGCGAGATTCGCCTGCAGCGTTCGCTCGCAATCGAAAGCCTTTCGCTACGAACGCGAATCCCGGCGCGCCTGTTGCGGGCAATCGAGGATGTGGATCTCAGAACCTTGCCAGAGCCGATCTATGTGCGTGCTCTGATCAAGCAGTATGCTGATGCTCTGGACTTGAATGGCGATGATTTTGCGGGTGCATTTCCCGATGATGCTGGTCTGCAAGGGTTGACTCCCTCCTGGCAGCATCCCCACTTGGCTCGTAAGCGTCCCTTCCGGCTTTACCTGCTCTACATTCTGGCTCTGATCAGTGTGGTCAGTGGCTTGCGAATCTATATGCAACGTTCGGCGCTGGAGGCTGCTGACAACCCGGTTGTTCCGGCTGAGTCTGCCCCAACCGGTGTTGCTGCGATCGCCCCCAGTGAGCCGACGACGAGCCAGGGTGTTGGTATCTCCACAACCGGTCAGATCAATACGACTACTAGCCGTGTCACGGCGACTCGCCCCGCTACCGAAAACCAGCCGGCGGGCAATAGCAACAACATCACTGCCGAGGCCAATGGCAAAAATGTTGTGGTCTCGGTGGAATTGCAAGACGAATGCTGGCTACAGGTGAAGGCGGATGGTCAGATTGTCTTTGAAGGCATTTTGAGTAAGGGCGAAGAGCGAACCTGGCAGGCTGACGAACAGATCACGGTCGTTGCTGGTAATGCGGGGGGCGTGGTGATTGCGCTTAATGATCAAGAAGCGAAGCCACTGGGCGATCCGGGTTCAGTTGAAACTGTTACCTACGGCTCGGGGAGCACGTCGTCGTCTTCATAGCATGGCTTGCTGAGTCGATGTTGGTACGTTCGCCCCAAGCTTTGACTATCTCCTGGTTTTAGCATCCTGACAATTGTGACAGTGAGGGCTAGGATTAGAAACGAAACCTTAGTTTTTGGGGATTATCCTCTATGAAGCGTTGGTCTGTTTTGTTGGCGTCTTTGGCGGTCATAACCTCTCTGACCCTAGTGGCTTGTGGTGGTGGCGAGGCTGAGGTCGAGCCGGCTCCTGAAGAAAGCCCAACTGAAGAGGCATCGCCAGAATAGCGATCGCCTGGTTGAGTTGTTTGATGCATTAGCTTGAGTGGGTGCAACCGGTTTGCGCGCTGCACCCGCTGCGCCCATGGCATTCTCCAAGCTGGTTTTGACCAACTGCGACGATTTGTCCGACTGAGGAGTATTCATCGTGAGCCTATCCTCCCCACAGGTGATCGCCATCGAGCATCAGCCCAGCGCTGAACGCTTGCAAGCTTTAGGCGTCTCCAGTTGGCCGATCTGGAGCAAAGAAGTCTCCGAGTTTCCCTGGACATATGACGAGACCGAAACTTGCTACCTGCTCGCGGGTCGCGTGGTGGTGACACCTCTAGATGACGAGCCGCTGACGCTGACGGCAGGTGATCTCGTGACCTTCCCGGCGGGTCTGTCCTGCCTCTGGCAGGTGATCGAGCCAGTCCGCAAGCACTACTCCTTTGGCTGAGCGCCCGTCCCTCTGACTGCGGATGCAGACCGCTCATGAACTAGCAGCGACTCTCCACGCTCTGGATGGGAAGAGTTATGGGGCTTATCGGGCGATCGCCCACCAGTGTTATCACTATCCCCAATTCACCCTCCAGGTTGAGCGTGTCCAGAGTGATCCCTTTGCTGCGCCAAGTGCCGTCCGGGTCGAACTCCCACCAGACTCGGCGGCTCTCCCCGCTAGTTTGCATCGCCCGTCCCTGCGTGCTGTTGCCGCCGCCGACTTCCTGACCCGTGCCTTCAGCCGCGTCGCTCGCCAGCTCAGTGTTGATCTGGGGTCGGGCAATAGCGGCATGATCGTGATCGCCCCCGTCAGTCAAGTCATCCTCGACCGTACTGCTGTACAGATTGACCTTGACGGTACAGTGATCGCTCGCTTCACCGTGGGGCTGCCCGCGCAAGGACGCCGCATTCTCGGTCGGCAAGCTGCACCACTCTTGACTGAGGTTCTTCCCCGTATCGTTACAGCCAGCTTGTGCTACCCCGCGCTCGATGCCGCTGCCCTGCGCGCCCAAGTCGAGCTAGTAGAAGATGCCGAAGCGCTGCGGCAGGGACTGCATGAACGTGGTCTCGTCGCCTTCGTCGCCAATGGCTCAATCCTGCCGCGACAGAGCGGTGCTGATGATCGCCCGCTCAGCACCGGAGCGGTGCCGCTGCGATCGCCCCCTAGCCTCGAAGTTACCCTGCCCTGTCCGCATCGTGGCACGGTGACGGGCTTGGGAATTCCTCAAGGCGTGACCCTGATTGTTGGGGGCGGCTATCACGGCAAATCAACGCTGCTACGGGTGCTCGAACAGGGAATTTACAATCACATTCCCGGTGATGGGCGCGAACTGGCGGTCAGCGATCGCCAAGCGGTGAAAATCTGCGCCGAAGACGGTCGTAGCATCGCTGGCGTCAACATCACCCCTTTCATCAATCACCTGCCGCGCCGTCAGTCCACCGCTAATTTCTCGACCGCCAACGCCAGCGGCAGCACCTCCCAGGCTGCGAATCTCTGCGAAGCGCTGGAGGCGGGAGCAAGAGTGCTGCTCTTGGATGAAGATACCTCAGCCACCAATTTCATGGGCCGCGATCGCCGGATGCAGGCGCTGATCCCGCCGCCGCAAGAACCCATCTCACCCTTCATTGACAAAGTGCGCCAATTATATGTGGAGCGTAGCGTTTCGACCGTCTTAGTCGCGGGCAGCAATGGCGATTATTTTGACGTGGCGGATACGGCGATCGCCCTCAACGACTACCAACTCCATGATGTCACTGCTGCGATGCGAGCGATCGCCCAGCGCTACCCCAGCCAGCGTCAGCCCGAAGGGGGCACGAGCTTCGGGGAACTGTCCGCCCGTTACCCGCAGCCTCAGAGCCTGGAGACCCGACGCGGCCGACGCGCCGTGTGGGTCAAGGTGCGCAGCACCGACCAACTGGAGTTTGGCGAGAACCGGATCGATCTCAGTGCTGTGGTTCAACTGGTGGAGAGCAATCAACTGCGGGCGATCGCGGCGGCGCTGATCTATGTCCGGCAACATGACCTCGACGGTCAACAGCCCTTGCACACGGTTTTGCAATGCTTGCAAGCTGATTTACAGCAGTTCGGTTGGTCAGCGCTGGGCGAGCCGCTTCCCGGCGACTGGGCAGAGTTTCGTAGTCTCGAGTTTGCCGCCGTGTTGAACCGCTTGCGCTCCCTGCAAGCATAAGCCAACTTAATCTCTTTCAGGAGACGATTTGACGGGCGATCGCCACACAGTCAGCCAGCGTCGCATCAGTCTTGACCGCTTCGGCATCACAATGGGTTGGAGTCGCCTGAAAGCCGCTGGCTTGCAACGCGGCGAGCAGCTGCGATCGCGAGGGCACATCCAGTTTGCCGCGCCGACCGATCTCACCCAACGGGAAATAGTAGGGCGGCAGTTCAGCTTCAGCGTGCATTCTGTCCAGCAGCTTCGCCTGAGAGAACCACTGCCAGGAGCGAGCGCGATCGCCCATCGCCGTCAAGAGCGGACGATCATGCAGCGCCCCCAACCAGAGCGGACCGCTATGGGTCAAGGCCTGCCCACAATCACAGCTTGTCCGACCCAGCTTCTGCCAGAGAATGGTTTGATACTCGCCGCAGATCTGGCAGTAGCCAAGGAAGCCATAGTTATCGGGCGTCAGGTTCGGTTTTGGCTGCAAGCGAACCAGGACGCGATGGGTTGCCCCCGCCCAGAAGCTGAAGCCAGGTTGGATGCCGAAGCCGAGGGCAGCAGCCTGTTGCTGAAGTGCGCCGAGCAACAGGCGCAGCGCTTGTTCGCGGGCGGCAGGATGAACGCGGGCATAAGCGCCGTAGGCTTGCAGACTGACGGTTGGCTGATGACCGGTTGCCGAGCGGCCATCGGTACTGGTGGCGTAGAGCAAGCCGCCGATTTTCAGCGTGCCCAGCGCCGCCGCAAGGAATGGTGCCACACTCCCAAAGCAGTCAAGGTCAATAAAGTCGTAGTAGTCTAGGTCGGCCGCGCAAGTGGCGAACAGGCGGCGAGCATTTTGATGCGTCAGTTGGGCGCGCTGCTCGGTTAGAAGCGGTGCAAGGTTGCTGGTAAGGAGTTCATGGAGTTCGGGATTGGCTTCATTGACCCAGAGCCAAGTCGCCTCACTCTCCCAGGCGTAGCGCAAGGCACGCACGCCACAACCGCTCGTGGCATCGAGCAGACGCAATCCGTCACTGGCGGCTCGCTGCACGGCAGCCGCTAGCACTCCTAGGTCGCGGCTGGTGCGGCTGGCGGGATTGTAAAAGGCACTACCCACTTGAAAACGCGCTTTACCTTCAGTCTGCCAGGGTGTTAGCGGCATCGGACTCCAGTCGCACGGTTCGATTCCAGTCTAACGGCGATCGCGCGATCGCGCGGCAGCCAGCCGCACTAAACCTCAATCCCATAACCCAGGTCGCTAGGCCACCGCATGGACTGCCGGTATCAGCGGCAAGTCGATGGTGAAGCGTGTACCCTGTCCCGGACTCGACTGACAGCGCAGACTGCCGCCGTGGCGCTCGACCACAATCTGATAACTGATCGCCAGTCCCAGACCCGTGCCCTTGCCAACCGGTTTTGTGGTGTAGAACGGATCAAAAATGCGCGCTTGGCTGAGCGCATCAATGCCTGGGCCATTGTCAGCGATCACGATTCGCACCTGGTCACTCTCCGGCAACAGGCTGGTTTGGATCGTGATTTTGCCCCGATATTCCACCGTCTCCAGGGCATCAATGGCATTGGCGATCAGGTTCATAAACACCTGATTGAGCTGACCGGCGAGGCATTCAATCGCTGGCAGTGGCTCGTAGTCTTTGACCACCAGAATCGCCGGGTGACTGTCCTGCGATCGCAAGCGATGCGCCAAGATTTGCAGGGTGCTGTCGATACCAGTATGAATATCGATGTCCTTGAACTCGGCCTCATCGAGGCGCGAGAAATTGCGCAGCGCCCGCACAATCTCGCGAATACGACTCGTACCCATCCGCATCGACCCGAACAGTTGCGGCAAATCGCGCGCCATGAAGTCGAGATCCAAACCTGCCCGGACCTCGCTCAGCCTTGCCTGCGCCTCGGCATCTTGGCGCTGGTGCAGCTGCACCAGTTCCAGCAATTCATTGGCGTAGTTCTCGGCGTGCTGGATGTTGCCGTGAATAAAGCTAACCGGATTATTGATTTCGTGAGCAACGCCAGCCACCAGTTGCCCCAGCGAGGACATCTTCTCGCTCTGCACCAACTGTGCCTGCGTGCGCTGCAACTTCTGCAACAGCTCCCGCAACTCCTCAGTCTGGTGGCGATAATTGGCTTCCGATTCCCGCAGGGCAATTTCAGCTGCCTTGCGCTCGGAGATATCCTGAGCTAAGCAAACAATCCCTTGGAGATTGCCGTCCCGGTCGTGCATCAGCGCTGCTGACAGTGTTGCCAGGATTGGGTGTTGCCCGCCGTAGGCCAATAGCTCCACCTCTTGCGCCAGAATCACCAACTCCGGCTCAGTTGGTAATTGTTTCAGAGCCATCAGCACCGTTTCGCCGCGCACAATCCGAGTGACTGACTGACCCAGCAACTCCGACTCAGGACATTGCAGCAAGGCAAAAGCGGCGGGATTAGCCTGGACAATATTGCCATCGAGGTCAAGCACCAACAAAATTTCGCTGAGCGAGTTGAGCACGCTGTCCACGTAGGCTTTGGACACCGTACTCTCTTGTAAGCTGTCGGCCATCTGATTGAATTCGTGAGCGAGCGCGCCGACTTCATCGCGAGAGCGGGTCTCTAGCCGCATCTCGAGGTTGCCACGCCCAAACTCACGAGCTTGACGAGTCAGCGCCATCAGGGGTGTGACAATGCTGCGTTTGATCAGCAAGTGCAAGAGCAGCACGATCGCCAAACAAATCGCTAGAGCAGTCACGTTGACCATGAAGGCGCGGGTGACACGGGACTGCGTGAGGGCGTTGGCTTGCCGGAGAGCAGTGAGTTCTGTGGCGATCGCCGCATCCAACGTCACCAACATATCTTCGGCGTCCGTCTCTAGGCGCTCGACCTTCTCGAACAATTCCTTGCCTCGACCCTCGCTCTGAGGAATAAACTCGATAAAGGCATTGACGCTCTCATCAAATTCCTGAACCCGTGTTTGCAGTGTCGTGATCTCGTGCTCAGTATGACCCGGTTCGCCAGCAGCGTGCTCGTGTTGCTCAGCGAGCGCGAGGTAGTTGTCGAATGCGACCCGAAACGCTGCGTAGGCTTCTACAAGTTCCTCTCGCTCCTCTTCCGGCCCTTCTTCGGCTTCAACACCCGCTTCACTATAGACCTCCAGTAGGGTAAAGCTTTCGGCCTCGAGGATCAGCCGCAATGCCGCGATCTGAGCAGCCTGCAATTCGCCCAGTGCCGGTTCAATTGCTTCAGACACAGTGAGAAAGTTTTGGTGGACAACACGGTTAGAGTGTCCATTGACCAGCGTTAATCCCACCGCCAGAGCTGAAAAAGCGAGAAAGCCCAAACCAAATTTCTGCTGTAGTTTCATGACGGCGACCTCGTTGCCCCCAAGCCGATGCTGATACTTTGAAGTCGAGCATAGCTAGCAGGTTGTGAAAAACTTGTGAAGGTGTGGCCTTGACCGTGTAAACTTTTGTCACGATGGCACGTATGATCAAGAGTCTGACCGTATACACAAGGCTCATCGAGGGCATTATGAGGTCGGCGCACAAGTGACCTGGTATTGCTACGCGGAGTTTTGAGTGATGGGTGCAGACAATACGGGCAGCCTACAGATCCTGAATGGGCATCTTATGGCCGCCTTGTACTAGTCCCTCAAGGCGGAAAAAAGGGAGAGATTCAAGAAATAAGAGGTCTCAGGATACAAGCTTTAGCCTGTCGGCCGGAGATTTTGACCGGTTTGGGGGTCGAAAAAGTGGACTTTTTCAACCTGCAATGATAGCCAGAGTGCTTCGCCGACCCGCACTGTCTGCTCCGGCGGCACACGCGCCCGCAAGCGGACGGCCGGGTCATCGCCGAGATGTACGGTGAGGTAAGTATCATTGCCGAGCGCTTCGACGAGATCGACCTGCACCGCCAGGTTTTTGGGGGCGGCGGGGCTGAGGTTGAGGTGCTCAGGGCGGATGCCGAGCCAGAGCGTTTGTCCGTGGTGCTGGCTAAGCATGGGCTGCCAGCGTTCCGGCGGCAGCGTCAGGCGAAATTGTTGGGAGAGGATGGTGGAGGGTGGCTGGATGGTGACCGGCAAGAAGTTCATCGGCGGTGAGCCGATGAACTCGGCGACGAAACGATTAGCGGGCTGGTTGTAGAGGGTCAGCGGCTCGGCCAGTTGCTGGATTTCCCCGGCATTCATGACGGCGATGCGATCGCCCATCGTCATCGCTTCGGTTTGGTCGTGGGTGACATAGATTGTGGTTGTGCCCAGTTGGCGCTGGAGCGTGACGATCTGGGCGCGGGTTTCGGCGCGCAGTTTGGCGTCGAGGTTGGATAGCGGCTCGTCCATGAGGAAGACCTGCGGGTTGCGGGCGATCGCCGCCCCAAGGCAACGCGCTGCTTTTGACCCCCGGAGAGTTGGCGGGGCCGGCGAGCGAGCA
>JAAUTY010000040.1 GCA_012031265.1 Spirulinaceae cyanobacterium SM2_1_0 | reverse complement strand
TTTCGACGCGGATGCCCCAACGACCCTGGGCGAGGCCGCCGCGATCGACGATGGCGCTAATCGCCGGGTCGAGGCTCTCGGCGCAGAATGTACCAGGGCGGGGTGCAGCAAGGGTCTGGGCGATCGCGGTTGCCTCAGTCTCAGTGGCGCGAGCACGAGCAGGCAGGAGTAGGGAACTGGTCGCCAGGGTTGCAGCAGCAGCGACGGCAAGCGCTTTTTGCCAGGGGTGGGAATAACTCATAGGTGATGGATTGAGTGTGTGAGTAACCAGAGGGTGGGAGTGTAGATGATGCGGACTGGGTAATCGCGGCTAGCTTATCACAGATCTTTCCCGAGCCAAGGGGGGCGAGCCGGAACGCTTGGCGTCAGCAATTGGCTCCGCAGTGGTAGCCGCCCGCGGAGCTGGACGCGGATGCTGCGGTTCGTCAGCGCTGGCACACGTAGGCATGAGCTTGGTCAGTGCTCGCAAGCGCCACGCCTGAGCCTCAACGGTTCAGTAGTTGTGCGGAGTGAGCTCAGTGGTTGTACTGAAAAAGCAGCCAAATTCGCAATTTGATCCCCGATTTTTGCCGTGATAACCAGGAGTCGGAGTCCCGGGGATCGCGATCGCCCAGTCGTTCCCCAAACTGATCCAAATCGCTGAAACCATTGTCAGTCAAGCCTTTGCAGAACTTTGGCAGCAATTCGCAACTGTAAATATTCGTAATCGCAGGGCAATCATCCATCCCATCCCTACGCTTTCTGATGCATTTCCTACACAGAACCTTTAAGCTCGCTGAGAACAAAATGAAGATTCGATGAGAACGCCCCCGCCACCGCAGAAACTCTGAATTGCCTGCCCTAGACTCATGGTCAAAGGGAACAGGGTGTCACCCACAGCCACCAAATTACCTAACGGTACAGGTCAATTTGGGCACGGCTTTGATTCTTTGATTCCGGTCGCCCCCAGGGAGATTCGGACAAATTGGGAAATTCACTTCAGTAGATGCTAGGGGAGAGGACAATGAAATTTGCAAATTTGGGTAAAATCTCGGTCAGCACGGCCGCTGTGGCTTGTGCGTTTGCCGTTGCGGCACCGCAAGCTGAAGCGGGTGTGCTGCACAACGGCTGGAACTACAGCATTGATTCGTTCAGCGATGGCTCCGGCGGCGAGGTTTACGACTACAAAGGTCTGGCGGCTTACGACGCGGGCGATCAGTTTATCTTCGCGATCAGCGGCGGTTTGAACTTTGATGAGAACAGCGGCAAAAACCTCACCCACGGGGACTTGTTCCTCAACTTCTCCGGTGAAGATTTTGATGTCGCGAATGGCAGTAGCAGTATGCTGGCGATCAAATTCGCACCCAACGATACCGACTTTGAAACCGGTTTGTACACGGGCGTTACCGGTGGTGACATCAACGACTTCGCTAACATCAACCACACGGGTCACTACAGCAGCCTGAAGAATTACTACAACAAGGGTTTTGACAAAGAAAATACCTACGGCACGGATCTAGCCACGTCGGATGCAGTCTACGACTACTTCTACAGCGACGCGGTGGCAGCGAATCCGAAGGATGGGAATACGCCATTCATGAGCGCCATGCAGTCAGGCACGAAGATTGGCGACGTGTCGATGCTGACCAAGTCGGTTCTGAATAGTCAGTACGGTTTGGACTTCGCGCATTTCGATGCAGTTGGCTCAGATGTCTTCGGCATCGCCATCGACAAGGCGCTGCTGGGCACTGTGCTCCCAGGCGGCATCAACGGCTTCATGGCGCACCTGATTCTAGAGTGTGGCAATGATGGCGTTGCGCTGGCGGGCGCACTCGAGATTCCGACCGAGGAAGAAGTGCCGGAACCAACGGCACTGGCAGCTCTGGCGCTGGTTGGCGTCGGAATGCTAGGGGCGCGCAAGCGCCGTTGAGACTCAGTGCTGAACTGAGCGAACTTCTAACCTGATGCTCTCTGGGGGTGCTGCAATGCAGCACCCTTCCTTTTTTAGGCGACTAAGGCTACGGCATCTCGTCAGTGAGAGTCGTTTCAAATAGCTTTGAGAAACCCCGAAGGCGCTTTGATGCGTCCCAGGTGGCGGGTTCATCAGACGGGGGGTCTCAGCCTTGGTCGAAATAACCATACAGCCAGAACCCAGACAAGGAAAGGATTTCAGCCTGAATCAATCGCATCTCCCTGCTGTCCTTCACCCAAAAGTTGGGCAAACGCAGTTCATATCTGCTTCCTGGCGCTTAGTGGCCGTCCGCACCCAATGCCGCACCCGTTGCAATGGGTTTTCGCTCTGAGCCTGGGATTTGCATCCTAGGCTCAGTAGGGGTTTCAGCCACTTCTGGGTAAGACTACACGTTTCTGGGAGAATGATTTGGAGTAGCAATGTTCGCGCTAGTGTGTCGGAGACATCGGCTCATTCTGTAGGAACGTAGGGCTTGTAGCTAGCTTGTTTGTGCCGAGCAGTACTAGCGCCCAGGCCGACTCACTTGCTATCATGCGGTCGATGTTGACTATGTTAGCCACGAGGTTGTGACTGCCTTGCTCCAACCGTTACGCCAGATTATTCCCTTCTTCAATCCTAATGTGCTGGAGTGGTCAGCCGAAGCGCGGCTGCTGCGTTGGCTGACGCTACTTTGGCTGGGCATCGGCCTCGTAGTACTGTTTTCGGCGTCCTACCCGGTGGCTGATGCGGAGTTCGGCGACGGACTGTACTATTTTAAGCGCCAAATTCTCTGGGCCTTTCTGGGCTTGATTGGCTTCAGTGTTTTGGTACGCACGCCCCTGCGCTACGTGACCAGTCTCGCCCAGTGGGGTTATCTATTGCTGGTTGGGGTGTTGCTCATTGTCTTGATCCCTGGGGTAGGGACGACGGTGAATGGAGCGACGCGCTGGCTGGCGATTGGCTCGCTGCCGCTGCAACCGTCGGAATTGATCAAACCGCTGCTGGTCTTGCAATGTGCGACGGTCTTTAGCAACTGGTCGCGTTTGCGGTGGCCGACGCGCCTATTCTGGCTGGGGGTGTTCACTTTGACTGTCGGTGGCATCTTGTTGCAACCCAACTTGAGTACGGCGGCACTTTGCGGATTGGCGATTTGGCTGATTGCGCTGACGGCTGGGTTGCCTTGGTTGCAGATGTTGGCGACTGCCGGGGGAGGGATGGTGCTAGCACTGATCAGTATCGGTTCCCAGGACTATCAGCGACGGCGCATCATGTCCTTCCTCGATCCCTGGGCAGATCCGATGCATGATGGCTATCAACTGATCCAAAGCTTGTTAGCTGTGGGTTCGGGCGGTCTGTGGGGGACAGGCTTTGGGCTGTCGCAACAGAAGCTGTTTTATCTGCCGATTCAATATACGGACTTTATTTTTGCGGTCTTTGCCGAAGAATTTGGGTTGGTGGGGAGCTTTTTATTACTGCTGTTGCTGCTCACCTATGCGACGTTTGGCTTGGTGGTTGCGCTCAAGTCTCCCCAAGCCGTGCAGCAATTGACGGCGGTTGGCGTCACGGTTTTCTTGGTCGGTCAGTCACTGATCAATATTGGGGTTGCCACGGGGGCACTGCCGACGACGGGTCTACCGTTACCGCTGTTTAGCTATGGCGGCAGTTCGCTGATTGCCAGTCTGATCTTGGCTGGGTTGTTGGTACGGGTGGCGCGTGAGGGCAATGAAGCGGAAGTGGTCTCGTTGCAAGCGCGCCGCCAAGCTCGTAATCGTGGCAGTCGGCGATCGCTGCCGCCGCCACAGCCCTTGCCCTAGGAGGACAGAAATTCACTACTCGCAGGCTACGACGGGAGTGATAGGATAACTGCATAAATTTGTATGCTTGACAACTCTGTGGTCTCTCCTCGCCAACCACCGCTACGACCGCTGCGATCGCCCATCTTGGTCAATCTGGAGCGACAATTGCATCAGTTCATGGGTTCGCGGCAGTCGGGCTTGCTGCTGCTCTGGGGCGGTGGTGCGGCGGGGACAATGGTTTTGCTGGCTTGGAACTGGAAGCTGGTGGCGGCGACTGGCCTGGGCGCGATCGCCATGCGAGGCGCTTACAGCTTGCAGACCCAGCCCTGGTCACGCTACTGGGCGCAACTCTACGACTACTGGCAACAACCGCAGCGCCAGTTGGTGATCGCAGTCGGCGCTGGCAGCCTTGCGACCTTGGGAACTTACATTGCCCTGACGGCTTGGGTGAATGCGCCGAATCGCTGGGTGGCGGTGGGGGCGATCGCCCAAGCCGGAGCCACTTTGCTCACCTTGGGACTCTTGAGTTGGCAAGTCTTCGGCCGTCAGCTCGAACGTGAGGATGAGCGCTACGAGCGCTTGTTGCTCGCCCTGACGGCCGCGAAACCACTGCAACGCTTAATCGCCATCCGTCAGTTGCGGCAACTCAGCCCGATGCTGAAATCAGCGCAACGCCGCGAGTTGCGCGAGTATTTTCGCCTGCTCTTGACCGAAGAACCCAAAGGCCGCATCCGCGCGGCTTTGCTGGACAGTTTGCGCGCGCTCGACTCCGAATCATCGCCCGCGCCATTGCAAATGCCGCTACGTCTAGAGCGATCGCCCCAGCGCCTGACCGAGCCGCGTTAGGGCCTAGCTGGGCACTGACTGGACGGCTGGCATGAGGATGCTACAGTTTGGGTATTGGCGACTCGCGCCGTCGGCGATCGCGACTTGTCCTTTCGCTTAAGGAACTTTCAGCCGTGACCGGAGATTCCACGCCTGAATTAACTCCGTCGCCGCCGTCAGGAAATAACACCACCAAGATCCTGCTTATCGTGGGTGGGGTGGGTTGTGGTTGCCTGGGGTTGCCGATTGTGTTGGGGATCATTGCAGCGATCGTCCTACCCAGCTTTCTCAACCAAGCCAACATCACCCGCCAATCCGAAGCACGCATCAATATCGATGCCCTCAACCGTGCCCAGCAAGAGTATTTCTTGGAAACGGGCGCGTTTGCGGACGCGATTGAGCCGCTCGACCTCGGCATCCAGCCGGAAACGGAAAACTATCGTTATGAAATCACACTGCAATCCGATGGCAATGTGACCACGTTTGCCATACCGAAGTTGGATACGCTCACCGGATTTGTAGGCGGCGTATTCGCGGTTGGGTCGGGGCCGGATACGAGGATGGTGAGCGGTCTCTGTGAAGCTGACGAACCCGCACTAGAACCGCCGCCACCCCCCAGCTTGAACACCGCCAGCGAGACGCCCGTGGTGGAATGTGCGCCGGGGACGAGTCCGTTGTTTTAGAGCAACTGGAATGCAGGCGATCACCTGTCAGGCACACAAACCGTAAAACTAAGGCAGGGGCAGTGCTGGTAACGACCAGCCTCTAACCCCTGCCTCAATTAATGATGAATCACTCTATTTAGCTTGTCAGCCCTAGCCCAAGTTGCGGCGGCGGCGAGCGGCGAGCAGCGAACCCGCAATCACGCCTAAGCCAGCCATTGCCATCGGTTCGGGGACTTCAACCTGGTTGTAGTCCACATCTAGGTAAGCGATCGCACCGCTACTGGGCAGCTTCACACTCGCCTTCACCACGTTATCTAGGTAGAAGCTGTACTCACGCAAGGAGTTTTCAGCATTGTAGATAGTGTTGCTGCCCCTGGTTTGACTGGACTGACCCACGATCGTCACTTCAGGATCGCTGTCCTCCATATCCTTGAAGAGCTGCGTAGAACCATCTGCGAAGGTGAACAAGAAATCCGGCAGACCGGCATCATCCAAGTCCAGGAAGCCAATTGACTGGAAGGTCAGCGCTTCAGCGAAGTCAAAGTTGATCCAACCGCCGCCAGCATGGTCATCGGGATTAAGGAGGTCACCGCCCTCTTGGATGATCAGGACATTACCCTGATCTGGCGTGTCATAATCGATGTCCCAGTTATTGTTGCGGTAAGAACCGACGCCGGTTGCCAGGTCGCGATCGCCGCCCGTGCAGAGGGTCAGGTCGTCGGTCGAGCCATCATTGGCGACTGGGTCGCAGCTGGAGTTGAAGAGCAACAAATTTCTGCTATTTTTGCCGCCCTTGTCCGTGGCGCTCACAGTCAAGCCGTAGTCGGCTGCCCACTGGTCAGTGATGATCTCACCAGGCCCAGTCACAACGTTGGATTCGTCGAAGTCAATGCGAATTGCTGCCGCAGGTTCAGCCACCAGGAGAGCGGCGGTGGTGATCAAAGCCCCGCCAGTCAAGAGGGCGGAGCGCTGCACTAATTTAGAAACTGCCTTGGTCATGATTTCCCTAATTCTCTAGTGTTGGTATGAATGGACTGGCGATAACTGGATCTCAGACGTCCAAACGTAGATGAACCTGCTCCGTTCTTGCTTTCATTTTCGCGGGTGATCTTCACCCTGCAAACCGCCAGACTGCAATCTTCATTCGATCTTTAAAAAATTCTTGGCGATTGTAAACTTTCCCGGGGACAGATCCTCAGACAGGCTGGCGGGCTGATGTGATCTCAGTGTTAACACCGAGGTGGTAAGTTCTGAATCCTCGGCTCAGTCCGCGAATTCACCAAGCAACTCGTCCTTCTAATTGCTGGCGTAGGCTAGGCCCGATTCCCTTGACGCGCTGGTCGAGATCGTCCAAGGAAATAAAGGGTTGCTGTGCCCGTGCCGCCACGATGCGCTGTGCCAGGGTGGGGCCGATGCCGGGAAGTGTCTCTAGCTCGGCGGGGCTAGCGGTATTGATGTTGACCGGTTGGAGTGAAGGCCCGGAGCGCGCCGTTGTCAGTTGCGGGCAGCTTGCCTGCTGGGCTTGAATTTTTTGCTGGACACGCTCCGGCACACCCAGCGCCGCCTGTTGATAGAGCCGCTCAAATTCTCGCTGAAAGTGAGCGGTCACGACCGGACTATCGATTATGAGCAAAGTCTCGTCGTTGTTATGGTTGGCAGCAGCTGACCAGTTGTGGGAGCCGGTCACGGTCAGCCGACCGTCGGCGATGCCAAATTTGTGATGTAGCTTGTCGCCCAGGGGTAGCGCCGGGACACCCACCGTCGTCACAGGTGGCGTCCAGGGTCGGTTGTGGATTTCAAATTCGCAGTCGCGGGCTAAGGCAACGCCGAGTAAATCCAGTCCCTCACTGAAATCGCGGAAGGCGAAGCTGGGATCGATGAGGACGCGGACTTGGACGCCAGCTTGGGCGCGGGTGTGTAGGGTATTGGCGATCGCCTGATCCGAGAACACAAACAGCGCCAAATCGACAGACCGGGTCGCACCCGCTAGCACCTGCGCGATCGTGCCGTTGGTGCTCTGTGCCCAGGGTTGGCTCGGCGAGCTGGGCGAAAACTGGACGGTCACTGGCGTATTGCCCACTGGCAGCACCCGCGCGGGGCGGTAGGGCTTGCCGAGACCAAAGCGGCTGTTGGTCTGTCCACCCGGCCCATCACCCCACATGAGGTTAAATTCTTCCGTGAATAGGGTTGCTAAGGAGACATCCAGGATTTTCAGCAAATTATTGGCATTGCCGCGTGTAGCCAGATCGAGGAGGTCGCCGTGAGTGCCGCTCAGGGTCAGGTTGGCGGAGCCGGTCACGACTGTAGTGCCGTCGATGATTAGAAATTTGTGGTGCATCAACCCCGCGCCTTTGCTGCCATCTGCCGTGTCGTCGAGTAGCGGCACACCTGCTTGCCGCAAGATCAACAGGGCGTCGGCTTGGGCGATTTCTTGGGGGGTGAGTTGGCCGTTGCGATCGCCATCCGCCAGAGCGGCAAATTCATCATAGCGATCACGCTCACGCGGTTCGAGCTGGTTCACTTGCGCTGGGGTTAGATCCCCCCAGGCGCGGTTGTAGCTGTTTTCGATGATCACGCGCACCGGCACACCGGCTTGGTGACGGGCCGCAAGCGCCTGGGCAATGCGGGGCAATCGTAATTCTTGCACTGCGACATCGATGCTGATTTGAGCGCTGTTGATAGCGTCAATCACTTGTTGTTCGAGGTCGTCACCAGGACGCTCAAGCTGCCGATAGGGATCGCGGTAGTCCGCGCTCTGAGCTTGGTTTTGATTGAAGTAGGCCTGGAGTCGTGGATCTTGGGGTAAGGGTGATGGCCGTTGCGCGCGGGCACCGGGCGATCGCTGCCACACCCAAAATCCCAGGGCCGCCAAAACCAGCAACCCCAACAGCGCCAGCCACCGCGAATACTGACGCCTAGCAAACACCTGGTTGGTCATGATTCAGGTCACGACGGTTTGGTTAGCAGACCAATGGCGATCTGCAATCTAAGTTTCAGTATAGAACAGTGTCGGTCAAATCCTGAGACACAATCAGGTCAAGTTTCCAGATCATGAACATGGACTAGGGGAGTGCCGTGAAATCTACGCGGCGGCTTTGCCAGGGCATTGTGTGGTGGCATCGCAGTAACATTGGTGTCGCTGGTTGCCGTCGATTCTCAGCCAGTCGCAGAGGCTTTGAGCCATCATCGTACGCTGTCTGAGTCGTGAGCGGGGGTTCAGCGAGTGGCGGGCTGGCGGAGTTGGTAGAGTGTCTCGGTACTGGCGATCGCCCCGTTGCCATCGGCCCAGACCAGTTCCACCGACTCGACTTGACCCGCACGCAAAGTCAGCAGTGAGAAATTACTGAGGCGATCGCCCGCTCGTTTGATCATGCGCGGCACCTGGGCGGCATTGAGATAGACCGTCCCGGCCGCGTCGGTACCGAGTCGCTCGCGCAGGCGATCGCGCCGATGCCGCAACTGGTGGTGCATATGTCCGAAGACAGCACAGGCAACCCGTTTCCCCGCCAGCCGTGTTTGCCCGATCGCCGCCGCGAAATCCGGATCGCCATAGTCGCCGCCGCGCGGTTCCCAGTCGCGGCCGCAGGGAGCTTCGGGGCGATCGCCCAGACCATGTGGGCCATTGTGACCGAGGAAGATCAGGGTTTCACAAGTGGCGGTCTGCGCCGCTGCTACGATGCGCGCTGTGGATTCGGCAAAATTGGTGACCTGGTAGCGATCGCGATAAAAACCCTCATTGCGCCAAGTCGGGCCGCCCCAGCTAAACGGCCGCGCGCCGATGATTGAAATCCCAAGCTCGGGAAAATTGCGGCAACCGTAGCCAACGTGCGCCGCACCGAGCAAATCCAACTGTTGCTGCACCCGATCTTCGTGGCGATGGTCATAGGGCGCTTGGCGGCGGCCCCAGTCAGAGGCACTGTACCAAGCATCGTGATTGCCCAAAATCGCCGCGTAAGGCAGTTGCAGCGCGGTGATGCAACGCACCACGCCCACCGCTTCATTGCCAAAATCGCCAACGAACAGCACCAAATCGACGCCGAGACGTTCGAGGATCTCGTTATCAGCCGGTTCCCATTGGTCGTGAATATCCCCGATCGCGGCAATTTTGAGTGCCGCACCCATTTGGTTCATCATTCTCAGCTCCCGGCTGCTCTGGCTCGCTTTGCACCTTTCCTAGGATAAGCGTTCATTGAGTCTGTCGCGGGTGACCCCCCCGAAGCGCCAGTACATTCGCTACAATCGACAACTACAGGATTACTACAAACCTCTTATCGAAACGATCTACGGCAACCTCCAGGGACTCAAATCCAGTCAGGTGAAGCAGTTGCGGCGGCTCTACCAGCAACGTTTACCAGGCGATCGCTTCACAACGCCAGAATTCGCCCAGCGTCTCGCCGCCATCAGCACTGACCTCCAGCAGCCCGTCTGCACCTACATCAACCGTCGCGGTCAAGTGATTCGCGTCGGGGTTGGCTCGCCGCGTCAGACCCAGATTCCGCTGCTCGAACTGCCGCGTTACGGGGCCGAGCGACTCTGCGGCATCCGCTGTCTGGCAACGAAGCTGAAAGAAGCCGCCCCCGGCAATGATAGCTTGACGGCGATGGCAATTCAGCGACTCGATGCCCTGGTAATGCTGGCGCTGACCGGCAGTGGCTTCGAGCGGCGCGGCGGCGGCGCGACCGGCTATGTCGAAGCTGCTTATCTAGCGCATCTCGTGCCCCAGAGCGACCCAGAAGTCCTCGATCAGCCGCAGTGGCAGGTTTCGACACCCCTGAGCTTGGAGGCCCTGACCAAACAAGACTTTCTCGATCTAGTTGAAAACCTCGAAGCTGAGTTTCGTCGCGAGTATGTGGCGCAGCAGGTCGATCCCAGCCACGACCGCGTCCTACTCGTCGGCCTGCACACCGAGGCGATGACCGCGCCGCAATTTGAAGACAGTCTGGCGGAGTTGGCACGATTAGTCGATACAGCCGGGGGCGAAGTTTTGCAGACGGTGCGCCAGCGGCGATCGCGTCCCCACCCCCAGACGGTCATCGGCGCGGGCAAAGTAGACGAGATCGCGCTCACCGTGCAGACCCTGGGTATCAGTCTCATCACCTTCGACCGCGACCTCTCACCCGCCCAGGTGCGAAATCTAGAACGCCGCTGTGGAGTACGGGTCATCGATCGTACCGAAGTCATTCTCGACATCTTCGCGCAGCGGGCCCAGTCCCGCGCCGGTAAGCTCCAAGTCGAGCTGGCACAGTTGGAATATATGCTGCCGCGTCTGACCGGCCGCGGCCAAGCCATGTCCCGACTCGGCGGCGGCATCGGCACCCGCGGCCCCGGTGAAACCAAGCTAGAGACGGAGCGCCGCGCCATCGGTCGCCGCATTGCCCGCTTGCAGCGCGAGGTGAATGAGCTGCAAGCCCACCGCAGCCGCCTGCGCCAGCAGCGTCAGCGCCAGGAAGTCCCGACGATCGCCATCGTCGGCTACACCAATGCGGGCAAATCGACGCTGCTCAATGCCCTCACCAGTGCCGATGCCTATGCCGCTGACCAACTATTTGCCACGCTTGACCCGACGACCCGCCGCCTGCCCCTGACCGCTCCGGAGACAGGAGAAACGGTCACAGTGCTGCTGACCGATACCGTCGGTTTCATCCAAGACCTACCCCCCGCGCTGGTCGATGCTTTCCGAGCGACGCTGGAGGAGGTCACTGAGGCCGATGCGCTCTTGCACGTCGTCGATCTCTCGCATCCCGCTTGGTCGGATCAGATTGCCGCCGTGAAGGCGATTTTGGCAGAAATGCCCGCTGCGACGGGGCCGATGTTGCTGGCCTTCAACAAGCTCGATGCCGCCCCGACGGAGGCGGTGAATATGGCGAAGTCTCTATTTCCCGATGCCGCTTTTATCGCCGCGCGCGATCGCCTCGGGCTGGCGACATTGCGCGATCGCCTCAGCCGTTTGGTGCTGCACTGCCTGGTTTAGCCCGTGTTTTGCGATGTGAATCATTGTTCAAGCGATCGCACCTCTTTGATAAAATGGCGACCATCTCCCCCAAGCTGAATAGCCACGGGGATATTGCTCGGACATTGCTCAGAACCTGTTGGCTCAGCCTCCCGCAATCCAGAGGCTGAGTTTTCTAGCCAACCCTGTCAATTTTACTGAAACACCTATCTTGCCCGAGTGACGGCCGACTTTTCAGACATCCTCTTAATCAACTAACTGGGAATCCAGATTTCAATCTAGATCTAAGCCAAACCCTATGCAAATCGCTAACCGCATTCACTTTCGCAATGTGCGGGGCGATATTTTCGGCGGCATTACTGCTGCCGTAATTGCCCTACCAATGGCGCTGGCCTTCGGTGTTACTGCCTTCGGGACGACCTCCAGTGTCGGCCCGGTCGCAGGCCTCTGGGGCGCTGTTCTCGTCGGTTTCTTCGCGGCACTGTTTGGCGGCACGCCGACCCTGATCTCAGAACCCACCGGCCCGATGACGGTGGTGATGACCGCTGTAGTCACGGGCTTAACGGCCAGTAATCCTGATAACGGTCTGGCTATGGCTTTCACGGTGGTCATGCTCGCCGGTGTGTTTCAAATTATTTTCGGGGCACTACGCTTGGGCAAATACGTCACGCTCATGCCCTACACCGTTATCTCTGGCTTCATGTCGGGGATTGGTTTGATCCTGATCGTTTTGCAGTTCGGCCCGATGCTGGGTCAGGCAAATCCTGATGGCGGTGTCCTAGGAGCACTGCGCGCTTTTCCCCAAGTGCTGAGCAACCTCGGTGATCATGGCGTAGCGGCTGGTTTGGGTCTCTTCACCGTTGCCCTGCTCTTCCTCACACCCAGACCAGTGAAGCGCTTCGTGCCTCCCCAGCTAATCGCCTTGGTGATTGGCACAGTCGTCTCGGTGCTCGTCTTCGGCGATGCAGATATCAGTCGCATTCGTGACAGTTTTGCGGGCGGCAGCATCCCGATGGGATTGCCCCAATTCCAAATCCCGACCTTCGCGCCTGACCAACTGAACACCATGGTCATCGATGGCTTGGTGCTGGGGATGCTGGGCTGCATCGACTCGCTGCTCACGGCAGTGATTGCCGACAGTCTCACCCAGACCCAGCACAACTCTGACAAAGAACTGATTGGTCAAGGCATTGGCAACTTGGTCTCTGGTCTCTGCGGTGGCTTGCCGGGTGCGGGCGCGACTATGGGTACGGTGGTCAATATTCAAGCGGGGGGTCGCACGGCGCTCTCCGGTCTGACCCGCGCTCTGATCATGCTCATCATCGTGCTCTGGGCTGCGCCGCTGACCGAGAGCATCCCGATGGCCGTGCTTGCCGGGATTGCCTTCAAGGTCGGCATCGACATCATGGACTGGAAGTTCTTGCGGCGGGCGCACAACCTCTCGCTGCGGGCGGCGGCGATCATGTATGGCGTCATGCTGATGACGGTCTTCTACGACCTGATCACGGCAGTCGGGGTTGGTGTCTTCGTGGCGAATATCTTGACGATCAAGCGCTTAGCCGACATCCAAGCCACGCAGGTCAAGGCGGTGGATAACCCAGATGACGAGGCGATCGCCGACCAGGAGGTACGCGCCCTGATGCAAAAAGCGCGCGGCAAGCTGTTGTTGCTCGACCTCGGCGGCCCAATGAGCTTCGGGGCCGCGAAAGCGATCACCCAGCGCGAGGCGATTCTCGACAATTACAAGGTTCTCGTCATTGACCTGAACCATGTCCCCCTCTTGGGCGTGACGGCAACGCTCGCTCTCGAGAAGACGATCGATGCGGCCTATCAAAAGTCGCTGGCGGTCTTCATCGCGGGTGGCGATGACAAGGTTCGCAAGCGCTTGCAGAAGTTCGATATCCTCGATCGGCTGCCGCAACAAAATCGCGTCAACACCCGTCTCGAGGCGATGCGCGAGGCGATCGCCTTGCTGGAGCGCGAAGGTACGATTGGTGGTTCAGCTGCGACGAACGCAGCGGCAGCAGAGACGGCAGCCGTTAAGTAAGCGCTCGTTACTTCTAGACTGTGAGATTGCATCCAGCGCTGGCGCGATCGCGCCAGCGCTTTTCGTACATGGCTTGGAAGGTAAGCGGCTCGATCCAGGGTCGAAGCTTGACATTCTGATCTGCCTGGCGCTCTACCCAAATCACCATTGGAGGTTGAATTTGCCTTTCCTTGTTGTCCACTTTCCCAGCTTTATAATCAAAGGATGCAAAAGCTGACGATCGCCTAACCCGACGACTGGCATCTACCTCTCCGCGACGGTGACGAACTGAAAGCAGCCTTAGTTCTCAGGTGTGCCATCGGCGTGTTGGTTCGTTCGTTGAATCGTTTCCCACACTCGCGGCACAGATAGCACAGTTGCTGACAGCCATCTTTCAGCGTGGCTCTGCCATTCTTGACCGTTTGCTCACTCTAGCAGTGGGAGCCTCTGGAGTGACTCATCGGTTCAACGCTTTACACTGTAACTATTCTGGCTATCACTCTCTAGGCAACCAGTGCCTGCGTTTATCCTGAGCAGACCACGAATACCGTACTACATCCGTGGCTCAAATACGGAGCTGAGATACTCCAGCAACCAGGGCTAAAGATTGCCACAGCGGGATGTTCCCATCAGACATTGAATCAGGGATTATCATATCAGCCAGCCCAATTTGCTTAAAATTCCGTGCTGTTCGCGCTACAGGCTCAGCCATGAACAGAAGAACGCAAAAGACTATGTAATTGTTACGAATCTAGCTTTATTTCACGCGAAAATGCCCTTCGTATTCGCTCCTCAAGGAGACTCAATTTAGCAGCCGTGCAACCTCGCTTATGACCAACCCATTTCTCAGCCTCGACTACGAACCCGCCCTCGAAGCCTTGGGCGAAGAATACTACGATCCAGTCAAGGCGGCAGAATTTCCCCAGCAGCGGCTGCGCTTTCGCAATGATCGCCTGTTGCCCCGTCTCGGTCTCGACCCGGCCGCCGTCAGCGACAGCGACTTCATCGAAGCTTTTGGTCTACTCCAGGGGCCGCGTCCCTTCCTGGCGCTGCGCTACCACGGCTATCAGTTCGGCGAGTACAATCCCTACCTCGGCGATGGGCGCGGCTTCCTCTACGGGCAGGTGCGTGGCACTGACGGCGAACTCTATGACTTTGGCACCAAAGGCTCGGGACAAACACCCTACTCCCGCTCCGCTGACGGTCGCCTGACGCTCAAGGGCGGTGTCCGCGAAGTGCTGGCGGCGGAAGCTTTGCACCAGCTCGGCGTCCGCACCTCTCGCTGTCTGAGTCTCGTGGAGACTGGTGAGGATCTTTGGCGCGGCGACGAACCCTCGCCAACACGCTCCTCAGTAATGGTGCGCTTCAGTCGCTCGCACATCCGCTTCGGCACTTTTGAGCGCCTGCAATACATCCAGCGTCCGGATTTGATTCGCCAGCTCCTCGACCATGTAATCGAGATTTACTACCCGCATCTGGCGGCGGCGGCAGATCGCGATGCCCAGTTCTATGCTGAACTCGTGCGCCGCGTGGCGATGCTGGCCGCTCAGTGGACGGCGGCTGGTTTCTGCCATGCCGTGCTCAATACTGACAATATGTCGATTACGGGCGAGAGCTTCGACTATGGCCCCTACGCCTTTATTCCCACCTACGAGCCGCGCTTCACCGCTGCCTACTTTGACTATGGCGGTCGCTATTGCTATGGCAATCAGCCGGGGATTTGCCGCTTGAACCTGGAAATGCTGCAAACACCCCTGCGGTTGGTGATGAACCAAAGTGACCTCAAAGCGGGTCTCGGAGAATTTGACGAGGCTTATTTCAGCGCCTATCGTCAGTTGATGGTTGCCAGGCTCGGTCTGAATGCGAGCCAACTTGCTGCCGAAACTGTCCGTGAATTGGTGCAGCTCACTACGGCGTTGCTCTACGAGACGCAGATTGGTTATCATGCCTTTTTTGCTCAACTGGCGCGCGACTTCAATCCCTACTGGCGTAAGGATTGGGCAGAAATTTTGCGCGGTGGGGAATTTGACCCGGCTCCCTGGGAGCCGTGGCGCAAGCTGTACTACCAGTTGCTGAATGATCTGCCGCTGGAGGCGATGGCGACGGTGGGGGAGCAGTTGCGCGATCGCAATCCCCAAACTGCACTTTTACGTCCTGTAATCGAATCAGTCTGGGCGTCGATCACTGAAGCTGATGACTGGCAGCCTTTCTACGATCTGCTGGCAACCCTCTGGGCGAAGCAGTAGACCGCCAATCCGGTAAACCCGGCATCAATGCCCCTTGTTCAGGCGCTGATAAACCATCGCCAACCCGTCCGCGTCACCAACATTGCCGGGGAAGAGGACGACCGGCAACTTAGGGAACTGGGGATGGTCATTGGGCGTGATCACCAGCGAGCAGCCGGGCAACACTTGCCCCAAAAGGCGCGCGGACTGCAAGTTTAGCCCGGTGCTGAGGGTGTCATTGGAGGTGATGCCGCCCTTGCTGATCAGGAAGCTGATTTCGCTGGGCAACCCTTGCAAGAGATCCATCAGCAAACGCGAGACCCGTGCCCCGAAGTCGAGCCGCTGTTGCGCGTCGGCAAATTGCAACTCCTCGCGACTGGTGTAGACGACGGGCGTTTGCCCACGGTCGAAGGCAGTGCGAACATGGCTGAGCAAGTTGTTGAGTAATTCGGCACTGCGTTCCGGAGCGTCGCGCAGTTGCACCACATTGACTTCAATCGGGGCTACACCAGGAGCCTGGAGCAACTCACTCAATTGTGCGGTCGTCTTGCGGACGTGGGAACCGACGATCACGGCTCCCGGTTGGCGGCTGCGTTCGTACTGCGCCATGTCCTCAGCGGCAACGGGTTGCGGGCCGAGTTGCGCTAGCGAGGTGAGCAAGCTGGCGGCACTGCGAAAGAGGAAGCGCTTGCCCTGGCTGGCGGCGGCGAGCAAATCTGCTGCAAAGCGATCGAGATCCGCTTGAGTCTCGGCATCAACGACACAACAGACGTTGCCGCTGAGTTGCAGCAGGCGTTCCTGGCTGCCAGCCCGAATATCTGTCAACAAAAAGCGCTCAACCTGCTCACTACGAATCCGCTGTCGGGTCTTTTCCTCGGCATAGGCGGGCAGGTAGCTGGTGCTGTAGCCAAAGACTGAGTCGCGGGCGAATTCCGTTTCATGCACTGGCACTTCCCGACCATCGGCGATCAGGTAGTGAATGCTGTCGCGAGTGAAGCGGCCGCCTTCAAAAAAGGCGGGTGTGAGGAAGTGGGCGTCGAAGGGGCCGAGTTCTTCGGCAATGACATCGGTTTCGACCGGGTAGTGACCGCGCAGGGTGGAGTCGGAGCGGCTGACGACGAGAAAATCGGTGATGCCCTCGGCGGCGATCGCCTGTTGCAGATTCTGACAAACCTCCCGCGTCACCGCCGTCGCCTGTGCCGGTGTCAGGGCGCGGGTGTTGGTGAGGATGAAAAAAATTGGGGCGTCGTCTGCTAGTCCTAAGCGCAAGGTCTCTACATCCCAGCGCATCAGTAGCAGGCAACTGTGAACAGTTTGAGAACCCGTCGGGTCGTCGTCGAGAACAATAATTTTCGGTCGGGACATGGGCGATCGCCAATTCACAGCACAAGCGGCATTGATTCATTGTGGCAGCAAGCGGGAACCTCACCACAGAACCAGCGCTGACTTTGTTCAGCCGCGAATTGCTGGTCGAGAGGCAGAGGTTCTGCGCTAGCCGCGATCACTCGTGATCGCTGATGGCAATGGGCAACAATTTGGTCAGCCACCACAAGAATCTGGTGCAAGGTGCGGTCGTTGATCGGCAGGGTTAGCGATCACCCAGAGGGTATCGCACTGCTTGCCGCCGAATGGTGGCACTGATTGGCAGGGACATCACCTTCTATCGACGTGGGTCGTGGCATTTTCGGCGACCGAGCAAACCTTCGTCGCGGTAGTACTGACGGGGGACGGTTCAGCCGAAGCGACCACGAATCTGCTGCTCAAAGCTTTGACTGCTTCGGAGTGAGAGAGCGTAATTGGGGAAGCGACAGGGTTCTAGAGATCGCCTTTTAGAGAGACAGCCGCTTATTTCAAAAAGGACATGATTCAACTTTGCTGGAAGCCTTGAAAATCAAGCATTCTGACTTCTGACTTCTGACTTCTGACTTTTGCCTTCTAGCTTCCGCCTAGCAGTACTAAGGGGTGACGTTGGGATTATCGCGCCATAATACTAAGAAAGTACCGCTCCCCAACTTGAGACTGACCAGACTCATGTAGAAAGAAAGTTCTTGACCATTATCCAGTTGTCGCGAAACACGGAACAAGTCAGCGCCGCCATACTCCGTTTCACCCGGCGGCTGGGTAACGGTGAACCCAAGCCCTTGCAAAGTCGGCTCCACAAAGTCAAACTGCGCCTGCGTGTTCGGGATGCGCGACATATTCAGTGAGGCAAAGGCATTGGTACTCTTGAGTTGCATGCCAGTAAAAAAGAAGGGTTTTTGATTATCCTCAACAAAACTAATCGGTAGCTCGCGCAGAAACTGCGCGACAGTAGCACGGTCTTCTGTAGCAACGCCACCCTGCGTCAAAAAATCTAGGGCTTGGTTATAAAGTTCTTCGACGATGTTCGCGCCCTCACCTGAAGGGTCAACGGGAGGCGGAGGGGGTAGATCGGTTGCGGGCGGTGTTTGGGATGGGGGTGTGGGGTTAGGGTTAGGGTCAGGAGGCTGGGAAGTATCCGCGTTGGCGGGGACGAGGTTACTGGGCGGTGGTGGTGCCGTCGTGAGTTGTGGTGGGGCAGTTGGGTCAGCCGGAGCGGACGGTGGCACAACCTCAGGAGAAGGTGAGGGCGAAGGCGCGGGTGGCGGTGGCGCAACGAGGCTGGTGATTTCGATCGTTTCCTCTTCTGCCTCGACCTCGACGATCTCAGGCTCGGGGGGCAGTGGCACCGCTAGCAGCAGACCGTGGAAGCCGACCGAAAACAGCGCCAGCAGCGCTGGGAACCAGTGTTGTCGCCACCAAACTAACCAATTGAACTGTTCGTTCATAACTGTTTAGCCGACGCGGCCACTGAGGTAATCTTCTGTCTTTGGGTTCGTAGGCTTGGCGAACAGATTGGTTGTATTGCCAAACTCGAGCATCTTGCCGAGATACATGAAGGCGGTATAGTCCGAAAATCGTGCCGCCTGCTGCATACTGTGGGTCACGATCAGGATGCTGACCTGGCTCTTGAGCTCGTTGAGCAGATTTTCGATGCTGTCAGTAGCGATCGGGTCGAGCGCCGAGGTCGGCTCATCCAGCAGCAATAGCTCCGGCTCGGAGACTAGGGCGCGGGCGATGCAAAGGCGCTGTTGCTGACCACCGGAGAGTGTGAAAGCGGGTTCCTGCAAGCGATCCTTGACCTCGCTCCAGAGCGCCGCACGGGTCAGGGCACCCTCGACGTACTCGTCCAAGATGCTGCGACGAATGCGGCCGCGCACGCGCAAGCTGTAGGCAACATTTTCGTAGATCGATTTCGGGAAGGGGTTGGGGCGCTGAAACACCATGCCGACGCGCATCCGAACTTCGATCGGATCGACCTGGCGGCTGAGGATATTCAGGGCATCGAGGCGAATTTCCCCTTCGTAGCGGTTGCCGGGGTAAAGGTCATGCATCCGATTAAAGCAGCGTAGCAGCGTCGTTTTGCCACAGCCGGATGGTCCGATCAATGCCGTTACCTTGCGATCAGGGACGGGCAAGTTGACATTTTTCAGCACCCGGTTGTCGCCATAGAAGAAGTTGAGATCCTTGGCTTGGGCTTTGAGTTCAACGCCTGATTTGACTGCGATCACCGGTTCCGATGTTTGTGACTCGTCTACCATTTGATCCCCTTGCGAAAGCGATGGCGAAGATAGATGGCAAACGCATTCATGGTCAGCGTCATACCAATCAAGACGCTGCCAGCAGCGGCTGCATTGATGTGGAAGTCTTTGTCGGGTAGTGAAACCCAGTTGAACACCTGGATCGGCATCACTGTGAAAGGGGCGTGGAGCCAGGCAAAGAGCTGCTGGAAATTGAGAAATGGGAAGCGAGCTGTTAAAGGAACGAAGGGAAAGTCGGGATTCAGCGGCGGTTCGGGTAGGAAGGCAATGTAAGTCAGCGCCCCGATGGTGATCAGGGGTGCTGTTTCACCGATCGCCCGGGAGAGACCGATGATCACGCCGGTCATGATGCTGCTGAGCGAGTAGCGCAGGACATGATCCCAGGTGACTTGCCACTTAGTTGCACCCGTTGCGTAAGCGGCTTCGCGGATATTGGTGGGTACCGCTCGCAGCGCCTCGCGGGTCGTGACAACCACGATCGGCAAGATGAGTAGCGCTAGGGTCAAGCCAGCGGTGAGGATGCTATCGCCCATGCCGAGGTTGTAGACAAACAAACCCAGTGCCAAGAGACCGTAGATGATCGAGGGGACACCCGCGAGATTGGTCACGTTGACTTCGATGAAGTCGGACAGCCAGTTTTTCGGGGCATACTCTTCGAGGTAGATGCCTGAGGCAATTCCTAGGGGGACGGCGGCGGTGACTGTGACGAGCATGACCAGGATGGTGCCGACCCACGCCGAGAGGATGCCAGCCTTTTCGGGAAAGCGGCTGGGAAAGGATAAGAAAAAGTCCCCGGAGAAGCGTGGTAGTCCCCGGATCAGCATCTGTGAGAGCAGCACTAGCAGGATCAACGTGGCGATCGCGATCGCCAAGATTCCCAGCACGGCAAACCCCCGATTGACAACGCGACGGGTTTTGAGGTTGCTCAGTAGAGCAGCAGGCGATAGCTCAGACATGGGGAATCAATAAATCTCTCGGTAGCGCTTGGCGAGGAAGTGGCCGATGATATTCAGGGCGAGTGTTATCACGATCAGGGTCAGGCCGGCGGCGAAGATGGTCTGGTATTCAAGGGTGCCACGGGGCAAATCGCCCTTAGCAACCTGCACGATGAAGGCGGTGATCGTTGCGCCCTGCTCCATCGGGTTCCAAACCATTTGTGGAAGCCCACCGGCTGCGATCGACACGATCATCGTTTCACCTACCGCGCGTGAAGCGGCGAGAATGTAGGCGGAACTGATGCCCGAAATCGCTGCCGGATAGACGACCCGCCAAGCGACTTGGAATCGGGTCGAACCAGATGCATGGGCGGCTTCCCGCAGGTTGCTGGGCACCGCCTGCATAGCATCTTCGCTGATCGAGCTGACAAAGGGCACAATCATTACGCCCATGACCATGCCAGCACTGAGTAGATTGAAGGTGCCCAGGTCGGGCAAGATCGTTTGCAGAGCCGGTGTCACGACCAGGAGTGCAAAGTAGCCGTAAACCACAGTCGGGACACCAGCGAGGATCTCTAGAATTGGTTTGATGAAGTCGCGCACACGGGGCAGCGCGAATTCGCTCAGGTACATCGCGGCGACTGTGCCGATCGGAATGGAAACTAGTAACGCCACACCAGCGCTAACTAGCGTGCCTGAGA
Organism: Spirulinaceae cyanobacterium SM2_1_0; assembly: GCA_012031265.1. GTDB lineage: Bacteria > Cyanobacteriota > Cyanobacteriia > Cyanobacteriales > Spirulinaceae > JAAUTY01. The sequence goes on along the minus strand of JAAUTY010000040.1, from coordinate 22,482 downwards.
GTAGCGGCAAGATGCCGTATTGGGGATTGTCGCGACTCAGGATCGGCGTCCATTCAGTGCTGGTAATGAATTCCCAGAAAGAGACAACGCGGAAAAATTCCAGCGATTCCCAGAGCAATAGCAGCACGATCGCCGCCATGGTCGCTACCGAGGACAAGCCCGCCAAAAAAAGCACACTGACGATCAGCCGCTCGCCGAGTTTGCGCCAGAAGCGAGCTGGCAGTTTGGTGTGGGGAAGGACAGAACGCTCAAGGGGCTTGTCAATCATGCTGTTTGGTTCACCAGCCGGAACTGCAATAGAGTGCTGTCTTGAAGGGTGAAAGCTTGGCAACCTCACAGGCAAGCTGCCAAGCTTTGCAAGAGATTGGCGAGCCATCCAGTCAGAGTTGGATGGCGCACCAGTGACTAGAGACCCTCGCGCAGGCGAATTGCGCCCGTTTCGCCGCTCTCAAAGCGGTTCATCGCCGCTTCGTAGTCTTCGCTCGGCAGCGGCACATAGTCCACTGCACTGACGAAATCATCAGCATTTTCGAGGTAGTACTCTACGAAAGCCGCAACTTCCGGGATGTCTTCCGCAGCTTGCTTGTTGACGTAGATGTAGATGGGGCGCGACAGGGGATTGTAGCTGCCGTCATTCACGGAATCTGCCGAGGGATAGACGAAATCGCCATCTTCATTTTGAACGGCGACCGCCCGTAGCTCGTCCTGGTTGTTGAGGTAGTAGGTGAGGCCGAAGTAGCCGAGGGCGAACTCGCTACCCGAAACCCCGCGCACGATGACGTTGTCGTCTTCGCTGGGGGTGTAGTCGGTGCGGCTATCGACTTCGATCACGTCTTCGACGAAGTAGTCGAAGGTACCGGAGTCGGCACCCGGACCGTAGAGTTCGATCTCTTCAGCTGGCCAATCGGGGTCAATGTCGCTCCAGAGCGTGACATCGTCCTGGGATTCCACTGACCAGAGCATTGTCAATTGCTCAAGGGTCATCGATTCGATGAAGTCGTTTTCGTCGCTGACGACGACGGAGATCGCGTCATAAGCCACCGGGATCTCGATAAATTCAACACCGGCTGCTTCACAAGCTTCAGCCTCACTATCCTTGATCGGGCGAGAAGCGTTGGAGATGTGGGTACCATCTTCGATGCAGAACTTCTGGAAGCCGCCGCCCGTGCCAGACACACCGACCGTTACTCGCACATTACCGCGTTGCTCGGCTTGGAATTCCTCAGCGACTGCCTGAGTGATCGGGAAGACGGTGCTGGAGCCATCAACGCGCACCGTGGGAACCTGGGCTTTGACAGCAACGGGGGTTGCTACGGCGAGCACTGTTGCCAGAGTCGCGATCGCGCTACTAGAGCGCCAGTTAGATTGTAATTTCATGATCGTTTCCACTCACAAGTTCGTAAATCAGCAATGGATGACGGCTTGCCCTAGCGATACCAGCCGGAAACAAGAATAGAATTCCAAAATTAAGTGTAGCTAATCAATGCTTAAGAAAACTTTAAGGTCAGGTTAACCGGATGTCAATCTTGTCATAAATCTATCGGGAGACGGAGTAGTATCCTGCCCAGATTTGTAAGCTCCCCAATAGGACAGTCTGCTTCAGTCCGGCGGGCGATCGCCACCCAAATTTTGCGTTTTGAGATGCGCTTCGAGATAGCGAATCCGCTTGTCTTGGACGGTCTGAAGCTCGTAGCCCTGATCGAGCTGCTGCTGCAACTCACGGAGCTGGTAGCGCTGTCTCTGGGCACTGCTCGTCGCTCGCAGCAGACTGGGCAGCAAGCAGAGAATGCCAATCGCTGCACCCAACACCAAAACGACGATCAGCAACAATGACAGCGGCAACACCAGTGACCCGGCAAAGAGTCGCACGCTGACCAACACTGGATTTTGGAGGGCGAGGAGCACCGCCGCCGCTGCCAAACCGAGGCCGACTACCAGGAGGTAACGCATCGCCTACTGCTGCTGCTCCTCGGATGAGGTCTCAGTTGAGTCACTGGCGCGATCGCGCAGCTTCGTGGCTGCTGCCTGTGTTTCTTGCCAAGCACTCCCCAAATGTGCCTTGGTTTGCTCAAAATCATCTTGCAGAAAATCCTTGGCTTCCGCGAGACGACGGCTGAGATTGGTTCCTGGCTGATATTTCTCCGCCTGCTGAATGGTGGCTGCGAGGGCGATCGCCCGCTTATCGCCCACACTGGAGATCGCCACCGGCGGCAGGCTGTACAGCCCTTCTAGCACGCCACGCCAGCCACTGGTCGCGAAGAGGTAAACGCTGACGGCGGCAGTTTCCGGCTCAAAGCAAAAGTCAACGATCTTACCGGCGCGATCACCCCTGTCCGTCCAGAGTTCGTGGCCCACGATCAACGCCGACTTGGGGGGAGGGTCGGGGTCAGCGATCCCCCCCGTGCTGTTCACCAAGATGCTGTCCTGGCCAATGCTCTCAAGTCGCTCCCAAGCGATAAACTGACGCTGGCGGTTGAGCAGACCCGCCTGACAAATCAGCCCACAGACCCGATGGACGTGCGGATCGAGCCAAAACTGTTCAACCGTTCCCAGTTTCTCCGTGGTCTGGCGATTGAGCACGAGCCGTCCGGTTAGCTCACTGTGGGCGATGGCATTCATAGTGGTGGTGTCTTGATGGAGGAGTGATGCTGCAACACAAGCGACTCCGTTCATAGTATACGAGCGACTCAGACTGACGGCAGCGCCGGCAAGAGGCGATCGCGATTTCTACCCCCGGACGGATAACAACTTCGCGCTAAGCCTCCTGAAAACTGTGCGACTTTGCGCTTAATGAGTAAAATGAGATTTTAGCAACGCAAAAATTGCGACTGCCCCTAGGGAATTGGGGACTGAATGACTCAGTAGCTGTGCCATCCATGCCCAAATACCCCAAAAAGCCAGTAGGCGCAAGCTGAATGCCCGCGCCTAAAATTGCTGTCAAAAGCCAATTTGTCGTGATGTCACAACAATCACACCGCTAACTCGCTGGCTAAGCCAGGGTTTCGGGGCAGTACCCCAGACCGCGCGTAAACTGGTGACGAAAAGCTTCAATATCGCTTTTGTCCGGCTTACCGTGCGAAACGACTGCCACCTGATAGCGGCGCATCACCTCGATTGGAGACTGCCCAGTTTCCAAACTCCAGAGAGCCATCTGAATCCGAATCTCTGGCTCATAAGGAATACCTAGTTCAGTCATATAGGCGATGAAATCACCATGCTGTTGCGGCGTCACTGGATTCTGAAGCTTAACCCGCACAATCCAACCATCGATCTGGTGAATGACGGTCATGAATTCAACGGCTAAGTCATCGGAGTATGTGAGGCGTTCGACGACACGAAGTGTCAAGCTGGCATTGGCTAGAAAGTAAAGATAGTACACGATCCCTCCCGCTCATCTCTAAATGAGGACTACGTCTCTCTCCCACTTACTAGTGTCGCGTATCACCAGCACGCATAGCAGGGGAAATATCCCCGACTTTGCTTGGGGAACTTTACCCAGGCTGGGTCAGAGCGCTAGATTCGCTTTGCGACCAAGCTCATCATCGTCTATTCTCAAAAGTCCGCTCCGTTCATACTCGCTCTAATTGTTGTCAAACGATGAGTGCTGACCACCAACTCTCGAGTTACCGCTACGACTTGCCCCGTGAGCTGATTGCTCAGGAGCCAGTGGTGCCACGCGACAGTTCCCGCTTGATGGTGGTTGACTCACTCAATGACTGCGCCCATCGCCAGTTCCACGAGCTGTCAACCTGGCTGCAAGCGGGCGATTTGCTGGTCTTGAATAACACGCGCGTCTTGCCAGCCCGACTCTACGGTCGCAAAGTGACGGGTGCACCGGTTGAGACGCTGCTGTTGCGCGAGCGCGAGGACGGTTGCTGGTTGGCACTGGTGAAACCGGGCAAGCGATTTAAGATCGGCTCCGAAATTGTCTTCAGCCATGAGCCGCAAGCCGAGACGCCGCCCACTTGCAGCCTAAAGGCGACGGTTGTTGAGCGTGATGAGGCGACAGGTGGTCGCTGGTTGCAGTTCCAGCTTGCTGACGGTTGCTCGTTGGCTGAGGCACTGGATGAAGTCGGCCATATCCCCTTTCCGCCCTATATCACCGAATCCAAGGCGGAACCAGACCAGTATCAAACGGTATATGCCGAAGCGATGGGTTCAGCGGCGGCACCGACTGCTGGGTTGCATTTCACCGAAGAATTGCTGCAAACGTTGGCGGCCCAAGGGGTGGCGATCGCCTATCTCACCCTCCATGTCGGTGTCGGCACCTTCCGCCCCGTCGAAACCGAGGACATCACGCAGCACGCTATGCACGCCGAATGGTTTGAGATTGGGGCAGAAACGGTGGACAAAATCCGTCAGACCCGCGAGGCGGGCGGCCGCATCATCGCGGTCGGCACGACCGTAGCGCGAGCGCTCGAGGGAGCTGCAAACGCGGCTGAGGTCAGCCAGAATGGGTCAGTAGCCAGTCGTGGCAGCCGCTACCTCAACCAACCATTCCAAGGTTCTACGAACCTCTTTATTTACCCCGGTTATGTCTGGCAAATCGTCGATGGCTTGATCACCAACTTCCACTTGCCGGGTTCCAGTCTGCTGATGTTGGTCAGCGCTCTGATTGGTCGTGAGCGGCTACTCAGCCTCTACCAGACGGCGATCGCCGAGCAGTATCGCTTCTACTCCTTCGGCGACGCCATGCTGATCTTGCCCGATGCCCAACCGACCACAAAGACAACCTGAGCATTTCAGCGCTCAACGATCACGGGCGTCCCCATCGCCACCCGCTCAAAAAGATCAGCGATATCATCGTTCCGCATTCGCACGCAGCCATGGGAAACCGCTTGACCGATCAATTCCTCATTGGGCGTGCCGTGGAAGCCGATGAAATTTTCGCCATCCGTCCAGAAGCCGATCCAGCGATTACCCAGCGGATTACCAGGACCGGGTGGAAAGATTTCTTTCGTAAACGGGTGCTGCCAGCTTGGGTCTTGCACTTTTTGAAATATGGCAAAACTCCCGGTCGGGGTTTCCCAGCCAGTGCGACCCACCGCCACCGGATAACTGGCGACCACGATATCGCCTTCGTAGAGGTAGACGCGGCGGTCTTCCAAACGCAATATCAACCGTTGCTGCCGCTCGGGGAGAAAACGTGCCGCCTCACCCAGGGGGGGGACATCCGGTGACAGACCAGCACTGAATAACTCAGCCTGAGAGTCGGCTGCGGGCTGAGCAGTCGCTAGCAGCGGCTGACCCAAGAGCAAGCAGACCGCAAGAATGCCCAAACTAGTGCCACCACGGTGACAGCTAGCTCGCCCAGCTTGTCGATTCAGTCGGGTCATCGCTGTTTTCCTCCGTTCCATCCGCGCCGACGGGCGTGCCCTGAAACTCATCGGCGACTCGAGTGCTGGCAGCAGTCAACCCTCGCCAAGCGCTGCCACCCATCCAGGCACGCGACTTGCTGAGTGACCTAGTACCGCTACGCGGAATTTTGAGTTCTGAGTTTTGAGTGATGAGTGCAGACAATACAGGCATCCTACGGATCCTGAATGGGCATCTCATTTCCGCCGCCTTGTACTAGATTATTCGACGATCACCGTCGTGCCCATCTTGACCTGATTAAACATGGCAACCACGTCATGGTTGTACATCCGCACGCAGCCATTGGAGGCAGCGTGACCGATGGAGTTGACGGTCGGTGTGCCGTGGAACCCAATGATCCCATTGGACATCGACGCAAAGCCGATCCAGCGCAGCCCTAGGGCACTGTTGGGGCCGGGTGCGGTGATTTTGCCGGTCCAGGGACTTTGCCAGATCGGATTCTCGACCAGTTGAAATACCTCAAACGTACCCGTCGGGGTTGGCGTCTGCGACGTGCCGATGGCGACGGGATAGCTGGCGAGGACCGTTTCGCCCTGGTAGACGTAGACGCGGCGCTCACGGAGGCGCAGCACGAGATGCACTTCAGCCGCTTCCGGCAGATAACGGTCGGCTGTACCCAAAGGCGGCACATCCGGCGTTGATGCTGCCGATAGATCGCTAAAACTACTTGTTGCTTCCGCTGCGCCTACCTGTTCAGTGCTGCCGACACTGAGGATGAGGGTGCTGGCGATCGCCAGCCCTGACAACAAGGAATTATTTCTCAGCCACGCAACCATGATTTACAGCCTCACCGGAAGAACGATAGTGAATACAATTTGGGCAAAAAAGGATTGTGAGCACATATTGTAGCCGAGCCAATTGGGCGCTTGATTAAGGGATGCTGAGAAGCCAAAAACTTCCTCAAACCGCCCGATGTGCTGCATAGTTCGGACGCACAGATCAGCGCCCAGGTTCCTAGGATCGTGGGAGTGTCCCTACGACAATCAGCACCCGAAACCTTCACATAAAACAGGCTAAGGCAAACTGACCTGTAGGCATGAATCGCCCACTCCGGTCGCTGCCTTAGCCAATCGACACTAGAGTCGCTCAGCCGCTAAGCGGCTTTACCAAAGACCCCGAATCGGCACCAAGGCGGCAATCTGGGGCTTTAGAGATTCCGGGATCAGCACGCGATTGATCTCGTGAACCACACCATTGCTAGCGGCAATATCGGCGGTAGTGACGCTGCCATTATTGATAACGACGCGCTCGGGGGTCACATCAACGGCGAGGCCACTGCCCTGGAGGGTGGTCACCGAGCCATCTCTGAGGTCAGCCGCCATGACGCGACCAGGAACCACGTGGTAGGTCAGGATCTCAGTCAGTAACTGACGATTCGCCGGTTTGACGAGTTCAGCCAGAACCCCATTCGGCAGTTCGGCGAATGCCTCGTCGGTGGGCGCGAATACGGTAAGCGGGCCGTCAGCCGACAGGGCATTCACCAAGTTGGCGGCTTGTACCGCCTGCACCAAAGTCTCGAATTGGTCAGCACCAGACGCGACCTCAACAATCGTGCCCGGAGTTTGGGCGATTTGCTGAGACGCCGGTGTCACACTGGTTTCGACTGGATTGGCGATCGCCGCTGTGGCAACCCCCAAGCTGCCCGCGCCAAGAGCGATGGCGAGAGCCGAAGTTAAGAAAGCTGAACGCAGTGTCATAAGCTTTACCCGAAGAAAACATTAAGTTTTATATCGATGCCCCTAAGCTAACATGATCTACCCGCGCGAGATACAGAGAATTGACGCAGTTCTGCGCGCAAACGCGAGCAAGAGGTGGTATTTCGTGGCAAACATTCGCGGGTGACCCCCATGGTTGCGGGACTGACCATTAGCGCCGCCATTGTAGTCCGGATTTGTTCGGCCTTGTCGAATCTAGACAACCGCCGCGGCTAGAAATTCACGCAGCGTTTTGAGGACAGGGGGGGTGACTTCGTGACCCATATCAAACTCGTGATAGGTGACGCTCAGACCTAAATCCACCAGCGCCTCGCGCGCCTGTTGTGCGGCAGCGAGCGGTACTACCGGATCGCGGCGACCATGGGTGATGAGCACCGGCGGCTGTGCCTGCGGTACCGGCGGCGTATGCAGGTAACCGCTGAGACTGCACAACGCCGCACAGGGGAGTTGCAGCCCGACATCCAGCGTCATCGCGCCGCCCTGGGAAAAACCAGCAAGGACAGTGTGACTGAGAGAGATTCCGGTCGTGGTAGCGAGCGATCGCAACCAGTCCAGTAACTGCTGGCGGCTCTCGGCCAGACCAGGATACCCCTCCTGTTCAAGCGCATACCAAGCACGACCGTTGGGGGCATGGGGGTGGGGCAACGGCGCATTGGGAAAGAGCAACTGGTAGCTCGGCAGTTGCAAATAGGCGGCTAGGCTGGCTAAGTCCTCCGCATTCGCACCCCAACCGTGGAGGGCGACCAGCAACCGTTCGGGAGCTGGCCAGCGGGCGGGGCAATGGCAATGGCATCTAAGGTCATGGCAGTAAGATGCGCCGGTTATTTGCCACCATAGTAAAACTGGATTTCCTTGGCTTTCAGCGGCGCGAAGTCGGCGGCCGCCAAGCGCTGGTTGAGTTCGTCTTGGCTCAGGTGCTTGGCACCGATACGGACGATGCGCGATCGCATCGTATTCGTCACACCACTACGCTGGCGATCGCCCTCAAGCGCCATCACATCTTGGTAGAGTTTCAGCTTTGCAGGCGGGATCGGGCTGCCATCGAGATCAAGGCCCTGGGCGATCGCCGCATCCACCGCATCCGCACCGGTCTGTTTCTGAGCATCAGTCATCGTTTTCGGCTTGAGCAAATCAACAATCTCAACTTACTACGAGCAGACACCGGGGCAAAGCACTGCTGGCGTCTACATGAGCCTGGGTTATCTGCGATTCTAGGTGACCACTGCATCACAGCCCCGCATAGCCAAGGGATAAGGTGGTTACCAGATAGTATGGAAAAGTCTGCAAGCGCCGAAAACCGAGAACCTGGCAATGACCTGACCGGGAAAGTGCGATGATTGCCCTCAACCTCCGTCCCACCCTGCAACTAACCGATGAAGTCTTTGCACAACTGTGCCAGAGTAACCCCGAACTGCGCCTAGAACGCACGGCCGCAGGAGAACTGATCGCCATGGCTCCGGCTGCAAGTGAAAGTGGCTATTTCAATGCCGACCTCAGTGGTCAATTGTGGCAGTGGAATCGACAAACTCAGCTTGGCGTTGTATTCGACTCGTCTGCGGGTTTCACATTACCCAACGGAGCCATCCGCGCCCCCGGTGCCGCCTGGATTGCGCAGCCTCGCTGGGATCGCCTTTCCTTGGAGCAACGCCGTAAGTTCGCGCCAATCTGCCCTGATTTTGTGCTCGAACTGCAATCTCCTAACGACAGACTGGTGGTTCTGCAAGCGAAGTTGCAGGAATACATCGATAATGGCGCTCAACTGGGCTGGCTCATTGTGCCAGAAACGCAGCAGGTTTACTGCTACCGTTCTGGGCAATCGGTACAAAGCCTGAACGCGCCCAGTCGCTTAGCGGGCGAGCCGATGCTTCCTGGCTTCGTTATGGATCTCACGCTGATCTGGAGCTAAACGATTCTCCACGGTGTCCGGGCAGCAATGCCGAAATTTGCGCGTTGAAGCTTTAGGCTTGGGCGAGACAGCAATCTGAACCTGCACAATATTGAGCTAAAACCCCGGCTTCTAGGAGAAGCCGGGGTTTTGCGGTGGGGTTGAGTCCAGAGCAACTTGAGGGCTTTAAGACTGATCGTTGAGTGACCAATCGTAGTCGAGGTAGCCGAAATCGTAGTCGCCTGCCTCGAGAAAGGCGCGTTCATCAGGATTCACATATTGGCTGATGAAGTTCAGGATGGCGCGATCGCGCTCTTTGCCCTGGAATTTGCCCTCAGCGACGCTGTAGCTCGCTTCCCAGTCTTCACCAAACCAATCAAAAATCGCCGAGATTTGCACGCTCTTCGCCTCGGTGTCAACCTCCAGACCGACGGCAGAGTCAAGCCACTGCTGCGTTTGATCCTCAAGCTGAGCATCAAGGTCTTCCCCGGTATAGGGTTCAGTTCGCAGCGGCGGGCAGCTCATCGCCGCACAGACTAGTGCCGCGTGGATACGCGGTTCATTGAAGTCCTTGCGAAGAATGTCGTGCTCAATATTGTCGAGGGTGCGCCACTCGCCCGCGAGGCGGTATTTCTGGATGCGCCAGACACCGGGGATGTCGCGAATGCTGCTTTTGAGCGGTTCTTGATTGATGATCGCTTGCAGCGTGAAGGCATTGTAGGCATTGAGCAAAAAGGCAATTTGCTCTTCCTCTGACCAAGCCGCGTAGGTCTCTGGCGAGAGCGCGCCGAGCGAATCAGCATAGGCATCGAGATCCGCGCGGTCAGCTTGCAAAGCTTCGTAGTCCACCAGACCGGACTCATCGACATAGGTGGTGAGCACCTCACTGTAGCGGTCAGTGGCTAGCGTTCCGCTCGTCGCCGAGGCCTCCTGAGCCGTGCCGGAATTCGCGGTGCTAAACGGCAACGAGGCGCAACTGCCGGCCAAGAGCAGAGCCGGGATCAGCGGTAAGAATGAGCGCATGAAAGTCGGCATGGCAGGATGATAAAGGTAGCGAAAGGACGATGGCGATCGCCAATCTGCCAGGGGCGTGAACCGCCCACACTGACAGCAGCGACTGACTTGATTAACGCCAGTCGGGCTGAGATTTTGCTGAGATTGCTCTGGGATCAGACTTAAGGTTGCTTGTCCAACCACTCAACCAGCTCGTCATCGGTGATGAAATCCCAAGCGGACTCTGCCAGGCTTTCCAACTGCGTGATCGAGAGCTTCTGCAACTTGGCATTGACGGCCGCGTCCAGCTCCCCGAAGCGACGACTCAACAGACGACGGACGATATTCAGTTGTCCGACTTGCAGCCCTTCCAATCGACCTTGGCGAATTCCCGCCTCTTTGCCTTGGGCGATGCCTTCTTCAATGCCGACTTTACGTCCCTCTGCCAATCCCGTCTGGTGCCCCGTTTCGATGCCCTCGGCGATCCCTTCCTCCTTGCCCTGGCGGCGACCTGCTTCGACGCCCCGCCGCAAACCTTCGGTCACGCCAACATCCACTGACTGGCGCTGATCGGCAATGAAGAGCAGTTGTTGCTGAATGATGTCCAGCTCTTCGCGGGTGAGTTGGCTCTCGTCAGCGAGCGCGAAAGCCTGTTGCAACGCTTGTTCCGTGGCGAGTACGTCCGGAATCTCATCGAGCTGGGGGGCATGGCGCAGGAAGTAGAGCCAGCGGTCAGCACTGGTTTCTAGCGTCTCGAGGGATTTTGAAAACTTTGGTAATTCCACAAATACGAGGCTCAGCTCGCGATCTGGGAAGACAAATTGTTGCTCCATTTCGCAGAGGGCAAAGCGAGAAATCAAGTCTGCTTCGGCACCGAACAAGTCGAAATCGAGCAGGAGCAGCGCCACAACCGGTAGGATTTCTGGGTCTTGGCGCTGCTGGCTGAGTTGGGAGCAATAGGTTTTCGCCGTATCGAAGAGTAGCCGTTTGCCAAATGTGGGTAGATTCAGAATCTTGGCGTCAATCAGGGCTGCTGAGCCATCCTCATAGGTGGCGCGGGCTACGATCGCGCCGGTCTCGCGGCGGCCGAAGGCGCGGGCGAGTTGGTCGGGGGTGAAGAACTCCAAGCTGGCGATCGCCACTGACTGCGGACTGAGCAGTGCGTTGAAAAAGCTGAGGGCGATTTCGGAGTGTGGGGGGGAGCCGAAAATCCGCTGAAAGGCAAAGCTCGTCTTAGGATCGATGAAGTTCATGACGATGGGCGCAGAGTTTAGAGGGCAAGCTGGACTGGCAATTGCACCGCTGTCGTCCGGCAATCCTGCCGGTCAGAAGTTTGCCACGCTCGCCGTGTTAGCCGCAAGCGCAACCGACAGCTTAGCCCGTTGCAACGAACTCGGGTTCAGTCTCGCCCATCTCTGGAGCGGCGATCGCCGCGGGATACGAGAGACACGAACCACCATGTTAAATTAAACAGGATATCCGGCCACTCATCGCTACCGGTCAACTGTCTGATCGGGCTGTCGATGCGGTTGACGTCGGCAATCTCTCGCAAGTCAAGCCTGACAGTCGCACCTGGATCGACGGCTGAGTCACTATCAGAGGCAATCGTGGCGACGAATTCTGCTGAGATGATGAGCTTGGGCGCGATCGCCGCCCCGCCCAAGGGTCAGAGGCAATGAACATCCTCCTGCGTCCGCAGCGCGATCTCGATATCAAGGGGGCATCGCTGCTCCAGCAGAAAGTCTATAGCCTGATGCCGATCCCTGAGCAATCGATTCTGGCGGTTGATCTGGTGCAAGTCGAGCGGATTGATCACTTCGGCCTCACTACGCTGATGGCGGTGCGCCGCGTCGCCGAAAAATATCGTTGCCAGCTCTATCTCACCAACCTGAGACTAGAGGTAAGCTACATGCTCGAGGTGGCCGAACTGGCGGACGAGTTCAAGCTCTTGGACAGTTTGGATGGTGTCTTCGAGAGTAAGCTCCGTGTACTGCTATGCTAGAAGGCTAAAAATTGCCCTTGACCTGAAGGAAATTGTCCGTTGTGAAGCTTAGCCGCGTAACTTGGATCTGGATTGTACTCGCACTCATCCTCAGCAGCGTGGTTTACATCGGCGAGGTTCTTGGTCGCCAGCGGCGCGAAGCTGCACAAGCGATACAACAGCAGCTTTTTGACTTTCCAGCCGACGCCATCGAGACGATTGCCATTGAGTACCGCGATCGCGACCCCCTTGCTTTCGAGCAGGTCGAGTCTGAATCTGCGTCCGAGTCCGAGTCCGAAACGTTAGCCTGGCAGATGACCGAGCCACTGCGGAGTCCCGCGAGCGACCCGGCAATGTCCTTTTTGGTCAATCTCTTGGTGGAAGGCGAGCAGCAACAGGCCTTTCGCATTGACCCGGATGATCTCGCCACTTACGAGCTAGCCGAACCCTTCGCCACCCTCACCATCACCACCCGCGAACAGCCCGCTCCCTATCGCGTCGCCCTCGGCCGCACCAACTTTGAAGGGCAGCTCATCTATGCCCAGGTGGATTCACCCGCGACAGATGAGACAGGCGAACTGGAAGTCGTTTTGGTGCCGATTGATTTGCAATACGCGGTCGAGCGTGAGCTGAATGAGTGGCTCGCTGCGCCCGATGTGGCCCCGGAGGTTGATGATGCCGAAGCCACGAGTGGGAATGATGATGATAATGATGAATAGATCCAATGCTCGCGCCTGCTGACCCCAAGCCCTGACCGGTGCGGCGACCGACTGCCAGTGACCTTGAGGCTCAACTGCCATGCTGAAATCCATTGCCGATGCGATCGCCGTCAGCGACTACAAGCTCGCGGCCCAGTTGCTCAAGCCACTGCTGCAACAAGAGCCGAATAATCTCTGGGCGCGCTTCTATGCCGGTCGCGTCTACGAAGGTCGGGGTAAACACGTCCAAGCTGAGCAGATCTACCGCCAACTGTTGCCGAAAACCAGCCAGCCGCAACTCCTCAGCCAACTGCGGAAAGGGCTGGCACGGCTAGAGGCGATCGCAGCGGAGCAGCGGGAGCAAGCACTGGAGCAGGCACGCGCGATTCCGGGGGGCGATCGCCTCGGAGTGCTGATTTTAGAACCAGTGCCGAATGAACAGAAGACGGCGATCGCCCGGGAATTTAGCCAGATCGTGCAACTCGATCCCTACACCGCCCGCTTACAATTGCCCAGTCGCGGCTGGCGCTTGTACCGCACCGGACGGCTCGGCGAACTCAACTACTTCCGCCAAGCCTTTCAAGCCGTGAATGTCCCCAGCTTTTGCTACCCGCTCGAGGCGATCGAAGCGATCGACGTTTACGAGATCGAATACTTCCAGACCCTCGAACCCGAAATCACCGTGCGCTGTTTCAACCACTCGGGACAAGCCGGTGCGCTCGCCTTTCACTGGACAGACATCGGCCAACGCATCATCGGACGCTTACCCGTGTTTGAATCGGTGGTGGTCGTGGACGCTCGCCACAAGCTTCAGCGCAAGACCCAGACCCAGGACTTCATCTCGATCTGCGACCTGCATCTGCCAAACCGCCGCTGCATCCTGCGGCTCTGCGAGCGCCATTATCAGTTCAAGCAGGGGGTCTCGCTCAGCCCGCCACAATCCACCGATCCGGGCGAGACCGTCAGCCAAAACTGGGAGCGGCTGATGACCTTTCTCGACCGACACCTACCGAGCGTGCCCAAGCATACAGAATTTGATACTTTTGCAGACTCAGCCCTAGATTTTCAGGAAGTGCTCAGCCGCTTGAAGTCGCGCGTGCATCTTGAACGGCGCGAGGAGAGCCTTTGGGATAATGCCTTTCAGCTCTACAGCGGTCTCACCTACTATCGTCACCAGACCGCTCTGCCGATCTGAGCCGCAATGAATTGTCGGTCGCACTCAATGATCGCGCCGCCACTGCCGATAGCAGCGCGCCGTGATGTAGTAGGGCTGGAAGACTTCGAGGAAATGGTGCTGGAGGGTGCAGAAAAATTCGTCAACCTTGACCGGGTCGTCGAGGTGGAAGGGGAATTCCTGGTCAAAGCCCTTGGAAAAGTACCAGTTGAGGATGATCTTGCCAGCGGGGGTGAGGGCGTTGTGAAAGGCGAGCAACTGGCGACTGGGATCGGGGAGATGCTCGAGCAGATCAAAGCAGAGGATCGTGTCAAATGACTCGTCAGGGGCGATCGCCTCGCAGCAAGTGATTTTGTCCGTCAGGTTCAATTGCGCGGCGCGATAGGTCACGAATTCGCGGTGCAACGGGTTGAGGTCACAAAACACCACAGCCTGCACCTGGGGCGAGAGTGCGGCCCCCAGCGTGTGGGTGCCAATGCCACCGCCAAAATCGAGCACGCGACCCTGCGCCTGATCGCCCACCAGCCGCAGCGTATCGCCGATGTAGTCGCGGCTGCTCAGGTGCCAGGCACTGAGTTCAAGGAGATAGACTTCGCCGACGCGATCGCGATAGAACTCGCTCGCCGCCGCCCAATCAAAATCACGCTGCCCCAGCGCTGTCAGCTCGCGCTGGCTCGACTGCAAGCGCTGGGCTAGCGTCGTGGCATCCAGGTTTAGAAAAACACGCAAATGCGTCTCAAGATCGAAGGCGTCTGTCCAAAAACGACGGAGAAATGGCGCGGTCGGAAAATTGGGCACAAGTAGAATCAGCGTCAGGGCGCAGCATTCAAACCGGGAGCGAGAGCGCGGTCAACCCTGGGCTGGCAACTGGTGTTCAGCGCCGCCTGACGAGCCAGCCGGATGCAACTCCCGCCGCATCCGGCTGCTGAGGGTCAATCTAACCCTTACTGGGGATACGCTCAATCTGAGCGTAGCCGCTGAATAGCAGGTCTTTGCCCTGGGTCTCGAGGCGATTGAGGCGTAGGAGTACACCATCGAGGTTGAAGCGATCGAGATCCACCATGTCGTTCATGATCTCGACCAGGATATTGGTCAAGATTGCCGACAGGTCGCGGTCGCCCTCCGGAACCCGCTCCGGTTCAAACTGAGCCTCCTCATAGGTGATGCGTCGCCGCTTCACCAGACCCAGCTTGCAACTAAAACTCACGGGGATCTTACGATTTGTCAGATCCGCCAGGGCATAGAGCTGGATGCGATTGTGGGGGAGGATGCGTAGTTCAACATCGGTGAACGACACCGGTAAGCCGCCCGACAGGTCAGTGAGCTGCGGTGCCGTGAGATTTTCGAGGCGTTGGCGTACCAGGTCGGCCTGGAAGGCTTGATTGATGTCCGTTTCCGTAAGCTTGACCTGGGCGACTGCCTGGGTCGGCTGCTTCAGCGCCAATTGGCCCTTGAGCACCGAGGTGAAGTCGATCGCGACGGCATCCGTCTCAAACGACAACTCTTCGGTACGAAATTCACGACGAATCACTAAGCCACGTCCGAGCATCCGGAAGTTGTCAATACTGCCTTGCAAGAGTTTGCTCGGCGGTTGACAGCGCACGGTCACATCCACAGCTTCGCTGCGTGTGAACAAGTGCCGAAGCGTATTGGTAGCTACAGTACTGAGGAGGTTTTCTCCCCAAGCTGCGCCTTGCTCATTATTTGAACCCACAAAGCCACCAAACATAAGGCTTAGATGCATACGCTGAATTACCTTCCCCTCTTTGTAACAAACTATTAAGCATCCAGCAATCAACCCATCGTTGGATCCAGGGCAAGGTGATCACCCGCAACATCCGCACAATGACGCAGCCAGTCCCGTAACAGCACATTGACTGATGCTGGATCTTCGTCGTGGGGGCAATGCCCAGCCGCGAGAAAGTGCTCAACGAGCGCCGGGGAGTAGCGACGAAACTGAGCACTACGAGTCTGGGCATTGATCCAAGGATCGCCCTCTCCCCAGATGGTCATCAGCGGGCACTGTAGGCGCGGGAGCAGAACGTCATTGCTCTCGCCGGGGGGTGACTTGAAGACGGACAGGAACACGTCCAAGGCACCGCGATCGCAAGATGGTCGGTAGATGTCCGCGACCAATTGGTCGGTCACGGCCGCCTGATTGATGTAAACCTGCTCGAGGGTCTGGCGAATTTTTGCGGGGCGACGCAGGTACTGGAAGAGCCAGAAGCCTACCCACGGTTGTAAGAGGAGCGATCGCACCAACCGGCCCCAAGCCTCCCGCAGCGGGTTCGGGGATGTCGCCTCCGGCGACTCGAAGCGACCAGCGCTGTTGATCAGTACCAACCCCGCTGCCCACTGCGGGGCATGAGCGGCTGTCGCCAGACTGGCATATCCCCCGATCGAGTTCCCTACCAGCACTGTTGGGCGGCCGATCACCGTGACGATGAAGTCCTGTAACTGGTCGCGCCAGAGCTGACTGCTGTACTCAAGATTGGGCTTCGCAGAGCGACCAAAGCCGAGCAGGTCAATCGCCCAAACCTCGCCCGTGTGGCAAAGCTCAGCAATATTTTTGCGCCAGTGGTCGGTGGAAGCCCCGAAGCCATGAACGAGCAGAAGGGGCGGTTGGTGATCATGCGGTACCCCGGCTCGCACATAGTAGATGGGCTGACCGCGCCACGACCAATAATGTCCCACTGCTGCCTCAATCGAACCGGTCAGCGTCATGAATCCGCATTAAATGTTAACTTGTGTAAACAGTGCCATCTTAGCGCGATTCCACTGAATCGCGCTGTCGATGCGGCTATTCACCGCCACAGTGCCGGGAGTGGTCTGACCCGCCCCATGCACAGGCTCGCCGCTAAATTGAGGGCTTGCGGCAGGCTTAGCCTAAGATAGTTAGGAATTGGTAGCTCTGTTTTTTCTTTAGTTGATCTTCTTGCGGCCGCAAGCTGTTGCAAGCCAAAACTGCGGTTCGCCTTGACCCAATGTCTGTCAGTGCCCTATGTGGTGCTTGCCGCCAGATTCATTGCGGATGTCGCGATCGCGGCAGTTTTGGTAGATTATGTTTCTATAGGGTCGTTGACGGCTTTAGCGGCGGCACGCTGATGTCAACGGCAGCCAGATGCTGAGCGGCAATGGGTAAAGGTGACAAAGACTGTGGCATCTCCCCTCGCGATAATCTATACGGCTACCCTTGGTCGGGCGGGTACTTGGTCTGCGGTCAGCCCGCAGGTGAGCGCGATGCTGGGATTTAGTGCTCAGGAGTGGCTGGCGGAAAATCGCTGGTATCAGCAAGTCCATCGCGAGGATCGTGACCGCGTCCTCACGGCCGCCCAACGGAGCGCTGAGAATGGTCAGCCATTTCGTTGCCAATACCGCCTGTACCATCGCGACGGTCATATCCTCTGGTGCCGGGACGAAGCGGTGCGGCTCGCACCAGACTCGGATCAGTTTCAAGGATTGATTTTTGACATCACTCAGGAGCAACAGGCCGAGCAGACGCTAGCGGAGCTGGTCACGAGCACGGCGGCGGTGACTGGGCAGGAGTTTTTTCACTTGTTGGTGCGTCGCCTCGCGGCGGCTCTCCGGGTGCGCTATGTGATCATTAGCGAGTGGCTGGATCAGGAGAATGTCCGCGTGATCGCCTTCTGGGCTGGCGATCGCCTCCATCCCCCCTTCACGTACAAGCTCTCCGTTGCTCCCTGCAATGCCGTCCTCAAACAGGGGAAGATCTGTTACTACGCCGACAATGTGCAGGCACAATTTCCCGATGACCCCGACCTCGTGGCGATGGCGGCTCGCAGCTACCTCGGGGTGCCCCTCCAGACCCGCCACCAGCAAACCATCGGTCACCTTTGCGTTCTGCACGATCAGCCGCTCCCTGATCCAGAGCAGGTGCGCTCACTCCTGGAGATTTTTGCGGCCCGAGCGGCCGTGGAATTGGAGCGCGATCGCGCCGAGGCCGCCTTCAAACGCAGCTCCGAGCAGTTCCACGCCATCTTTAACCACGCGCCGATTTGGATGGCAGTGGTGAGCCTCGACGGCCGCCTCTTGCGCGTCAATCGCGTCTGCTGCCAACTACTCGGTTACACCACAGAGGAACTCTGCCAGATGACCTGCGCGGAAATTACGCACCCAGATGATCGTGAACTCAGCAGCCAGGCCTACGCGCAACTGGCGCGTGGCGAGGTCAACAACTATCAACTCGAAAAACGCTATCTGACTCAAGCGGGGCAGGTGCTCTGGACGATTTCGAGCGTGACGCTGGTGCGGGACAGCCAGAGCAAACCCCTCCACGCTCTCGCCCAGATCGTAGACATCACCGAGCGGGTTCAGGCCGAGCGTAGCTATCGCAGTCTGTTTGAAAATGCGATCGAAGGCATCTTTCGCTCGACGCCAGCGGGACACTACCTGGCGGCTAACCCAGCCATGGCAAAGATTCTGGGCTATACCTCGCCCGCCGAATTGATCGCGACGGTGCGGGACATCAGCCAGCAGGTCTATGTTCGCCCGGAACAACGCGCTGAGTTCGTGCAGCAGATCGAATTATTCAACGAGATTGCCGAATTTGAGTATCAGATCTATCGTCGGGATGGCTCGATCATCTGGGTTTCAGAAAACGCGCGTGCCGTTCGGGACGAGTCCGGTCAGATCCGTTACTACGAGGGGACGACTGAGGACATTACGGAACGCAAGACGACCGAAAATCAGCTTTACTTTCTCGCTTTCCACAATCCGCTGACGGGCTTGCCCAATCGCGCCTTCTTTTGCGATCGCCTGCGCGAAGCCATCAACCGCATCAGTCGCCGTCCGCAATACCTGTTCGCAGTGCTCTTTCTCGACCTCGACCGCTTCAAAGCGATTAATGATAGCCTCGGTCACAGCACGGGTGATCGCCTGCTGCGCGCTATCGGCGCACGCTTACAGACTTGCCTCCAAGCCGGCGACGCGATCGCCCACTTCGGCGGCGACGAGTTCGCCATCCTCATCAATGATCTGGCTAGCCCGACCGAAGCCTTGCAGATCGCCGAGCTGCTGCAAGCCCAGTTCCGAGAGCCATTTCAACTGGATGACCGCGAGATTTTTACCACCGCCAGCGTGGGCATTGCCCTCGGACGACGGGCTGCAAGCCAAACCCCCTACCAGCACCCCGAAGACCTGCTCCGTGATGCCGATATTGCCATGTATCGCGCCAAGCAGACCGGTAAAGCCTGCTGTGCCATCTTCAATAGCCAACTGGCGGTCTATACGCTCAGTAGTCTGCAACTAGAAACCGACCTCCGCCGCGCCCTCGAACGTCAAGAGCTGTGTCTGTACTATCAACCAGTCGTGTCGTTGACGACCAGCAAGATCACCGGTTTCGAGGCCCTGATTCGCTGGCAGCACCCCCATCGCGGTCTGCTCAGTCCTGGTCACTTTATCCCGCTTGCTGAGGAGACCGGGCTGATCGTCCCGATTGGGTTGTGGGTGCTGCAACAGGCCTGCCAGCAGATGCAAACTTGGCAGATGCAGGGTTTGCTGGACGACACGGTCGCGATCGCCGTCAACGTCGCAGGTCGCCAGTTTGCCCAGAGCAATTTAGTGAGTCAGGTCAAAGAGGTGCTCACCGCGACCCGATGGCCCGCCCAGCGCCTGCGCCTCGAGATCGTCGAAGACGCGATCCGAGGCAACGAAGCCGCCGTCACGGCGAAGTTGCACCAATTGCGTGCCTTGGGGGTGCAGCTCGCAATTGATGACTTTGGCACTGGCTACTCGTCCTTGAGTCGCCTGCACCGCCTACCCCTAGATATTTTGAAAATCGATCGCTCCTTCGTCAGCGGCGCGGATCGCCGCTCGGATAATTTGGAGATTGTGCGGACTATCGTCGATCTTGGCTTGAACTTGGGGATGCGGATCGTGGCAGAGGGCGTAGAAGTCGCGGCTCAAGTCGAGCAATTGCGGAATCTCGGCTGCCACGACGCCCAGGGTTACTGGTTTGCCCCGCCCATGTCCGCCGCTGAGCTGGCGAGCCACTGGTTGCAACGGCCATGAAGTTTTGTGGCGTCGATCTCGGCTGGGTCTCAGCTCCGAGTGGTTTGTGCAGTTTGCTCTGGCGCGACGGACAGTTGCACTGTCTCGAGCTGGCGCGGTGCGATCGCCTCGAGACCACCCTCGCCTGGCTGCAAGCCGCCATCCCAGCCAACGAACCCGGCCTGATTGCCGTCGATGCCCCCACCCTGATCCCCAACGAGACAGGGATGCGTCAGCCCGACCGGCTCGCCCACCAACATTTTGGTCGCTACCATGCCGGTTGTTATCCCGCCAATCGTGGTCGCCCCTTCGCCGCTCGCACCGTGGGTTTCGGCCTGCAACTAGAGGCACGGGGATTCCGTCACGCGCCTGAAATTGTGCCCCAACAGCCCGGTCGCTACCAGATTGAAGTGTTTCCCCACGCGGCGATCGTGCAGCTCTTCCAGCTCGACCGCATTTTGAAATACAAAAAAGGACGACTCGCCGCCCGGCGCGCTGAGTTACAGCGCCTGCAACGCCTGCTTGCGGAACAGTTGCCGCAGTGCCAACCGGCGGTGACCTGGGGATTGACGCTCCCGGCCGACTTGCGCTGCGATCTCACAACCTGCAATGGTGCGGCCTTGAAAGCGGTGGAGGATCGGCTCGATAGCCTAGTCTGTGCCTATGTCGCCGCCTACTGGTGGTACTGGGGGGTGGCTCGTAATCTGGTACTGGGCGATCGCGCGCAGGGCTACATCATCGTGCCCTACCGGCAAGACCGCCAATAGAGCCGATCGATCCGTTACACTGAAAAATTGTTGGCTGCGGTCACCTCAACCCAAATGGGGCTGCCGTGGCTAGCATTGCTGAGGATTGCCGAGTTTCTAGAGGGGTCATGTCAAACGATAATTGGGTTCAGCAGTTGCTGACGATGGGCATCGGCACGACCTCTTTTGTCGCCGAGAAAATGAAGGAGGTCAGTGACCAGTTCGTCCAGGAAGGCCGCATCGACCCTGAACAAGCTCGTGCGATCTTTGACGAACTGATGATCAAGCTGCGGACTGACCAAGGACAACTGCAAGAGCAGGTCGAGCGGCAAATGCGGAATGCGCTGCGCGACCTCGGTGTACCGCGCCAAACGGAAATGGACGAAATGCGCGGCCGCATCGACCGACTCGAACACCAAGTCCGCGATCTCGAAAATCGTCTTTGGCGCTAATGGCGCTGTTTACTGTTTTAGGAGGGATAGGGAGTTTACCATGCGTCCAATCTTGATTAGCTTTGCGGTTGTCGTCGCCTGTAGTCTGGTTTTGGTCTTGTCGCTGCTCTTCGGCGGCAACGACGGTTCGGCGGCGCTCGCGTCAGAATCACCTGCGACGGCGACGCTACCCCGTGCCGAGCGACCATCCGGGCCTCTGGCACAAGCCCCAACACCCACCCCAGAGGAGCAAACCACCATGGCTGAAGCGAGCGAAGAGGAACTCCAGACGACCGAATCGGGCTTACAGTACGTCGATTTGGTCGTAGGCGAGGGCGCTTCGCCACAGCCTCGTCAGCAGGTCATCGTTCACTACACCGGCACGCTGGAGGACGGAACGAAATTTGATAGCTCGCGCGATCGCGGTCAACCCTTCACCTTCACCATCGGCGTTGGTCAAGTGATCGCGGGCTGGGACGAAGGGGTCGGCAGTATGCAAGTCGGCGGCCGCCGCAAGCTAGTGATTCCGCCAGACTTGGGATACGGCGAGCGGGGCGCGGGTGGCGTCATTCCGCCCAATGCGACCCTGATCTTCGACGTTGAGCTGCTACGGATTGCGAGCTAGGTTCACTGCACCATGCTTCTCATCCTGATCGAGGCGGGCAACTTGCCCGCCTCGGTTCTTTTTGGGGGGATCGTCCAATCCCGTCATGATTTCGGGAATGCTGGCTCAAGCCGCTGTGGTGGTAGTAGTACGGAGGCGGCTGACCATCTTGAGCTTGCCAAAACCTTTAACTATTACAGTCGGTTAACCGCACTGTCAATCTCAATCAGGGAAACTGCCAAGCTCGATACAATTACAGTAGGGATACTTAGGAAGCAAGGGAGTTCAACCATGAAACGGTTCAATACGATTGTCGCCTCAGTAGTGACCGCAACCTTGCTCCTGGGCGGTGTGGCGCGAGCAGAACATCCTCATCACGTCGTTCGGCTGTTGACGACGAATCTGTGCGCGGGTTGCGACCTCTCAGGAGCAGATTTGTCCGACGAGCACCTGATTGGCGCGGACTTGCGCGGCGCGAATCTCGCTGGGGCTGACCTGACCGGCGCGAATCTCGAAGGAGCTGACCTGACGGGAGCGAATTTGAGTGGCGCGCAGTTTGACAATGCTTTCATGACCAACGCTACGCTGCGTGAGGCGAATCTCGCCAACAGCGACTTCACGGGTGCAACGCTGATCGCCGCAGATCTCACCGATGCCTACCTGGACGAGGGGACACAACTGGCCGGGG
Source organism: Spirulinaceae cyanobacterium SM2_1_0 (assembly GCA_012031265.1). Taxonomy (GTDB): domain Bacteria; phylum Cyanobacteriota; class Cyanobacteriia; order Cyanobacteriales; family Spirulinaceae; genus JAAUTY01. The sequence goes on along the minus strand of JAAUTY010000040.1, from coordinate 182 downwards.
CCGAGTTGTTCAATACCCAGGGCATCGGGATCGGGGGATCAGAAGAGCAGTGGTTAGACGACGCTGATTTCTAGTACTTGTATAGACCCTGGGTGGGGCGATCGCGATCGCCCCACCTTGAATGCACCCCGCTCCAAAACGGCGGGGGGTGCATTGTGAGCGGGGTGGTAATCAACCCGCCA
>JAAUTY010000098.1 GCA_012031265.1 Spirulinaceae cyanobacterium SM2_1_0 | reverse complement strand
GCATCGTTTCTCACACTCGCGGCACAGATAGCTCTGTTGCTTGCTGCCATCTTTCAGGGTTGCTGTGCCGTTCTTGACTGTTTGCTCGCTCTGGCATTGGGGGCATTTGGGGGGACTCATGGGCTAGATGCTTTACTCTGACTACTATTCTCGCTATCACTCTTTAGGTAACCAGTGTCGGGTCTTGGCGGGTGATAACTGTAAAGTATCCCTTGTACAGCAAGGCTTTTGGGGTTCTTCCATCGCAATTCCCCAGGATCTTTGCCTCACTAGGCTTACAGACTCCTATCGCCTATTGACAGTTCAGTGCCTATCTGGCAACACTTTTGATCTATGAAGGTGACGTAAAAGTTGTGACAAAGTCGTAAAGACTTCAGCAAGATGGCTGAAATTTTAACGAAATCATACTCGCGTTTTGTGAAGTGGGCGTATCAAGTAATGGTAATAGCACTAAACCGGCGAATGAATACGCGCTGCCAGATTTAGAGCGCAAACAACTTCTTAATGCGCTTCCGCAACCAATCAACCACATTTTTCTCCTCACCCGTGTCATCGAGGCCGAGGTCTTGGAGTTGGCGGCGGCGGTCATTGAGTTCCTGCTGGTGCTTGCTCAGCTCCTGGACAATGGCTTCGGCAAATTCGGGATGTTCCTGGAGTAAGCGCCGGAAACCTTGGGTATTGATCGCGAACAGAGTTGCCTCCTGCTCCGCTTTGACGGTTGCTGTGCGCGGAATCCCCAACATGAGTGATAGCTCGCCAAAGAATTTGCCGACTACCAGCGTCGCTAGATGCTTGTCGAGTTTCTGGGCATAGACCTCGACGGCACCGGAGAGCACGATGTAAAACGCATCCCCCGGATCGCCCTGTTTGAACAGGGTTTCGCCGGGTCGCAGGCGCTTGCGATAGCCGATTTCGATCAATTGGCGCAGTTCCAAGTCGCCGAGGTTTTGGAAGTAAACCACTTGCCGTAGCAAATCGCGAATGAAACGTGGTTTCGCCGCTGGTTTCGCCGTTCCCCCTTGTTGTTCTTCCAGGTAACGCTGGATCGGTGCAGCGGTATCGGAGGCGATCGCTGGGATCGGTGCTGGCGATCGCAAATCTTCCGGATTGCGGAGCCAGAGGTCGCGCTGCGGCAAGGGCACCACTAGCCCGTGCTGGCGTAGATTGTGCTCGATGAGAAAATTGAGCGCACTGCGAACATAAGGCTCGCGGTCGTAGCCCACGACCCAGAGGCGCAGCTCAAAATCCAGCGAACTCTCGCCGAAGCCGGAGAAAAGGACGTGGGGCGGTGGCTCGTGCAAGACCGAGGGGTCAGCGTAGGCGGCATTCAGCAATGCCTCGGTCACCAGCACCGGATCGCTACCGTAGGCGACCCCGACTGGGATGTGGATGCGACCCCGAGGGCTGTCATAGTTCCAGTTCAGCACCCGATTTTCCACCAGTTGGCTGTTGGGGACGACGACATCGCCGCCCTCGCGGGTGCGAATCACCATCGAGCGCAGTGAAATCGCCTGCACATAGCCACTGAGGTCATCAAATTCGATGAAGTCACCGACTTTGACTTTGCCCTCGAGCAGCAGCGTGAGGCCGCTGACTGAGTTTTTCGTCAAGTCTTGCAAGCCGAAGCCAATGCCGACGCCGAGGCTGCCGACGATGACTGCCAGCGATTCGAGCTGAAAGCCGATGCCCTGGATGAGTGCGAAGAAGGCGATCGCGCCGATGCTGTAGCTGATCAGTGTCGCCACCGCTTCGCGGTTGCTGCCCTCCAACTTCATCGGTGCCAGCAGGCGGCTTTTGAGGAACTGACGCAGCAGCCGGATGAGGGCAAAAACGGCGATCGTGGCGAGGAGCAGCTTGACAATCAACCACAGCGTCAAGGTGCTGTCGCCGGGGATCAGCGGGGTATTGAAGATCCGCGTCAGGCCGCGAAATATCGGTTCAAGAGCGGTCGGCATAGTAGAGAGTGAGAGTGCAAGGTTCAGGGGTCAGCGTTGGGTTCAAGACTGACGCAGCGGTTTCCGAGGATCTGCACCCTAAAAGCTGGTGACGCTAAGCCACGCCGAGAACTTGCAAGGCGTGGCGGATCAGCGCGATCGTCACGCTGGGAGCCTCGAGCTGCGGCGTGAGACCGACGCCGGCGATCGCCTGGAACCAGCGAATTGCACCCGGATTCAGTGCTGCCAAGCGCTTGCCGAGGTCGAGCGGCGTCAGCTTCGCCTCTTCGCCCCAGAGGATGACCGTGGGGACGGTGAGCTGCCCAATGTAGTTGGCGAGGTCGAAGCAGAGCCGACCACTCACAAAGGACAGAGCGGCAGCGTCGGCATGGGGCTGGGTGGCTGACTGTTGATAGGCCTGCACGAGTTCTGGGTAGATCCGCTCAGAGCGAGCAAACTGGCGCTCTTCTAGAAAGCGGTTGATGCCGCCCGTGGTGGCGATGCCCAGACTGTAGAACAAGCCATTGATAATCGGCGTGCGGGCAATCTGTGCCAATCCGGTTTGGCTGAAGTCATCGCCAAAGTCGGAGACACCGGCGGGTGCCACGAGGATTAAACTCCGGAAGAGGTCAGGACGCGCCACGGCGAGACGAATCGTCAAGGCGGCGGTGAGCGAGGAGGCAATGACTGTGGTGGGTGGCTCGCTGACTTGTTCGAGAAAGGTGGCAATGCTCGTCAGGTAATCCTCCGGCTGGTAGTCGCGCTCGGGATGGTCAGAGCGACCCCAGCCGGGCAAATCGGGAGCCAGCACCCGATAGTCCAGTGCGAAGGCGGGATAGACCTGTGACCACTCGTAGGCGGAGGAGCCGCCGCCGAAGCCATGCAAGAAGACGAGGGGCGGCAGTTCTGCCCAGGGCTGCTGGTAGAGGTCGCGCCAGGGTGCGCCGGTCAGTGTGTAGTAGACCATCTGACCGAGCGCGGTCGCGAGCAAGCGTTGCTCGGCTCCGAGGGGTTCAATCATAAGGTGATCGAGGTTGAGGGCAGGGATGGCGAAGCGATAGAGCCGCAAACCAGCAAAGGTTAAATGGGTTGGGCTGGCTGATCTGAGTTTAGCGGTGCGGGTGACCTTGGTAAGCTGGTGAGCTAGGACGCTTTTGATGATGTATATAGCAGGGATGTTAAGTCATGCAACCATTGCGGATTTGGGCGATCGCCACCAATAGTTTTCGCGAGGTGATTCGCGATCGCATTCTTTACTTTGTCGGGGTTTTTGCGCTCATCCTGGTCGTCGCGGCGCGATTGTTGCCGGAAATTGCCGCGTTGACCGAGGATAAAATCTTGTTGGACGTGGGCATCGGCACGATCACCCTGATCGGGGTATTGCTCGCCGCGTTTGCCGGAACTGGCACAATCGCCCGAGAAATCGAACGGCGTACGGTCGCCATCGCCCTGACCAAACCCATGAGCCGCGCTGAATTCATCCTCGGCAAATATCTCGGACTTTGGGCGGCGATTGGGCTAGCGATCGCCGGGATGGGACTGCTTTACCTGGCGCTGATGAGTTTGCTGGGCATCACCTATCCGCTCGGTGCGCTGCTGATTGCCTTGATTTATCTGTTAATTGAACTGGGACTGGTGGTGGCGATCGCGATTGTCTTCAGCATTTTCACGGGTTCTACTTTGGCAGGAGTTTTAGCTCTCGGTATTTACCTCATGGGCCAGCTCAGCCGCGACTGGGTAGAACTAGGCAAACTCAGTAAAAACGCTACTATAGAAGCGATTACTCAGGGACTCTATCTGGTGCTACCGGATTTGGCGCGGCTCAACCTCCGCAATGAAGCGGTTTACGGGATTTTGCCCGCCCCCCCTGACCTCCTGGCTGACGCGGCTTATGGTCTGATCTATGCGGGAACCCTCTTGGCGATCGCCACGTTGATCTTCTCCCGTCGTCAGTTCTAGCCTTTGAGCGAGCCGCCCAAGCCGCTGCTGGTTCACCGTCAAGGTGTTGCGTCCTCCCTGCCTGTGTCCTCTACCCTGCCCATCGTCGGCCCTCAGTGCTTGCGAGATGTCTGATCGCTCCTCTCTCTGCCTGCAATCCCCCCCCAACAGTTCTGTGTCGGTAAGCCGCTCCTTAGATATTTTGCTTGTGGCTGATAGCCGTGAGGCGGCCGACCGGGCGGCGGCAGAGTTGCAGGCGGCCCAAGCCGCACTGACTTGCCAAGTCGTCCTCACGCTAGCGGCTTACCAAGACCACCTCGCAGTCAAGGCTTGGGATGTCATTCTCGTTTGCCAACTCCCTCGCCCCAACGCTGACCCGCTCGCCCTCCCTCTCCATGCCCTCGAACGGCTGCAAGCCTTTCAAGCCGCTCCGCCCGCCGTGCTGTGGACGAGTCCGCTGGGTGATCGCGCCACGATCACCTGCCTACAAGCCGGGTTTAGCGATTGCGTCCTCAGCACCCACAGCCAGCAGCTCGCGGTTGCACTCTGGCAGGCAGTTGGTCAGGCAGATCGCCAACGCCAGGACTGGCAACTGCTCCATATCGGCCGCCTCGTCACCGCTATGCAGGCTGCTCCAGATGCTGACGCCAGCCTCGGTGCCTTGCTGCAATCCTTGCGCGAGAGCTTGCAGAGCCGCTACTGCCTGCTGCTACAGCCAGACACCACCAGCGGTCAACTCACAGTGCGTCAGATGGCGAGTGGCGATCGCGAGGTTCACGCCGCCGTCAGTCACGAGCTTGCGACGGCGGCTCAAGTGGTGCAGACCCAGCTTGCCCAGGGTGACATCTTGCATTGGTTGGACTGCGACGTGCTCGCTACCCAGCCAGTGACGGTTCAGCACATCACCCAGCTCGCCGGTCGCCGGGCGCTCGTCTTCCTCCCCTTACCAGGATTGTCCACTCACTTAAGTGTACTGGCGGTCTACGATTGCCCCAGCCCCCGTGCGTGGCAGCTCCCAGAACTGGCACTGATCGATGCCGCTGCTCACCAAGTCGCCCAAGTGCTTCGGCAGATTCAGCTTGAGCAGCAACTCCGCGATCGCCAACAACAAGCCGTCAGCCGCCAACAGTTCGCCCGCCTCGAAGAGGAAAATCGCATCAAAAGCGAACTGCTCTCAACCATGAGCCACGAGCTACGCGCGCCGCTCACCGGGATTCTCGGCTTCGCACGGATGCTGCACGAGCAGATCTACGGCAAGCTGAATGAGAAACAAATGCAGTATGTCGGCGCGATCGCCAGTTCCGGCGAATACCTGCGATCGCTGATCGACGACTTGCTCGATCTCTCGCGCATCGAAGCCCAACGCGAGGAAATCTATCCGGAACCGCTGGTGCTGGAAGAGGTCTGCCTCGCGGTGCTGGGTATGGTGCAGTCGCAGGCAGAGCTAAAAGGCTTGGACTTGTGCCTTGACCTTGCGCCCGAAGTCACGACTTGCAAAGCTGATCGGCGTCGCTTGCAACAAATCCTGATCAATCTGCTCGCCAATGCCATCAAATTCACTGAAACTGGCTCCGTGACCCTAGCTGTGAGCCAGACCGCCCAACAGGTGGAATTTGCGGTCGCTGACACCGGCATCGGCATTGCCACCCCTGACTGCGATCGCCTCTTTCGCCCCTTCTCCCAAATCCACAACCACCTGCAACGCAAATACAAGGGCACCGGTCTCGGTCTGAAACTATCGCGGGAACTGGCGCGTCTACACGGCGGCGACATTCGCGTCGAGTCCCAACCGGACAAGGGCAGCACCTTTACAGTTTCGCTGCCTCTGGAGCCGCCGGTCAACTGTCAGCAGAACCTCACGCCTCCGAGGGGCGATGGGGTCTGAACCGCTAGCAATCTTGGTCGTCGGTGGCGGTGCCGCTGGTTTTTTCGGGGCGATCGCCGCCGCCGAGGCAGGTGGGCGCGTCACGCTCCTAGAGGCGGCCCGCGAACCGCTGGGGAAAGTCCGCATTTCTGGCGGCGGCCGCTGCAATGTCACCCACCACTGCTTCGAGCCAGCCCAACTCGTGCAGCAGTACCCGCGTGGCAGCAAAGCCTTGCGCGGTGCCTTCAGTCGCTTCCAGCCCCGCGACACCATCGCCTGGTTCGCGGCCCGTGGCGTTGATCTGAAAGTGGAAGCCGATGGGCGGATGTTTCCGGTCAGTGATCGCTCGGAAACGATCGTGCAATGTCTGCAAACAGCGGCAGCCCGCGCCGGTGTTCAGGTTCGCACCCATGCGCCCGTTGCCAGCGTGACCCGCACTCCGAGCGGCTTGCAGATCGCGCTGAAACGGGGTGAGGAATTGAGGGGTGATCGCCTGCTTCTCGCCACAGGCAGCAATCCCGCCGGTTGGCGCTGGGCGGCGGCCCTGGGGCACACGATTCAGCCGCCGGTTCCCTCGCTGTTCACCTTCCGGCTCGACGATCCGCGCTTGACTGACCTCGCGGGGGTTAGCGTGCCCGTTGCGGCGCTGACATTGCGTGCGCCCTCGCAAAAATTGGTGCAGTCCGGCCCGCTCTTGGTCACCCATTGGGGCCTAAGCGGCCCAGCGGTGCTGAAGCTGTCAGCCTGGGGGGCGCGGCTGCTCCACGCTCAGCGCTACCGCCTACCGTTGCAAATCAACTGGTTGCCCGGACAAAACGCCGAGCAACTCCGCCAACAACTGCTGGCACTCAAGTCCAACCAACCCCGCCGCCAAATCGCCAGCGCCGCGCCGGTCGATTTGCCCAAACGTCTCTGGCAAAAGCTCATCACAGCGGCTGACATCGCGCCGGGTCGCACTTGGGCGGAGTTGTCGAAGCGATCGCTCCAGCTTCTGCTTCAGGAACTGACGCGGGGTGAGTACCAGATCACCGGCAAAGGCATTTTTAAGGAAGAATTCGTCACTTGCGGCGGCGTCAAGCTGGCGGAAGTGGATTTCAAAACGATGGCGAGCGGTTGCTGCCCCGGTCTCTATTTCGCGGGCGAGATCCTGGACATCGACGGCGTGACGGGCGGCTTCAACTTCCAGAGTGCCTGGACGACCGGCTGGTTGGCGGGGCAAGCCCTAGCTCAGCGCGCCTAGTGCAAGACGGCGGCAGTGAGATACCGATTCAGAATCTCTAGGATGCCGGGATTGCAGACACTCAGAACTTAGAACTCAGAACTCAAAACTCCGCGTAGCGGTATCAGCAATAGCGACTGATATCTTCACCGCAGACATCCGCCAGATAGCAGAGGGCGCGGAAGCGGAGGTTAACCAGCTCGTGGTAAAGCGGGTTGAGCTTGCAAAGGGGCGGAATCCGTAGCAATGTGCGATCGCCCAGCCGGATGTCACGGGCGAAGGGGCACTGCGCTGGCACGAGACCGCAGATCCGATGCGCCACATCCGGGCTAGTGATCGGGCGCGAGTCGAGCCACTGGCGGAGCGGCGAAAACCAGTCAGGAAAGAGGGTAGCTTGGGGTGCAACGAAGGGGCTTTGCATAGCGGCAGAGGGAATCAACTCATCTGTTTGTAGTTTAGTGATAATCTCCAGGAATAGAAACAGGGTTTTAATATAAAAAATATTTATCATTCATAACGACGGCTTAACCCCTCCCCGGGGGGAAGACGGAAGAGACAACTCCCTATTGCCCAATGGCTGGGAAGGCAGCGATGGCTGGTGAGCAACGCCAAGCTGGCACCGAATTTTGAGCCTGTCGGCAATCTGATGTTGCAACCAGGGCGAGTAAGCTAAAACAGAGTGATACGGATGAGAGGCTGGCCCTATGGTGATCGCGTCGCGACTCGCTCGAATCGGAGACTGGAACCCGCAACTGGAGCGCGAACTGCGATCGCGCCTCACTCGGACTCATTTATTGGTGACCGCCGTGCTGTCGCTGTTGCTGCAAGCCGGTTGGCTGGGTTTGCAGCGGCTGGGTTTGACGATTGGTGAGCACAAAGGTTCGCGATTTGCCAATCACGTCGAGCACCGCTACATCTGTGCGAGCAGCCATCCGGCCGCAGCGATCGCCCCCTGGCGATTTTCTGGCGAGGCGAGCGTGGCCATTTGCCCCGACAGTGACTTCATGAATGCCACGATTCCTGCCCTGAACTGGCCGTTGTGGTGGCTGGATGTCCTCGTCTGGCTGAGCAGTCTAGGGGCGGCCTTGCTGATTTTGGGGAGTGCCGTCCTCCTATTTCGGAATCTGTGGCGGGAGAGCCGCGCGGGCACGCTGCATTTGGTGCGCCTGAGTCCGCAAGCGGCGGCAAGCGTGCTCGGCGGCAAGCTGGGTGGTGTTGCCAGCTTGCTGTATTGGGGACTGCTGCTCGCCCTGCCCTTGCAACTGTGGGCGGCTGCTCAGGCCTGGGTGGGCTGGGGTCGGGTTTTGATGTTTGATGGGCTGGCGATCGCCGCTGCCGTAGGGGTGCAAACTGTGATCATGGCGATCGCCCTCAGCACCGTTGCCCCCCGCTCCCCAGCCACAACTCACTCCCCCCTCGCCGAACTACTGTGGTTCGGCTTGCCACTGCTCGCCCTGCCGCTGACGCTTGCCCTGGTCTGGGGATCGGGGGGATTCTCGGGTAATGGATCGGTTGCCTTTGGGCCAGAGGATGCCTTGAAGGTACTGAACCCGTTCTTTTTCCTGCCCTACGTCATCGCCCAAGCGCCCCACTCCCTCGCCACGATCGGCTACTTGAATGTCAAAGACTGGCAGCAGTTGACCTGGTTCGGTTGGCCGCTGTGGAACTCGGTGATCCTCGCCTGGGCAATACCACTGGTTGCGTGGGGGGTGATCGCCGCAACCTTCTGGCAAAGCAGTAGCCGCCGTTACCAGCAACCCACCGCACCGTTGCTGAGTAAGGTGCAGAGCTACTGGCTCAGCGCCGGGATTGGCATCGTCCTGCTCGGTTTCGCCACCCAATTATCAGTCTGGAGCGACGCCAGTAATAACCTCGCCCGTACCTTTTACCCCTTGCTGAGTGGCTTGCTGTTCTGGCTGCTGGGTCTGGGGGTATTGCTGCGGCCCAGTCGCCAAGCGGTCTCAGAATGGTCGCGCTATCGTCATCAGCAGCGCCGCTCGCTGTTCCGGGAGTTGCTGACCGAGGAGCGCGCGCCGACGGGGTTGGCGATCGCCCTCAATGCTGCCATCATCAGCACAATCTTGCTGTTTGGAGTCCTCCTCACTCCGATACCGTCTGCTCGCTGGCACTTTGCAGTGGCGGCGATCGCTGGCACCAGCTTCACCCTACTCTGGGCAAGTCTGTGGCAATGGTGGAGTTTGGCAACGCAGGCTGGCTGGAGTCGATTCACGGCGCTTTTAGCCGCTCCGGTTGCCCTGTTAGCGGCCGTCGGCATCACGATGACCGGATCAGTCTTTTTCCTTAGTGAGCCGTTACTGACGGCGGCCCTCCTCTGGCTGATCCTGGGTGAGTGGCTGGCGATCGCCCTCTGCAATTGGCAACTCACCCGCACGGTGCGCCGCCTGGGAACCAGCAAAAGCTTCGATTCGCTGCGTCCCTCGCCCAATGTGACCGCAGTTGACCAGTCCTGGCGCGAGCAACCGACGCGCCTGGGCGGGGTTTCGGCGGACTGAACGCCAATAGGATCTAGCGGCGAATATCAGCGGAGCGAGCGGTGTGTGGATGATCTTTCAGCCGGGGGGGGAAGCGGGCGCGGCGATCGCCCGCTGTCCCGACACCAGATACGCCGTCGAAGCTGCCGCAACGGCTGGCGTTCATCCTCGGCGGGGTGATGATCATTTTCGTGTTCAGCCTCACGGACAGCCTCACGATTCTGGTGCTGACGCCGCTGACGATCTTCGGGGTGTATGTTGCAGCGGTGAAGATTGGCGATCGCTGGCGCAGCTACTTGGCGAAGCCACCGGCAGCCGCCGACGACGAGTAGGGGGCCATTCGCTCCTACCGACGATGATGGCGTTTTCGCGTGCGGCTAGCCCACGCCTAAGCCGGTGTACTGACGCAGCTCCGGCGGCTGGAGTCCCAGAACAATATCGTCTTTGGTGACGCCCAACGCCAGGAGATCGGCGGTCAGCGAGCGATCGGTCTGGTTGCGCTGAATCCAGATTTTGCCGTCGCGAATTTCGAGATGGAGCAGGCAGGCATAGATGCGACGCGAGCCATTCCAACCGAGATCGACTAACAAGTAGCGATCAGAGCTGACATCAAACACGGTCTCTGATTCAATCTCACCACCCAGCGGGTTGCCCTGGGCGTAGTCTGCTAGCAGGGTTTGGATGATGTGACGATAGTCGTTTAAGCGATCCATTGCTCAACCACCTCGGCGCACTTCATTCCCAGAACCGCTGCACTGAATAGGCATCAAAAGCACGATCTCGACTGAGGATCGGGATGTCCTCATCAATAGCCTGAGCAATCAACAACCGATCGAATGGATCGCGATGGTACAAGGGAAGCGTTGAAATTAGCGCCAAGTGTGGCAAATCAATCGTTAGAAGCTCAAAATCAGCGAGATCAAGCTTAGCAGCGGTGTAATCTGATGCTGTCGTTGCCAAATTGAGCCTGTTCTTGCTCTGTTTGATCGCCATTTCCTAAACACTGGCTACGCTAATCAATTTCTGATGCTCTTGATTGTCAATGAGGTCGCGACCGCGATCGCTCAAACGCGCATGACCAGCAAAAAACCACAGGATCGCATGGGTATCGAGCAGGAGTCGCATTACATGTAGTCCTGGAAATCCTCTAGGGGCGCGTCGAAGTCGTCGGCGATCGCAATTTTGTCGCGATCGCAACCAAAGCGAGAGGCAGGCGGTGGCGGCGGCGCAACGGGAGCAATTTTGATCAGTTGGTCGCCGTTGGTGATCGCAATCTCCTCACCCGCAAAAGCGAGTGCGAGGAGTTCGGAGATTTGGGCGAGGGCTTGGTCGAGGTTGAGGGTTTTCATGGCGATCAGTACCAGGTCTCGTGCAACGTGTCGTCGATGAAGGCTTCGCGCTCGGCTTCGTCCATTTCGTCCCAGATGCGATCGCGCTCGGCGGCAACCAGGCGGGCGCGTTCGGCTCCGTAGTGCGAGAGCGATTCCCAGCGCGGCCAATGCTGGCGTAGCAGCAAGCTGAAGACTTCGAGCTGCTGTTCGGGGGAGAGCTGCTTGACCAAATCGACGACTTGAGCGCTGGTGAGATTGGCGGTGGACATGATTTTTCGACAAGGCACAACCGGGCTACGCCTCAATCTTAGCGAATCCCGAATGACCGCTTACAATACGGGCAACGGGTAGCGAGGTCGCGGCTGAAGTTGGGCGATGGCAAAGAATTGGGCGATTTGCATCGGGATTAACCGCTATCGTCGAGCAGGAACCCTGGATCGTGACGGTGCAGCCGCCAGAGAGATACAAACCTTCAATACCGGCAGAATAGCGACTACCCCCGTCTTGAGTACGATGATAGACAGGAGTTCCCCTGCAAGCCCATGCGCAAGTGCCTCAACCCTGACTGCCTCGCCGCCAATCCTGACAAGTCACTGTTCTGCCACCAGTGCGGCGACAAGTTGCTGCTCAGGGAGCGCTACTGGGCGAAGCGGATTCTAGGTGAGGGTGGTTTCGGGCGCACGTTTCTGGCGGTGGATGAGGACAAGCCCTCAAAGCCGCCCTGCGTCATCAAGCAGTTTCTTCCCCAAGCACAGGGAACGGCGAATCTGGCGAAGGCAGCGGAGTTGTTCGCGCAGGAGGCGCAGCGCTTGGAGGAGTTGGGCAAGCACCCACAGATTCCGGAGTTGCTAGCCAACTTCACGGCTGACAATCGCCAGTATCTGGTTCAGGAATTGATCGACGGGCCAACGCTCCAACAGGGACTGGAGCAGAATGGCGTTTTCAGCGAGCGAGCAATCCGCGAGTTGTTACAAGACTTGCTGACAGTCTTGCAGTTCGTTCACCAAAACCAAGTGATCCACCGCGACATCAAGCCAGAGAATATCATCCGCCGCGCCAGCGATCATAAGCTGGTTTTGGTTGATTTTGGGGCGGCTAAGTGTGTGAAGCCTGTGCAGCGCAGCGTGACGGGAACGGCGATCGGGTCGGCAGAATATTGCGCTCCCGAGCAGGCACACGGCAAACCGAAGTTTGCCAGCGATCTGTACAGTTTGGGCGTCACCTGTTTACATTTGCTCACGCAGGTCAGCCCGTTCGATCTCTTTGATGTGATGGAGGCGGAATGGGTCTGGCGTGATTTTCTCAATGGCAATTCAGTCAGCAAGGAATTGGGTCAACTTCTTGACCGGCTCGTCGTGACGAGACCGAAGCAACGCTATCAATCGGCGGCGGCTGTCCTGACTGCTTTGAATCCGCCGCCCCCTCAACCCCAATCGACAGCAACAGCTCCACCGCCGCCACCAAAGCAATCGCCGCTTCGCGCTGTTCTCTCGGTTTTTCAGCCCGGTTTATCGCCGCAAGGTGCGGCACCGGCCCCGCAGCCTGCAACGCCGAAGTCTGCGGCTAAGTCGAAACTCGTTTTGCCAACCTTCGGCTTCCGGACGGTGCGGGTGGACGAGCGGGGTCGGATCGTCGAGGAGCGGGATAGCACAGCCGAGTACTTCGATGAAGATCTGGGAGATGGGGTCACGCTGCGGATGGTGGCAATCCCGGGTGGCAAGTTTCGGATGGGATCGCCAAAGAGTGAGTTAGAGCGTCTGGACATGGAAGGGCCGCAGCATGACGTGACTGTGTCGCCCTTCTTTTTCGGCGAGTTTCCAGTGACGCAGGCGCAGTGGCGGGTAGTGGCGACGCGGGGGGCGAAGGTCGAGCGCGACCTGAAGCCGAAGCCGTCCAATTTTTCGGGGAGCGGGCAATTGCCGGTGGAGCGTGTGTCTTGGGATGAGGCGATGGAGTTTTGTGCGCGGCTGTCGAAGCTGACCGGTCGGGACTACCGACTGCCGAGCGAGGCCGAGTGGGAGTACGCTTGTCGTGCCAAGACAACGACGCCGTTTCATTTTGGGCCGACGATTACACCTGACCTTGCCAACTACGATGGCAACAACTACACCTACGGCTCCGGCCCCAAGGGAACCTACCGAAAGAAAACGACACCGCGCGGGACGTTCAAATTTGCCAACGGTTTTGGTTTGTTGGACATGCACGGCAATGTTTGGGAGTGGTGCGCCGATCCGTGGAACCACAATTATCAAGGTGCGCCCAACGATGGGACTATATGGTCATCTAGCGATGAAGAGAATAGAAGAGTACTGCGCGGCGGTTCTTGGTTCTACTTTCCCTGGTCCTGCCGCTCTGCGTTCCGTAGCAGGTTCGCTCGCGACAGCCGCGACAACGGCGTCGGTTTTCGGGTCGTCTGCGGTGCGGCGAGGACTCTTCCCTCTTCCCTCT
>JAAUTY010000039.1 GCA_012031265.1 Spirulinaceae cyanobacterium SM2_1_0 | reverse complement strand
GAGATTGCGATCGCGCAGATCCGCCCCACTCAAATTCACCCCCTCCAGCGCCACCGCTCCCACCTCCGGCTCCCGGACGAGAGCGACGCCGAAGTCCGTCGCCAGCACTGAATCTACCTCTAGCACTGCCTCGCGCAGCTCTGCGCCACTGAAGTCAGCTCGACGCACATTGCTGGCGATCGCCTGGGCACCGCTCAGATTCGCCTCACTGAGCACACCGTCTTGCAGATCGACCTCGGTGAGATTCGCCCGCGTCAGATCTGCTTGTCGTAGATCAGTGAGAAACAACTCCGTTTGAAAAAGGTTAGCGCGCGAAAAATCGGTTGCTCGGGCATCGGCGAGCGAGAGATCGGAACCTGAGAGGGAGAGCGATCGCAAATTGCTGCCACTCAACCGCGCCCCCACTAGCCGCGAGCCAAACAGCCGCGCCCCGACCAAATTCACATTCGTCAGGTTCGCGCCGCGCAAGCCCGCTTCCGCCAAATCGGCACCGCGCAAATCCAGAGTCTCGCTGTCATCTTCACGGTTAGCCAACTCCCAGACGAGCTGCCACTTGGCGGCGATCAGCGTCGTGTCATCGAGCTGCACACGGCGCAGATCGGTGCGCTCCAACTGCGCATCGCGCAAGTCCGCACCGCGCAAGTCCGCGCCGCGCAAGTCCGCGCCGCGCAAGTCCGCACCGCGCAGGATCGCCCGCCGCAGGTCGGTTTCGCGCAGATCCGCGCCCTGTAAGTTGGCATTGCGCAGATCCGCTTCTTGTAAAAAGTCGCGGCGCAAATCGGCGGCATTGAGCGCGCAGCCGGGACAGTCGCGGGTGCGACTGAGGCGCTCGACATCCCCTTGGCTAAAGGCGATCGCCCCTCACTCCAGCCCAGACTCACCAGCAAGCCCAGTCCCAAACCCCAACCCATTTTGCTCAGCACAGTCTCTAACCTCCCGACGCCAATAGCAAAATTCTACTGAAGTCGGTCGTCGAACGGCGAACCCTTCGGGCATAATCAGGGACGACAGCGTTTTGGCAGGATTTGGCTCATGCAGCGGCTTTGGTCTTGGCTCGGCGCGATCGCGCTGCTTCCCCTCCACTGGGCGATCGTGGCTCCCGCAGTAATGGCTCAAGACAGCGGTGGTGTTCGTCTGCAAGATCGCAATCCGCCGCAACTGGACAATTTTGAATACTGGGCGAATCTCTGTCGGCTCTTCGCAGAGGCAGAATCCTTTGGGGAGGCGATCGAAGCCTGTGATGAAGCGATCTTGATCAACCAGCGTGATCCCTTCATCTGGTCAGACCGCAGCTTTGTCTTGTGGAATCTGGAGCGGTTTGCCGAAGCGATCGCCTCTGCCGATCAGGCCATTGACCTCCAGCCTGCGTTTTCTGAGGCCTATGTTTGGCGTTGCACCTCCTTCTCCGGTCTCGATCGCGACGAGGATGCCGTGGACGCCTGCGAGCAGGCATTACTGCTCGATAGCAATTGGCGCGACAGCGATCCCGCCGAAGCTTGGTATTTGCGCGGCGAAGCGATGCTGCGGATGGAGCAGCTTGAGGAAGCCGTCATCTCCTACGATCGCGCCCTGCTGGTGACGCCCGAGGATTCGCAGTTTCTCGCCCGCAAGTGCGAAGCCTTGACCCAATTGGAAGAACCCTTGCAGGCGATCGCCGCCTGTGATGCGGCTCTCGCCAGCGACCAGAACTGGCGCGACCCGACGACCGCCAGTTTGGCTTGGCGCAACCGGGCGACAGCGCTGCAACAGGTCGGCAGCGAGGATCAGGCGATCGCTGCCCTCGACCAAGCCCTCGACAATGCCCCCAAAGATGAAATCGGCTGGACACAGCAGGGCATGATTCTTGAGGAGCGCGGTGAATATGCCGCCGCCCTGCTGGCCTACGAACAGGCCGTGGTCTTCAGGGAAGACTACACCTTAGCCCTGGTCAACCTCTGCGCCGTCCGCAATGAACTGGCAGAATACCCGGCTGCCCTGGAGGCCTGCGAACTCGCTCTCGATGGCGACGCCACCTGGGATGCCATCGGCCCCGCGGAAGCTTGGAATGAGCTAACCGTGACCCTGACCAACCTCGGTCGTATTGAAGAATCGCTGGCGGCGGCGGATCGCGCGGTGGGATTCCGACCCAGCTACGCCCAGGCCTGGAACAACCGAGGCGTACCGCTGTGGTATTTGGAGCGCTACGAAGAAAGCCTTGCCTCGTTCCAGCGCGCCCTTGACCTCAACCCCCGCTATGCCGAAGCATGGCTGAATCGCGGTCGCGTCCTCCAGTCTCTGGGCCGCTCCTTTGAAGCCCTCAGTGCCTTCGACCAAGCCGTGCAATTTGCCCTGACCAATGCCGCCGTCTGGGCAAACCGCAGCGTGGCGCTCTGGTCACTCGGCAATTTTGGCGATGCTCTGGCGGCTGCTCAACGGGCGACGGCACTGGCCCCGGACTCATTCCTCGCCTGGTATAGCCAAGCGAAGGCGGCGGCGAGCGTGGGCAATGTCGCCTTGGCGGTGCAAGCTTACGAGCGCGCGCTCGAACTAAATCCTGACAATGCCGATACCTGGGCTGAGTACGGGGTAGTGCTGCAACGTCGCGGTCAAAGTGATGAGGCCCAAAACGCCTTTGCTCAGGCGCTGCGGATCAATCCTGAGCAGTCACTGGCGCTCGAAAATCAAGAGTGATACCCAATCCTGTCCTCAGAACCCAAGCATTGTATCCCTCATCCCCAGCCCTGCTCCCAAGCCGGGAGCCGGAAGTCCTCTCTCGCTCTGGGCTGCCGCTTAGACATCAGTCATATCGACAGAGGCGTAGCTCTCAATGACCCCTGATTCATCGCGGTGACCGAGCGTGACCTGGGGTGCATCAAATCGGGCAACGCCCAACCTTTTCCGCTCAGGTCGGGATGGTTTGCCCATCTAGGTGGCGATCGCCAGCACCACTCATTTTGGCCCGCGCCTGCACCGCCGTCAGCAGACTGAGCGGTAACTGCAACTGGTTGAGGTGGGTCTCTTCGACACCCTTGGCGTTGGGGCCGTGGTAGTCGCTGCCACCAGTACGCAGCAAGCCATATTGCTGGCTGAGGTCTTCGAGATGAGCAATTTCTGCCGGTTTATGGCTGGGGTGATAGACTTCTAGCCCCTGGAGACCCGCCGCAACCAGCGCCGGCAACACCACTTCGACTGCCCCACCGCGAAACAGGTAAGGATGTGCCCAAACCGTCACCGCGCCACAAGCCCGCAACAGGGCAATGCCTGCCGTGGCGCTAAATTTCTCGTAGGCGACGAAGGCCGGGCCGCCGTCATGCAGCCAGCGATCAAAGGCCTGGCGGGTGGAGTTGGCGTGACCCGCTTCAACTAAAGCACGCGCCAGATGAGGGCGGGCCGGGGCGAGACCGGGGCGGCATTCGGGCAGTTCGATTGGGTAGCCCAGGGCGGCGAGTTTGTCGGCGATCGCCTGTGCCCGTCGCCAACGCCCAGCCACCCGTTCTTGCAGCGGTGATTCGAGGCGATCGCGCGCCGGGTAGAAACCGAGGATGTGAAGCGATCGGTCATTGTGAGCCGTGCTCAGTTCCACACCGGGAATAATTTCTACACCGCAGGCCTGACCCGCCTGCTCTGCTTCTGCCCAGCCCGCGAGCGTATCGTGATCGGTCAGGGCGAGCGCGCGCACCCCGGCCTGAGCCGCCCGCTGCACCAACTGCTCAGGCGTCAAGGTGCCATCGGAATAGGTCGTGTGACAATGCAGTTCCAACATCGGCGCTAACCCGCTTCTCCGGGTGTAAAACTGTCTAACTGCCGTTGCAGTGGGCCGACGATGCGATCTGCCAAGCGTGAAAATGGCAAGCTCTGGATGTAGACGGTTCCCGGCCCCGTCACCTTAGCCACGAATAGACCCTCCCCCCCAAACAACAGATTCTTGAAGCCACCCAAGAGCTTGATGTCATAGTCCACCGAGGGCGAAAACGCGACCAGACAGCCGGTATCGACTCGCAGGGTTTCGCCCCGTGCCAGTTGCTTTGCGATGATCGCGCCGCCCGCCTGCACGAAGGCCAAGCCATCGCCGCGCAGACGTTGCAGAATGAAGCCTTCACCCCCAAAGAAGCCCGCTCCCAAGCGTTTGGTAAAGGCGACACTGATGTCGGTGCCACTCGCCGCGCAGAGAAAAGCATCCTTTTGGCAGAGAAATTCGCCCCCCAATTGCCCGAGGTCGAGGCAAATGATCTGACCCGGAGCAGTCGCTGCGAAGCCGACCCGAGCGCGCTGGCGGCTGCCATTGGCAAAGGTGGTGATGAAGAAACCTGCACCCGTTAGCATCCGCTTGAAGCCGGAGAAGAGGCCGCCGCCCGTGCCCGTCTGCATCTCAATCCCGGCCTCCATGTAGGTCATGGTGCCGACTTCAGCCTGGACACCCTCGCCGGGGTCGAGTTCGATTTCAACCAATTGCAGATCGTTGCCATAGATGCGGTAGTCGATGACATCAGCCACAGTCTGTCCCTCACGAATGCTTGCCAACTTTGATTATGACAAATGGTGTTGGCGTGGCCGGGCGATCGCCCCGGGGCAACATCCCCCAACTTTACCTGTAAACTAATCTGAGTCGCATAGTCAAGAACGCAGAGATACATGGTAGCGGTAGCCGTTTTAGCAGCCGGGCGAGGCACACGCATGAAGTCAAGTCTGCCCAAAGTACTGCACCCGGTTGGCAGTCTGAGTCTGGTCGAACGCGCCCTCAACAGTTGTCAAGCGATTCAACCTGAGCGTTACCTGGCAATTGTTGGTTACGCCGCTGAGCGCATCCAGCAGGCCCTCAGCCACCGCCCCGAAATCGAGTTTGTCACCCAGGCAGAACAACTGGGTACGGGTCATGCCGTACAGCAATTATTGCCCTATCTACCTGATTTTCAGGGTGACCTGATTGTGCTCAATGGCGATGTGCCCTTGTTGCGACCGGAGACCTTGCAAACGCTGCTCACCACTCATCAAGCCAGCCAAAGTGCGGCGACGCTACTCACCGCTCAAATTGCCAATCCGCGCGGCTATGGACGGGTCTTTTGTGATGCGGAAAATCGTGTTCAGGAGATTATCGAAGATCGCGACTGTACCCCTGAGCAAAAACAAAATTGCCGCATCAATGCCGGGGTGTACTGTTTTAATTGGGCAAAATTAGCCACTATCTTGCCTGATCTTAAAGCCGAGAATGACCAGAAAGAATACTATCTGACCGATGTGTTTAGCACCCTGGAACCAGTGACGGCGGTTGATGTTGAGGATGAGCAAGAAATTACCGGCGTCAATGATCGCTGCCAACTCGCCGCCGCCTATCAAATCTTGCAAACGCGGATTAAAAACGGCTGGATGCGGGCTGGGGTGACCTTGGTCGATCCCGCCAGCATCACGATCGACGACACCGTACAGTTGCAGCCCGACGTGACGATCGAGCCGCAGACACACCTTCGCGGCAAAACGGTGGTCGAGTCGGGCTGTCGTTTGGGGCCGGGAAGCTTGATCGAGAACAGTCGTATCGGTGCCCACTCGACGGTACTGTACTCCACCATCACTGACAGCGAAGTGGCGGCGAATGTGCGGATCGGCCCCTATGCTCACTTGCGCGGTCACGCTCAGATTGGCACGGCTTGCCGTGTCGGCAACTTTGTCGAGATCAAACAGACCAAGCTGGGCGATCGCACCAATGTCGCGCACCTGTCGTACTTGGGTAATGCGACGCTGGGCGATCGCGTCAACATCGGTGCGGGCACGATCACCGCCAACTACGACGGCGTCAACAAGCACCCGACCCAGATCGGCAACGGCAGCAAAACCGGCTCCAACAGCGTGCTCGTCGCACCGGTGACGCTCGGCAACAACGTGACCGTTGCGGCGGGTTCGGTGGTCACGGAGGATGTCGCCGACGATACGCTGGTCATTGCCCGCAGCCGCCAGGTCACCAAACCGGGCTGGCAACCGCCGACGAAATCTCCATGAGATGCTGAGACGCTCAAAGCTCGCGGCTACAGCTCGGCCTGCGCGGCTAGACGCACACAGTTGCGACCAGCGTGCTTGGCGCGGTACATGGCGTTGTCAGCGCGGTTGAGGAGCGCATCGAGGTCAGGATCTTCGTCCTGATAGTCGGCGATACCAATGCTGACGGTGGCTCGCATCGTGCCCCGGGGAGAGTTGAGCGTGAGGGCCGCGATTTGCTCCCGGAGGCGCTCCGCGACGGGTTTCGCCTCGAGTGCTGTTAGCTCTGGCAGCAGTATGACAAATTCTTCGCCGCCGTAGCGACCCAGCGCGTCGCCGGGCCGCAAGCCGTCCTCGATGGTTTGGACAACAGCACAGAGGAGGCGATCGCCCGCGTCATGGCCGTAGTTGTCATTGATGCGTTTGAAGCGATCGCAATCGAGCATCAACACCGCAAACGGCAGACCGCCTTGGCGAGCACGTTGCCAGATTTTCCGTGCCCGCCCGTTCCAGCTTCGCCGATTCAGTGCCCCCGTCAATGGATCCACCCGGGCTAATTGTTCGGTTTTGCGGAGCGCGCTCAGCAGCTCCAGTTTCGTTTTGCGTAACTCGTCGATGGTGTACTTGAGCAATAGATGGGTGCGAATGCGAGCCAATAACTCCGAGCGGCGGAAAGGCTTAGTGACATAATCCACTGCCCCACAGGCAAAAGCCCGTTCAATGTTGGCTTCTTCGTGGCTGGCGGTGAGAAAAACAATCGGAATATTTGCAAACTCGGGGTCATCCTGTAAGGTTTTACAAACGGTAAAACCATCTACATCCGGCATCATCAGGTCGAGGACGATTAAATCAGGACGGGCGATTTTGACGCGATCGAGGGCCTGTTCACCGCCACAAGCGAAGGTCAACTCGTAACCCGTCGGTTCCAAAATCCCACGCAAAATTTGTAAATTGCTGGGTAAATCGTCTACGACCAGAACCAGAAACTGTCCTGAATTGATCCCTGTCTGTTTCATAACTGCTTCACGCCGATAGATCTAATCTTAAGCGCTGCAATAGCTCGGGGAAACGATTCACGGTTACCGGGATTGTCAGCCAATCAAAAGTATCAAACGCTTGGCGGAGAGTCGCCCGATACTCGTTCAGCGGGGGCCAGTGATGAACCTCTTCCCAGGCCTCAAGCTGTGTCAGAAACTCGCTCAGTTGCCGCACCGACAAGGTGTCGCGGAGGGGCGGCCAGGTTGTGGCTAGCGCCTGCTCCAGTGCCACCCGCAACGTCAGCAAATCGACCGACTCGCCGGGGGGTAAGGGCGCAGCGGCAGTGGCCGGTTGGACGCGCGTGTCAGGATCCGGCTCAGCCCGCAACGGCAATAGGGAGCGTAGCGCGGCCACCAACTGCTGGCGACTCACGGGCTTGCGGACAAACCCCTGGCAGAGTTGCTGTAGTTCGGCCTCATCATCCTGGGGCGACTGCGCGGTCAGCAGCAGGATCGGGATGGTGCGGGTCACTGGCTCGTGCTTCAGAATCAACGCCGCGCCGCGACCATCTAGTCCTGGCATCCGCAGATCTAGCAGGATCAAATCTGGCTGCTGCGTGCGCGCCAATTCCACGCCGGTCGTGCCGTCGCTGGCAAAGAGCAACTGGTGCGCGGTGTTGGCAAAGTAGCCCGCGATCAATTCACGATTGGAGGCCACGTCATCGACCACTAGGAGCTTCGCGGGCTGGAATTGGTCGAGATCGCCTGCTGTCGGGGCGATCGCCGGGGCTAAAGGCGGTTCCGGGGCGATCGCCACCTCCGGAAAGGACAGCGTAAAGCGCGTGCCGATCCCTACCTGACTACTCAGCTCGATATGACCCCCGAGCATTTGGGTCAAGTGCTGCACGATCGCCAGGCCCAGGCCGGTGCCACCATAGCGACGGGTGCTCTGACCGTCGCTTTGTCGAAAGGCTTGGAAAAGCTGCTCGTGATCTTCGGGGGCGATGCCGATGCCGGTGTCCGTGACCCGCAGCTCGAGGGCGACGGCGTCGGCAGAGTTGGGGCTGGGGTATGCTCGCACCGTCACCCGCACGGTGCCGCGTTCGGTAAACTTCAGCGCATTGCCGACGAGATTGAGCAGGATCTGCCGCCAGCGCACGTCATCAAAATACAGTCCGGCTGGGACGCTAGCGTCCACTTCTGCATAGAATGCCAATTGCTTCGCCAGCGCTTTTTGCTGGAAGATTTGCCAAATTTCGTTGATGGTGGCGCGCAGATCGATCGGCTCATAGTGTAGCTTCAGGCGGCCCGCTTCGATTTTGGAGAGATCGAGGATGTCATCGATCAGAGTCAGTAGGACTTTGCCACTCGCGGCGATCGCCTCCAGATAAGATTTCGCCTGCGGCTCCACCACCAGCGGGTGTAGCAAGTCTGCAAACCCTAAGACGGCATTCATCGGCGTGCGAATTTCGTGGCTCATATTGGCGAGAAATTCACCCTTAGCGCGACTCGCCGCCTCGGCCGCTTCTTTCGCCGCTTGTAGAGCCTGATTGCTCTCGGCGAGTTCCTGGCGGCGCTGCACCTCTTGCGCCAACAGATCAGCTTGCGCCAAGGCGATGCCGAGTTGACCGGCGAGGGCCTCGATCAGTTCAATCTCGTCGGCTGTCCAGTGGCGCGGGCGATCGCACTGGTGCAGCCCGATCACACCATTGGGCTGGCCCTGGTAAAACGTCCCTACGGCCAACATCGACTGGAGACCAATATCGCGACAGAACGGGGCGGCGGCGGCCAAGAGGGGATCGGTATAGACATCGGGACTGGCGATCGCCCGTTCTTGGGTGAGCAAGCGCTGCATATGGCGATTGCCCGCGATCGGCACTTCGATTGTCAAGAGTGAAGCCGTATCCGTACTCAGATACTCGGCAACGATCGGCACCCGATTGGTCGGTTCCGGCTGATAGACATGAATCAGGCAGCGATCGACTCGAAACGCTTGCCCGATCTGCTGCGCCGCCGTATGGAAAATTTGGCGTGAGTCGAGGCTGCGGCGTATCTCGTCGCTCACCCGCTGCAACAACGCCATGCGCACCAGTTGCCGACTGAGTTGCGTCTGGCTATCACGGAGTTGGGCCTCGGTGTGTTTGCGCTCGGTGATGTCAGCCAGCGTCCCAAACAAGCCAGTCAACTCTCCCGACGGCGCGACGAGCGGCTCGCCCTGCACGTAGACGTGCCGGATGCGACCATCAGACCGCACGAGCCGGAGATCGGCTTCGGCGGGTTGACCCTGCTCGTACATCTGTGCCCAAGCGGTCTGCCAAATGGCGGTGTCGTCAGGATGCACCAGCGCTTGATAGCCGTTCAGGGTCGGCCGCGTCTCTGGCGGCAAACCACAGATGCGGAATAACTCGGCTGACCAGCTTAGCGTCGCGGTCGGCAAATCAAATTCCCAACTGCCAACATGAGCCACCCGCTGGGCACGCGCCAGTTGGGCACGCTCTAGCTCTAGCTCTAGCTCGCTCTGTTTTTGGGCACTGACATCGCGCAAGATCGCCGCCAAGATCGGGCCGGTTGGGGTGGCGAGTTTAGCAATGGACACTTCGGCAGGAAACTCGCCGCCATCACGGCGGCGGCCCCAGATTTCGCGACGGCGATCGCCCATGCGTCGGGCAGGCCAGGCTTCCGTCTGAAACCCCTGGACGTACTGATTGTGAACCTGGGCGAAGCGTTGCGGGAGCAACCGCGCTAGCGGCTCACCGAGAATCTCTGCAACCGCATAGCCAAAGATGCGTGTCGCCCCTTGGTTGAAAAAAATAATCCGTTGCGCGGCATCCACCGCGATGATCGCGTCCTCAGCAATGTCGGCCATCTTGGTGAGCAGGCAGGGATCCGATAGGGCAACGGGCGGGGAGTGGGTGGCGATCGCCCGCTCTAGTCGTTGGGCAAGGAGGGGGGAGTGCGCTTGTTGGCGATCGCAATAGTCCTGCGCGCCCAGCGCCAGCGCCTCGGCGGCGAGGGCTTCGTCACCGCGATCGCCGAGGACGATGACGGCGGTGGCGGTGGCAAAGTCGGGGACATCTTCGGCGATCGCCAGTCCCGGCAAGTGCAGATCCAGCAGCAAAGCAATGGGTTGCCGTTGGCGGCAAAACTCCCGCACCGCTGCCCCAGTCGCGACGACCTGGCACGGGTGCTCGCGTGCGAGTTTGTCGGCTCGGATTCGCGCGTCGAGTTGCGGCGTGTCGGGGGTATGACTCGCCAATAAAATCGGCTTTTTACCGTCACTGAGCATGGTGCCTGTCGTTGGGAGAATCAACTTTTGCTGGCGGGACTGTCCCTGATTGGCAGTAGAGGTGCGACGGGTTGCGTCTGGGTTTTTGGATGCAGCCAGCGGTCGTCGATCGCTCGGGGAGAGACCGAGTGCGAGGCGTCCCACTTTTGCAAATTCACGGCCCAATCTGCGAGCAGCCACTGCGCGTCTACATCCCCCAGTCCCTTCTCCATTTTTGGGAGAGCGATTTAGGGTGAGGGCTGCCAATCCGGGATGCTCCCGGACGATCCCCTCACCTCATTACCAGTATGGCAATGATTGGTCGAGGCTCAGCTGCACGTTCCCAGCGCAGTCTCGCAATGATCCAGCGTAGAATGATGCTCGTACAGTTGGCTTAATCCCATCAATCAGCAAGGCGAAGAGGCAGCCTCGCAAAATTTTGGGTGCAGGCGTGTTATGCCAAGTCCAAATTTTTTGCCCCACGAATGAAATATATGGTAGAGGAAGGTTTCAAACCCTTCCGATTTTGCAGTTTTTGGGGTTCACGATAGTATTAGAAGTTGCCACCCTAAGATTGGGAGTTGGATTTTGGGCTGCCGCCGCTCCCCGCACATCTGGCGAGTGAATGGCAATTTGTAGCCAAAGCTACTGCAAACTTACGGGGATCTGATTAGGTCAGAAAACTATCTGTTATCTGGCTCACTGACCCATCATGGTGCTAGCACAACTTGCGCGATCGCCATTAATGAGTGCTGGCCATGCAGGGAATAACAATTTCTTAAATTAAAAAGCGCGATCGCAAACTACGTCAGCTTTGATCTTAGAATTGTGGGGTCTATATGTTGACTAGAATACGAGCCAAGATCATGAGTCCGCTTCTCCAATCCTCCGAACAGGCTGTTCAGGTTCCTTCTACTTCTATGCTCCTGCTCCGCCATCGCCTCAAACTAGTGGAGGACTTGTGGGAATCGGTACTGCTCTCGGAGTGTGGCCCGCAGATGGTGGACTTGCTGCGGCAGTTGCGCTCCATGTGTTCCCCGGAAGGGCAAACCGCCGAACTCCCGGAACAAGCGCTACTGGAGCTGATTGAGCACCTCGATCTCGACGAAGCGATCCGCGCCGCGCGCGGTTTTGCCCTCTATTTCCAGCTAATCAACATCGTCGAGCAACACTATGAGCAGCGGGAACAACAGTTGGCACGCAGCGCCACCTACAAGCATGGCTCGGATGTGGCGGGGCGGCCGGCGTTGGCTGTCGAACATGAGGCCACTATGACAGCCGCCGAGGCTGGAAATGGTCACGAACCGGCACAGCCCCCCTTCGGTGTTCAACAACTCGAACGCAGTTGGCAGGATACCAGTGCGCTACACCGCAAGGGCGGCACCTTCCACTGGCTTTTCCCCTACTTGTTTCAGCAGAATATGCCACCTCAGCATATTCAACGCCTGCTCAACAATCTCGATATTCGACTCGTCTTCACCGCCCACCCGACCGAAATTGTCCGCCATACAATTCGCCGCAAGCAGCGCCGCATCGATCGCATCCTCCACCAACTCGACCGTGCCGAGGAAGCGTATCTCGGCCTCGGTCTCAGCTACTCTTGGGAAGCTGAAGAGGCGACTCGGCAATTGAATGAGGAGATTCGGCTCTGGTGGCGTACTGATGAGCTGCATCAGTTCAAGCCGACCGTTCTGGATGAAGTGGACTATACATTGCACTACTTTGAAGAGGTCTTGTTTGACGCGGTGCCACAACTGGCCCATCGCCTGAAGCAAGCCCTTCACAGTGTCTTTCCAGGCTTGAACCCCCCACACAATAGCTTCTGCTATTTCGGCTCCTGGGTCGGCTCCGACCGCGACGGCAACCCATCGGTGACGCCCCCCGTGACCTGGCGCACAGCTTGCTACCAGCGCGATATTGTGCTGGAAAAATATCTGGATTCACTCGATAATCTGACCAGTCTGCTCAGCCTCTCCCTACACTGGAGCAGTGTTTTGCCGGAGTTATTGGATTCGCTGGAACAAGACCGGGCGCATCTGAACGAGATCTACGATCAGCTCGCGATTCGCTATCGCCAAGAACCCTATCGGTTGAAGCTTGCCTACATTCAAAAGCGCTTGGAAAATACGCGCGATCGCAATCGTTTGCTCGCCAGCACTGATGTTCAGCAACAACAAGCCATTGAGGAGATCAATCCCCGCACAATCTATCGCTCCGGTGACGAATTCCTCACCGAATTGCGTCTTATCCAACGCAATCTCTCCGAAACGGGTCTCAGTTGCCGCGACCTCGATAAGCTCATCGCTCAGGTTGAAATTTATGGGTTCCATCTTGCGGAACTGGACGTTCGCCAAGAATCTTCGGTGCATTCTGATGCCATCAACGAGATCACGGAATACCTACAGGTCTTGCCCAAGCCCTACAACGAGCTGAGTGAGGCTGAGCGTCAGGCCTGGTTAACCACCGAGCTACCAACACGGCGGCCGCTCATTCCGGCTGAAGCGCCCTTCTCAGCACGCACCCTGGAGACGATCGAGACCTTCCGGATGCTGCAACGGCTCCAAAAAGAGTTTGGTCGGCAGATTTGTCAGACCTATGTGATCAGCATGAGCCATGATGTCAGCGACATCCTCGAGGTGCTGATCCTCGCTCAAGAAGCGGGTTTGTATGATCCGGTGACGGGCGAGAGCGGCCTGCGGATCGTGCCCCTGTTTGAGACGGTGGATGACCTACTGCACGCGCCGTCGGTGATGCGATCGCTCTTCGATTTACCGCTCTATCAAGCTGCTTTAGCTGGGGGCTACGATGCGGTGCAGTCGCTGACGGTGCTGCAAGCCGACCAGCAATTGCAATCCTGGCTACCCTACGAGCAACCGCTACAGGAGGTGATGCTCGGCTACTCTGATAGCAACAAGGATTCCGGATTTTTGAGCAGTAACTGGGAGATTCACAAAGCCCAGAAAGCCTTGCAAAATCTGGCTCAGGAATATGGCATTGCGCTGCGGATCTTCCATGGGCGCGGCGGCTCGGTCGGGCGCGGCGGCGGCCCAGCTTATGAGGCGATCTTGGCGCAACCCAATGCGACGATCAACGGTCGGATCAAAATCACGGAGCAAGGCGAGGTGCTGGCGTCGAAATATTCGCTGCCAGAACTGGCGCTCTATCATCTTGAAACAGCTACAACTGCCGTGATTCAGGCCAGCTTGTTGGGGAGTGGCTTCGATGACATCGAGCCGTGGAATGAGGTCATGGATGAATTGGCGGCGCGATCGCGCCGTGCCTACCGGGCGCTGATCTATGAGCAGCCGGACTTCATCGATTTCTTCATGTCCGTAACCCCGATCCAGGAGATCAGCCAGTTACAAATCAGCTCCCGTCCGGCCCGCCGCAAAGGCGGCAAGAAGGATTTGAGTACCCTACGAGCGATTCCCTGGGTCTTCAGTTGGACGCAGAGTCGCTTCTTGCTGCCCGCTTGGTATGGGGTCGGCACGGCGCTGCATGATCTGCTCAGCCAAGAACCGGAGGAAAATTTGAAGTTACTGCGCTACTTTTACCTCAAGTGGCCTTTCTTCAAAATGGCCATTTCCAAAGTTGAAATGACCTTATCGAAGGTCGATCTGCGTATGGCTTCGCACTACGTTCGTGAGCTATCGCTGCCGGAGGATCAGGCGCGTTTTGATGCCTTGTTCCAACAGATTGCGGCTGAGTATGAGCAGACGCGGGATTTGATTCTGGCGATCGCCGGTCACCAGAACTTGCTCGATGGCGACATCGAGTTACAACGCTCAGTGCAACTCCGCAATGGCAACATTGTTCCCCTCGGCTTTTTGCAAGTCTCGCTGCTCAAGCGCCTGCGCCAGTACAGCCGCCAGACAACGGCGGGCGCGATCCACTTCCGCTACAGCAAGGAGGAATTGCTGCGCGGGGCGCTGCTGACGATCAATGGCATCGCCGCCGGGATGCGGAATACGGGCTGAAGCCAGCCGCCGGGCGATCGCTCCTACCAATCGTCATCACGCGGCGATCGCTCACTCTCCCAGTCCGCCTCCAGCCGCGCTTCAATTTCTACAGGAGAGTAGGTTGCTAGTGGTAACACAGGCTGGGGATCGAGCGCTAATGCTTCCGGTGGCTCGCTCGATATCGTCTCGCGATCGAGCATCAGCGTGCTGCGGATCGGTTGGATGGCCCTGGCGATCGCATCCTTGACAAAAGCCTGCACAAACTCATCCTTTTGCACCAGCTTGAACTGCTGCTGCACCACCTCGGTCATGCCGCCATCGCCCCAGTCTTGGTCGTGGCGGAAATATTCGATAAAACTCTTGCCCGCAATCCGGGTCAAATAGGCCGCCGTCACGCCCTGGACACTCTTGCCGACCAGGTAAGTCGTGACATTGAGCTGGAGCGCCGTCGTCACCAGTTGCAGCGCCCCCTTGACCGCACCCAGACTCATCAGGGTCTTGGCCAACGACAGCGCCAACTCGCGGCCGCGTTCCAGATTCAGTTCGCAACCATAGACCTTGCCCAGTTCGACCACCATCTGGGCATTCACTGCCGCTGTCGCCAGCAAATCGACCACCGGCAGAGGCATGACGGCGATCGCCCCAGCCCCGACCCACTGGTAGCGATCAACAATCTTCTCGGCTTGGCGGCGACGCTGCTTGTCGAGGAAGCGACGCGCCTCATCGCCGAGTCGCTGGGACTGGAGCAGGATATTGTCCGCGACCAAATCTTCGCCCTCAGCGCGCAAGACCGCCGCCAGACGCTTCACCAGTGGCAGAATATCCGGCTGCGGTTCGAGCCAATTGCCCTCAGAGAGAAAGGGGGGCGGGCCAGCGCTGACCGCAATGACATCGGAGGGTTGAATCAAACCCCGCAGGCGCTCGCGCAGGCGGGCGAGGATGGTTTCGAGGTCGGCGTCGCTGTAGAGGTCGCACTTGTTGAGCACTACCAGCGAGCGCTTGCCAATCTCGGCCAGCGCTCGCAGCGGCTCGTATTCCGACTGGCGCAGATCATTATCCAGGACGAAGAGCAGCAGCTCGGCTTCGGCGGCAAGCTGGCGGGCGATCTGAGCGCGATCGCTCCCCGTCTCACCTATTTCGAGAATCCCGGGCGTGTCCGTCAGCCAAATCTCCCGCCCCAACCCGGCCAGTTGCAGGCGGTAGGTTTCGCCCGCCTGCGTCGTGCCCATCGGCGCGCGACCGTGCCGATGACGCGGCCGATCAGCGCATTGATCACCGAGGTTTTGCCCGCCGAACCGGTGCCGAAGACGACAACCCGCACCTCGCCGCGTGCCAAGTTGGCCTCGATCTCCTGCGATCGCGATAGCAAGGCTTGCCGCGCTACTTCGTCCTGGATTTGCCCGACCTGCTGGCGCACGGCGGCGAGGTTCTGGCTGGCGACGGCTGCCTTCTGCTCCGGCAGCGGCGTAGCGAGACGCTGGGAGGGACGGCGCGATCGCGGCTGCCTGGTGAGGTTGAAATAGTAGATAAACGCGGCAATCAGCAACCCCAGCAGCGCTATGACCAGCAGCAACAAGAGATTTGCCAACAGTGGCGCAGTGAAGGCGATCTGAATGTAGAGTCGGTAGAGCGAGTTGACCAACCACAGCACGAGTCCCAGGATGAGACTGATCCCGATGATTAAGGTCAGGAGGCGCGGCAGAGGCATGGTTGGCGGGCGACCCACAGTGAGCAGTCATCACTAATCAATTTAGTGGCTGTTGACGATTCCTGGGGACAGTCGGCGGCTGTAAGCCGGATGATCTCGTATAATCGGTAGCGGAGGTGACTGCTGGAGCGATCGCCCATGCCTCGACGCCCACTCCCCCAAAGATTTTCCCAACCGCCAACCCACCCGCGTTGGCGGCGATTGCTCTGGTGCCGATTGCCAGCGACCAAGGGCTTAGCGCTGCTCATTTGCACTCTGGCGCTGACACTGGTGGTCAGTGAACGTCCTGTCCGCGCTGAGCGCTATGTGGCAACGCCGCGCGGCAACTGCCTCCATGCCCGCCGCCAGCCGCGCATTGCCGGGGATAATGTCGTGACCTGCGTGGCGAATGGCGCGCCGCTGAAGCCCGCGATCGCCACGCGCGACGGCTGGTTGCAACTGAGCAGCGGCAATTGGGTCTACGCCGCCTACACGCGCCCCACTGGAACCGGCGGCCGCCTCGCAGTTTATCCCGGTCTGCTGCGCCCCGGCAGTGACGAGCGGGCCGCGATCGCCCAGGTACAGCGCCGCTTGTTGCAATTGGGCTATCCATTGGCAGGTCTCGGCTTTGGGCGATTTGGGCCGAGTACCGAGCAAGCGGTCAGGAATTTCCAGCGCGATCGCCGCTTGCAAGTGGATGGCTGGGTCGGCCCGAATACGTGGGCAGCCCTCTTCTCGAATACCCCACCGCCTTCCACTGCACCCCTGGCACCGGGCGTCCTGCGCCCCGACTCCCCGCCAGCGGCGATTGAGCGAGTGCAGCGGGCGTTGCTGCGGCAGGGGTATGCGATCGCCAACCTCGGTTTCGGCCGATTCGGCCCGAATACCACCGAAGCGGTCAAGCAATTCCAGCGCGATCGCGGCTTGCGTCCCGACGGCATTGTCGGCCCGCGCACCCAAGCAGCCCTGTTTCGCGGTACGGGCGGCGTAGTGAACCATTCCCGCCCCTCAGCTCCTGCCACGCCGCCTGCTAAAACTCTGGCGTTACCCGTGCGGGCGCTGCCGAGCGGGCCGATGCGCCTCAGCCTGCCGGTGACCCTGGGAGAACAAACGCTAGCCCTGCAAATCGATACAGGTTCCACCGGCCTGCGCGTCTGGGAGGATGTGCTCAACCGCGATCGCGCCCAACTGCAACCTCTAAATGAACAGGAGGTCTACCGCGATCGCGAGGGCAATGTCTGGACAGGCTACCTAGCGCTGGCGACGGTTCGCATCGGCGACCTCGCGACGACCGCCCCGCTCGAAGTCCATGTCGTCCAGCAGGTGACCTGCGCGCCCGGAGCGATCGCCTGTGAAGCCGAGCTAAAAGCGGCGGGCTTGGCGGGCAACCTCGGCATTGCACCCACCCAGGATGAAGCGAGCCTGCCCAATCCACTGGCGCTGCTCCCCGCGCCGTGGAATGCCGGCTACGTGCTCAGCGCGGGCGACCAGCCGCAAGCCCCAGGGCAACTCACTCTGGGTCTGCCGACGCGGCGACAGTCCGACTTCACGACTCTACCCAGCTTCCCGGCCCCAGAGCTGACCTATCAGCTCAGTGAGCCGAACCTGGGCGAAACCCTGCAATTCACCAGCCCGACGCAACTGGACACCACCAGCAGCGACCTCGTGCTGCAAGTCCCGGCGGATTGGTTAGCGAATTCGCAGCCGCAGGCCGTGAATGGCGGTGCGGAGTTAGAAGTGGATCTGCCAGCGGCGATCGCCGACTTCCGGGTACAAAGCGCACAACTTCCCTCCCCCTATCGCATCATCCTGACACCAGAGACAGCGGCGGGGAGTCGGCTCGGCCTGCCCTTCTTCTGGCATTACGAGGTCACTGTCGAGCTGGCGACCGGCCGCATCGGTCTGCGGGATCGCCCCCCGGCCACTGCCAACGAATCTTAGGGCTGGTTAACCTGCTCCTAGACAATCCTCAACCAGTGCACAGATCCGCGCTGCCGCCTGCCCATCACCGAAAGGATTGATCGCGTTTGCCATCGCCGCATAGGCGGCCGGTTGGCTCAGCAGCTCGCTCGCCGCCGCCACAATTTGCTCGGGCGCGGTGCCAATTAAGCGCGCGGTTCCGGCTTCGACCGCCTCCGGACGCTCGGTGGTCTCTCGCAGGACGAGTACCGGTTTCCCCAAGCTCGGTGCTTCTTCCTGCAAGCCGCCGGAATCGGTGAGCAGCAGCGTGCAGCGTTGTACCGCGCCGACCAGTTGTGCATAGTCCAGCGGCTCGGTCAAAAAGACGCGGGGATGCTCTCCCAGCGCGGCTTGGATTGGCTCGCGCACCGTCGGGTTGCGGTGCATGGGCAGCAATAAGGCCGTGTCAGGAAACTTGTCCAGCAAAGCTTGGAAGCCCTGCAAAATATCTTGCAGCGGTTCGCCCCAATTCTCGCGGCGATGCACGGTGGCAAGCAAGACCCGCTGCTGCGCCCAGTCCAGTCCCGGAATTGGGCAGGCCGGTTCGCGAGCCGCCACAGTGAGCAAGGCGTCAATCACGGTATTGCCGGTCTGGTGAATCTGTCCAGTGACCCCAGAGCGCTGGAGATTCTCGACGGCGCGTGCGGTAGGGGCGAAGTGGAGCTGTGCCAGTTGCGAGAGCAGGCGGCGGTTGGCTTCTTCGGGGTAAGGGTTGAAGAGGTTATCTGTGCGCAGGCCAGCCTCAACGTGACCGATGGGAATCTGTTGGTAGAAGGCGGCGAGGGCGGCCGCAAAGGCAGTGGTCGTGTCGCCTTGGACGAGGACAATACTAGGCTCTAGCTCGCGGTAGAGATTTTCCAAGCCGCGCAAGCTATAGCAAGTGATGTCGGTGAGGCTCTGGCGCGGCTGCATGATGTCGAGATCGTGATCCGCTTGGAGCTGAAAAAGCTGCATGACCTGATCGACCATCTCGCGGTGTTGACCGGTGAGGATGACGCGGGTTTGCAAGTGGGGCGATCGCCGCAGCGCCTGGATCACGGGTGCGAGTTTGATCGCTTCTGGCCGCGTACCGAGACTGACACAGACGAGGCTAGAGGGGGAGTTCATGTCTAGATTCGGAGACTACAGAATTCCAAGTAACCCGGTTGGGCATCTGGCGCACCGGAGCACTTTTTTGGCTAGGGCGGCACTCGCTCCGTGAGGAAACCTTTAAACTAAGATTAAGCTGAAAATAGTCGCCCGCTGGCGGATTCTCTAAGCAGAATTATGCGGCGGTTGTCGGCTGGCGAGATCACTTCGCGGCGGCGATCGCCGGGTTTGTCAGCAGCGATCCGCCACTGGCGAGTGCTGATTGTCTCTGCGCTCAGTGCGATCACTGTGACTGTCCACCACTGCCCCGGACGCTGGGGAAACGGCGACCTCAGTCTCGACCGTGCCCATTGAACCATTGCGGCATCGCCCGCCCAAGATAACATTGCCTGTGAGGGGATGGAAACTTTAATCCTAGATTTATATCACCAGCTTGGTAACACCAACTTTATTGTTCTTTCCCTGGTTGTCGCCGCTGTTCTCTGTTTTTGGTGCATTCCTGAGACAACCGATTTAATGGTCAATTCTACGGCTGGCTTGGCCGGGCTTTACTTTGGCCGTGACCAGCGCACGTTAGCCATTAATGCGAGTACAAATAATCCAGAATTGTTTTCGATGATCGTGGCGTTTATGCTAGGTCGGGTCGGTGGTATCGCCAACCCCCTTGGCTCCAATTTCGCCAACATTTATCTCATGTTCATCATCGCGCCGCTGCTGGTCATCGCGCGTTGGGCATTGGCCGGTCAGTGGCACAAAGTGCGTCGGATGGTGGCGCTGCTTTCACGGGAACGCCGCTTGTTGTTGTGGCACATCGCCATGTCCCTGACCATGTTTGTCTTCGCTAGCTTTGCTTACTGGTGCATCACTGGGGTCATCCAGTTTGACGAACTGCCAGCGGAACCGATCCTGCGACCGCGCTATTTGTTACTTGAGGGGGGCATTGCTTGTTTGATCGGGATTGTCACTTTCCTGACGTTTGAAAAGCGGCTGAAAGCGCAACGAGGCGAACTCTTTGACGACATCAATGATGAACATCATCATCCCAGTTGGCGCGGTTTGTTCCTAGGAACGGCAGGTCTCACCTTTTCCTGTTACTTGCTGAATTCGTTCTTTTTGGTTTGGTCTGAGGTTTATGCCGCTAGCCTGAGTGACATTTTTGGGGCCGCCGTCTTCGCTGGTCTGCACTACTTTCTCGGCTCACTGGTTACGTCGCTGCCGGAGATGACTGTGGCGATTGAGAACTATCAGCGCTTGACGGTCGCTGATTTGAATACGGCGATGGCCTCAGCCAGCCAATCGAATATGACGAATCTGGCGATCGCTGCCCTTGGAAGCTTGTTGCTCAGCCTCTCCCTCTTCCTAGGCTTCAATTACCAAATCTGAAACCTTTGCAGCCAACTCGCACCGCCAGCCAAGCTGGTATAATCGCGGCCGCACCTGCCGTCCCCAGTGCCGATGACGATTCAACTCCAGCCGGTTGGCGATCGCCAAGACCTCCAGATTACCTCCCCTGCCAATGGTTGGTCGCTCCAGGGTCGCCTCCGCATCCCGGGCGACAAGTCGATCTCGCACCGAGCGCTGATGCTAGGAGCGATCGCCCGGGGCGAGACCCTGATCCACGGCTTGCTGCTCGGCGAAGATCCGCGTAGTACGGCAGCCTGCTTCCGCGCCCTGGGAGCCGAGATCAGCGAACTCAACACCGATACAGTGCGCGTCCGGGGCATTGGCTTGGGTCAGTTGCAGGAACCGCTGGATGTGCTCAATGCAGGTAATTCCGGAACCACGCTGCGCCTGATGCTCGGCCTGCTCGCGGCACAGCCACAAGCCTTTTTCACCGTCACCGGCGATGCCAGCCTGCGATCGCGCCCCATGTCCCGCGTCGCCGACCCCCTCCGGCAGATGGGTGCCCAAATCTGGGGCCGCCAAGGCGGAGCACTCGCCCCCCTAGCCGTGCAGGGACAGCGCCTGCACGGCATCCACTACCACTCGCCAATCGCCTCGGCGCAGGTAAAATCCTGCCTGCTGCTGGCGGGTTTGATGGCAGCGGGGGAGACGACGGTGACCGAGCCAGCGCGATCGCGCGACCATAGCGAACGCATGTTGCAGGCCTTTGGCGCACCGTTGACTGTTGACCCAGAGGCGTGCCGCGTCACTGTGACCGGGCAAGCCGCTACCCTGCGGGGGCAGACGGTGATCGTCCCCGGCGATATCAGCTCCGCCGCCTTTTGGCTCGTCGCCGCCGCGATCCTGCCCGGTTCCGACTTGACGATTGAGAATGTCGGCGTGAACCCGACACGAACCGGCGTGCTCGAAGCACTAGCGCGCATGGGTGCAGACATCCAACGCCAGAACGAGCGCCTGGTGACGGGTGAGCCGGTGGCTGATTTGCGGGTGCGCGCTAGTACCCTACGAGGCAGCACTATTGGCGGCGACCTGATTCCGCGCTTGATTGACGAGGTGCCGATTTTAGCGGTTGCAGCCGCCTTTGCGACCGGACAGACGACGATCCGGGATGCAGCCGAACTGCGGGTCAAGGAGAGTGATCGCCTCACGGCGATCGCCACCGAACTCCGCCGCCTTGGCGCGCAAGTCACGGAGTTGCCTGACGGCCTGGAGATCCAGGGCGGCGCAACGCTGACAGGGACTGACGTGGACAGCTATCAGGATCACCGCCTAGCCATGAGTCTGGCGATCGCCGCCCTGCGCGCACGCGGCAAAACCACGATCCACGGTGCGGAGGTGGCGGCGATTTCTTATCCCGACTTTTTCACTCGCTTGCAGAGGGTGGTCACCGCCTAAGTGCGCAGAAGAATACGTCGCCAGTCTGCAATTCCATATTCATTAGAGCGCCTGACTACTATAGGCAGCAAGCCGGACATACTCGGATTTTCCCAGAGGAACTCTCAACATCGGCAAGCGATCGCCGTCCTGTGCCCAACCTAAATCTCGTCCCAGCCATCAATCCCGGATGACATCACATAACTGGTGACACCAGCCTCAAAGAAGTTGGCTTTCGTATGCGCCTCTTTCTTAGTATCAGAAAAACGCTCCAAGTGAGCATAGGGACTCTTCCTATATTGCTCCTCATCGTAGAGAGGATCGAGGCCGATAGCACGCAGACGAGCATTGGCAAGATACTTCGTATACTGCTCAGTACTGCCTTCAGTAATGCCGAGGATTTGATTGCCGACAATGTGGTTTGTCCAGGTGCATTCATGCTGGACAGCGGTATCAAACATGGCGTAGATGCGATCCTTGGAATGGGGAAAGACCTGCATGGCTTCTGGCAGCAGCTTCTGAAACAAGCGGACATGGCTCAGCTCATCGCGGTTGATCATTTTGAAAATGTCGGCACTACCGGGCATGAGCATTCGTGATGCCAAATTGTAAAAGAAGATAAAGCCGTTGTAGAAATAGAGACTCTCCAGCAAATAATCGGCGGTCAGAGCGACGAAATAATTTTCTGTCGTCGGGTGATCGACATACTGCTGATAGAGTCCGGCGATGAACTCGCAGCGCTCTCTCAAGACATCATCGGTACGCCAAAAATCGTAGACATCGTTGCGGCGCTCTGAGGGCACGATCGTCTCGATCATGTACTGATAGCTCTGGTTATGCAGTCCTTCTTGCGAGGTCTGCTCAGCCATACAGAGAGCGACTTCTGGCGCGGTGACCGAGGCTTTGAGGTGAGGAATATTGCAGGTTTGGATCGAGTCGAGGAAGGTGAGGTAGGAGAGGATACCATCAAAAGCGTAGCGCTCGGCGGGGGTCAGGTTCCAGTAGTCGGTGACATCTTGGGTGATGTCGAGTTTTTCCGGAATCCAGAAGTTCTCACGCATTTGTTTGTACAGCCCAACTGCCCAGTTGTAGCGGACATCATTGAGCTGCATCAGGTTAGTGGTTTCACCAAACCAAATCGTGCGGTGAGCCACATCGTCATTGCCACCAGGATTAAAGATAGGGTTGGTGGGCATGGTTTCGGGTCGGGCGGGGGCAAATGTCATGATGATAACCTCAAGTTAGGGAATGAATGGGGAATAAAGACAGCAATGCCGTGCAAATTCACACGGTCATCGCAGAGAGAATCGCTGTAGAGACGTGATCCCTCACGCCTCTACGATAACTTGAATGAATTTAGAACTGGCTCAACCGATGGCTAATTGGCACAAGCTGTACACCCCTCTTCGATTTCGTCTTTGAAGGCGTCTTTCTGCACCGTGCGGATGTAGTAAACCGCCTTACAACCCTGTTGCCAAGCCAGGATTAAAGTCTCGAAAATATCTTTGGCTTGCAGGCTGCGTTCGGGGTCATCAGGGAAGTAAACGCCCTGATTTAAATTGAACAACAATTCCATCGAGATACCGGTATCAATCCATTGCTGCATGGTCGCAACGGCGCGGATGACTTGCTGCTGATCTAAAGATTTATTTTCGCGGTAGAACCAGAAGCAATCCTTGATGAATGGGGGGGCGATTGGAACTGTGCCTTTTGCCCATTTGTCATAGAAGAAGCGGCTGTAGACGGGCAGGACACTAGCCGTACAACCCTGCACGAGTGAGGAGGATGTGTTGGGGGCGATCGCCGTAATATGTGAATTCCGAATGCCATAACGCTGAATGTCATTGGCGAGCCAGATCCAGCGGTCGGGGTCGCTGGCGTGCTTGAGAAACCACTCGATCGGCTTGGCACCCAAGAGCTTGCCCTGGCTCCACTCGCTGCCGGGGAAGGCGGGATAGGCACCGCGATCGCGG
Organism: Spirulinaceae cyanobacterium SM2_1_0; assembly: GCA_012031265.1. Taxonomy (GTDB): domain Bacteria; phylum Cyanobacteriota; class Cyanobacteriia; order Cyanobacteriales; family Spirulinaceae; genus JAAUTY01. The sequence continues at coordinate 19,924 of JAAUTY010000039.1, read as the reverse complement.
GCTAGCTGCATCGAAGCATGGGTGCAGTAGTAGCCGATATTTTCAAACAGGTCACTCATTTCGGAGCGGTGCTCGTAGCTCAGATGGCGCTTCGCGAGCCAGTCGGCGAGACCCATGCAGCCGACGCCGATGGTGCGGTACTTGTCGTTGTGGGTGGCGCTGGCGGCAAAGGGCGCACAGGTGAGTTCGATAGTGTTGTCGAGCAGGCGCACGGCGGTCGTGCAGACTTGCTCAATGAGCGTGTCATCGAGGTTGGCGAGGTTGAGGCTACAGAGGTTGCAGGTATGGGCTTCTTTGCCGGGAGAAACATTTGACCAGCTTTCTTGGCAGAGATTGCCGCCGGGGATATAGCCTTGATGTTTGTTGGGGTTGGCGCGATTGGCGGTGTCCTTGAACCAGAGATAGGGCATTCCGGTTTCGACCTGCGATCGCATCGCTGTCTTGAACAATTCGCGGGCTTTCAAACGGCGGCACAGCTCGAGTTCGCCCGCTTCTGCCGCCGCTTCGACGCGCGCATAGGCTGCTTCAAATTCTTCGCCCCAGAGCGCCGCGAGTTCGATGCCGAGCTTGGTGCGCAGCTCGTAGGGATCGACGAGCAGCCAGTCTTCGCGCGCCAGCACCCGCCGCATGAACTCGTCGGGAATGACAAGCTGCGGGAAGATGTCGTAGGCTTTGCGGCGCTGGTCGCCGTTTTCGGTCTGGCATTCGAGGAATTCGGGGACATCCAGATGCCAGATGTCGAGGCTGACGGTGACCGCACCGGCGCGCGGCCGCCTTGGTTGACGGCGATCGCCGTATCATTCAGTAGCTTGATCCAGGGGATGACGCCGCCGGAGGCATTGGGCTTGCCCATGACCCAACTGCCGGTGGCGCGGATGCGGCTGACATTGACACCGACGCCGCCGCCGTTTTTGGAGATGCGGGCGGTATCGGCGATCGCGCCGAAAATGCTTTCCAGATCATCATCCATGGCGGTGATGAAGCAACTGGCGAGGGAGCCGCCGGGGACACGCAGGTTGGCGAGAATCGGCGTTGCCAGGGAGATTTGGCGCTGGGCGATCGCCTCATAAAACCGTTTTGCCCAGGTCAGGCGGTCTTGGGGGGCTTCCACAGAGGCGAGCAGCAGCGCACAGGTTAGAAAAGCTTCTTGGGGTAACTCATCCGGCAGCAGGTAGCGCTTGGTGAGCAGCACCGCCCCAGCATAGTCATAGTCAGTATCCCATTCCGGAACGAGCCAAGAACCCGCTTCAGCCAACTCGGCGGGGGTGTAGGTGAGGATGCGTTCGTCGTAGCGATTGGCGCAGATTTGGGCCTGCACGGTTTGCGAATAGTCGCCGTACTGGTAGCCGCGACTGACGAGAGTATCTTTCCAGAGGCTCCAGATGTGGAGGCGACCAGCGACATAGCGCCAGTCGGAGTCCTCGGGGCTGCACATTTGCAGGGCGCAGTCGATGAGGTTGTCCTGGATTTCGCGGGTGGTGACGCCGTTGCGGAGGCGGGTTTTGAGGCTGGATTCGAGCACGATCGGGCTGACATCGAGACCCGCGCAGGCCCATTCGACCACGACGCGAATCTTGGAAATATCGAGGGAAGCGGTGGAGCCATCGCGCCTGACGACTTGGAGATTGGCGTGGTCAGGCGCGCTCGGCCGCGTGGCGGGGGGGGTCGCGCGAAGAGTCTGCTGCATGGATTGAAACCTGCCGAATGTGTCCTTCAGTTCAGCATACACTACCAGTAGTGTTAATGCTGGTATTTTCTATCACAAGGCGCTACAGATAGAGTGCCATGGCTGACAATGAGCTGGGGCAGCAACGGGGCAGCATTGCCGCGTTGCGCCTGGGGCGTTGAAGCCGGTCGCAACGTCAGTCAATACCCTCGTACTGCACTTATATATAGTGCAAAAAATCTGGCTAAACGTCAAATCAGCGCTAAATGTTGTTTCGATCACGCCACATGAATAAAGCGTCAAATTATACCATTTGACAGCCGAGCGCTAGATATGGGTTGATGGCGGACTCAACCTGGCGATCGCTCCCAGGACTAGTACAAGGCGGCGGAAATGAGATCCCCATTCAGGATCCGTAGGATGCCTGTACTGTCTGCACTCATCACTCAAAACTCAGAACTCAAAATTCCGCGTAGCGGTACTAGCGGCGGGGCGATCGCGGTTTTGTAACGCACCGTTAAGCCATAGCGGCTGACGATTGCCGCGTGGAAGTTGGCAATGCTCAGATCTGTTGCTGGAGGGCGGTGATCACCCGAGCCATCATTTTCGGCTGCAACGTCTGGGCGCTCTGGCCACTGAAGATATTCCACCGAAACGGGCCATTCTCAGCGGCAGACAGCCAGAGCAGCCGCTTGGCGCGGGTCATAGCGACGTAGAGGAGACGGTATTCTTCGGCTTGCTTGAGCATCGAGGCCTGTTGCCAAGCGGCTTGGGGAGTGGGAAGTGTATCCGGTAAATGGTGGTGGAGATGGCGATCGCGCGCCGCTGTCCGAAGCTGGGCACGGGCGACGGCAGCGAGGGTGAAGTTCCCCAAGAAACGGCTGCCGGTGGGAACCCAGGCTTCGCCAGGAATCGAGTCCTGGTGCAGGAAGGGGAGGAAGACATAATCCCAGTCCAACCCCTTCGCCTTGTGCATGGTGATGATCGTGACTTGACCGGGCTGGACGTATTGCGACTCGGACTCTTCTTCAACACCCTCAAAGCGTTCTGAGGCGACAATTTCGCCCAAGGCTTCGAGGAGACTTTTGAGCGAGTGGCCGCCGAGAGTTTGCTGGCTGGCGCGCTCGGCGAGCTTCTGCACGGTGGCGAGTTCGGAGCCGTCGTACTGCAAGGCGAGACCGAGAAAGGCGATCAACTGGTAGGGCGGCAGCTCGACGCGGGCACGCAGAAGACTGCGACAGAGGCGGCGGGCGGTGGCGACGATGGGTTTCGCGTCTGGGGCAAGAGGGGTGGGGTAGAGAAATTGCTCCGGGGCGGTGGCAAGGGCGCTCAGATCCTGCGTGCCGATGCGTTGGCGGTGGACAAGGACTTCGAGGGCGTCTTGCAGGCGATCGGGGGAGTGGGGACGATCGATGAATTGCAGCAGTTTGAGGATTTCGGCCGGGATCTGCGAGTGGCGGGAGAGCGCTCCGACTTCATAGAGCTGGATGTCGCTCTCTCGGGGTAAATGTACCAACTGGTCGGCGACGAAGCGGGCTTGGCGATTTTCGCGGACGAGGATGGCAGCGCTCGCCTTGGGGTTGTCACTCAGCAGGGCACGGAGGCGCTGCGCGATCTGCTGCACAGTTTGGTAAACATCGGCGGGGCGGTGGATTTCGACGCCGACACCGCTGGGGGGCGGGTTGGCATCGGGTTGGGGATCGGCGGCGGCGACGGGCTGGATGTCTTGGCGGCGGAAGGGGAGGCTGAGGTCAGTGGGGGGGGCTAGTGTATCCGCTGCCGCTTGGTCATTCACCCAGTGCAGCAGAGCATTGGCAGCCTGGAAAATGGGACGACTGCTGCGACCGGCCTGATTCATGGTGGCGAGGCGACCTTGGGCTTGGCAGGCGGTGCAGAAGGCGTTGAAGTAGATCGGGTCGGCGGGGGTAAAGGTGGAGTTGATCGCTTGGTTGGGGTCACCGACGCGCACAAAGTTGGGGGGAGCGGTGGGATTTTTGGCATCGCTGGCGAGCAGGCGCAGCAGGGTTTCTTGCAGCGGGGTGGAGTCTTGGGCTTCGTCTTCAAAGACGGCAAAGAACTGCTCCTGCCAGAGCTGGCGGATGGGGGGATAGTCGAGGACGCGCAGGGCGGCGAGGATCATGTCGTCGTAGTCGATGAAGCTACGACTCTGCATGACCTGCTGGTATTGCGCGTAGAGGCCGGCGGCGATCGCCAAGATTTCACCCTCGGCCGGGGCCAGTTCAGCCAGATCGCGCACCTCGGCGGGTAAAAAGCCGGAACTTTTGGCCTCGTGGATGGCGGTGTGGGCTAGTTCGGGCAGGATTTCGGTACGCAATACCGACTGGCGGCGCAGTCGCTCGGTTTCTTCGCTGTCGGGCGTTTGGCCACGCAGGAGGTCACGATAGGCGTCGGGGTGGCTGACGATCCACTGCTCGACGGCGGTGCGGAGACAGTGGTGACTCTGGCTGGGGGAAATAACGTTGACGGTGTTGAGGGCGAGGCCGGAGAGTTCGGGGTGACGGGAGGCGATGTGGAGGGCGAGGCCGTGCAGGGTGTAGACGGCGAAGCTGGTTTGGGGCTGGTGCAGTTCACGCAGGAGGTGGCGAATTTTCTGTTTGATCGCGGCGGCGGCGGCGCGGGCGAAGGTGACGACGAGGAGTTGACGGCGGGCGTGCAGTTGGTGGCGGGCGATCGCCAGGGCGGCGGCGATCGCCAGACTATGCGACTTGCCAGCACCGGGAACCGCCGAGACGGCGAGCGGGCCGCCCGTCCAGTCGGCCAAGCGCTGTTGGCCGGGGCGCAGACCGGCACGCAATAGCGCGAGGGCAGCGGCTGGTTCAATCGTGGGGTTCGCCGTATCGGTCATGGCCGGGCCCAGTTGCAACGTTATAAAAATAAAAGTTAGAAATCGTCAAGAATCCATTCAGAGGCGCGATCGCCGAGATCGAGGGGAATACTGACGGCGCGGCCGAGGCGGGGGCGCTCGCGGGTTTGCTCGAGGTACCGTTGCACTTGATCGGCGCTATTCCAACCGTTCAGATAAGTGGCGATCGCCTGGAGATGCTCGCAATATGCCGACTCATCGAGTGGAAACGAAGCCTGCTCGAGATATTTCCACATCACTTGCACATAGATTTTGCCCTTGATGCGGCGTAATTGCATATCGTAGGAACGACCCCACTTAGATAGCAGCAACTGCCGCAGCTCGTCGCCCGTCATTTTCCCCATCCTCCTGCGCGCGTCTAACATTGTGACGCGCCCCTGGCGGATTCTCAACCGGAGCAAGTATCACGTTGCTGTCGTCAACCGTATTAGGCCGGTGTCGGCAGAAAAATTGAGTAGATTAGACTAGAGGTTAGGCATCTTGGCATCTTCCTCCACAAATCGGCTAGCTCCTCAAAGACTGGCTGCCGCCCCCCACCATCCACCTTGCGTCTTCCGTCAGACTATGAGCGAGTTGAAGCTGCGCTTGCGCCTTGAGGGCGAATCCGAGCGGGCGATCGATGTGGCTAGCGACGAGTTCACGATCGGCCGCCTGCCGGAGTGCGATCTCTGCCTGCCGTTCTCGGAGGTGTCACGCTATCACATGCAACTGCGGCGGACTGAGCAGGGCAATTGGCAGATCGAAGACCTCGGCAGTACTAATGGCACCCTGTTGAACCAGGTAATGCTGAAGTGGCCGCAACGCTTGCACCACAATGATTTGATCCAAGTCGGCAATATCTGTTTGCTGGCGCAGGTGGAAACGGAAATCAAAACCCAACCGGCGCTGACTCCGGCCGAGGGCAGTCAGACAATCCTGCGTTCGGCGGAGGAGATGCGGCAGCGCTGGATCGCGGCGAGCACCAATAGCGAAGCGGAGCAGCAAAATCAGGAACGGCGATCGCCGTCTCAAGTATCTAGTCGAGATCTCGAAGGAATTGAACTCGGCCGAGTCGATCGAGGCAATTTTTGACCGCATCCAGGGGGTGGTGTTCCAGGAACTCGCCAGCATTCAACGCCTAGCGCTGTTAGTCGATGTTCGCAGTGATGGCGACCTCCAGGTCGTCGATGCCGCCGCCCGTTTCGACCTGCCGAGCTATCTCGAAACCCGCACGAACAGTTGGATCAGCCGCAGTATCTGCCAGCGAGCATTTCAGGAGAAGGTGGCGATCAAAACGGTGGATGCCCAAAAAGACGAGCGCTTTGAGGGTGAGCAGAGCATTCTGGTCAAGGGGATTCGCGGCGCGCTGGCCGTGCCGCTCTGGGATCGGGACAATGTGGTCGGCGTCCTCTATGCCGATGCCAGTCTGAACCTCAAGGAGACGGATGCTGAGGATGAAGAGGATCTGAGCTTTTTTTCAACGCTGGCAAATCTGGTCGCCTACAGTGTGCAGCGCTGGCTGCTGACGCGCAAGCTCCAGGACGAGGGCAAAATTCGTCAGCAGCTCGAACGCTATCACTCCCCGGCGGTCGTGCAACAATTGCTCGACCTCGGAGCGCTGGAAAATGGCCGCCTGAAGCCGGTAGAGGCGGAAATCAGCATTATTTTCGCCGATATTGTCGGGTTCAGTACGATGGCGGCGCACATGACGCCCGCGCAGATCGCGCAGATGCTGGATCGCTTTTTTGAGGAAATGCTGCAATCGGTGTTTGAGTGGGGCGGCACGTTGGATAAGTTTATTGGCGACTGCATCATGGCTTTTTTTGGGGCACCGGAGCCGCAGGACGACCATGCGGTGCGGGCGGTAGCGGCGGCGATGGGAATGCTGGAGCGGCTGGATCAGCTCAATGCCCAAAATGTTTGGCCGGAGCCGCTCCAGTTGCATGTTGCCGTCAGCAGCGGCAAGGCCGTGGTCGGCGATGTCGGGAGTTCGCAGCGGGTGGACTACACGGTGCTGGGGTCAACGGTGAATTTGGCAGCGCGGCTGGAGGCCTTTTGCCCGCCCAGTGAGTGCTTGATTTCGGAAGCGACTTACGCGGCGCTGACCCAGGATCGCCAGCACTTTGCGTCTTTTGGGGAGCATCGCTTCAAAGGTAGCGATCGCCCAGTCGAAGTCTTTTGCACCCAACGGCGGCTCAAGCCTCGCTCAGACGCCGCAAGCCAAGTTCACCCTGATTGAGCCAAGCCTCGGCGTCACGGGCGACTAAGGCATCGGCAAAGAGATAGCCCTGGGCGAAATCGCAGCCGAGGGCGCGTACCATGGCGAGTTGCTTACCGGTTTCGACGCCCTCGGCGATCGCGGCCAGGCCTTGTTTGTGAGCGAGCAAGATAGCGATGCGGGCAATCTCGGCTTGGCGGGGGTCAGTGGCGATGTCGCGAATAAAGGAGCGATCGATTTTGAGGACATCGATGGGCACATCGTTGAGGTAGCGCAAACGCGAGTAGCCCGCGCCGAAGTCATCGACACCGAGTTGGATTTGGCGGGCGTGGAGTTGTTTGAGCTGTTGCTGGACGAGTTCGGTGTTGTCTGACCAAAGGCTCTCGGCGATCGCCAGACGCAGGTTACGACCACGAATCCCGGTTTGCTCGCAGATCGTATCCAGTTGCATCATCAGCTCCGGATGAAAAAATTGCCGCGTCGAGCAGTTAATTTCCAGCACCAAGCGGGCGGCACTGGCATATTGGTTTTGCCACTGGGCGAGCTGCTGGCAGGTTTGCCGGAGCAGCCAGTAGCCGAGGGGGATGAGCAGGCCCGTTTCTTCGGCGATCGCCATGAAGTCGGCGGGATAAAGCAACCCGCGTCCGGGATGCTGCCAGCGCAGGAGAACCTCAAAACCGCCGAGGGTGTTGGTGGCGAAGGCGACAATGGGTTGGTAGTAGATGACAAATTCCTGGCGCTCAATCGCCTGCCGCAGTTCGGTTTCGAGCTGCAAGCGGACGAGGGCATTGTGATGCATAGTGGGGTCAAATAGCTCGTAGCGCCCTTTGCCTAGGGCTTTGGCGCGGTAGAGGGCCGTATCGGCATCGCGCAGTAGGTCTTCCGGCCTCTGGTAGAGAGCATCGGGGGCGGCGGTGTTGGTGGCGGTATCAGCCGTGACTAGGTTGGTGATCGCCGGGTGATCATGGCTGAGCACAATGCCGATGCTGGCGTCGGCAAAAACTTGGTAGCCGCTAAGGTTGAAGGGGGTTTTCAACGAGGCGCTGATGCGGTCGGCGACGAGGATCGCATCGCTGATGTCGTGGACGTGATGCAGTAGCACCGTGAACTCATCGCCGCCGAGGCGCGCCACCATGTCGCCGTCGCGCAGGCAGCGTTCGAGGCGACGGGCGATCGCCACCAAGAGTTGATCACCGACGAGGTGACCGAGGCTATCGTTGATGACTTTGAAGCGGTCGAGGTCGAGGAAGAGGACGGCAAACTGCTGGGCGGCGGCGGGGTCGCACTGCTGAGCATGGGCGAGCGCTTCACCAAGGCGTGCCTGGAATAGGGCACGATTGGGCAGACCGGTGAGAGGATCGTAAAAGGCGCGCAGGTGCAATTGGTTAGCCGCCTGCTTTTGGGCGGTAATGTCCTCGACCATGCCTTCGTAGTAGAGTAGCTGGCCGTGGCGATCACGGACGGCGCGGGCACTTTCCGCAACCCAGATCGTGCTGCCATCGCGACGGTAAACTTGAGCTTCAAAGCCGCGAACGACCCCATCCGCCTGCACCCGACGCATAAACTCAGCGCGCTGGTCGGGATCGACGTAGAGCTGGTTTTGAATATCGGTCAGCGAGGCAATCAATTCCTCGGCATTCTCGTAGCCGTAGATGCGGGCGAGAGCCGGATTGGCACTCAGATAGCGACCATCCACGGTGGTTTGAAAGATGCCTTCCACAGCATTCTCAAAAATGCTGCGGTACTTTGCCTCGGCTGCTTCTAATGTGGCTTGGGAGACTTTGGTAGCGGTAATATCGCGAGCGACCCAGACCACGGTATTGTCCGGCGTCGGCGAAACGGTGGCGGCTAGCCAGACCAATTGCCCCGCGATTTCGAGGGGGTACTCGGTAGTCGTTGGCTGCCCGGTGGTGAGCGCGCGTTGGATAGTGGCAAGGAAGTTGGCCGCAGTGGCGGGCGGGACAACCTCGGTGACACGCCGACCGAGCAACTGTTCGGGCGGACGCGAGAGCAGTGTGGGGTTCGTTGGCGCGATTTTGCAGTAGCGTCCCTCGGCATCGAGGACAAGCACGAGATCGGTCACGGCGGCGAGCAGAGCTTGCAGCTCACCGGCATGGGCGCGGGCGGCTTCCTCGGACTGTTTGCGGTCGGTAATGTCGGTGATGAAGCCTTCTAGTCCGACGCCGCTACCATCGGAGGCGTAGACGCCATGACCTTTATCCCAGACCCAGCGCAGCTCTTGGCTGGCGGTCACGAGGCGGTATTCCAGTGTATAGGCTTCGCGGCTGGCGATCGCGGTCTGAATCGCGTCGCGCACGCGCTGGCGATCAGCGGGGGCGATCAACTCGCGCAGGGAGCGGGCACCGGACAAAAACGCCGCGATAGGATAGCCTGTGAGCGTCTCGCCACCAGCACTGATAAACTCACAGCGCTGGTCAGCATCCAGCCGACAGCGGTAGAGCAAACCGGGCAGGTGATCGGCGAGGGTGGTGAGGGTGCGCTGGCTGTCGTGAAGGGCTTGCTCGATTTGCTTGGGGTAGGTAATATCGTGGAAAATACTGAGAATGACGGTTTCTGCGTTGAGATCAACTAGTTGTAAGGATACTGATCCCCAGAATTGGGATTGCGGGTGACGGTGGAGGCGGAGTTCATAGTTGAGCAGACAGTGATACTGGAGGAGCGCTTGCACCAGAACGTGCCAGGCGGCAGGCTCAAAGCACTGAGCAAGCGTCCGAGGGAGCAGTGCGGGAGCCGCCGGAGCGCTAAAGATGTGCTCGAAGTGGCTGTTGGTGTAGAGGAGGGTGCCATCGCTAATCTGCGCGATCGCTACGGGAACAGGCAGCGCGCGGAACAGTGAAAACAAAGTGCTGGTATCACTTAGTGCCTGGGTTACCTGTCCGAGCTGGAGAGCAGTTGCCCAATGCGCTGCCTGGCGAGGTTGAGAATCCATGCCGGATTGTAAGGAATCTGGAATTATTTGTAGCTCGCGGTTGCACCCCGATATGGCCGACAACGCCGCTGTCCTCATGCTCAAATTAGCCAATCGGCGATTGACGTGCCATGCATTAAACTATGGCGGTAACTTAATCAACAATTAATGTTAATACATTTTTTAGGAGTCCCGCCGTGCGATCACGATCGCCACTGAAACTGAATTGGCAGCCGCTGACCCCTTATTGGTTTTTGTTCCCGGCGATGGTGTTGCTGGTACTGACCGTTTTTCTGCCCGCGTTGCAGGCGTTCTCGCTGAGCTTCACGCGCTACGAGTACGATCTGACACAATTACCCCAGTGGGTCGGTTTTGCTAATTTCCAGCGTTTGTGGCAAGACGTGGTTTTTTGGCAAACCCTTAGAAATACTTTGCTCTATTTGCTGGGTGCGGTGCCGCTCCTCACGACTATGCCGCTGGGCTTGGCGATTTTGGTGAATCGTCAAATTAAGGGGATTCACTGGTTCAGAATGTCCTTTTATACCCCGGTGGTGATTTCGATGGTCGTGGCCGGGATTGCTTGGAATGCGCTCTACGCCTCCAACGGCATCTTCAATCAGCTCTTGGCGGGGCTGGGATTGGAGTCGGGAGTGCCCTGGCTGACGAGTCCGCAACTGGCGCTCTGGAGCGTGATCGGGGTGACGATCTGGAAGGGGCTAGGCTATTACATGGTCATTTATCTGGCGGGCTTGCAAGCGATTCCCGGCGAACTCTACGAGGCGGCAGCGATCGACGGCTCCGATGGTTGGCGACGCCACTGGGATGTGACGATCCCGCTGATGCGGCCCTACATTGTGCTGGTGGCGGTGATTTCGGCGATTTCAGCGACCAAGGTTTTTGAAGAAATCTTCATCATGACCAAGGGTGGCCCGCGTAATAGTTCTAAGACAGTGGTTTATTACGTCTACGAGCAGGCGTTTCAGAATTTGGAAATCAGCTACGCTTGTACGATTGGCTTGGTGCTATTTCTGACGATTTTGCTGCTGTCGTTGCTGAATCTTTATCTATCACGCGATCGCCAACTTTACAGTCTCCCAGGACGCTAAGCCGGAGTCGAAAAGTGGCAGGTCATGCCTGGTTTTTAGGGTTGCTGAATTCTGACATTAAAGTTTGTATGCCGGTGCTGGAACGCAACCCGAATTTCCATCCTTGGCAGTCCCCTAGAGCCAGGGACTGACATCAACGCCCAGGCGTTGACCGAGACTGAGTAATACCGCACTCTGGGCGCGTGTCCAGCCGCCGCTAGAGCCACCCTTATCCAGCATCGGCACGATTTTTTGGTGAACGTAGAAGAAGTAGCGCTCCTGCACTCGATCGAGGGCGAGACCGAGGCTGAGGTCAGTGGCGATCGCGATCACCTGAGCCAGTCGCTGGCAGTCGGCTTCGATCGTCTCCGGATCAACCGCGACCAGTAAATGGTCGAGCCATTGATAAATCCAGGTTTCTAGCGCCGTCTTCGCGCCCGGGATCGCTAAGTGGCAGCGCATTTGCTCCGCTTCCACCGCCGTGGCTGCGAGTTCGTTGAGGGCGTTGTCGATCTGACCGCGATCGCCCGCCGCCTGCGTCAGTTTCTCAATCGCTTGCAGACCGCGATTGGCGATCGCCAACTCCGCCGCTACCTGCAACTCCGGTGGCACCGGTAGCTCCTCGCGATGGAAGGCACGCAAGATACTGTAGTTGTCGCGGTAGATCTGGCTGTAGATTTGGTCGAGGCCGGTGCGGGTTTTTTCGGTCAACTGCGCCATCAGCCATTGGCGTTCTTCGGCAAAGAGCGATTCGAGGTCAAAGGCGCGATCGCCAAACCACTGCGTAATCGCCACCATCAGCTTTGCGACACTGGCACTTGCCAAAGCAGAAAATAGGTTTTCCTGCATCTGGCTATAGTTCTTACGGTTGCCAAAGGGCTGGATACAACAGTGGAAATCCCAGCCGCCCAGGTGCAAGACCACGAAGACGAATTCGCGACGCTCCCAAGTCACTTCCGAAGTCAGGCTAATATGGCCGACGGCAAGCGAGAGTGCGCCCAGCACTTGTCGCTGATAGTCCAGTTGCTGCACGCGGTAGCAGTAAACGCGGTCTTCGCTTTGGTAGGGCACGAAGAGTGCGGTGATCGCATAGTGAGCGGCGACCCGCTCGAAGTCGATGCGAGCAGGCACAACCAGGGCATCATAGATCGCGCCACCATTTTCAAACACGGCGACATTGCTGGGGGCAGCGGCAAGGCGATCGCGAAACTCACGCTCCAACTCCACTCCCGCCACTTCATTCGCCAGCTCAATCGCCCGGGCAGCGTAGCGAAGAATCTGCACTCCCTCCGGCCGCGAGAGTTCGTCGAAGAACCAACCGCAACTGGTGAACATCAGCAAAGACTGGCGCTGCATTTCCAACAAGCGCAAGGCATTGACCTGATCGCTGGCGCTGAGAGCGTGGCTTTGGTGGGTGTCGAGGAAGTGACCGATGTTTTCGGGATCGCGATCGCGGATCGCCTGGACATACTCGTCACGCGCTCGCCAGGGATCGCGAAAGAACTTCGACCCCTGGCGTTCAAACAGGCCACGGAGGCGATCGCGCAACCAATCCAACGAGTCGCGCAACGGCCGCCGCCACTGCTGCTGCCAACCGCCACCCCCACCGCAGCCGCAGTCGTCCTGCCAGCGGGCGACGCCGTGGGAGCAGCTCCAAGCGGTCACCGGCTTGAGTACGACCTCCCAAGTGGGCGGATTGAGGCTGAGGTACTGCGCGAAGTTCGTCACCGTCCAGCCCTGCTGCGGAAACTCGTGGGTGAAGCTGTAGGCGATGCACTTCTCGGTGCCGCCTTTGTGGTGACCGAAGGTTTCGCCATCAGTGGCGATACCGAGGAGCTGGCTAGGGCGCTGGTCGTGCCGAATTGCTTGGTGGAGGCGACCGGCGAGATTGTAGGCGCTGAAGAGGATGTCCTCCTCAAACCCCAGATCTGCCGAGATCGGCCCGTCGTAGAAGAAGATGTCAACAAACTTGCCGTCATCCAGAAAACAGCGATAGGGGCGGGTAGCGTCGATTTCGGAATTCTCGACGCCCTGCCAGTCGGGGTCAGGATTGTCCGCACTGGGCAGCGGTCGGCAGCGCTCGGTCTGAGAGGGAGCGAGGATGATGAAGCGAATATTTTCCGCCGCCAGGACTTCTAGGGTGGGGTAATCAACCGCCGTCTCCGCCAGCCAGAGTCCTTCGGGGTCACGGCCGAAGTGGGAGCGGAAGTCGGCTTTTGCCCAGCGAATCTGCGTATACTTATCGCGCTCGTCGGCGAGGGGCAGGATGATGTGGTTGTAGGTCTGGGCGATCGCATTGCCATGTCCGCCGCAGCGGCGCGCACTGTTGCGGTCGGCGGTGAGGATGGCTTGATACACTTCCGGGTCGTGGCGTTCGAGCCAGGACATCAGCGTCGGCCCGACATTAAAACTGAGGTATTCAAAGTTGTTGACAATATCGAGCACTTCGCCCGCCTCGCTGAGCACGCGCGCGAAGGCATTGGGGCGGTAGCATTCGTAGTGGATGCGCTCGTTCCAGTCATGATATGGATAGGCACTCGGTTGACGCTCAATGATGTCGAGGTAGGGGTTCTCACGGGGCGGCTGATAGAAATGTCCGTGAACGACGACGCAAACGCCGGTTGGAGCCGGTCGGTCGTACTGAATTCGGAGCATTCCGGCCGATTGTCCGGCGCTAAACTGAGCAACCATAGAAGTTCTTTCCACGCGGGCTGTGTCGATTATAAAAAATCGTTCTGGCTTCTATTGAAGCGCAGGTCGTGAGGGGTTGGGCAAGGGGGGAGCAACGGGGATCGCGATCCCCAGTGGAATGTCAGGAGATCCTTATAATATTAGCCGGGTGATCGCTTGGATGTTGCTATTGTCGCCCAACGCTGTCCTGAGACCGCGAGTGACGACTGACTGTTCAAGCATTGTTCAAGACCTGAAGCGCTCAGGCGAGGCGATCGCCACCTTGGCCCCGAGACAGCCTGCAACATAGTGCCCAATCCCGAGAAAATCGCCCGCCTCGGTCTCGACACGGACAGACGCAGTGTCTGCACCGACGGCTGGCGGAGCTTCTGCGAGGCGCTGCCCCAGACACCAGCGGTACGCTAACGCCGTGGTCAGCGCGACAGACGGCAGATGACCGAGCAGCGCGGCGGGGGGGAGTGGCTGCCAAGTGTCGATTTCGACCTGAGCGGTGAAGTCTTCGAGACTGAGGCTATGGTTCAGGGTCAGGCCGCAACTCGCGGTGCGCGTCAGGGCCGCTAGGGTAGCGCCGACTTGGAGGTGATCACCCAGGTCACGGGCGATCGCCCGGATATACGTGCCCGAGCCGCAGGCGATCGCCAGTTCCAGTTCAGGAAATGCCCCCGGCTGCCAGCCGAGAATCTCGATCGCGCTCACGGTCACCATCCGGGCTGGGACATCGACGGCAATCCCGGCGCGGGCTAGCTCATAGAGACGCTTGCCGTCACGTTGGATGGCGCTGTAGGCAGGCGGAATCTGGGTGATCAGGCCGCAAAAGGCGGGGAGTACAGCGGCGACTTGGGGCAGCGTGAGGTCAGGGGCCGGCGTCTGGCGCAGGATCTCGCCTTCGAGATCATCCGTGCTAGTCTGGACACCAAAGCGGACAAGCGCCCGGTAAGCTTTCGCCTCAGGCAAGTAGTTCAGCAGGCGGGTCGCTTTGCCGAGCGCGATCGGCAGTACACCCGTGGCCGCTGGATCAAGAGTACCACCATGCCCCACCCGCTTCAGGCGCAGACAGCGACGCACACGCGCCACGCAATCGTGGGAGGTGAGACCGGCGGGCTTGTTGAGGTTGAGAAAGCCGAGCACGCAGAATTTTAGTGATGGGAATGGTGATGAGCATGGGATTCTGGGACGATCTGATGCCGGACGCCCAGGCGCGTCTCCAGAGCGACCAGACGTTCTTCAATGCTGTCAAGGCGTTTGTAGCAGGGGGTCAGACCGAGATAGCACCGCAAGGCCGCGATCGCAATGTCTGAACGCGATTGGCCAGTCTCACGCATCCGGCTAGCGATCGCCTCGTTCAGATCATTAGGAATCCTTACCCCAAGAAACGGTTTGGGCATACCCTCACCACCAAGCCCCGTTGCTTGTCGCCTCGATAATATCAACCCTGCGTCGGATGCTCGCAGATTGTGAAGACGACTTAACTGTAAAGATGAGATTTTTTTACAATCGCTTAACATTCGGGCGAAGGCTCAGCATTGGCGTGGCAAGCAGCGTTGAGCCAGCTCACATTGCCTGGGTATAAACGCTCATGTTATCATCTTGAAAACGCGATGGTCGCAATTTATTTGCACCTAGCACATTGTGGATAATGTCAAAATTAAAATTCTCGTCGTTGATGACGAGGCGGCTGTACGCCGTATTTTAGAAACACGCCTTACAATGGTCGGTTACGAGGTAGTCGTTGCTGGTGATGGTCAAGCAGCTCTCGAGACCTTTGCCCGCGAAGCTCCTGACCTGATCGTTTTGGACATCATGCTCCCCAATGGCGATGGCTATTTTGTCTGTCAGGAACTGCGGAAAATTTCCAATGTTCCGATTATCATGTTGACGGCTTTGTCAGAGGTCGCGGATCGGATTACTGGCTTGCAAATGGGGGCTGACGACTATCTAGTCAAGCCCTTTTCGCCCAAGGAACTGGAGGCTAGGATCAACTCAATTCTACGCCGCTTCAAGAAGCCAGAATGGCAGGTCACGCCCAGCAATGGCATCGTCCAATTCGGGGCACTGGCCGTCGATAGCAACCGGCGGCGCATTTTCCTCGACGGCGAGTTGGTGAAGCTGACTGAGATTGAGTTCAATGTGCTGCAACTACTCGTCAACCAAGCCGGGAAGCCTCTGTCGCGAGCGGAAATCTTGGAGGCGATTTGGGGCTATCCACCTCAACAATCTGGTGACCTGCGCCTCGTAGATGTCCACGTCTCGCGCTTGCGGAGCAAGATCGAGGTCGATCCGAAGCAACCGGAATACATCATCACTGAACGCGGCATGGGCTACTCGTTCCAGCGCCTCGCCCCCCCATCGGCGCTGAGCAGCCAGACCTCAGAGGTCAGCAGTCAAGGTTAGGGCATTCTGCCTCCGCAGTCGCTGGCAGATAGACTCGGGACTGAGGGCCTGGTCAACCTTCTTGCTGGTGTTGGGTTACACGATCACTCCCCTAACTACGAGAGAGTGGTGCTGCACAGTGCAGGTGTCGCCTGCTCTGCTATGTCTCAGGCTCTTGACCGGTAGCGGAACTGGCTTGATCAATCAACAGCGGGGGGACGGGTGAGGTTCCCAACGGGTCATGACAATCAGTGAGTCCGCCTGGGCGTGGTAGCGTGTAGTGTGACTGAAACACAAATTAACGGTAGCGATCGCTACACTTGCGATCTCCCCATTTTGTCCTCAGCTCCAGGTTGCTCTATCTATGCTGCTCAGTGCCAAGCTCAGTCGCGAAATCCGCGCCTGCCTGCATCTCGCCATTCCCCTCGCCGCCGCCCAAGTCTGCGAAGCCAGCACTAACTTCATCGATACCGTAATGATGGGCTGGCTCGGCCCGGCCGCCCTAGCAGCCGGTGCACTCGGCGCGATCACCTTTCAAGCCTTCATTCTAGTCGGTATCGGCCTCATGTCGGCAGTGGGGGCCTTGGCGGCAATCGCCTACGGTGCGGGTGACCACGCCCAGCTCAATCGCGTCACCGTCCAGGGTTTTTGGCTCGCAGGGGCGATCGCTCTGCCCGCGATGTTGCTGATCAGCGTCGCCGGCGCGATCTTGCAGCGTCTCGGCCAAGATCCCGCTGCCGTGCGATTGATGCAGGACTACCTGAATGCAATCGTCTGGGGCTTCCCCGCCGCTATCGGCTTCTCAGCGCTGAAAAATGTCGCCTCAGCCCTCAATCGGCCGCGCCTCGTGATCTGGGCGCTGTTTAGCGGCATCGCGGTGAATGTGATTGGCAATTATCTACTTGCCTTTGGCCCATTTGGCTTACCGGCGCTGGGTTTGGTCGGCCTCGGCTGGGCGAGTACGCTCTCCTTTTGGGTGCGGTTTCTGATCTTGCTCTGGTGGATACAGCGCGATCGCCACCTCCGTCCTCTACACCTCTTGGCGCGCTGGCAGCAATTCGAGCTAGCGACCAGCCGCCGGATTATGCAGATCGGTCTGCCTAGTGCCGTGCTGTTCGCCGTCGAAACTGCCCTCTTCACCGGAGCCACCTATCTCGTCGGCTCGCTGGGAACCGTGCCGCTCGCCGCCCACCAAATCGCGCTGCAAACCGCCGCCATGACCTTCATGGTTCCGGTCGGGATCGCCTATGCCACAACGATGCGTGTCGGTCAACACCTCGGTCGCGGTGATGTCTGGGGGGCACGGCGGGCGGGCTTCGTGGGCATCGTGACTGGGGCGATCTTCATGACAGTGACGGCGCTGCTGTTCTGGAGTTTTCCTGCCGCCATCGTCGGCATCTACCTCAACCCGCGCGAGCTGGCGAATCGCGAGACGATCGAGCTGGCGATCGCCCTACTCGGGGTTGCCGCCATGTTCCAACTGGCAGACGGCACACAGGCGATCGCGGCAGGCGCACTACGCGGCATCAAGGACACGCGCATCCCGATGCTGATCGGTATCGGCACCTACTGGGGCATCGGCTTCAGTAGCGCTTGGCTCTTCGGTTTTGGGCTGGGTTGGGGCAGTCGCGGCATTTGGTGGGGCCTCGCCTTGGCCCTCCTCTGTGCCGCGATCGTACTCACCTGGCGCTTCCACCAGCAGACCCGCCATTTACTCGCCGCTGTTCCCTCAGTTTGAAACCGTCACGGCGGTCAAAAAGTCCCCTATCTAAACCGCCGCAATCAAAGAACGGATATAGCAGATTTCAGAATTCCGAAATCAGGGGCCGCCGGGTCTCCTCCTGGTGGATGGAACAGTTAGCCATCACCACACAGGCTCCCAGCCATAGATTGGGCACTAGTCAGGTCGCCACAAAAGCCTCAAAGCTCAAGCTTTCAAAAGCTCCTAGAATCACCGCAGACGCTACCACCCCCGCCAAGCTTAACCCGGCTACTAGAGACACATTCCGCCCCCGCTTGGGTTGTGCTCCGTAAGCTCGTTGCCCTGACATTGCCCAGGCAAATAAACGAATCAGCCCGAGATTCACCCCGGACTCGCCGAGCAACACCAAGCCCTCCACGCGGATGTCTCGAATCACCTCCCAGTACTCACTCCGTAACCGTTGTACTCGTTCGCTGGCTTTTGCCTGAGGGTGCAAGGCTTTTTTTTCGGGTGACGTTTAACCGCTTCAGGCTCCGACACATTGTCGAGCGACTCACCGTGACCCCGTGACGCTGCTGGACTTCAGCACAGAGTTCATCTAAGGTCAGGTCGTTGCAGTCTTCTAGGAGCGCTTGCACCGTCTGTAGGTGCTCTGCTTTCAGGTCCCGCGGCCGACCAGGGCTGGTTTTGGGAGCTAGCTGCCCCGTTTCCCGATATTGCTTGAGTAACTTCACGATAAAGCTCAGCGCTACCCGAAAACGCTTGGCTAACTGACGCTGCGAAATGGGTTCATTCTCATAGGTCTCAAGGATTTTCTGCCGTAAATCCGTGCTGTAAGCTTTCATCTCACCCCTTTGATTCTTTCCGCTTTGGGTGTATCACACTTTTACTCAATCTGCCATAAAAGAATCGCTGTACCAATCTTTACAATGCGTCCAATATGCGGAGAACCTCCGAATAGCTGAAAAAGTGGACGTCTTCTCTGACGGAATGCTCTCCTAAAACAAGGTAGATTCCAAAATTATTAGGAATAAGAATCGAAAGTTCCGATAAGTTTTCTTGAGAAAAGTCAGTCGTAAATAAGATTTGAAATTGGGATGCCAAATAGTCGAGATCTGCAAGTTGTAAATCTTCAGAGAATTTTGGACACTCTGTTTTTAGAAACTCCCAGGAGTTTGAAATTTCTGGCAATATATCTATCTGGAAAATCGTACCACTTCTCATAAATTCTTGAGCAACACCACTAAGAATCCAGGATGGATCCGAATCGTAAGACACGTCAATTCCAGACAATACAAGCTTAGAGTCGCCTAAAGACTGATAGTGTTCCATATAGTCTATGTAGGTTAGTTCATGTGCGTCGACTTGAATGTAGTCAAAATCCAAGCTCGCAATTGGGTTGTTTTCTGAACCGTTTAAGTAAGCAATTGGCAGCTCAACTGAAAAAGATACTCCATCTCTTAAGACATCTCTGATGGCGACTGCTTCCTCTAAAGAAACCCGCCTGGAATCTTTAAATCGAATGTCTTTAGTCATTGAAACACCAATAAAGCTGACCCCTTTATCTTGTAAAGTGATTGCCTCATCTGGACTACAAACTCTATCCACTTTGGTAATTCTAGGCATATCTAGTCAACCTGGATGATTTCCCCTTTCATATTTGGCTGGCTCTCCTGGATCTGCGGTGATAAGCACAAGTTTCCGGTGCTGAAACCATTGCCAAGCAAGGGTTTCAGGAATTCAGCCCACAAGATTTTGTATCACTCTTATACTTATCCCACCCTAAACCCAGGAGAGCCTCCACTAAGAACTACATCCTCCAAATCCTCTTCACACAAATCAATCTTGGAAAGGTTTCGATGATGGAGTAATTGTAAATACTGAATCGCATGTCGCACTCTGGGGCTTGGTTCACACCTTTCCTGCACTGATATCAACATACCTCTTATGATGACCCTTATACTGAAATGACGAAATCCCAAAGCCCCAATAACAATCAATAGGTATAGCAATCTGTATTCCTTTTATGGGGGAACCAGACGCTCTAGTTGAGAGTTTGCTCGTCTTCGAACACGGATACTATGACAGAATAAGAAGCTTGGGCTTGGTAAAGCCATACGTGAAATTAGATTCTGATGGTTAGCCTATGGAACTTAAAGAGTGCCCCGAAAAATTAATGATGATTTCAAAAGCACCTCTGCTCTATTTTCTGGATTTATGCCCCTCCGCCACCACCCCACCCCCCTCAAAATCGGCAGCGCCACCCGCCACCTCGCCCTCACCCGCGACCCCCACTACCCCACCATCCTCGCCCGCGAATTCAACCTCCTCGTCCCCGAAAACGCCATGAAATGCGGCACCATCTGTGCCCAACAAGACACCTACGACTTCACCGCTGCC
>JAAUTY010000097.1 GCA_012031265.1 Spirulinaceae cyanobacterium SM2_1_0 | reverse complement strand
GTCCAACCCGCCGCAAACCCGGCCACCAGCCCGCCCAGTCCGCCCCAGCGCCCAGCGCCAGCCGCGCCTGGGCCTGGGCCACCTCCCCTTGGTCAAACGCATCCAGCGCCGCCTGAAACGCTGCCGTCAAGGCTGCCGCCGGTAGCGGTTCTGGGGGGGGTTGTTGCTTGCCGAAGAGTTTGCGGAACATAGTAGAGAAGGGGAATATCCCAGAGGATTGCAGTGATCTGGCCTAGTACCGCTACGCGGAATTTTGAGTTTTGAGTGATGAGTGCAGACAATACAGGCATCCTACGGATCCTGAATGGGGATCTCATTTCCGCCGCTTTGTACTAGTCCAAGGCGGCGGAGATAACGTAACTATTGTCGGTGGGGGCGGAATCCCCCTGCCCCCCTTGTTAAGGGGGGTGGCGAAGCTGGGGGGATCTTGCCACCTGCTGAAGTTTGATTCAGTGCGTCAGTCCTACCATCCTCAATCCGGTCTCTAGACCCCAAAAATCGAAGACCTCACCCAACCCTCTCCCAAGCTGGGAGAGGGCTTCTGGCTCCCGGCTTGGGAGCCGGGCTGGGGATGAGGGCGGCGAGGCTTGGATGCCCAGCACCGGAGGGGGGAGCAATGACAGCTTGAATCGCATCGCCATTGATGCTGTCCTCTATCAGTCAGGTGGGGTACGCCTGCCCAGAGCAAGCACCCATACTATGATTTTAGAGCTTGCTGCCAACTCGCCTGCCCCGATATGACCCTCGCCACCATCCGCATCATCCTGGTCGAGCCGCTGGGTGCGCTCAATGTCGGCTCCGTGGCGCGGGTGATGAAAAATATGGGGCTGTCGCAACTTGTGCTTGTGAATCCGCAGTGCGATCCCGACAGTGAACCCGCGCAACAGATGGCGGTTCATGGGCGCGATGTGCTGGCGCAGGCGGTGCAAGTGGCGAGCTTGCCCGAGGCGCTACAGGGCTGCCAGCGGGCGATCGCCACGACGATGCGCGATCGCGCTACCTCGCGCCAAGAATCCCACTATCGACCCCGCCCGCTGGAGTCCCCCCGCCAAGTCCTACCCTGGTTGCTAGCGGAGCCAATGGCTCCGGGAGCGCTGATCTTCGGGCGCGAGGATCGCGGCCTCAGCAATGCCGAACTGGACTACGCGCCGCGCTGGCTCGGCATTCCCACTCATGCCGTTTACCCATCGCTCAATCTGGCGCAAGCCGTCGCCATCTGTGCCTACGAACTGTATCAACTGACCCTGGAACCCACGCCCGCGCCGTCGCCCTTGCCTGAAACCGGCGAGCCAGCGTCGCTCGATGCCCTCGAAGATTACTACCAGCATTTGGAACACTTATTGCTGCACATCGGCTATCTCTATCCGCACACGGCGGCGGCACGGTTGGCGAAGTTAAGGCGGATCGGGCAGCGGGCGAGCTTGAGTGCTGAGGAAGTGGCCTTGTTGCGGGGGATGTTGCGGCAGGTGGAGTGGGCGATCGCCCATGCCGACCGTCTGCCGCTGGATGAACCAACACGCTAGGCTAGAACAATCTTGTCAAATCCTGAAGCTCTGTAACCTGTAGCCCAACTGAACCATGACCAGCGCTCCCGCGACTCAGAATCCGCTCCTCATTGGTGACGGCTTGCCGCTCTTTGCCGACATCCAGCCTGCCCAGGTCGAACCCGCCGTCACGCAACTGCTCGAAGACCTGGAAGCTGAACTCACCCACCTGGAAGCCTCGGTGGAACCCACTTGGGCAGGGTTGGTCGAGCCGCTGACGGAGCTTCATGAGCGCTTGCGCTGGACGTGGGGGGTGATTGGTCATTTGATGGGGGTAAAAAATAGCTCTGAACTGCGCGCGGCTTACGAAACGGTGCAACCGCCGCTGGTAAAATTCAGCAGCCGCCTCAGCCAGAGTCAGGCTCTTTACCAAGCTTTCAAAACCCTGCGGGAGTCCGAGGCTTGGGTGGCGCTGGATGCCGCCCAGCAGCGCATCGTCGAAGCAGAGTTGCGGGATGCAGCGCTGGCCGGTGTCGGCTTGACGGGGACGGCGCGCGATCGCTTCAATGCCATCCAACTCGAACTCGCCGACCTCGCCACCCAGTTCTCCAACCACGTTCTTGACGCCACAAAAGCATTTGAGCTGAAACTGACGCAGCCAGACGAGATTGAAGGGCTGCCCGAGAGCTTGCTGAGTCTCGCCGCACAGACGGCGCGCGATCGCGGCCACGACGCGGCCACCCCTGAGCAGGGCCCGTGGATCATCACCCTCGACTCCCCCAGCTACGGCCCATTTTTGCAATACAGCCGCCGTCGGGATCTGCGAGAAAAGGTCTATCGCACCTTCATCAGCCGCGCCGCCAGCGGGAACCTCGACAATCGCGACATCATCCGCCGTATCCTCACCCTACGCCGCGAGCAAGCTGAGCTACTGGGTTACAGCAGCTATGGCGAGCTGAGCCTCGCCCGCAAGATGGCTCCCGACGTGGCGGCTGTTGAGCAATTGCTTGAGGAACTGCGCCAAGCCAGCTACCCCGCCGCCGAGCGCGAGTTTGCTGCCCTGAAAGAATTTGCCCAAACCGACGACCTGCAACACTGGGATGTCAGCTTCTGGGCCGAGCGCCAGCGCGAGGCGAAATTTGCCTTCAACGCCGAGGAGCTGCGCCCTTACTTCCCGCTGCCGCGCGTGCTCGACGGCCTGTTTGGCCTCATCCACCGCTTGTTCGGCGTCACGGTCAAACCGGCAACGGAACCCGCGCCAGTCTGGCATCCGGATGTGCAGTTCTTCCAGATCGTGGATGGTCAGGATGCGCGATCGCCTACTTCTACCTCGACCCCTACAGCCGTCCGGCCGAGAAGCGCGGCGGCGCTTGGATGGACGACTGCCTCGGTCGTGCTCGCCGCCAGGTCAATGGCGAGACGCGCACCCGCCTGCCGGTCGCTTACCTGACCTGCAACCAAACCCCGCCCGTGGGTGACACACCGAGCCTGATGACTTTTGGGGAAGTAGAAACCCTCTTTCACGAATTCGGACATGGCTTGCAGCATATGCTGACGCAGGTGGACTATCCCGGCGCGGCGGGCATCAACAATGTCGAGTGGGATGCAGTCGAGCTGCCCAGTCAGTTCATGGAGAATTGGTGCTATGACCGGGCTACCCTCTTCGGCATGGCGCAGCACTATCAAACCGGTGCGCCACTGCCGGAAGAGTACTACCAAAAGCTCCTCGCGGCGCGGCACTACATGAGCGGTTCGGCAATGCTGCGGCAGCTCCACTTCGCGACTGTCGATCTGGAGTTGCACCACCGCTACCAGCCTGAGGGTGCGGAGACACCGGAGCAAGTGCGCGATCGCCTCGCCCAAACGACCACCATTCTCCCGCCACTACCAACAGACAATTTTCTCTGCGCCTTCGGTCACATCTTTGCGGGTGGCTATGCGGCGGGCTACTACAGCTACAAGTGGGCCGAAGTGCTCAGCGCCGATGCCTTCGCGGCCTTTGAGGAAGTGGGGCTGGAAAATGAGACGGCCGTGGTCGAGACCGGTCAACGCTTCCGGGATACGGTGCTCGCCCTGGGCGGCAGCCAGCATCCGCTGACGGTGTTCAAAGCCTTCCGGGGCCGGGAGCCGCAGACAGAGCCACTACTGCGTCACAGTGGCCTGGTGGCGGCGAGTTAACGGGTCACAAGCGCCGGGAAGTTCTCAAGAGCTTGCGGTTGGGAATTTCCCGCCACCCGCGATCGCCCTCCCGCATTGCTCAGAACTGGCACAGCCCGGGGAACCCCGCGCGATCGCGCCGTTAAACTGCGAACACTGGCAAACATCAATCACCAGCGGCACGATCGCGCTGCTACAACTATGACCGACTTCAGCCACCTCAAACCCGGCGATCAGATGCTCGTCGCCCCACTCACGACCGAGACCACGGAAGTGCCCCGTTGGCTGGCCGTGACCAAGCGAGCGCGCCGGTATGCCTACCTAAAAGGTGATCTCCGCATCGACCTCGATTCTGGGCACCTGTTTCAGGGCTCGAAGTGGCTGCCCTATCATGGTGTCTTCAGCAACGACGCCGATTACCAAGCCGCGCTGCGCACCCGCGCCCTCGCCACGAAGATTGCGTCACGTTGCCAATCCGCGACCCAGCTCGCCCAATTGGGACTCAGCCGCCTCGAACCGATTGGTCAACTGCTGGAGATTGAAGTTTAAGCGGGGCGAGACGGTCGGGAGCCTCGCAAGTCGCGACCCGTTCCTTGCGGCGAGGTGGCGGCAGAGAATGGCAGAGCCTACATTAGGAGGAACGGTTTTGGCTTCCTCACCCCTGGAGAAAACGGCTGGTGAAACGACTCTCATCTCGATTGATCCGTTGGTTTTGTCTCGGTGCGATCGCCCTGCTGCTGAGCTTGCTGCCGCTGGTGGCGCGCTCAGAGACTCCCAACCTCAGCGATAGCATCCTCAATATGGAAGGCGGCTTGGAGGCCACCTTCGAGCGTCACTTTGCGACTGACCTAGCGACGGTCGATCAGGATCCGGCGGCGATCGCCCAGACCCTCGAACGCCTCGCCATCGAAACGGGCACGCGCAGCGCCGTATTCTGGGTGATACCCCGCGACACCCATTTGCACCTGGTATTGATTACTCCCAGCGGTGAGCCAATTGTTCACGATCTATTCGATGTACCCCGCGAGCGTTTGACGCCGGTAGTCAGGGCATTCTATCGCGACCTGATCCGCCGACCGATTGACCGTCAGCGTGCGGCGACCCAACTCTACCAGTGGCTGATTGCCCCGATGCGTGAGTCGATCGAGGCAGCCAATATTGACACCCTCCTCTTCTGCTTCGGTGATGGACTGCGCGGCTTGCCAGCGGCGGCGCTATTCGACGGCGAGCAGTTTTTGGTCGAGCGCTACAGTTCGGCCGCGATCCCGGCGTTCAATCTCATTGACACCCGCTACCAAAAAATTGCAGCGGGGCAAGTGTTGGCGATGGGGGCATCGGAGTTCACGACCTTACCGCCGCTGCCGGCGGTGCCGGTTGAGCTAGAGGCGATCGCCAGTGAGCTGCAAACGGCTCTCCAGCCAGAAGCCCCCTGGCGTGGTCAGACGATGCTCAACGAAGCCTTTACCTTGCCAAATCTACGAGCGCAATTGGCCGAGCACGACTATGCCATTGTTCACCTAGCGACTCACGCCGAATTCCGGCCGGGGACGCCCGAAAATTCCTACATTCAGTTTTGGGACGAGCGGCTGAGTCTCGATCAGATGCGATCGCTCGATTGGCGTGACCCGCCGCTAGAGCTGCTGGTGCTCAGCGCTTGCCGCACCGCCATCGGTGACGAGGAGGCTGAACTGGGCTTTGCGGGGGTCGCCCTGCAAGCCGGTGTGAAGTCAGCACTGGCAAGCCGTTGGTATGTCAGCGACTCGGGCACATTGGCACTGATGAGCGAGTTCTATCGCCAACTGCCGCTCGCCCCGACCAAGGCCGAAGCGCTACGGCGCGCCCAAGTACAGTTGCTGCGTGGCGCAGTGCGTTTTGAGGGCGATCGCCTGCAACTCTCGCGCGGCAGCGTCGCGCTCCCGGACAATCTCAGCCGCAGCTCGGAGACGCTGAATCGTCCCTTCTTCTGGGCTGGCTTCGTGCTGATCAGCAGTCCCTGGTAGCACTGCGCCCTAGTACAAGGCGGCGGCAATGAGATCCCCATTCAGGATCCGTAGGATGCCTGTACTGTCTGCACTCATCACTCAAAACTCAGAACTCAAAATTCCGCGTAGGGGTACTAGTACCCCTACGCGGAAGTCATACCAACCCCTAATTTTTGGGGTTCACGATACGGATTGGGCATAAGCCGGTAGGTTGGCGCTTGAGGCCGATCGCCCTAAGCCGACCCGTCTGGCGACCAAGCGGCGCGGGCCGCGGCCTGCACATCCGCCAAGGCGACACCGGCTTGCTGGGCGAGCCGCGCGCAATCCTCGTACTCCGGTTGCACATTGACGACTTGGCCCTGCCAGTACCCCAGTTTCACCGTGACTGCACCATAGGGCGTCGGCACAGTTTGAAAGGTACGGTGCAAAACCTGGCGCTGTTGCCAGCGGACGCGCACTCCCAGCGTCGGAGTTTCGCGAAAGAAGACGGCCTCGCAAGCGGCCTCGCGTTCAGGGGGGCAGATCGCTGTCAGCAGGGTGCCGAGACGAGATTTTTCATGGCGATCGCCTGCGACCAGACATCCAGTGCCCCAGCAGCAAATAGGGCTTCGCTGGCATAGGCCAATCCTTGCGGCGTTTGGTCATCGATCTGTGCCTCCAGCACGGTCACCGTTTCGGTCGTGGCGTCACTGGCCGCCGCCTCAGTACTCTCGCCCAACCACAGCCGCACGACATTTGGCAGCGGAAAATCAGAATCACCCGCTCCTAAGCCCACTGTCTGCAAACGGAGCGGCGGCGGCGCGCCAAAATTGCGTGCTAGCGTCACCATCAGCGCTGCCCCAGTTGGCGTCACCAGCTCGCGCTCAATGCCATTGTGGTAGACCGGCACTTGCCGCCGCTGCCAGAGCTGTAAAACGGCTGGGACGGGAACTGGCAAGCGACCATGCTCGGCATTGACCGTGCCGCCGCCGGTCGGTAGCGCGGAGCAATCCAGCGCCTCAATGCCGAGCCAGTCCAGACCGAGGCAAGTGCCCACGATGTCCACCAGCGCATCGGTCGCGCCGACCTCGTGGAAGTGGACGTGTTCGACGGGTTGGTTGTGGATCACGGCTTCGGCTTCAGCGAGGGTGCGAAAGACCTGGAGGCTCCAGTCGCGGGCGCGGGGGGGTAAATCTCCTGCCTGAATCAACCGCTCGATGTCGGGGAGATGGCGAGCGGGGGCGGGGCGATCGCCCTGCAAATCAACATGCACCTTAGTGGCGATCTGTCCCTGCCGCTGCACGGTTTCCGACCGGAGCTGGTATTCATCCGTGAAGGCAAGGCTGGCGAGGCGATCGCGCAAATAAGCGAGCGGTACCCCAGCATGAACCAGCGCACCGAGGCACATATCGCCCGCGATCCCGGTTGGACAGTCGAAATAAGCCAGTTTCACCCCTGACCTCCAGAGTATTGAAGTTAACATCAAGTTTCATACCCAGTCCGAATTTTTTGCCCCAAAAATGAAATACCCGGTAGGGGCGGGTTTCAAACCTTCCCAATGTTCCCGATGTTACAGTTTTTAGGATTCACGATCCGGATTCAGTCTCAGTCAATATCAGCCGCGATCGCCCCCCCAGCAACAATAGCCAGACGCTAGTCACCGACCAATGCAGCGCGGTAATCATCCACAACGAACTGGTGAGCGCATAGGTGATCGTGCAGGCCAAGCCGAGTAGCGTCACCAAGCCGAGAAAGGCCGGTTGATAAAACGTCGGTGCGCCGCGTCGATAAGCGGTTCGTGCCTGCAAGGGATGGTGGACAACGAATAGCGCTAGAGCGAATAGCGCCCAGATTCCCCAGCGCCACCAAGCCAGCAGCGCCGTGGGGGGCGGCAACAGCCAAACGCGGAACAGCAGTTCTTCCAAAAGGGCCGGCATCAATAACAAAGTGGTCAGGCGCGTGAGCCAGCGCCAGGGCGATAGGCGCACCGGCTCCCAGATGATGAAGTCAGCATAGGTGCCGAGGGGCAGAGCGATCGCCGTATAAACTCCCAGAGCGGCGAGGGCGATCGCCACAGCCCGCCAAGTCGGGGGTTGGGCAGCGAGGGCGAGGCGACCCACCAGCGTAGGCAAGAGCGGATATCGCCCGAATAAGACCGTGGGAGCCACCGGCAGGATAGTCGGATCGTCGCCGCCGACTTGATGGGTGCGGATCAACCAGAGCGTGGCACCGCGATCAAGCAAGACGCGCGCGACCTCATCATGGGCACGGCGCGGCATCATCGAGCGCCAACTCAGCAGCGCATCGGTTAAGCTCTGGTCGGTCGTGAAGCCGGTGCGGCCCGCAACCCCGGACAAGTACTCGGCATTTTGCTGCCAGTCCGGTCGCACTTGGCCGCGTGGCTCCAGCAGCGCCAAGATGTCGTCTCGCAGCGCACCCAGTTCGCGAAAGCGCTGCACGGGCGGCGCTTCGGGGTTGGCTTGCAGCCAGTTTTGTAGCGAGGGATCGTGGTCGAGGCGAGCTTGCAGACGGGCGATCGCGATGTACAGGGCTTGGCTGGCGTCTTGCACACAGGAGGTAGCGGGGGTCACCGCCGCATAGCCGCTGCCGTCGCCGGTGCGGTAGCGCGCCGCCATGATCTGCAACTGCCGCATCAGTTCCCCGAAGGGCGAGAGCGTCGTCTGCCCGAAGCGATAGTCGCGGGTCAGGGGGGGAAATTGCACCACAACATCGGAGACGGGTCGCGATCCCAGCCAGCCGCGTTGTAGGTTGCCCATGTACTCGCTCCAGGCCGAGCGGCCAGCGATGATGCCGTTGGGATTGTGGGCGTAAATTTGCCAGTATTCCAACTGCCATTGTCGTTCGTGGGTGAAGGGGTCACGGGCGATCGCCGCTTGACCGTAGGCAAAGTGCCCCGTGACCGTGCCGCCGGACATCGGTTCGCGCCGTTCACCACCGATGCCGCCAAAGAGATGGATCAACAGGGCGCGATCGCCCACACGCCAGTCTTGAAGGGTTGAATCAGGGTCATCAGCGGCGGCTTCGGCCGTTAGCAACACGGTTTGCAGGGTTCCAGCCTGCGCCGGTTCGTCTTGCCAGTTTTCTTGCTGAATGTAGCGGCGGCCAGCGGTGCGACCCGCGTGAACAAGATGCGGCTCAAGCTGCAAGGCACGGCGGGGCAAGAGCGCGCGCACCGTGAAGACGCCCTCCCGATCATTGGCACCGTAGAGATACCAGCCCGCCTCCCCGGCTGGGGAAGTGGCGAGAGCGTGGGGTGTGGACAGGCGACGGCCGTGGCGATCAACCGGTTGCTGGGGGATGCGCACCGTCTCTTCGCGCCCGTCAAAGTCCCCAGATGCAGGGTTGTAGTGGCGAACTTGGAAACGCTCGGCGGGATCCTGCCAGGTGTCGGTTTCGGCGGCGGCGAGGATTTTGACCAGGCCGACGTAGCGATCAGCGACCAGCAGCGGCTCGCGGTCGATTTGCAGCACGGCTGTCTCGCCATCACGACCCGCGAAAACGACCGCATCCAACTGCACAATCACATCATCTTCAGGACGCGCCCCGGCGAGAGATTGCAAGGGACCGACGCGCTGCCGCCCGTCCAACCGTGTGGGCACAACATTGCCCAGGCGACGACCGAGCTGTGCCCGCTCCGTGAAGCGCACGTCAGTACTGACCGCTTCAACATAGGCTTGCAGCTCCGGCGCATCACTCCATTCCAACCGCATCCGTTGCCCGACTGCGAATTCAGACATCGCCGGGGCATGGAAGACTTCAAACCATACCCAGTCGCTGGTGATCGGACTGAAGGGCACCGTGGCTGCCAGTTCTGCGGGACTCGGTAGGAGCAACCGCCCGATCCACTCGCCTACGGGTTGATAATCCGGCGGGGGGGCAAGGTTTTGCGCCAGCGGGTAGTGGTCGAGGCGGTTGAAGGGAGCAGCGAGGCTGAGTGCGTAGCTCGATGGGGTCTGTGCGGGTGCTGGCAGGGACAGACCCGCGATCGCCAACCCCAGTCCCAGCAACCCAGCCAGCCAGCGCCGCCACCACTGTTGGTTCACAGCAACTCAAAGGAGCTAAAGTACGCCGAAATCGCGTCCAAGTTAACCCCCTCAGTCGGCTGACTGGCGGCGAGGACGTAGAGCCGCCCATTGGCGAGCAGGAGCCGGAAGGTCAGTTGCTCACTGGCACTGTTGAGAATGAAATCGCGCGCCGGATAGCTCTTGAAATCCACCTCACGACTGCCAGCGAGTGAGAAACTGGCGGCACGCTCGAGGAGGCGATCGCGCACCTGCGCCAAGAAGTCTTCAGGATTAGCCAAAATCTCGGCGGGCAGCGGTTCCGACGCGGCGATGATGAAGCGTGCGCCGGGAGGATGGCTGGCGATCGCGGTGAAGCCAATCTCACCCCAGGGAGTCGCGACCGACTCACTCTCCTGGGAGAGCGGCCCCTCGGGTAGCCAGACGGCACAACCAGCATCCCGCAAGACCACACGCGACCAGCGCCACTCACCGGTCTCGACAGTCAGCGTCGGGGCAGTGCTGGGGCTTTGCTGCTGTTCGAGACGACGGATTTCTTGCTCAAATTGCCGCTGTCCGTCTTCAAAAAAATCGGGGCGATCAACACGAAACTGGGCATGAGCAGGGGCGAGCGGCAGCGCCATCACTGTCAGCAGGGCGATCGCCAAGGCTGTGCAACGAACCATTGACATGAGTTAAAACGGTTGCAAGCATTCGCAATTGACTCATCATTGAGCAGCGTCAGCCAAGGCGACGGCTCACTGTCAAATTTAGCAGCAAACGGAGAGAGGCACGCTCGTCAGCAGGCCGCCGACCGACGGCAAGCGGGGTAGTTACCGGTCAGGAATTTCTCAAAATCGGCGTTTCAGCCTTGCCGCATTTTTTCCGCCCAGACGCGCGTGGGCAGACCCCAGACGTAGATGAACCCTTCTGCTGCCTTGTGGTCAAACTTGTCGTCGTCGCTGTAGGTAGCCAAGTCGGGCGTGTAGATCGAGGTATCGGAGCGCCGACCGACGATGGTCGCGTTGCCCTTGAAGAGTTTGAGCCGCACTGTGCCGGTCACGCGCTGTTGCGTTTGCTGGATGAAGGCATCTAGGGCTTCCTTCAAGGGGCTGTACCAGAGACCCTGGTAGATCAGCTCGCCGTAGCTTTGTTCGACGCCAAACTTGTAGCGGGTGACATCAGCGGTCAGAGTCAGGCTTTCGAGGTCGCGGTGGGCGTGGATGAGGACGAGTAGGGCCGGGGTTTCGTAGATTTCCCGCGACTTGATGCCGACGACGCGGTTTTCGATCATATCAATGCGACCAATGCCGTGCTGGCCGACCAGCTCGTTCAGCGTCTCGATCAGGGCAATGGGGGCGAGGCGATCGCCATTGACACCGACCGGGACGCCTTGCTCGAAGCCGATTTCGACATACTCAGGCTGGTCGGGTGTGTCGGCGATCGCCCGCGTCATCGCAAAAACTTCCTCCGGCGGCTCGGTCATCGGGTCTTCGAGCGGGCCGGCTTCAATGCTACGGCCGAGCAGATTGCGGTCAATGCTGTAGGGTGACGATTTTTTCACGGGTGCCGGGATGCCAAACTGCTCGCCGTAGCTAATCGTGGCTTCACGGCTCATCCCCCACTCGCGTGCCGGAGCCAGCACCTTCAGCTCTGGATTCAGCGCCGCGATCGAGACATCGAAGCGCACTTGGTCGTTGCCTTTGCCAGTGCAACCGTGTGCCACAGCATCCGCACCGTATTCCGCCGCTGCTTCGACGAGCATTTTGGCGATCAGCGGGCGGGCGAGGGCTGTGGAGAGGGGATAGCGATTTTCGTAGAGAGTATTGGCGGCGATCGCCGGAAAGGCATAGTCAGTCACAAAGCTCTCGCGGCCGTCCACGACCAGCGAAATCGACGCACCCGAGTCTAGGGCCTTCTGTTTGATTGGGCCGAGTTCGTCGCCCTGTCCCAAATCAGCCGCTAGGGTGATGACTTCTTCAACACCCCATTCTTCTTTGAGATAAGGGATGCACACTGACGTATCTACGCCGCCAGAGTAGGCAAGGACAACTTTTTTGGCACGACCCATAGTGAAATTTTCCCAATGACTAAACGGGTATTGTAGCGGTAAGCGTCAGGCTAGGTCTGTCCGCAATGCTCGAAACCGGAAGGCTCGCAGGCAATGCACGGGCTGCTCACTCACAGCAGTCCAATCGGGGCAGCCGCCGCTGTTGGCGCGATCGCCAAAGGCTAGTAAACTCGTAGAGAGGATTACCAAACCAGACGTGATATTGAGTTGAGGCAAGACAGGTGGAGATACTCGCCTACACCTATGCACAGATACTGCCAGTTGCGGCTGTCAGCACCCCCCGAGCGTGGCGCTCGAGTCAGTGGCTGACTTGGCCGAGTTTGGGCTTGTTGTTGGTCAGTGTCAGTGTGTGCGCCAGCACCCTCCCGGCGATCGCCGCCAATCGACAGGTTTCTACCCCCCACGGTGGCTGCCTCAACATTCGCTCCGGGCCGGGGATGGAATACGGCATTGTGCGTTGTGTGGCAAGCGGCACGGCGCTGTCGGTCACGCGGGCACAGGGCAGTTGGGTGCAGTTGGCGAGCGGCAACTGGACATTTGGCCCCTACACGCTACCCACCACCGGGGATCAGGGCGGGATCGGCGGACGGCTGCTCTGCCCCGGTCTCAATGGTCTGCCGATTCTGGATCTGGGTTCACGCGGCGCGAGCGTGGTCGCCGTGCAGAAATCCCTACAACAACTGGGCTACAACACCGGCAACACGGGAGCAGACGGCGTTTATGGGCCGCTGACCAAAGCGGCGGTACAGCGTTTTCAGAAAGATTATGGCCTACTCGCTGATGGGCGCGTTGGGCCAGCAACCTGGAATGCCCTCGGGAAAGCGATCGGCGGCAGTTTGCCGATGCCCCCGATTAATGGCGGTACGGTGACGCCGCCGCCGATTAATGGGGGCGGGGAAGTCGCAACGGGCGATCGCGTTACCCTCAACGCTGTCGATGCCAACGCGGAGGTCATCGCCAGCGCCACAGTTCGCAACGGCCCGGCTCCGGATTCGGAGGTGACCGGCGAAGTTCTCACCCCAGGCATGACGGTGACCATCCTGGAAACCCTGAATGGCTCGTACAGACTCAAAGGGAACTCTGAGCTGCTGTGGGTACCGATGACAACATTACAGCGCTTCTAGAGTGTGTCGTCAATTAACGCTGGAATCCAGATATAGAAAGGTTCTCAGCCTTGACCAATGTCATTGGTATCGAACCCCGACTCGGTATAAACTCCACTGATGTCTTCTAACACCTTCACCAACCGGTTGTGGGGAGCAGACCTAGATACTTTCCTGCTCTGCTCTGCCCTGCTCTAGCTTGGGAATGATGACGCTCACGATTGCTTACTCGTCTTCGCCGCGCGGGGGAAATGACTGCTCGGTATGCCAAATCGTTGAACCTGCCTCGTGAGGACGGTTGAGGCGGAGCGAGAGGCCAAAACCCGCGCCCGCAGAAGCGGCGATCGCCCCTGTCATTAGCAGTGCTCCCATCGGAAACTTGGGGCGGCGGGTGTGCGGCGCGGCGGAGGTGGCTGGATGCGACGAACCGACCGCAGTAGTTGCTCGTGAGCTGCTGGCTGGCTTGGCTTCGGGAGTTGGAATAGATGGCTCCAATTCATCCAGCGGCGATCGCGCCTGGACATCACGCAATTTCGCAGCCAGGCGCGCTGCCTCGACTTGCCGCTGGCGCTCCGCTTCTAGGCGCGATCGCGGGTCAGCTTCTCGCTGCTCAGCCGCAAGGCGGGCTTGGTGGTCAGCTTCCTGTCGCTCCGCTTCTAACCGTGCCGCTTCTAACCGTGCCGCTTCCTGTCGCTCCGCTTCTAACCGTGCCGCTTCCTGTCGCTCCGCTTCTAGT
>JAAUTY010000038.1 GCA_012031265.1 Spirulinaceae cyanobacterium SM2_1_0 | reverse complement strand
GTTGGCGTCACGAGAGCGCTCGCTGTCGGCTGAGGCTGAGCGGATGGCGGGTAGCGCAGCCGTTGCAAAAAGTGACGGCATCGCGGTGACTGACAACTGCGGTGTTGACGTTGGGTCAGGGTCGCGATTGTCTCGATCACTGGACTGACTTCAGCCGTAGCCGCGAGCATCGGACGGTCAGCCGTGTCCGCCGTCGCCAGCGGCTGCGGGCGCTCGACAGCGACTTCATCGCGCGCCGCGAGCGCGTCAATTTGGGCGGGTGTCGGCGTGGTTGGTATCACTGGTGCCGCTGCCACCGGCACCGGTACGGGTGGCTCGGTCTCCGTCGTAGAAGCGGGCAGCGCCTGGGCGGCGCTGGAATGCGCGTAACCTAAAGCCAGGGCAGCCCCAGTCCCGATCGCTGCAAAGTACCGAAAAGCTAGCATCGAATCTCCTCACCCACTCTCGTCAGCGGTCGCACCGAACTTGCGGTAAGCAGGCATCTACCTGCACGGCCCGTCAATCATCTTAATACCGACAGTCGCGTTCGCAAAGCGGCTGCAAAGGTGGCATTGATTCTGATGGAGCCGGTGCTCTCGTCATACCGATGAGATGCCCACGGCCCGCAACCGAAAAGATCTGGTGGCGAACCGCTGACCCGCAAAGCAGTGCTATACAATGTTTCGGAATTTCGTCCCCATTTGCCCCCAGCCACTGCCATGCCGCGCCGCAACGATCTCCATAAAATTTTGCTTCTCGGCTCTGGGCCGATCATCATCGGTCAGGCCTGCGAGTTTGACTACTCCGGCACACAAGCCTGCAAAGCATTGCGCGAAGAGGGGTACGAGGTGGTTTTGGTCAACTCCAACCCGGCCTCGATCATGACCGACCCGGAGATCGCCGACCGTACCTACATCGAACCGCTGGTGCCTGAGATCGTCGCTAAAGTCATTGAGCAGGAACGTCCGGATGCGCTGCTGCCGACGATGGGCGGTCAAACAGCGCTCAATGTGGCGGTAGAACTGGCGAAAAATGGCACGCTCGACCAGTACAACGTCGAGTTGATCGGGGCGAAGCTGCCCGCGATCGAAATGGCCGAAGATCGGCTGCTGTTCAAGGAAGCAATGACGCGCATCGGCGTCGGTGTCTGCCCGTCGGGGATCGCCAGTCATCTGACGGAAGCACGGGCGATCGCCCAGGAAATCGGCTCCTACCCGCTGATCATCCGTCCTGCCTTCACCCTCGGCGGCACCGGCGGCGGCATCGCCTACAACCAGGAAGAATACGAGGAGATGGCGCAAAACGGCATCGATGCCAGCCCCGTTTCGCAAATTTTGGTGGAGCAATCGCTTCTCGGCTGGAAAGAATACGAACTCGAAGTGATGCGCGACCTCGCCGACAATGTCGTGATCATTTGCAGCATCGAAAACATCGACCCGATGGGTGTGCATACCGGCGACTCGATCACCGTCGCCCCGGCGCAAACCCTGACCGACAAAGAATACCAGCGCCTGCGGGATGCCTCGCTGAAGATCATCCGCGAGATCGGTGTTGAAACTGGCGGCTCGAATATCCAATTCGCCGTCAATCCCCGCAACGGCGACGTGATCGTCATCGAGATGAACCCGCGTGTCTCCCGCTCCTCGGCACTGGCCTCGAAGGCGACCGGCTTCCCGATCGCCAAATTCGCCGCCAAGCTGGCGGTCGGCTACACCCTCGACGAGATTCCCAACGACATTACGCAAAAAACCCCCGCCGCCTTCGAGCCGACGATCGATTACGTCGTCACCAAAGTTCCCCGCTTCGCCTTTGAAAAATTCCCCGGCTCGCAACCCTTCCTGACGACGCAGATGAAGTCGGTCGGCGAGGCGATGGCGATCGGGCGCACCTTCTGCGAGTCGTTTCAGAAAGCGCTGCGATCGCTCGAAACCGGTCGCTACGGCTTCGGCTGCGATCGCCACGAGCAACTGCCACCGCTGCCCCAGATCCGTGCTAGCTTGCGGAAACCCAATCCGGAACGGGTGTTCAGCATCTACCACGGTCTACGCCTGGGCATGAGCATTGAGGAAATCCACGAACTCACCGCTATCGATCCCTGGTTTTTGGACAAGTTTCAGGAAATCGTCGAGACCGAAAAACTGCTGAAGCGCACCTCCCTGCGCGAGCTGAGCACGGAGCAAATGCGGGCGATCAAACAGCAAGGATTTAGCGATCGCCAGATCGCCTTCGCCACCAAGACCAGCGAGGACGAGGTACGCGCCTATCGGCAGCGCCTAGATGTGATTCCGGTTTACAAGGTCGTCGATACCTGCGCCGCCGAGTTTGAAGCCTTCACGCCCTACTACTACTCGACCTACGAGACGGGGGAAACCGAAGTCACCCCCTCCGACCGCCCCAAGGTGATGATTCTCGGTGGCGGCCCCAATCGCATTGGTCAAGGCATTGAGTTTGACTACTGCTGCTGTCACGCTGCTTTCTCGCTCAGCGACGAGGGCTACGAGACGATCATGGTCAACTCCAACCCGGAAACCGTCTCGACTGACTATGACACCAGCGATCGCCTCTACTTCGAGCCACTGACCAAGGAAGATGTCCTCAACGTCATCGAAGCTGAGCAACCCCAGGGCGTCATCGTTCAGTTTGGCGGCCAGACACCTCTGAAATTGGCAATTCCGTTGCAAGTCTATCTCGACCAACACCAAGACCGCCTGAAAACCCGCATCTGGGGCACCTCGCCCGACTCGATCGACGCCGCCGAAGACCGCGAGCGCTTTGAACAAATCCTCAAGCGCCTCGACATCTTGCAGCCGCCCAATGGCATCGCTCGCAGCTACGAGGAAGCCCTGGCGATCGCCAAGCGCATCGGCTACCCTGTCGTCGTCCGCCCCTCCTACGTACTCGGCGGCCGGGCGATGGAGATTGTTTATTCAGACACAGAACTCGAACGCTACATGACCTTCGCAGTGCAGGTGGAGCCAGAGCACCCGATTTTGATTGACAAGTTTCTGGAAAATGCCATTGAGGTGGATGTCGATGCGATCGCTGACCACCAAGGCGAGGTCACCATCGGCGGCATCATGGAGCATATCGAACAAGCGGGCGTCCATTCCGGTGACTCGGCCTGCTCCTTGCCCTACGCCTCGCTGCAACCGCCAGCCCTAGAAACCATCCGTACCTGGACCGCGCAACTCGCCCGCGCCCTCAAAGTCATCGGTCTGATGAATATCCAGTTCGCCGTGCAGGGCGAAACCGTCTACATCCTCGAAGCCAATCCCCGCGCCTCCCGCACCGTCCCCTATGTCTCGAAAGCGACCGGCAAACCGCTCGCCCGCCTTGCCTCACAGGTGATGTCGGGCAAAAGTTTGGCGGAACTCAACTTCACCGCCGAACCCCACTTCCAGCACGTCGCCGTCAAGGAAGCGGTGCTACCCTTCAACAAATTTCCCGGCACAGACACGCTGCTCGGCCCCGAGATGCGCTCGACCGGCGAGGTCATGGGCATCGACCGTGACTTTGGTCAGGCCTTTGCCAAGGCCGAGATCGCGGCCGGAGAGCGGTTGCCGCTCCAGGGCACCGTCTTTGTCTCGATGAGCGATCGCGACAAGGAAGCCGTCGTCCCGGTCGTGAAAGATTTTGCGGCCCTCGGCTTCGAGGTCATCGCCACAGAGGGCACGCTGGCGACACTCCAAGCTCACGGGATCGCGGCCGAGTTGATCCTGAAATTGCACCAGGGTCGCCCCCACGTCCTGGATGCGATCAAGAACCGGGACATTCAGCTAATCGTCAACACGCCTTCAGGTCAAGAAGCCCGCAGCGATGGCACGGCGATTCGTCGTGCGGCCCTCGCTTACAAGATTCCGATCGTGACCACGATCGCGGGCGCACGCGCCACCGTCGCCGCGATCCGCTCACTACAAACTCAGCCCCTCAGCGTTCAGGCGCTACAAGACTACATTGCCGGCATGGCATGAAGACGTGGGCGTTGCATCTGAGGATGAAATCTGAGGGTCAATTGGGCGCAGGCGTCCGCACCTCAAAATAGTAGAGCTTTATTCTGTCCAGCCTTGGCAGCGCACGAAGCGGGCGATCGCCCGTAGGTACGACCCTGCGCCCGGCTGATAAATCCGCACATGATCGCCGTCAGGGATCAAAAAGAGCTGCTTCGGGTCAGGTGCCGCTGCATAGAGTGCTTCGCTCATCGCAGCAGGCATCACCGAGTCCTTCGTCCCGTGCAAAAAGAGGACGGGGACTTGCAGCGATCGCACTCGCGTCAGGGAGTCAAACTCCTCGGTGAGCAGCCAGCGCATCGGGAACAGGCGTGTCCAACCGCGCGCGTTCACAGCCGCCCGCATCGAGGTAAAGGAGCTTTGGACAATCAAACCCGCCGCCTCGGGTTGCTGGCTGGCAAGCTGAATGGCGATCGCCCCACCCAGCGATTCCCCGTAGATGACGATTTCATCTGGGGCTAAACCGCGATCGCGCCGCAGATAGTCCCACAGCGTCTGACTGTCAGCATAGAATTGCGCCTCGTGTGGCGGTTGACCCTCGCTCTGCCCGTAACCGCGATAGTCGGCAACCAGCACACTGAAGCCAAGCTGCCGCAGACCAGAGACCCGGGCGATGTAGTTGGCGTCGCCTTTGTTGCGACCCGCACCGTAGAGATAGAGCACCGTTTTTGGCGACTGGAGAACCGCCGCAGGCTCGTCAGACAGGATACGGAAGGGCGATCGCGCCGCCGGAATCCACCAAGCATGCAAACGCTCATTCGTTCCCGCTACCGATAGCCACACCTCCTCATAGGGCATCTGGAAGTCAGCATCACTGGGAGACCCAGCCAGCTTCGCCCCCGCTCGGTACACCAAACGGCGCTGTCCGAGAAAAAGGAAGAGCGTCAGCGCCAGGTAAAGGGCGATCACGCCCCCAGCAAATTTGAGCCAGCGGCGGGCAGAACGACGGCCATAGAGTGACTGGGCAAGATTTCGCATTCTTTTTTGGCGATGCTCACAAGCGCCAGGTTAAACGACACCACAGCACAAATCCCGCCAGACAGGCAGCAGCCATGCACTCTAAGCTTCAGAGGGTGGTGTTGGCAACACGACCAGTTCGCCAATATCGACACTGGGAGGCTGCGAAAGCGCAAAGAGAACGGTGCGAGCCACATCCTCTGGATGCAGCGCATCCGGTTTCGGATCGTCAAAAAATGGCGTGTCTACCATACCCGGCTCAATCAGAGTGACCCGAACGCCCGTGCCGCGCAGCTCTTCTCGCAAGTTATAACCGATCGCCGAAACAGCCCATTTCGACGCAGCGTACATGGAGCCTCGCAACACAATCCGACCCGCAATTGAGCCAGTGATGAGCACATGACCTTTCGCCTTTTTAATCTCGGCGAGGCTGGCTCGCAGCGTATAGGCGACGCCCAGGATATTGGTATTGACAATGCGTTGCCAGGATTCAACCGGAGCGCCCGAAAAACCACCCGGCTCACCGCCACAACCGGCATTGGCAAAAACCGCGTCGAGACGGCCGAAGGCCGCAACGGCATCCGCGACCAGCTTTTCCTGCGCGGCATAGTCCGTGACATCACAAGCGAACGCCCGCACTTTGTCAGAGCCAAGCTCTTCAACTAGCTTGCTTAACTGCTCAATCGAGCGAGCCGCCAAGACGAGGTTGAAATCTTGTGCGGCGGCCTGTCGGGCTGTGGCCGCGCCGATGCCTGTCGATGCGCCGGTAATCAATAAAGTTCTGGGGCTTGACATGATTAAACGCCTGAGCAGCCGTGGATGTTCACCCACATCCTGCCATAGCTTGCCAAAGGGAGGACGCGGGCATTGAGAACCGTATCGTGCTTCTAGTACAGGACGGCGGCAATGAGATGCCCATTCAAAATCCCCAGGATTCCCGTATTGCAGGCACTCAGAACTCAAAACTCAGAACTCAAAATTCCGCGTCGCGGTACTAGCGCCCGGGCAAGCTAGATGTTCTGAAAAAAGCCGCAAAAGCAGTCGGTTTGGCGGCGGGAATTTCGGGATCGTGGGGTATGAGCGGTGGGCGCGGGGATGTTGCCGGAGAATATTGGCGGTTGCTAGTGTGATTTTCTGGGAATTGCGCTATAAAGACACTAGATATGGTTTTTGAGTGGCGATCGCACCACCCAAGCACCTAGATCGACCTTGTTCCGACCTGTTCATGTCCTACCCCTTACCAGCCAATCTCTGTACCAATTGTCAAGCCTATTGCTAAACTCAAGCAATACGCCTGTACGATTTGCGCAAGGCTGTTTCAGTCGCGCCTATGGTTCACGTCAAGAGTGTTGAACTTTCCCATTTCAAATCCTTCGGGGGCACCACCAAAGTCCCGCTCCTGCCGGGATTTACCACGATCTCTGGCCCCAACGGGTCAGGGAAATCGAACATTCTTGATGCCCTGCTCTTCGCACTCGGCTTAGCCACTTCCAAGGGAATGCGTGCCGAGCGTTTGCCCGACCTTGTGAACCATAAATATGCCAGTCAGCGCAGTGCAGTTGAGGTCAGCGTTTCCGTCACCTTCGATCTCAGCGATGCGGCAGAACTAGACGACGCCAACCAACTACTCGAAGCCAGCGCGGCGGATGTCGCCGCAGCCCTCGCCGACGATGCAAGTCTTGACCCCGTCCTGACCACTGAAGCGGGCAGCAATGGCAATGGCAGCAGCAATGGTAACGGTCATGGCAGCGGTAATGGTAAATATAGCCACGACTGGACAGTCACCCGTCGTCTGCGCGTGACCAAGGGCGGTAGCTACGCCTCGACCTACACGCTCAACGGCGAACCCTGCACTGCTAGCGATCTGCACGAACAGTTGAGTCGGTTGCGGATTTATCCCGAGGGCTACAACGTTGTGCTCCAGGGCGACGTGACTCGGATTATCACGATGAACTCGCGGGAACGTCGCGAGATCATTGACGAGCTAGCCGGTGTTGCCGAGTTCGACCGCAAAATCACGCAGGTGCGCCAGACGCTGGAAGAGGTGCGCGAGCGGGAAGAGCGTTGCGAGATTATCCAACAAGAATTGCAACGATCGCTCGAAAAACTCGCGGCTGACCGCATCAAGGCCGAGAAATACAAAAAACTCAAAGCTCAGATCCAGGAAAAACAGGGCTGGGAAAAGGTGCTGCTCTGGCGATCGCTCCAGCAACAACAACGCGAGCTACAAGCCCAGATGGCGGCGGATGCCAACCAGATCGAACGGCTCGACGGCAAGCTTACTGGTTTAACCGACGAAATCGCTCAAGCCAGCACGGAGCTGGAGGAACTGAACCGCCGCGTCAAAGCGCTCGGCGAGGACGAACAACTCGCCGTCGCCTCCGAACTCGCCGCCCAAAAGGCGCAGCGCGACCAACAGCAACAGCGCCAAGCAGATCTCAAAACGCAACAGGCTCAGCACCAAGAGGCGATCGCCACCAGCGAACGGGACAGCCAGCGCTACCGCGACGAATTCAACCAGCGCAGTCAGGAGCAGGCGCAGTTGGAAGGAGAAACGGTGGCGGCATTGGTGGCGGCGCGCGATCGCGCTCGCGCAAACTTAGAAACCCTGCGCCAGCAAGCCAGCGAAGTCGCCGCTGCCTCTGAGGAGTGGGCACAACAGCAAGCCGCCCTCTCCAAAGCAGTCAGCACGCAGCAAGATGCCCTCAACCCCCAACGCACCGAGCAAGCGCAACTCCGCGAGCGCACCAGCCAACTGGAACAGAAACTCGCCGAGCAGCGCCAACAGTTCGCGGGAAATCAGGAGGAGCTAGCCGCCAAGCAAGCCGAGTTGGCGACCCTCAATCTTGCTGAGTCGGAAGCCGAGGTTCAGGAACTAGCGGCGCAAGTCAGTACCGCCGCGCAAGCCAAAACGGTGGCGCTCGAAACCCAGAAGCGCCTCCTCAACGAGCAGCGCGAAAAACAACGCCGCCTCGATAAGCTGGAAGCCCGTCAGCAAGCTAGTCAGGAAGCCCAGGGAACCTATGCTAGCCAAGCGATCTTGACCTCTGGCTTGCCGGGCATCTGCGGTCTCGTCGTCCAGCTCGCCCAAGTCGAACCTCGCTACCAACTGGCGCTAGAAACGGCGGCCGGTGGACGCTTGGGGCAGATCGTGGTGGAGGACGATGGCGTTGCAGCGGCGGGCATTGAGCTGCTGAAACGCCAGCGCGCCGGACGCGCCACCTTTTTGCCCTGAACAAAATCCGCGCCCCCCGCCCGATGTCTCTGGGGCCAGTCAGCCAAGCGCCGGGCTTTATCGACCTAGCGCTGGAACTCGTGGACTGCGAGCCGCGCTATGACACGATTTTCGCCTATGTTTTCGGCAATACCGTGGTGTTTGAAACCCTGGCAGCAGCGCGACCGTTCCTGGGGCGAGCGCGAATTGTCACCCTGGAGGGCGAGTTACTCGAAACCAGCGGTGCGATGAGTGGTGGTGCCCAGGGCCAACGCTCCTCGCATCTGCGCTTCAGCGGTGCGCGGGCGACGGAGCGCGCGAGGTGCGGGAGTTGCGGCAGCGCCTCGCCGACATCGAGAGTATCCTCAGCCGCTGCGAACAGAAGCTGAGCCACAGCGAATTCCAGCACCAAACGGCAAGTCAGCAACTGGTCAATGCCCGGCAGCAGCACCGCGAACAGCAGTTGCGCCAGCAGCAGTTGATGACGGATCGCGATCGCCTCCAGCAACAACAAGATCATCTGCAAACCCAGATCGCCCGCCAGGAAACCGAGTTGACGACGGCGCGCGCTCGCCTCACGCAGTTGGAGCAGGAGATTCCTACCCTGGAAGCCGAGCTACAAGCTGCCCAAGCCCGCTTGCAGGAGTTGGAAACGTCGCAGGCTTCGAGTGAATGGCAGGCACTGCAAGCCCAGATTCGCACCAGCGAAGCCGAGGGGCAGGGCTGTGAGCAAGCAGTGCATGAGGCCGAGACCCAGATGCTGGCACTGGAAAACCAATGTCGGCGCTTGCAAGAGAAGCGGGAAGACGCCGAGGCGCGGCGGCAGACTGCCGAGGCGCAGGCGGCGGCGATCGCCCAGAAGCTCAGCGAGAGCGAGGCGGCACGGGTCGCCTTAGACGCAAAAATTCAGGCGACAGAGGCCGAGCTGGCGCAGCTCTCGGCGAAGCTGGGCGAGACCAAGCAAGCGCGCGATCGCGCCGAAACCCACTTGACCGAACGGCGCGATCGCCAGCAAAAACTCAGTTGGCAGCGGCAAAAACTGGTGGCTGCTCAGACCGAGCACCAACAGCAGCTTGGCGAACTCGAGGGACAATTGCGCGATCGCGAGGCTGACTTGCCCGACCCGCTGCCAGAAGTGCCACAGCTCGTCAGTCCCGACAGCGACGCCGGGGAAGCGGTCACCTTCGCCACCTACAGCGTGCAGCTCGAGCAGTTGCAGCGCGAACTCCACAATGCCCAACGCCGCCTGGAAGCGATGGAGCCAGTGAATATGCTGGCGCTGGAGGAGCACGACAAGACGCAAGCCCGCCTGGATGAATTATCAGAAAAACTAGCGACTCTGGAGGCCGAGCGCACCGAACTGCTGTTGCGAATTGAGAACTTCACCACGCTCCGTTATCGCGCCTTCAACGAAGCATTTACCGCCGTTAATGAAAATTTTCAGAGTATCTTTGCAACCCTCTCGCAAGGCGACGGGCATCTAGATTTAGACGATCCCAACGACCCCTTCGCCGGGGGCTTGAACCTTATCGCCCACCCCAAGGGTAAGCCGGTACAGCGGCTCAGCTCGATGTCAGGAGGCGAGAAGTCGCTGACCGCCCTCAGTTTCATCTTTGCCTTGCAGCGTTATCGTCCCTCGCCCTTCTACGCTTTCGATGAGGTCGATATGTTCCTCGACGGGGCAAATGTCGAGCGATTGGCTAAAATGATTAAGAGGCAAGCTGAGCAGGCGCAGTTCATTGTCGTCAGCCTGCGCCGACCGATGATTGAGTCTGCCCAGCGCACGATTGGCGTCACCCAGGCTCGCGGCGCGCATACGCAGGTTTTAGGCATCAAGCTTTAGCAAACTTCAGGATTTGGGCGATTATCGGTAGACTAAACCTCGAATGCGGCGATAACTGGCTGAGCAAGCCGCATTTTCCCCCGCCTGCCTCCTCCCTTTGAGAGCTTCGATTTACAGAACACTAATGACCACTGACACCATTCGCCTTCGCTCCGAGCTGCTGAATACCAAGGTAATCGCCAACGACACAGCGAGGCAGTTGGGCGTCGTCAA
Organism: Spirulinaceae cyanobacterium SM2_1_0; assembly: GCA_012031265.1. GTDB lineage: Bacteria > Cyanobacteriota > Cyanobacteriia > Cyanobacteriales > Spirulinaceae > JAAUTY01. The sequence continues at coordinate 35,001 of JAAUTY010000038.1, read as the reverse complement.
GACTTTGTTGGTTGACATCGATCGCCGCGAGGTCGTGGCACTTGGTCTCCGTGACAATATGCTTGCGGTCACGGGTGACCCCCGCTATATGTTCCTGGATCGCATTGAGAAGAGCGGCGATGTTATTCTCGTTCCCGATGAGGATGTGATCGAAGACATTGATGCGGAAATATATAGCAAGTTGATCAACTGCGAAGTGATCACCGAGGATGGCGAAATGCTAGGCCGCGTGCGTGACTTTCAGTTCAGCCTCAGCGATGGTCGCTTGTCGTCGTTGATCATTGCCTCGATCGGCATCCCGCAAATCCCTGACCAGGCGATCAGCACCTACGAGCTGCCGGTGGAGGATATCGTCAGCAGCGGCCCCAATCGCATCATTGTTTTTGAAGGCTCCGAGGAGCACCTAGTACAGCTCACCGTCGGTTTGCTGGAGCGTCTGGGGATTGGTCGCCCGCCCTGGGATCGCGGCGACGAAGATCCCTACTACACCCCAACCGCCAAGCCGGAGAATCAACTGGGAACCGGTATTCCTGTTGACCCGCGCCCGGTAGCCCGCCTCGATCGCGAACCTGCCTACGAACCGGCTTGGGACGAAGATGACTGGGAACAGCGCGCGCCGCGATCGCTCCCCCGCCGCCAAGCCGAGACAGTCCGCTACCCGGAGCCAGACCCCTACGAGACCGACAACTGGGGCGAACCGACTCGCCGCGAAGCGCCGCCGCCGCGATCGCGCGCCTACGATACCCCCCCCTACGACGAGGCTGAGGGCGATGTCTGGAATGACGGCGAGCCTGAACCCTACCGTCCCGCCCGCGTCAACATTCCCGAACGGCAGCCCGAGCCAGAGTACGAGGACAATTACTAACCCGCACACCGATGCGCCGATGGTTCTCACAGCGCCTTGAGAAACTGGCGTAGCGTGACCCCCTTGACTTGCTTGAAGACGCGTGTGCAGTGGGATTGATCGCTGAAGCCGAAGTCTTGGGCGGTGGTGGCGATCGCCCTCACTCCAGCGAACAGCTCCTGCCGTTGATTTGCCCAGAGTGACCGCATGAGGAACCTCCCGAAGCGCAGTTGCCAGCTTCAGCCCTAGCCTGCGGGATTAGTCAATGGGTAGTTTTGAGTTCAGCCATTTTCATGGTGTCAGCGTGAAGTGGTGTAGCTCAGGCACAGATGGGCCGGGGGCGATCGCCAGAGCTGCCCAATAATGCGGAGCCGGTTGCCAGCTTGTCAGCGTCCAACCTTGGGCAGCGTCCGGGTGATCAGCGATCGCCCGTAAACACGCTGGTTGGTTTGGCATCACGCTCACCTCTACTTGCTGAAGACCACTGAGGCCGGTTCCAGTCGCTTTCAGATAGGCTTCCTTGCGCGTCCAGGTGGCGAAAAAGGCGGCTTGTTGCTGTGCGGCCGGGAGCTGGGCGATCGCTGCCGCCTCTGTCGGTGTGAAAAAGCGGCGCGCGAGCTTTGCGACGGCTAGCGGACGTTCTCGCTCAACGTCGATGCCCACCGGTCGGAGGGCGATCACATAGAGCGCCCATTCACCCGAATGCGCGAGATTGAAGTGCCAGGGACTATCAATCAAGTAGGGTTTGCCGCGATCGCCATAGCGAAACGCTAGGGCGGCTGGGTCACAGCCCCGATGGCGACTCAGCAACCACCGCAGCAATCCGCGCGTGAGTACGAAGCGATCGCGGATGGGCGGTGCGCTGGCGGCGGCACGTCGGCGTTCGTCAGCCGCCAGCCATTGCCAGCAGTCGGCTTGGTACGCTTGCCAAGCGGCTAACTCCGCCTGCCAAATTTCAATCGGGCGGTTCCGCTCAGACAACGATGGCATTCACAAGTTTTTCACGAGTGACCCGCTAGTATACCTCTACAGCTAGCAGATATTGGGTCAAGTGCTGGTTCGTTGAGAGGGAAAGAGGAGCTATGGTCGTCGCGGTTTTGAGTCAGAATGTTCGCTTACTAAGTCCCGATCAGTTGGAAGCTGCCTACCTATTTGGCACACGCAGCGCCGATATTGGGTTGGCGATCGCCTTTCTCACCATCCCGACCCTGATCTTGATCGCGGTTCTGCGTCGCCGCCATGTTCCCTGCAATTGGCTGATGGGTCTAGGTGTCACCAGTTCACTGTTTTTAGGACTGAGCTGTGTGCTGAGCGTGACGGCTATTCCGGCGCTTGCTGTCGTGACCAAAGCCCTTGCGGCCGTGATCGCGATCGCCACAGCACTGTATGTCGGGCAACGGCTGCCACAGCTTCTTGCCCTGCCCAGCGTCAACCAGCTTGCCCTCGTCAACCAAGTCCTACAACGCGAAGTCAACGAGCGCCGTCGTGCTGAAGTAGCGCTGACCGAGCTGAATGCTGAACTCGAGGCGCGGGTTGAGCAACGGACGGCTGATCTCTCCAGCACCCTCTGCCGTCTGCAAGCTTCGGAAACGGAACTGCGGACGAAGAACGAGCAACTGGCAGAGACACTCAGAGAGCTGCAAGCCGCTCAGGCGCAACTGATCCAAAGCGAAAAGATGACCAGCCTCGGTCATTTGGTTGCGGGCATTGCCCACGAGATCAACAATCCGATCGGCTTCATCTACACCAATCTCCAGCACCTACGCGACTACACCAGCAATCTGCTGCACATCCTAGCCCGCTATCAGCAAGAGTTGCCAAACCCTTCGCCAGCGTTGGCGGCTGATTGTGCCGAATTCGATTTCGACTTCATCACCGCTGATCTCCCCCACCTCTTGACTTCGATGCACAATGGCGCGACACGGATTCGCGACATTGTTCGCTCGCTCCGCACCTTTGCCTGCCTGGATACAGCCTCGCGGCGACGCGTGGATCTGACTGCCGGTATCAAGTCCTCGCTGTTGCTGTTGCAGCACCGCCTGCACGCGACGCGGCAACGCCCTGAGATTCAGGTGAAGACTCACTTTGCGCCACTGCCGCGCCTGGAGTGCTACCCCAGTCAGCTCAATCAGGTGTTTGCTAATCTGCTGACCAATGCCATTGATGCGCTCGATAGTCAGCCAGAGTGGCCGGCAGAGACTGTCCCCTCTGTGGAGATCACGACCCGACTGGCGGCGGATTGGCTGGAAGTAGTCATCGCCGATAATGGGTCGGGACTGAGTGAGACGCGCGCCGTCATCTTTTTGATCCCTTCTTCACGACCAAGCCGGTTGGTCAGGGTCGCGGTCTGGGGCTGACGGTCAGCTACCAGATCGTCACTGAAAATCATGGCGGTGAATTGCAGGTGCGATCGCGCCCCACTGGCGGCACCGAGTTTTGCCTGCGCTTGCCCGTCGCGGCGGCTGTTCTGCCACTCCAACAACGGCACGACCCACTCCAAAACCATGCCCCAGCAGTCTAGCGGCACATTACCAGGTTAGGCTTTGATGTGGATCCGTTTTTACCCTCGCCTGATTCGCGGAGTTGTATGGTGCTCGCCCGATTAGTGATTGGGTCAGTGCTGAAGTCCTATGCTCAAAGTTACCAAGGATCATGAGACTCCTGCTCGTTGAAGACGATGAAATCCTCGCCCAGACTCTGGGAGAGGCCCTGCAAGAACAAAACTATGTCATCGATATTGTGGGTGACGGTGAGAGTGGCTGGGACTATGTGCAGGTGTTCACCTACGATTTGATTCTGCTGGATGTTAGCTTGCCGAAACTGGATGGCATCAGCCTCTGTCAGCGTCTCCGTAGTGATGAATTTGTCGGGCCAATCTTGTTGCTGACAGCCCGTGACGATAGCAGCGACAAGGTAGCCGGTCTTGATGCTGGAGCCGATGATTATGTCGTCAAGCCCTGTACGGTGCCGGAGTTGCTGGCACGAGTGCGGGCGCTACTGCGACGGCGCAGCGAGTCGGGTGCGCCGGAACTGGTCTGGGGAGATTTGCGCCTCGATCCCAGTAGCTGCGAGGTGACCTATTGCGACCGGCAAGTGCGTCTCTCGCCGAAGGAATACGCGCTGCTGGAACTATTTCTCCGTAATCCGAAGCGGGTGTTTAGCAAGAGCGCCATTCTTGAACACCTCTGGTCTTTTGACGATCCGCCCAACGAAGACACGATCCGGGCGCATATCAAGGGGGTGCGTCGCAAGTTCAAAGCGGCTCGGGTTCCCGATGCGATCGCCACTGTCTACGGTCTCGGGTACCGCCTCAAGCCGCTACTGGAGGCGCAGGCGGTGACCTCGGAACCAGCTGAGGCTGAGCAGCATTCCAGTACGGACAAAGCAGCGGCGACTCGGGCGGCGGTCGCCAAGCTGTGGCAAAACTTCAAGCAGCCGATCTTTGCTCGCTTAGCCGATATTGACGTCGCCGTGACCGCGCTACAAGCCGGAAGCTGCTCAGCAGAATGCCGCCACCAAGCCGAGCGCCAGGCGCATAAACTCGCCGGTTCTTTGGGAATGTTTGGTTTGAGCGCGGGATCAGACTTGGCGCGCCAGGTCGAGCAGTTGGCGATCGCCCTCAGTGACGCCCCCAGCCCGGAGCAAATCGCCGAATTTTACCAGCAAGCGGCGGCTTTACGCAGTTTATTGGAGCAGGCTTGTGCCGCGAGCGAGGCGGCGGCCACTCCAGTCGCTCCGGCTGAACCGGCCTGGCGGCTGTTGGCGATTCACTGCACCACCGACTTTGGTGAGCGCTTGCAGGTAGCCGCCCAGCCCCGCCATGTGGCGATCGCCCTGGCGACTGATACCGCCCAGGTGCAACGCGAGTTGCAAAATACGCCACCCGACATCGTGCTGCTGGACTGCACCCAGTCAGAGCGCCCAGAGGCAAGCTTGGCACAGTTGCAGGCGATCGCCACGCAGCAGCCGCAGTTGCCCGTGCTCGTCGCGGCTCCCGCTGACAGTCAGCTTGAGGTGCGGGTGGCGGTAGCGCGACTGGGCGGCAAGGGTTTTTTGCCGCTACCGCTACTGCCGGAGCAGGTGCTGGATGCAGCGGCGGATACGCTCCGACGCCAACAGCAGGGAACCGTGACGGTCATGGCGGTAGATGATGATCCGGTGCTCCTGGCCGCCCTGACCAATTATTTGCAGCCTTGGGGCGTGCAAGTGCATCGCTTAGGCGAGCCGCAGCGGTTTTGGGAGGTGTTGGAGCAGGTACAACCGGATGCCCTGATTTTGGACATTGAAATGCCGGGGGTTTCCGGTATTGAACTCTGCCAGGTGGTTCGCCAGAGCTTGGCTTGGCAGAAGCTGCCGATTTTGTTCTTGTCGGGGCGGCGCGATCGCGAAATCGTGCAACAGCTCTATCAAGCTGGTGCCGACGACTACATCGCTAAACCAGTTACCGAAGCCGAGTTAGTGGCGCGCTTATTCAATCGTCTCGAGCGCACGCGCCTGCTGCGGGAGCTGGCGGACACCGATCCGCTCTCGGGCGTCGCCAATCGCCAGCGCTCGGAACAAGACCTCGCCCGCTATCTCAACCTGGCACAGCGCGATCGCCAACCGCTCTGTCTCGCCGCCCTCGACCTCGATCGCTTCAAGGCGATCAATCAACAGCACGGTCACGCCAGCGGCGATCGCGTGCTGCGACGCTTCGGGCAATTACTCCGCCAACACTTTCGCAGCGAGGACATTGTGGCGCGCTGGGGCGGTGAGGATTTTGCAATCGGGATGTATGGACTGACGGCCGCCGGGGGTCGCGAACGCCTGATCGAGTTGCAGCAGGCACTGCGAGCGGAGCAGTTTTTGGTGGGCACAGCAATGCCGTTGCAAGTGTCCTTCTCAGCCGGTTTAGCCGAATATCCCCAGGCTGGTAAAACCGTTGCCGAGCTGTATCGGGCTGCCGATGCGGCGCTGTCACAAGCGAAGACGGCGGGGGGCGATCGCCTCGTGCTCGCCTAAGCGTACTCAATCACCCCCTCACCGGGCAGGAAGACTCACTACCCCCAGATTGTCCGTCTCAATGGGGAGCGATCGCCCACCTGATCGAGCCAATCCCTAGTACCGCTACGCGGAGTTTTGAGTTTTGAGTTCTGAGTGCAGACAATACAGGCATCCTACCGATCCTGAATGGGCATCTCATTTCCGCCGCCCTGTACTAGCCAGCCGCGATCGCGTCTCGCCTCAGAAATCAGTCACAATCGGATAGGACTTACGCACTGAAAAAAACTTCAGCGGGTTGAAAGATCCCCCCGGCTTCGCCACCCCCCTTGATAAGGGGGGCAGGGGGGGAATTCTACCGTATATGCCGTCTTCCGGCACTGGACTACTAACGGGTGATGGAGGCTGTAAGGCTTGTGAGGCAAAGGGTTCTGGCGATCATCATACAAACACATCAAAACCCCTGATGGGTCAGGGATTCAGCACTGTCATCACCTCCTAAGAGTCCAGTGCCACGAGGACGGCTGAGTTGATGCTAGCTAACAGCCAGTTCCCGCAGACGCGGGGCCTGGCGACGCAAGGCACGCAGGGCTTTCTTCTGCAACTGGCGAGCGCGTTCATGGCTGATGCCGCAGCGCTTGCCGATTTCCTTAAAGCTGAGACCCTCGCCGGTATCGAAGCCAAAACGCAGCATCAGGATCTCCCGTTGGCGGTCGGGCAACGATTCCATCAGTTGCGCGACTTGCGATCGCAGTTCGTCCTGCGCCGCAAAATCTTGCGGTGAATCCGATTCATCGGCGATCAAATCGCCCAGCGATGTATCGTCTTCCTGACGCACGCGCGCATCCAAGCTGCGGAGACGGGTGCGGTGCGAGGCGCGGCGGATGTCCTGCAAGCGTTCCGGCTTCAGTTCCAGATGCTCAGCCAGCTCCGCTTCGGTCGGTTGACGGCCTTGCTCGATCGTCAGTTGGCGCGTAGCCTGTTTAATCTTGTTGAGTTCTTCGGTGATGTGGAGCGGTAAGCGAATAGTGCGACTTTGTTCAGCGAGCGATCGCGTCATCGCCTGACGAATCCACCAGTAGGCGTAGGTCGAGAATTTGTAACCGCGATCCGGATCAAACTTCTCAACAGCGCGAAACAGACCCAGGCTACCCTCTTGAATCAAGTCCAGCAAGGACAAGCCACGATTTTGATAGCGCTTGGCGATCGAAACCACCAATCGCAGATTAGCCTCTGCCATTTTCTGTCGGGCCGCCTGACCTTGTTCAACCATCGTCACCTCTTCAGGCGTCAGTGGCTCCCGTTCGCGCTTCTCCAACAGTGGCAGCATCACTTGCACCTGCTGAGCGAGATCGATTTCTTGTTGGCGGGTCAAAAGCGGCGTGCGGCCGATCGATTGCAGATAGGACTTGATGGGGTCAGCAGTAGCAGAGCGTCTCATGCAGTTTAGTTTCTCCTTGAGATTAAGATAATCTTAGTGACAGCGGGATTTTCTAGAAATTGGCGTCACTGACTCAGTTGGGGGCTCGGGGGTGAGCGACTTGCCCCAGATCGCCTTTGGGCGCTGCTCTCGGTCGGCAAGACCAATTCACCCCGGGTCAGGAAACCCGAGTCCACAGCGTGGACTCGAGCCGAAGCTGATCTAAGCCATGACCTTTTGCTTCGACCAGACCCCTTGGTCATCTTCGTCAAACTGGTCATGCACCGCTTGCCAAGCAGCCTGCTCCGCTGCCGATTCGCTCTCGCCAGCATCCAGAACACTGTTGTAGCAGTCAATGAAGACCTGCTGGGCGGCATCTGACAAGTGGGCGCGGATCTCCGGCGACAGATCGCCAGCGTCCTGGCAGCGACCAGGGCAGGGGCGAGGCAATGCGCCCTCCTTGAGGTGAACGGCTTCGCCGCCCTCAGCCTCGATCAGGGTCAGATACTCGCCGCTGCGATCAGCCGGCACTTCGACGAGCAGCAGATATTCGCCAGCTTTGACGCGCGTTTCGTAGAGTGTGGCTTTGTCCTCGGGCATTCCTAGCGTCGCCAAGGCTGAAGCCAAACCGGCTCCGGCTCCCCCGGCGATCGCCCCTGTCGCGGCACCCAGCAGCACAGAGCTAAGCGGGCCAGCCGCAACGAGCGAACCGACAAACGGGACGAACAGAACGCCGACCCCTGTCAGCAGACTCAGGAGGGAGCCGAACAGAGAGCCGAACAGTGCTCCTGTACGCAGACCACCGAGAATGACATCTTTCTTGGTAATGAAACCGCTGATGCGAGTCTGGGATTGAAAATCTTTGCCCAGGACAGAAATGTAGCCGCGCTCGACATCGCGGTCGAGGAGGCGGCGGATGACGCGATCCACGTCGCTTTCAGATTTGAGGATGGTGCTAATGGTGCGTTCAGCGCGGTAGTTTTCGTGAGCCATGTGAGAGTTTATTCCTTGCTAAATTGCCAATCATAATCAGGGGATGGCGGTTAGCGAGTCGTGCTAGCGAGCGTCTCCGACTGGACTTCGCGCTGTTCGGGACTGCCAGCAACACCGGTACCGGCTAGGAAGGAGCGCAGCATCCAAGCCATCTCTTCATGCTGCTCCATCAGACCGGTCAAGAAATCGGCAGTACCTTTGTCCTTGAACTCTGCTTCGACGCGGTCGATGCCCTCGCGCAGGTTGCGAATGACTTGCTCGTGATCGACAACTAAGCGGTCAACCATTGCATAAGCGCTCGGCAAGTCGCCGGGGTGCTCACGCAGGGAGGTGAGTTCTAGAAAACCAGCCGCCGTGCCGACGGGATAACCGCCCAGGGCACGCACTCGCTCGGCTGTCTCGTCAATGTTGACGGTGAGTGCTTCGTAATGCTCTTCCCACAGTTCATGTAGCGAGCGGAACTGCGGCCCGACCACGTCCCAGTGGTACTTTTTGGTTTTGATTAAAAGTAGATAGAAATCGGCAAGATCAGCATTCAAAATATTGATCACACCCTGACGCTGTTCTTCAGATAAACCTATGTTTAGGTTACGCATAAATTGCGAACCTCCGTGACTGACTTCAGTTCCTATTGCACCAAATCCCGCTGGGATTGCGCCTCTCTCAACTGTCAGGAATCAGGGGTCAGTCCGTTGCGATGTCTCTATCCTTTGGCGTAGTACGCTAGATTCGCAACGGCTAAAGTGGCAAGCTAATAAAGAAGGTCGTACCGACGCCATCAGCCGTTTCAAAGTAGATTTCGCCTCGGTGGGCGTCGATGACGGACTTGGCGATCGCCGTGCCGAGACCGGTACCACTCTTCTTGCCGTGAGTGACGAAGGACTCAAAAAAGGTCTCACGGATCTCGCAGGGGATGCCAGGGCCGTTATCTTGCAGGCGGATTTTGACGCGATCGCCCTGTTGCAGCGCCGTGATCTCAATACGACCTTCGTGGCTATTGAAGGCTTCAACCGCATTCACGACTAAGTTTTGAATAACCCGCATCAATTTATTTTCATCGGCATTAATCACCAAGTCATCGGGACAATCGATTTTGAGGGCAATATTCTCTTGACTGAGATAAATCCGGTTGAGTTTTTCAAAGCGCCGGAATAGATCGGCGAGGACAATCGGTCGCTTTTCGAGCGCGGCACTACCGCGAGCAAATTCCAGTAATTCTTCGGCCATCGCCGTCATCCGATGCGCCTGGATTTGAATCAGATCACACCACTCAACCGTTTCCTCATCAATGTGCATCTCCTTGACCATCCCGCTGGCCAATTGGATGCCGCTCAAGGGGCTTTTGAGGTCGTGAATAATCGTATTAACCATCTCGCCGACCAAGACCATTTTGTCTTTGTGGGCAATTTGGCGAACGTAGTCCTCGGTTGTAACCCGCAAGCGCTGAATGACGTAGCGAAAGAGCTTGAGAATGGCACTGCTTCTGGTGTTGTTGAGAATTTCGACTAAGACGCGGCGGGGAATTTTCGCGAGCGTGGCTCCTTCGCAAACAAGGGCTTGGGCACTACGCGGCTGACCGTCGAGGATGCCAAATTCGCCGAAAAAGTCGTCCGGAATGGCGCGAGCCACGACTTGGTAGTGTTGATCAGTAATGCGCTTGCGAAACAACACTTGACCGTTGAGGACAAGATAAAGAAAGTCCGGGATTTCACCTTCTTCAAAAATAATTGCCCGATCGGAAAATTCTACGAGCGTAGCAATTTCACACAGTTGCTGAGCCTGCTCAGCCTCAAAAAAAGCGATGAATTGGTGAGCCTGGATGTCCATGGGCGAACGCGGCGGGGTGGGTCTGGCAAGCGATCCAATCATATCTTAGTTAATAGCGATGGGGGGCGAAACCCGGTATTCACCTAAGTACTGAGGCGAGAAGAATGGCAGTTTTACAATCGTCAACTGACGTCAACTTGTGGCTCGGCATTGATTTTGGGACATCGGGGGCACGGGCGATCGCCATTGACGCCAACGGCGAGCCTCAAGCGACGGTCAACCAAGCTTGGGTCACATCGGGTCGTCCTGAGCCACTGACTCAACTCTGGCGCGATGCACTCTACGAACTCCTCGCACAATTGCCTCGATCGCTTCGACAGAACTTACGGGCGATCGCCATTGATGGCACCTCAGCCACGGTGCTGCTCTGCGATCACACCGGCCAACCCCTCAGCACACCCTTACTCTACAACGATGGGCGCGGCGCCGCAGCACTCGCAGACTGGCGATCCGACCTCCCCGCGTCGAGCGTTGCCCGCAGCGCCACGGGGAGCTTGGCGAAACTACTCTGGTTTCAACAGCAGCCCGAGGCAAAGCAGGCGGCTCATTTCCTACACCAATCTGACTGGTTAGCCTATCATCTCCATGGTCAGCTAGGGATCAGCGATTACCACAATGCGCTCAAGCTCGGCTACGATGTCGAGCGTCTGTGTTACCCCGATTGGCTGCTCGCGTCCCTGCCGGCCACGACGCGCGCTTGGTTGCCTCGGATTCTGGCACCGGGGGCTGTGGTTGCGCCAGTGACGGCGGCGATCGCCGCCCAGTTCGCCCTCCCTGCCACCTGCCAAGTCTGCACGGGTACAACGGACAGTATTGCCGCCTTCTTAGCCAGCGGCACAACGACTCCCGGCACAGCGGTCACATCGCTAGGCTCAACCTTAGTGTTGAAATTACTCAGTCGCGTGCGGGTCGAAGACGCCAGCGCTGGCATCTACAGCCATCGCCTCGGTGATCTCTGGTTGACCGGCGGCGCGTCGAATAGCGGCGGCGCGGTGTTGCAGCATTTCTTCGATCCGGCGGAACTGGTGTCCTTGAGCCAGCAAATCGACCCGACACAGGCTAGCCCGCTGTCCTACTATCCGCTGCTGCGACCGGGCGATCGCTTCCCGGTCAATGACCCAGAACTGCTGCCGCAGCTCGAGCCGCGCCCCGATGATCCCGCCGCCTTTTTACACGGCTTGCTAGAAAGTATGGCTCGCCTCGAGGCCCAGGGCTACGCGCGCCTACAAGCTCTGGGGGCAACCCCCCTGTGCCAGGTCTACACTGCTGGCGGCGGCGCGCAAAATCCGCAATGGATGGCGATTCGTCAGCGTCATCTCGGCGTCCCGGTCGCGATTTCACCGCAGACCCAAGCAGCCTATGGCAGCGCCTTGCTTGCTCAACGGGCGGTACCCATGAGCCGCTGCTAGCGCTCTGTCAAAACAAATTTCAGGCTTAAGATTTCCTGTAAATCAAATCTGGCGATGCAAACTTTTCGGGTCGTGTAAACCGTGATTTTTACGTCTGAAATATTGCCCTGACGGCTCACGCATGAGCTAGACCGAGTCGGCGCTGTCCTGGTTTGAGCGAGCCTGGTGCGTTGAAGGCCGCCACACTAACCCGCGCCAAGTTTGCCAGAGGAGGGAGGTCGCCGGGTTGGGTGATCGCGACCCTTGATCGCGACTATTTATACGGAATGCGTTCAGTGATTCCGCTAGGCTAGAAGGCGTCAAATTTTTATCTCAGCCTTGTCTGCCGCCGTCATGGATCATTCTGTTCGTCCGCTGGTTCTATTGATCACCCATCAAGCAACCTCCGATCCCGGTCAAGTGGGTGAATTATTGCGGGCAAAGGGCCTGGGGCTGGAAACACGCTGTCCGGCCATCGGTGACCCGCTGCCGACTGACCTGCATCCCTACGCTGGCGTGGTCGTCTTTGGCGGGCCGATGAGTTCTAATGACGAGCATCTCGACTTTATCCGGGCGGAACTGGCTTGGATTCCTCGGGTGCTGGCGGCTGAGCGACCATTTCTGGGGATTTGTCTGGGCGCACAGTTGTTGGCGCGGGTGCTGGGGGCGCGCGTGGCACCGCATCCGGAGGGGATGACGGAGATTGGCTACTTCCCGGTGCGGTTCGATGCGCGCGCTGAGGCTGAACCACCCCACGCAGTCTTTCAGTGGCACAAGGAAGGATTTGAGTTACCGGTTGGGGCGGTGCAACTGGCGGCGGGTGAGACCTTTTTGAATCAAGCTTTCCAGTATGGCGATCGCACCGTCGGTTTACAATTCCATCCTGAAGTGACCGTTGCGATTCTCGAACGCTGGACGACGGTTGCTGCCGAAGCTCTGCGCTGGCCTGGCGCACAGCCACGCGAGGATCTGTTCCGTCACTATGCCAACCACCATCGTTCGGGACGTGCTTGGACGAATCGTTTTCTTGACCGCTGGCTAGCGGCTTAGCGCGGGTGGTGGCAAGTCAAACTGCCTGGTCTTGCCGCCTTGAAAATGCCCTAGAATGCTCCTGCAATCTGCCCCTTCAGTTTGAGGGGTGGTTCTGTGTTGTCTTGCTGGTCTTCATCACTGCATCCTCAGATACCAATTCAGCCTTGCTGCCAGGGTATGATGAATGAAATCGCGGTCGCTGATCATCGGTAGTGATCGCAAGGAGTGTGTCGCCGTTAAGCGGCGGCGAGCACTCACTTAAGCCAGGTGCATCAGGTTTTTTTATTCTACGGTTGCCGAATTAGTCGGATGACGACGTTGAGGCGCTGTAGATCTATCTTCAGGAACAATTTTCTGATGCAACCTGGCTTAAGCTGCTCATGGCAAGCACGTCTCTATCTACTCCCATCCAGCCGCTGGCTGCCCTCCAGCACAAGCAGGCTGAGGCTCTCCTGTCTGATGGTCTAGCCGCAACAGGAGGAGCAACTTCGATGTCGAAGCCCGCAATGGCGCGCGTTGGCATAGTTTACAGTGGCGGCGCACTAGCGGCTGACCAGGCAGCGCTCTTGGTCGAGGCGACGCAGTTGGCGATCGCCGCCATCAATGCCGCTGGGGGTGTCCTCGGTCGGCTGCTCGAGCCACAGATCTTCGACGCGACCACAGCGACACGCCCAGAGGCCCGCCAGCAAATCAAGACTTGGCTTGCGGATGAGCGTCCTGCCGTGCTGGTGGGCGATCGCGCGGCGGCTGAGCACCCATCGCTGCGGGTACTCCAAGCGACAGGCGATCCCCTCCTCTGGTGCCCCTTACCCGCTCTGCCTGATGGGGGTGCTTCCACTTACCTGCATACCGGGGTTTGCCCCAATCAATGGGTCGAACCTGCTTTGACTTGGTTACAACAGACGGGTCGGACGCGACTCTATTACCTGGCTGTTGATACACCGCTCGGGTACGCTTTGGGCGACCTCCTCCAAGCCCAGGTTCCGGCTGAATCCTGGTTCGGTGCCGCATATTTACCCGCAACCACCTCAGACTTCACGCCCGCACTCCAGCAGGCACAAGCGACCGGGGCACAGGTGATTGTCAGTGCGATCGCCCAGCCACCCCACGATTTCTACACGGGTAGCCGTCAGCTCGGCCTTGACCCCGCGACGTTGCCGATTCTAGCCTTACTCCCGACGGGCGCAGCCGGGCAAGCGCCGGAAGCAGCGGGGCATTACCAACTGACGCACAGCTACCCCAACGTCAGCCACTACGGTCATGCCGCCTTTGCGGAGCGCTTCGGAGCGACGGGCGATAGCACGATCGAGGCTGCTTATACACAGCTCCACCTCTGGGCACAGGCTGTAGAATTAGCGGGAACCTTTGCTAGCGATCGTGTTCGCACCGCCGCCCTCGGGCTGCACGGCCGCGCCCCCAGCGGCCTGGTACAGCTCGAGCCCAATCAGTTTCTCAGCCGCCCCGCCTACATTCTGCACCAGACTGCCGCGTCACCACCGGAACTCGTCTGGTACAGTCGCCGCCCGCTCAAACCCTTGCCCTGGCTCGGCTGCCAGCAACCAGAATCGGTCGCTGAGCTTGCCCTCGCCCGCCAGGAAATCAATGAGACCCGCTGCCAGAATCATCAACTCGAACAGCGTCTCTACGATCTCGAAGCCCGGTTTGCTGAGCGAACCACCGCCCTTGCCAGCGCCAACGACCAGCTCATCGGTGAAATCGTCGAGCGCCAGCAGGCAGAGGTATCACTGCGGGGCATGAAGGATCAGCTGGAGGCAATTTTGTCGGCGGTGCCGGGGATTGTCTCTTGGATCAGCGCTGATCTGACGTACCTCGGCGTCAATGAAGAATTGGCCGGTCTTTTTGATCTCCAACCGGCTGATTTTGTCGGTCAGGACATCGGTTTCTTGGGCACGAGCGTCGAATTTGCCGACTTTATTACCCAACTGTTTGCGGGCGATCGCGATGATACCACCTGCGAAATCGCCAACCTCATCGATGGCGAAATGCGAACATTTCTGCTCGTAGCGCAGAAATACGATGCTGGGAGAGCCGCCTTCATCATCGGCATCGACATCACGGCCCGCCAGCAAGCCCTTGACGAGCTAGCGCGCTCCAAGGATCAACTCCAGGCGGTGTTGGATGCAGTGCCTGGCATCGTCTCCTGGATCAGCGCCGATCTGCGCTACATGGGAGCCAACCGCCAGCTCGCCGCCACCTTCAATTTACAGCCCGAAGACTTTGTAAACCAGGACATTGGCTTCTTACAAGCCAGTCAAGATTTCAATCAATTCGTGCGCGAGATTTTTTCCGGCCCTGTCGCTGATGGCTTCCGCGAGGTCGAGACGCTGGTGGATGGCGAGCTCCGCAACTATCTGATTGCGGTGCAGAAATATGATCGGGGCCGGGCTGCCTTCACAGTTGGCATTGACGTCACCGACCGCCAACGTGCCCTCGATGAGCTAGCTCGCTCCAAGGATCAGCTCCAAGCGATTCTCGATGCTGTTCCTGGCATTGTTTCTTGGATCAGCTCCGACCTCTGCTACCTGGGCGTCAATCGCCATCTCGCCGCGACCTTTGGGCTAGAACCCGAAGATTTTGTCGGACGGGACATCGGCTTTCTCGATGCCAGCGACCAGTTCAATCAATTTGTCCGTGACTTCTTTGACAGCGAGGCCGACGATGACTTTCGGGAGGTGGAAGCAGTCGTTCAGAACGAGGTACGCAACTATCTGATTGCCTCCCAGAAATACGATGGTGGTCGAGCCGCCTTTGTCGTCGGCATCGATGTCACGGCTCGCCAGCGCGCCCTGCGTGCCTTGCGTGAGGCGGAGAACAACTATCGGGCAATTTTTGAAAATACGGTTGAGGGCATCTTCCAAATCTCGGTCGAGGGTCGCTATCTGAGTGCCAACCCCGCTCTAGCACGCATCTACGGCTACGAGTCACCCGCCGCCCTGATGGCCGACTTGACTGATGTTGATGAACACCGGTATACCCAGCCAGAACGCTACCAAGAGTTTCGCCGTCTGCTGACCACAGAGGGCGCGGTGGTGGGCTTTGAGTCGCAGATTCGCCGCCAAGATGGGACGACGATCTGGATTTCGGAGAATGCGCGGGCGGTGCGCGATGAGCAGGGCACGCTACTGTATTTTGAAGGCACGGTCGAGGACATCAATGAGCGCAAGCGGGCTGAAGCCGCGCTGAAGCGCATCAATGAAAATCTGGAAGAGCGGGTGCAACAGCGCACGTCGGAGTTGCAGCAGTTGAACTTGCAACTGCTGATGGAGATCGGCGATCGCGAGCACGCCGAAGCTGCCCTGCGCAACTCGGAAGCGGAAATGAAGGCGCTATTCGCCGCCATGACGGATGTGATCACCGTCTTCGACAGCGAGGGGCGCTACATCAAGATGGTCACGACCAATTCGGAGCTGCTCTACAGTCCTGAACAAGCCCGTCTCGGGCGCACGGTTCGCAATGTCATGCCCCCGGAGATTGCTGACCTATTCCTCGCGACGATTCAACAGGCGATCGCCTGCCAAGAGACGGTTCATGTCGAGTACAGTTTGCCGATTAGCAATGGCGGTGTGACGGGCGATCGCGCTTGGTTCTCGGCGAGTATTTCCCCACTCCCTGATCAGCGCGTCATCTGGGTCGCCCGCAATGTAACCGAGCGCCGTCGGGTGCTCGACGCCCTCCAACAGGCCGAGGAGAAGTACCGCAGCATTTTTGAAAATGCGGCTGAGGGCATCTTCCAAACCACCGTTGATGGTCGCTTCTTGAGTGCTAACCCCGCCCTTGTGAAAATGTACGGCTACGATTCCTTCGCGGATCTAGCCGCGAGTGTGGACAATACCGGCACACAACTCTACATCGAGCCAGAGCTGCGCGTCTCGCTCCAGCGGCGTTTGGAGCAAGAAGATGCCGTCTCGGGCTTCCAAGCCCGCGTCTGGCGCAAGGATGGGCGCGCTATCTGGACTTCGGAGAATGTGCGCGCCGTGCGCGATGCTCAGGGTCGCACCCGCTTCTACGAAGGCACCGTCGCCGACATCACCCAGCGCAAGCAAGCGGAGGATGCCCTGCGCGCCGAGCGGGAAACCTCAGAACGTTTGTTGCTCAACGTGTTGCCGCGCACGATCGCCGAACGCCTCAAGCGCCAAGAGCAGGCGATCGCTGAGCGGTTTGATGAGGTCTCGATCCTGTTTGCAGACATCGTGGATTTCACCTCGCTCTCAGCGCAGATTTCGCCGACGGAGTTGGTAGACTTGCTCAACCAGATTTTCTCCAGCTTTGACCAACTGGTCGAGCAGTATGGGTTGGAGAAGATTAAGACCATTGGTGACGCTTACATGGTGGCGGGGGGTCTGCCGGAGCCGAAGGCTGACCATGCTGAGGCGATCGCCAATCTCGCACTCGATATGCAACGCGAAGTCACCAAATTCTGCCGTCATGATGGCGAAGTCTTTCGCCTGCGGATCGGCATCAATATCGGCCCAGTTGTGGCTGGCGTGATCGGCATTCGCAAGTTCATCTACGATCTCTGGGGCGATACGGTGAATGTCGCCTCACGTATGGAGGCACATGGCTCCGGCGAAGCAATTCAGGTGACGGCAGCCATGTATGAGCGGCTGCGTGATCACTACGCCTTTGCTGAACGGGGTGAGATCGGGATCAAGGGTAAGGGTAAAATGCACACCTACTGGCTGCTGGGTCGCCGCGAAGATTGAGCGGGGGGTGATCGCTGATGCCGTCGCTGACTGATTCAGACCGAGAACAGCACATTTCAAGCCGGTCGCTTGAGCCAGAGGCTCGTATCAACGTGGCATCGGGGGCGATCGCCGCGTCTGGCTGGCACATGACCTCGCAATCCACACGTTAAATTAGGTCATAGCCGCACCGCAGCAAAATGCTTCCCCGCAATCTCATTACTCACAAGCTTAAGCAATTCTGTAAGATATGAAAGTAATATTCCGCAACATTCAGCGCGGACGCGATACCGAGAACAGCCCCAATTGGCGGCCCAGATTCCGGCGGAACTGGCTTTGCTAACTCTCCGAAGTCCTTTTGGAGTGGAGAGGCGGGGAAGTATGCGCCGCCACAGCGTCAAAGTCTAAGATGACCCTGCTTTACCATCCCTTTGCAAGTTAGGAGGTTGATTGCCATGTCAACGAAGGTTCTCGATAAACCTTCTGTCGTTGAAAAAACGTCAACGATTCGCAAGCCAGCGCCCCGCTACCGGGTGCTGCTGCACAATGACGACTTCAACTCGATGGAGTACGTCGTCCAGACGCTGATGAAGACGGTCGCTGGCTTGACTCAACCGCAAGCCGTGAGCATCATGATGGAAGCGCACAACAGCGGCATTGCGCTGGTCATCACTTGCGCCCTAGAGCACGCGGAGTTCTACTGCGAAACCCTTTGCAACCACGGCTTGACGAGCACGATCGAGCCAGACGAGTAATATCCAGACGGTAGGGGAGGGTTTCAAATCCGCCCGATGTTGCCGTTTTCGGGGTTCACGATACGGATTTGATCTGGGATCATCCCCTCGGGTCGTGGCGCGGGGTCGAGCTGCTGCGCTCGCCGTGGCAGGTTGCTCATAGCCAAGAGCGAGGATGCAATGGCACCGTATCGCTCAAGCCGCCATTGGGGGCGACTCGGCGGGTCAATCTTGGCTATCCGTCGGCAGCGGCGAGCGCCTGGGCGAGTTCTGAGGCGGTAGCGTGGCGATCGCCCACTTGCGGCGCACAGACCCGATTGACGACTGTAGCCAGCGCCGGGGTTAGCGCCGGAACCCGGCTAGCATCGAGGCGGAACTCACCCTGGGCGCGATCGTAGAACTGTTCCGGTTCCGCGCCCGAGACCAAAAAGACCAGCGTTGCCCCGACGGCGAACAGATCCGACTGCGGCAGCGGTTTGCCGCGTTCCTGCTCCGGGGCACTGTAGCCCTCCGCGCCGATGCGTGTCCCCGGCGGCGTGCCGATCTCCTTGACCGCCCCGAAGTCGAGGAGCACGATCTGTCCATCCCGCTGGCGGTGCATCAGGTTGGCGGGCTTGACATCGCGGTGAACGAGGGGCGGTTCAAGGCGGTGCAGATAGGCGAGGATGTCGCAGACCTGCCGCATCCAGGCAACAGCCTGCGCGGGAGCAACTGGTCCTTTTTCACGGATCCGCAGCGCCAAGTTTTCTCCCGCCACCAGCTCCATCGCCAGATATTTCTTGTCATTCGCGACGAAAAAGTCGTAGTACTGCGGAATGCCGGGATGCGTGAGGGAGCGCAACACCCGCGCCTCCCGCTCGAAGAGTTCACGCGCTTTGGCAATCCGCGCCATATCGGCGTTCATCTCCTTGAGTACCAGCGTCCGGCGACTCTGGCGCTCCCAGGCGAGATAGGTCGTGCCCATGCCGCCCTGACCAAGCGGACGCAGGATTTGATAATCGCGGACGAATTGCGCTTGTTTGACCAAGGGCGCACCACAGTAGATGCAGAAGAGTGTACCGGGGACATTGCCGGTATGGGTGCAGTCGGCGGGTTGGATGGCCGTCCCGGCTTCTGGGTCATCGGCGAGGAGCGCCAGACGCAGGCGCGGTCCATTTTGAGCCAATTGCAACAGGTCGCGATCGCCCACAAAGCCTTGGGTCACCAGCTTGCCGTTGAGAAACGTCCCATTCGCCCCGCGACTCGTCAGATGCCAGCGCTGATTCTCAGGTGACGACTGTTGTGGCCGCAGCTCGAGGTGATCGCGAGAAACTTCGAGGGCATCCGGTAGCTCGATGTCATTATCCGGTGCGCGGCCGATACGGATCGTCGCCTGGCGAGAAAACTGCCACTGACGGCGAATGGTATCTGAGTCTGACGCGAGGAGGGCGATCGCCAGCATGACCTCGATTACACTAAACCTAAAGCGATTGTGAGATTGGCATCAGCCGCCGCTCGCGTCTATCCTAGCTTGCGGATTCGTGGGGCGAATGGGTGGCATTCGGTCGATGGTCTGTGTCGTGAGGCGCGCTGGTGAGTCATTGGCGTTTGGCAATGAAGAGGGTCATGGGACGTACAAAACCAATGAGATATGGCTGGGCGATCGCGCCCCTACTGGTTTTCCTCGGCAGTTGTCAGCCCGAGTCTCCCCCTGTCGTGTCCCCCGTCCCGCCAGTTCCTAGCCCGACCGCTGTTGCGAGTCCCAGCCCATCCCCCACCGTCTCCCCGGCTAGGCTGCTGACCACCGCCGAGGACATCGGCACGGGGGCGGAGACCGTCGCACAATCTGCCAACACTCCCGCTGACTGGCAGCTCGTCGCGGCGCAGTTGCAGCGGGCAGTCGCGTTGCTCACGGCGATCCCCGAGACCAGCCCCGAAGCCGAGGCGGCGGCGACACTTTTGACCGATTATCAGAGCAAGCTGGCGATCGCCCAAGAACGCGCTGCGGCCGCACCAACCCCGACCGCTCCGTCGCCAGTGACGGCTCCCGATGACTTGCGGGTGCGCATCAGTAGCGAGGCCGATACGGAAGCCTCAGCGACCCCCAATCGCAACCCGGCTACTGGAGATGCCGCTTCTGGATTTCCGGCGGATTGTCAGAGCCAGCAACCGGACCCTGACCCCTCAGTGCAGCTCAGCACCCTGAGACTCTACCGACCGACCGCCGAGGACACGGCGCTAGCCCAGGATGGCAGTACCTATCTGGTGGGTTGTTTGGCCAATCGGGGCGATCGCGCTGTGGATCGCGTCGGCATCCGCTACACCTACCAGCGCCCCAATGGTGAAGGAGCAGGCTTGGGGGAATTGGTCTTTCCCGTTGACTCGATTGCGGCAGGAGCAGTTGTGCCCTTCCGCAGCCGTTTTGTGCTAGCTACCGACATTCAGCGGGTCGATTTAGTCAGCGTTGACTCCACCTACGGCGAGGCAGTGGCGGCTCGTGGCTGGGCGGAGCGCCGTGATTAATGCCGACACCTGACCCAGAAATCATAAATCAATGTGAAATTCCCCCGCCATCCCTTGCGTCTTTTTTTCTCTAGCGAGTAGAGTAGGCGCAGCGCATCTATCGCCGGATTGATTCAGGGGATGCCGACTGGATGTTTCAGGGGAAGGCTCGGCACTACATTAGATTGCCCCACAGGATTCAAGTAATTCCATAATGCTCAGACTCCTTGCCAGCTCGGGTCGCTGTCTGCGGTTGGTATTGTTGAGCGTGATCGCCGGCCTCGCAATTTTCGTCCTCAGCGCTGCCCCGACCCACAGCAACGAAACAATCACCAATACCGCCACGGCGGGCGGTGGTAACCTGCCCACCAACGTCACCTCCAACCCAACCACGCTCGTGGCTGCACCGGCCCGCCTCGAGCTGACCAAAACCGCTGATCGCGCCGCCGCTGAACCCGGTGATACTATCGTTTATCGATTAATTCTCGAAAATACTGGCGGTAGCACGGCGCGGGACATTCGCCTCACGGATAACTTGCCGCTGGGGGTGCGCTACTTGCCTGCCTCGTTGCAAGGGTCGCTGGTGCAGGCGGGCAGTCCGGCAACGGTTGCCCTGCCACCGGCGCAGGTGAGCGATCGCCAAGTCACCTTCACTTTCCCGGAACTGCCTGCTGACGCCACGCTCAACCTCGTCTACGCGGTCACCGTCACCCCGGACGCGATTCGGGGCGACGGCCGCAACCGCGCCCAGGAACCCCGCAGCAACCTCGCGACCTACGAAGTGTTGATCCGTCCCGGAATTTTGTCGGACTGCGGCACGATCATCGGGCGCGTCTTCGTGGACAAAAACTTTGACGGTGAGCAGCAACCGGGCGAACCAGGCGTGCCCAATGCCGTCGTCTTTCTCGACAATGGCAACCGGGTTGTCGCCGATGCCCAAGGCTTGTTCTCATTGGCAAATGTCCTGTCGGGCGATCGCGTCGGCACCCTCGATCTCAGCAGCATCCCCGGCTACGATCTCGCGCCCAATCTCTATCGCCTCGAGGGCAACAGCCAAGCGCGCCTAGTGCGCCTGCAACCGGGCGGCCTGGTGCGAATGAACTTCGGGGTCACCCCAGCAGCAGCGGCGGTGTCATGAAAATTTTGCTGGCTACGGCGATCACCCTGAGTCCATTGCTGCTCAAAACGGCTCCCAGTCTGGCCCAAAACGCGCCGCTCGCCCCCAGCCTACTCAGCGAAGATCGCTCAGCAGACGCCTTGCCCGCGCCCGATGCAGAATTATTCCTGTCGCCGCAACCCCTAGAACCGCCCGCAGCGGATTTGGCTCCGGGTCAGGTTCGTATCCTCGCCCCTGCTGCCAGCAGCACTCGTCGTCGCGTCAATCTCGTGGTACAGTCCCGCGCGGATGAAGCGGTCGAAATTCGTGTCAATGGTCAGCCACTCGCCGCCGATCTCGCCACCACGCGCGAGGTCGATGAGAACGGCATTGCCACGCAGGTTTGGTACAACCTGCAACTGGCTCCCGGTGAGAATGCGATCGCCGTCAGTGCGGGCAATGGCGCGCCTGTGAGCTTGAACCTGAATGTCGCGACCAGCGAGCCACGGATTGAAATTGCCCCCGTCGGTAATCCGCAACTGCCTGCGGACGGCCGTTCAACCCTGGACTTTGCAGGCACGATCCAGGCCGGGGAGGGCGAAATGCTCGCCGGGGAAACCGTGGTCACCCTGACCGCTAGCGCCGGGGAATGGCAGGGCGCAGATTATGACGAAGACCGTCCGGGTTTCCAGGTGTTGGCTCAAGATGGTCAGTTCCGCGCCCGTTTGCGTTCCGATTTAACCGCGCAGAAGGTGACGGTGCGGGCGGCGATTGACCCGGAGGCGATCGCTCAGCCCGAACCTTCGCCAGACAATCCGGAAGCGATTCCGCTGGCGATCGCGGCCGCCGAAATTCCCGACACGCCGCTGGAAGCCCGCACCCAAATCCAATTTGTCCCGCATCTGCGCCCCTCGCTGCTGGCCGGTGTCCTGCGTTTCCGTGTCGGTGAACCGGCGCTGGACTACTGGGGTAGCTTCCGTGACTTCCTCAACCCTGACCTGCTGGATGAGGGAATGCAGGTGGATTTCAGCAGCGCCGTTTTTGCCACCGCCTCCTTCGGCGAATGGCGGTTTACCGGCGCGTACAACAGCGAGCGGTCGTTGAACGAAACCTGCGACGGCATCACCCGCCTGTTTCGCGGCCCGCAATTCTGCGAGCAGCAGTACCCGACCTATGGCGACAATTCGACCACGGAATACCTCACCCCTTCCCTCGATAGTGTCTACGCTCGCTTTGAACGCGCCTCGCCCGTGCCCAACGCCGAGACCGACTACATCATGTGGGGCGACTACACGACGAGCGAGTTTGCCCGGGCTTCGCAACTCTTTACCGGCATCAATCGCCAGCTCAGTGGCTTCAAGGGCAACTACAGCATCGGGGCGCTGCAACTGACGGCGCTCTACAGCGACAAAATCGAGGGCTTCCAGCGGGACACGATTACTCCCGATGGGACGAGTGGTTACTACTTTCTCTCGCGGCGGCTGGTGCAGGGCGGCAGTGAGCGCGTTTTTGTTGAGGTCGAGCGGCTGAATGAACCGGGTGTAGTCGTGGAGCGGCGATCGCTCCAGCGCGGCAGTGATTACGAAATCGACTATGATCGCGGCACGCTCCTACTCCGCCAACCCTTGCGCCAGGTGGAATTCGACCTCTTTGGCGAATCCCTCGCCCAGCGCCTAGTCGCGACCTATCAATTTGAAGGGGCCGACAGCGGTGACACCGCTCTCTACGGCGCACGCGCCCAGTACAACCTCGAACGTGGCTTTGGGCGCGAAAGTTGGGCAGCGGTGACTTATTTGAACGAAGACCAGGGGGCGCGACAGTTTCAGCTCTATGGGGGTGATGCCCTGGTGCCCCTGGGCGATCGCGGCCAGATCCAAGCTGAATTCGCCCGCAGCGAACTCGATGGCACCTCTGGAGAAGCCTACCGACTGGAGGCGACGGCAAATCTGACAGCGGCAATCGCCGCCCAAGCCTACTACCGCTCCGTGGCCGAGGGCTTTGTCAACGAGTCCACGGAGTCGTTCAAACCGGGGCAGGAGCGCTACGGGGCGGCGATCGGCGCAGAAGTCGGCCCAACTACGCGCCTGAGCGCCAGCTACAGCCATGAGGCGAATTTTGGTCTCGCGCCCAGCCAGCGTTTCACCGCTTTTGACCCGTTTAATCTGGACACCTTCAGCCTCTTCGATCCCGATCCGATCGCGCTGACCGATACGCGCGTGGACAACGAGCTGACAACGATCCGGGCGGGCGTGCAGCAGGAGTTGGGCGATGCGACGCTGCGGCTGGATTATGTCAACCGTTCGCGCCAGGATCGCGTCGGTGAGACCTTCGACAGCGATGCCTCGCAGGTGGTATCGAGTATTGCTATCCCGGTGACCAACGACCTCCAGTTCCGCGCCCAGAACGAGCTGAATCTCGGTAGCAGCGATCCGCTCTACCCATCGCGGACGACGCTGGGGCTGGACTGGGAGCTACAACCGGGCACGACGCTGCGGCTGGCGCACCAATTTTTTGATGGCGGCCTGCTGGGGGACAACACGATCACCAGTATGGAAACGGTGTCTAGCGCCGAATTCGGTGAGGACACGACGCTGACGATGCGCCGGTCGGTGGTCGGCGGTGCCAATGGTTTAAACAGCCAGGGGACGCTGGGACTGACGCACCGCTTGACCCTCGCGCCGGGACTGAATGTCGATTTTGGCTACGAGCGAGTGACGAGCGAGATTTCCAGTGCGACGGCGGCGGGCGATCGCTTCCTGCAACCCTTCGCGCGGGGTCAAACCGGGTCGTCGTTGGCGATCGCCGAAAACGAAGCCTACAACATCAGTTTCAACTACGCGATCAATCCTAATTTCCGCCTCGCCGGTCGCTTTGAGCAACGCCATGGCAGCACCGGCCGCAACACGGTGATGAGTTTCAGCGCCGCTGGTCGTCCGACGCCGGAGATTGCCACGGTTGTCAATTATGAACGGGCTAGTGCCGCCAATTTGCTGCTCGAAGACCTGGATGACACAGAGAATCTCAAGTTCGGCATCGCCTACCGCAACCCGCTCCACGACCACTTCAATCTGCTGTTTAGCTACGAATATCGCCGGAATCCCTCGACCATCCCAGAAACTCTGCTCGTGGGCAGCGGTACGGGTTCTCGCGACCATGTGCTGGCGCTGGAGGCGATTCTCTCGCCCAATTGGCGCTGGGAATTTTACGCCAAGTACGCCCTGCGCTACACTTCGACCGAGTTGGCGAACAATTTCACCGCCAACAGTCTGATTGACCTGGGCCAGTTCCGCATCACCTACCGCATGGGGTTTCAGTGGGATGTGGCGCTGGAGGGACGGGCAATTCGGCAACTGGCGGTCGGGTATCAAGAATTGGGCGGCGCGATCGAGCTGGGCTACTACGTGACGCCGGATTTGCGTCTCGGTCTCGGCTACAGTGCGGGGGCGGTGAGCGATCGCGATTTTGGCAGCTTCCGCTCCGATGGCGGTCTCTATTTCAATGTCACCTACAAGCTCAACGAATTCTTCGGCGGTTTCGGCAGCCAAACCGCGATCCCGCCGCTACCAGAACCAGAACCGGAACCCCCAGCGGTAGAGGAGGTGAGCAATGCGGAATTCTAAAGCCGCTACCAAGCAAAATATGTACACCCCTCTCCCAGCTTTGGGAGAGGGGCCGGGGGAGATGGCGACGCTCACTAAAAGCTCACCCCCATTCAGGTCAGGACTGACGCCGTTCAAGACGGAAGACACTGTCGGTGGTGGTAGAATCCCCCCCTTGCCTCCCTTATCAAGGGGCTCAATCGGGTCGTATGACCCGGAAGATGGCCTATACGGTAGAATCCCCCCTGCCCCCCTTATCAAGGGGGGTGGCGAAGCCGGGGGGATATCAAGGAGGGTGGCGAAGCCGGGGGGATCTTTCAACCCGTTGAAGTTTTATTCAGTGCGTCAGCCCTACAGGTTTCAAAGATTCAACCCTCTCATCCTCGTAGCGCTCAGTGTGCTCGCTAGCGCGATCGCCCTCCCCAGTTCAGCTCAGGAAACCCCCTGGCAGGCCTCGGTCAACAGCGCCGCCGATACGGTTCAACCCGACGAATTTCTCACCCTGCGCGAGGCGATTTTGCTCGCCAATGGTGAGTTGGCGTTGGCGAATCTTAGCCCAACTGAGTTGCAACGCCTCAGCCCCGCCGCGCGCCCGACGATCGCCTTCGACTTGCCCACAGCGCAAACGATGATCGCTTTGCAGTCGGAACTCCCGGCGATCGCCCGCCCCAATCTGCTCCTCGACGGCACCACGCAACCGGCTCCAGTTGATGCTTCAGTCGCACCAACCGCGCCGCAACTACAACCACCGCGCGTAGCGATTGTCCCCGCTGAAGGCACAGCAATTCCACGCGGCCTGACCATTACCGCCTCCGGCGTCACGGTGCGCGGCTTCAGCTTCGCAGGCTTCCACAGCAACGGTCAAACCTCGGGACTGCTGCCTGCAAATATTCTCATTTCACACCCGCTGCCGCCACCGGACGCTAATCAGCAGTACATCGCCGCACATCACCAGCCGTTTATGCCCGACAATCTTCCCCCGCAAGATGTGGTGCTGGAGCAAAATTGGTTTGGCATCCTGCCGTCGGGTCAGCCGCCGGAGCGACGGTCGGCCTTTGGGGTATATGTGTTGAATGGCGATCGCCTCCAGCTCCGTCGCAACCGCTTTGCCCATCATTCCGGCAGCGCCATCATCACCGGTTTCCGCGCCCCCGGCCTGCAAGTGGTGGAAAATGTGATCGAGCAAAATGGCTTCGCGGGAATGCCCGATGCCCTGCGGCTCGAGGGTGACATCAGCGGCGCGCAGATTCAGGCCAATGCGATTCGCGGCAATGCGGGCAGTGCCCTCTATCTCTTCAAACCAACGGGTCGCGTGCTCGTGGTGAATAACGAAATCACGGACAACGGGCGCGGTCAGTCGCGAGCGGCGATTTACCTCATGGGTCATCAGCATGAGGTGATTGACAACTGGATCAGCGGTCAGTCGGGGCCGGGGATCGTCGTGGCTGCCAACCCCACCGCTCAGGGTGTGGCGATCGTCGGCAATCAGTTCGCAGATTTGCAGGGTCTGAGCATTGATTTGGTCACGCAGTTGAATGTGGATGTGCAAACCTACGACCAAGGCGACGGTCGCAATCCGCCTTTGTCGCATCACCATCGCCGCCGCCAGACGGCGAACTATGGGATCAATGCACCGCGTTTTGCCAGTCCGGAGTTTTTGCCATTGCCATCGGGACAGGTCACGGTGTTGGGGCAAGCGGAACCGGGGGCGCAGGTGGATTTTTACCAACTGGCGGCTGGCGATGAGTGGGGCGCGTTGAGTCGTTTGTTGGGGTCAGCGAGCGTGAATGAATCAGGGCAGTTTGCGGCGACGCTGATGGGTTTAGGGCCGGGAGAGCGATTGAGCGCGATCGCCACTCACCCCGACTACGGCACATCCGAACCCGCGCTGCCGGTTGAAATTCGTCCGCTGGTGGGTGCAGAGTCGCCATGATGCAGTGCAAACGGACGGGGATTCGCTTAGGATTTGCTCTATTGCTGTTGGGCTGGCTGCCCGCGATCGCTCGCGCCGAGGGCAGTCGGGAGCTGGTGAGTAATGGCGGCGATCGCCCTTATTTGGAATTTCGCAATGATTCAGCGGCGGGGGTGCCCAGGCGATCGCCGATCCGCGTTTTTGCCCGCGAAGGCGAGGAATTGAACTTGGCGTCTTCAGCCGCTGGCATCGGCGGCGGCACGATCAACTATCGCGCCCCTAATGGGACGACTGGAACCTGTGGCAGCGATGGCTTGATCCCCGACCGGGCGGCAGAAATTGCTGGCTCCGGCATCGGCTACACGCCCTGCATTGTGCCTGTTGGTCTGGGTCAGGAGGGCGTCTGGGAAATCGAATTTGTCAGCCCCAATCCGAGCACAATCAGCGGCTCCGACGCCAACCCACCTACGACCGCTGTGGGTGCAAACTGGTCGCAACCTCCAGATGTCAGCTACATCTCGGCCTGGGATGTCACAGTTCGCAGCAGCGGTGCGGCGCAGACGGGGCGCGTCTACGCCGACTACTTCGCCTGGAACGTGGGGGGGAACGGCCGCTCGCTCAACTCAGCGGTCACCGTCCTCACCAGTGACGGCTTCCAGTACAACGTTGACCTCAATGGCATTGACCCCTTCGGCTTTATCTTTTTCGCCAACAACAAGGGCTTTCGCGACAGCAGCGGTGATCCGATCTTCCGCTCCATCCAGTTCGTCGGCGGCAACCCCGGCACACTACCGCCAGGATTCTCGGTGCATCCGCCCAACGCACCAGACACGGCCGATGACGTCACCCACAAGCTGTTCATCAATCCACCCGACCCGACACTGCCCACTAGTGCCGCCTCAGCCAGCGGCACCATCGATCTGCTCGTCCCCTTTGTGGCCCCGCAGCCGCCCGCAAACTTGGCGTTTACTGGCATTGAAGGGACAGCGGGACAAGCGGGCACTGATCCCCTCGGCGGCAACTTCAGCTTCGACAACCTGGGGCCGACTGCGACGGCAACGATTATTCTCGACATCGACGGCAACGACAACTACGGCGACCCGATCGACCGCGTTCTGACGAGTGTTGCGCCTCCCGGAGCCAATACAGTGTTCTGGGATGGTCTGGATGGTTTCGGCAATCGGGTTCCGGCGAGCAATGTGCCCTACGGTGTGGAAGTCCGCCTGGCGATTGGTGAAACCCATTTCCCCTTCATTGATCCTGAGAACAATCCCAACGGCCTAATCATTGAACGCCTGACCGCTCCCGGCTCAGACCGGTTCGATGTCTACTACGACGACAGGAACACGGGCGAGAGCGATGATTTTAGCCTTTGTGCTGGCGGTGAGGTCGGTGGCATTGTTTGTGAAGGAACACCGCCGAATCCACGCAGTGCGCTGGCGGGAGTTCCGAGTGTTGGGGGGGCGCACAGTTGGAGTAGTGATTTTGGCGATCGCCGAGGCATGGACACTTGGGCGAATTTCTCCGCGCCGCCGACCGTCGTTGAGGATCTGGTCACACTCCGCGAGGCTGATCTAGTCGCCGTGAAGACGGTTGATGTCGATCCCGCGACCCTCGGCGGCCCGATTCAGTATGTGATCGAGGTCAGAAATGACGGGCCAAGCGATGTCGTCGGCGCGACCTTTACCGACACCCTGCCCAGCGAAATTCTCGGTGCCACTTGGACTTGCGTGGCTTCGGCAGGTTCCGCTTGTGGCGCGGCGAGCGGCACAGGCAACATCAGCACCACGCTCAATCTGCTCGATGGCGGCACAGCAACCTTCACCATCGACGCCACCGTCTCAA
This sequence comes from Spirulinaceae cyanobacterium SM2_1_0, assembly GCA_012031265.1. Lineage (GTDB taxonomy): Bacteria > Cyanobacteriota > Cyanobacteriia > Cyanobacteriales > Spirulinaceae > JAAUTY01. Next base: position 6,147 of record JAAUTY010000038.1, on the reverse strand, counting down.
CCACCGCCAGCGGTAGCCTCACCAACACGGCTGAGATTACGCGCCCCGCTGACGTGACCGACCCCGATCTGACCAATAACGAAACCTCGGCGACGACCACCCTCGTTGGCGGCGCTGATCTCGTCACCACGAAAACCGGCGCAACCAGCGGCCCACTGGGGCAATACACCTACACGATTGAAACCACAAATCTGGGGCCGAGTCCAGCAGTGGATGTCGTCATCCAGGATCAGATCGCGCCGGGAGCGGTGTTTGTCAGTGCTTCCGCTGGTAGCACCGAAGCTGGTGGGGTCGTGACTTGGGACGCTGGGACGATCGGTGCCGGTGAGACAGTCACGCGCACCGTGACGGTTGCGCTCAATGTCGATGGCAGCTACGAAAATATTTCGAGCAGCAATTCCATCACGCCCGACGCTGACCCCAGCAATAATGACGGCTCGCAACCGGACGCGCGCGTCACGACAGTCGTACCCCTAGCGGGTGCCGATTTGGTCACCACAAAAACGGGTGCAACCAGCGGCTCGCCTGGGCAGTACACCTACACCGTCACGACGACGAACCTCGGCCCTAATCCGGCCGAGAATGTCACGATTCAGGATCAGATTGCACCGGGAGCGGTGTTTGTCAGTGCTTCCGCTGGTAGCACCGAAGCTGGTGGGGTCGTGACTTGGGACGCTGGGACGATCGGTGCCGGTGAGACAGTCACGCGCACCGTGACGGTTGCGCTCAATGTCGATGGCAGCTACGAAAATATTTCGAGCAGCAATTCCACCACACCCGACGCGAACCCGAGCAATAACGACGGCTCGCAACCCGACGCCCGCGTCACGACCGTCATTACCCCCGCTGCTGCCGATCTCGTCACCACGAAAACTGGCCTCACCAACGGCCCACTAGGTCAGTACACCTACACGATTGAGACGACGAATCTCGGCCCCGACGCGGCGAAAATGTGACGGCCCAGGACCAAATTGCGCCGGGTGCGGTGTTTGTGACGGCCTCCGATGGTGGCACCGAAGCGGGTGGGGTGGTCACTTGGGATTTGGGAACTATCAATGCTGGCGAAACAGCGGTGCGAACAGTCACGGTCGATCTCACCGTCGATGGCAGCTACGAAAATATTTCGAGCAGCAATTCTACGACACCGGACGCGAACCCGAGCAATAACGACGGCTCGCAGCCTGATGCCCGCGTCACCACGGTTGTCCCCCTCATTGCCGCCGATTTAGTCACGACCAAAACCGGGCTTACCAGTGGCGCGCCGGGTCAATACCTCTACACGATTGCAACGACGAATCTGGGGCCAAGTGCGGCCGAGAATGTCACAGTTCAGGATCAGATTGCTCCGGGCGCAACGTTTGCTGGGGCCTCTGAGGGTGGCACCGAAGCCGGTGGTGTCGTGACCTGGAATCTCGGAACAGTCACTCCGGGTCAAACGGTAGTGCGAACAGTCACAGTTGACCTGAGCACGGCGGGGAGTTATGAAAACATCGCGACGAGTGATTCCACCACAACGGACGCCGATCCCAGTAATAATGACGGCTCGCAACCGACGGCGCGGGTCACCACCGTTGTCCCTGCGGCAACGGCGGATCTCGTCACCACCAAAACGGAGATTCCGAACGGCTCACCCGGGCAGTATACCTACATGCTAACCGCGACCAACCTCGGCCCCGACGTGGCGGAAAATGTCACGATTCAAGACCAACTGGCGGCAGGAGCAGTCTTTGTTGAAGCGTCTGAGGGTGGCAGTGAGGCTGGTGGAATTGTTACTTGGGATTTGGGAACCGTCAATCCTGGACAAACGGTGACGCGAACGGTAACCGTCGAGCTAAATCTCAACGGGAGCTACGAAAATATTGCGTCGGGTAGCTCGACGACGGATGATGCTGATCCGAGTAATAATGATGGCTCACAACCCGACGCCCGGGTCACAACAGTCGTGCTGGCAACGACCGATGTGAACTTGACGAAAACGGGAGCTGACAGTTTTATACCGGGCGAAAATATCACTTATACGCTGACGGTTGAAAATCTGGGAGCGGCAGACGCTGTAGATGTTCGGGTTGAAGATCCAACGCCGACCGGGCTGACGTTTGTTAGCAATACGGGTGACTGTACTACGCCCTTCCCTTGTGATCTGGGGACGATCCCGGCGGGCGAAAGTCGGACGATCACGACTACGTTCGCTGTCCCGGCAGACTATAGCGGCTCAGACCCAATTGTGAATGCTGCTACGGTTGCTGCCACCAACGATACGGATCCTGCGAATAATACGGCTCAGGCGAGTGTCCCATCGGTGAGTGGGCCGCCCAACTTACGTTTGGTGAAGCGGATCACCGCAGTTCGGCGTGATGGGGTGAGCCTCAATCTCGCTAATTTCGTCAGCTTCAATGATGACCCAACGGATAGTAATGATAATGCGCCTGGCTGGTCGGTCTTGCCGCCGATTGGTATCCCCAATTTGTCGGCGAGTCAGCCGCTACGGAGTGGTGATGAAGTGCAATACACGGTCTATTTTCTCTCCGATGGAGCCACGGATTTGACCAACGTTTCCGTCTGCGATCCGATCCCCGACGGGACAACCTTCTTGCCGAATGGCTTTGGGGCTGGGCGCGGCATTTTGGCAAATCAAGGGGGTGTGAGTACGCCGCTCACGAATGCCAATGACAGCGATGCTGGACAATTTTTCACGCCTTTGACGCCGGTTAATGCTCCTTGTCCGCAGGCGAGTAATCCGACGGGGGCGGTGGTATTCCAAGGGTTGGATTTGGCGGTGGATGAGGCTGGGTTTTTGCGGTTTTGGGTGGAGCTGGATTGAGGTTGTGGGGATGGGCGATCGCCCACTTTCCGCGACCGACCGCCAATAACCGGCACAATTGCAAGAATGAGACTGTTTGCCCGTAGAGACTGCCGATGTCCGCATCCCCAGAGCCAGCCCTGCCACCGCGCATCTTGTTGGTGGACGACGAAGCGGCACTCACTGCACCGCTCAGCCAAGCGCTGCGTTGCGAAGGGTATGCGGTTGAGGTCGCGGCTGATGGGGTGATTGGTTTGCAGTTGGCGAGCCAGGGTGACTATGACTTGTTGATTTTGGATTGGATGCTGCCGCAGCAGTCGGGGTTGAGTACCTGTCGGCAGTTGCGATCGCAAGGTTCCACCACTCCCGTCCTCTTCCTGACGGCCAAGGACACCATTGATGATCGCGTCCTCGGCCTCGATGCGGGGGCTGATGACTATCTCGTCAAGCCGTTTGAGCTGCGGGAACTGCTCGCCCGTGTCCGCGCCCTGCTGCGGCGTGGACAAGTCAGTGAACCGTCTGTCCCGCCACTGCGCCAGCGGGTTGCTGATCTGGAGCTGGATGTCGCGAATCAAATGGCTTATCGGGGCGATCGCGCCATCGACCTTTCTGATAAGGAAACGCGCTTGTTGGCTTATTTCATGCAGCACCCTGGCATTTTGCTTACCCATGAGCAGATTCATCAGCACCTCTGGGCCGATGGCGATCGCCCCAGCAGCAATGTCCTCGCCGCGCTGATCCGTCTGCTCCGCCGCAAAATCGAGGCGAACGGCGAGGTCGCTTTGATTCATACGGTCTACGGCAAAGGCTATCGGTTTGGATTAGAGTAATCCGACGCAATGAGCCGCCATCAAATTGCCGAGCTGAGGAACCGAGTGGGCCGCGATCGCTCCACAAGCCACTGCCAGCGCCAGGATGATTGACGGCATGGAATCGGCGTGGAGATTCTTCAGAGATTTATGGCGATCGCGCTCCTCCTGGCAAAGGGAGGCTGCCCAGTTTTGAGGTCGCTCGTCTACAATGAGAACCTATCCCTAAAGCTATATGTATGGTCTTCGTGGCAGCACATTGGCTTAAGAAACGCTATATGTGGATAGTGGTCAATCAATATCGTCATTCAGACAAAATCGCTGGCGTGGCGTGAGCAGGTAGCCGTGAAAACTCTCAATCTCTTTGAAACTGAGCGCTTATCCTTTGACCGCAGTATTGAGTTGTCGGCGGAGTCACTGCGGCACTACGGCTCACTTTACGACCACTGGGCGATCGCCTTCTCCGGTGGCAAAGACTCCACCGCCACCGTGACTCTAGTTGCCTATCTGCTGGAAACCAACCAGATTCCGCACCCCAAAAGCCTGACCGTCCTGTTTGCTGACACGCGCCAAGAGTTGCCGCCCCTACACAATGCGGCGATGGGAGTTTTGGCGGCACTGCGCGATCGCGGCTGGCAGACACGAGTGGTTCTACCCGCTCTGGATTATCGCTACTTCGTCTATATGCTAGGGCGGGGCGTGCCACCGCCGAGCAATACCTTTCGCTGGTGTACCCCGAAGCTAAAGGTAATGAGCATGGAACGCGAACTCGAAGCCGTGCGGCAGGCCTGCGGCGACAAGTTGCTGATGCTGACCGGCGTGCGGTTGGGTGAGAGTGCGGCGCGTGACCAGCGAATTGCCCTGAGTTGCAGTCGCGATGGCGGCGAGTGCGGTCAGGGGTGGTTCCAGCAGAGTTCAGCGGCTGCCATTGCCGACACCCTGGCACCGCTCTTGCACTGGCGAGTTTGCCACGTCTGGGATTGGTTGGTCAGTGCCGATGTCGATTTGGGGTTCCCAACCCTGGAGGTCGCCGAAGTCTACGGGCACAACCCCCAGGACGAGCTAGGCGAGACAGAACCACTGAATGCGCGGACGGGTTGCATCGGCTGTCCGCTGGTGCAAGAAGATTCAGCGCTGGAGCGGGTGATTCAAAATCCCAAATGGGCCTACCTCACCCCTCTGAAGCGCTTGCAACCGCTCTATCGAGAAGTCAAGAAGCCGAAATATCGCCTACGGAAACATGGTGAGCGCCGCAAGGATGGGCAATGGTCAGCAAAACAAAATCGCCCGGGGCCGCTGCACATGGAGGCGCGCCAGTGGTTGCTTGACCAAATTCTCGAAATTCAGATGGCGGTGAATAAGGGTGCCCAATTGGCAGGGCAGCCGGAATTCAGCCTGATTAATGCTGAGGAACTGGCGCGCATTCGCGAGCTGTGGGCGGCAAATACCTGGCCGGAGCGCTGGGATGGCACGGAGCCACACGGCGACAAGGTTTTGGATACATTCTTGGCGGATGGCAGCATTCAGCCGCGTTTACCGCTCGAGTTCGGCGAGGATGCGTGAGTGGCAGAATGCTATTAACAGCCCAGGCTCACGGGTGCAATGTGACTGGGATAGCCAAACACACAAAATCCTCAATGCTGCGTAAATTGGGGTCGGCAGCGAGATAGCCGATGCTGCGGATTCGGTGCTGATGGACTCGCCCGGTTGGCCGATCGGCTAGGGGGCAGATCCAGGCGTTGACTTCGGCAAAGCCGCAGCAGTCGCCGGATAATTCCCCACCCAGTTGGTTGCCCCGCGCGCAACCGACTGCGAAAAGGCCAACAAAAAGCTAGCAACTTTCTAGCACCCCATGCGGGAGAAGACTGTTTACCGAGTCGGCAAAGTGGCGATCGCCGCCTGATCTGGACTGCAAAGACATTGACACCAAGAATTTCACCGTTCGACAGCTCGAGCCGCATCGTCTTGACCGGGATAAGGATGCGGTCGGTTGCGACTGGGGGCATTTTGTGGGTTGGACTGGTTTTGGACCGGCCTAACCTCCAAACCGCTGGCGCAAATCGGCGGCATCAAGACTCAAGATTTCTGCAACTTGTTCGACCGGCATCCCTGTCGCCAGTAGTCGCTCAGCACCGCTGTATAGACTGGCTTCAGCCCGTTCTCGCCTCGCCCGTTCTTCCCGGCGACCGGCTTCCGACTCGCTGTAGCTGAGCAGCTTTTCACCTGTCGCCAGCACATAGAACCGTAGCTGCCCATTCTCAGACCGCAGCTCGAGGCCGAGCACGTCCGAGCCAATCGCGATCATCCCGTCACCCTTTCTGTCGGCGGTCATCGGCTCATAATTGCCATCAACCAGACGGAAGCCGATCAGTGACGGGTCAAGGTAGTCGCCGCTGGGGTCGTATTGGAAATATTCCGTCACCCCCAGGTCAGCATAGAGGCGGCGCTTTTCAACGCTGTCGGTTTGGCGCGTTGATTCCGAAGTGATTTCAATAACACAGTCGGGGGTCACGCCGCCCTCCTGCCAAACTAGAAAGC
>JAAUTY010000037.1 GCA_012031265.1 Spirulinaceae cyanobacterium SM2_1_0 | reverse complement strand
GGCAGCGGTGAAGTCGTAGGTGTCTTGTTGGGCACAGATGGTGCCGCATTTCATGGCGTTTTCGGGGACGAGGAGGTTGAATTCGCGGGCGAGGATGGTGGGGTAGTGGGGGTCGCGGGTGAGGGCGGGGTAACGGATGGCACTGCCAATTTTTAGCGGGTTAGGGTTGCTGCGAAGGGACATGGGATTAGGGGTATGAATTTATAGGAGGTTTGGGTGGCAACAGAGATATTTTTGATGGTCTTAAGCTGTGCTAGCCAGGGCTTGTGCTTCCTTTATGTGCGATGGGCTGAGGGCATTTGGCTGTGCTAGGCTGATGGCGTGGAATGATGAAGGTGATAAGGATGCTGGTAAACTTTCGGCGTTTCTGGGTGGTTTTTGGGTCTCTGTTCTTAGCGGGATTAGGGAGTTCGTTGTGGGTGGTTCGTGGGGAGGCAAATCCGACGTATCGGAGTTTTGAGGAATGGTGTTTGGCACGGGAAGGTTTGCCGCTGGAGACTCAGCATACGGTGGAGGTTTTGTTAGATGTGGTAAACACAGAAGATTGTAAGAAAGCAGATCGGGAATTTTCAGATCGAGAACATGTGAATCTCAATGAGAGAGCAATCAGTGATCTTCAGCCTCTTCAGTCATTGAGTAATGTCGGAGAGCTTGAGCTGGCAGGTAATCAACTCGTGAATATAGAACTATTAGCAAACTTATTCAATCTTACTAAGCTCACTTTATCAGAAAATCAAATTATGGATATAGAACCTCTGGCAAGCTTAACTAGGCTCATCTATCTTGACTTATCAGGCAATCAAATTACAAATGTAGAGTCGTTAGCATACCTGACTCGTCTTACGTATCTTCACTTGGAAGAGAATCGGATTTTCAATATAAACTCACTAGCAGGTTTAATTGGTCTTCTTCATCTTGACTTAAGCGACAATCAAATTGATAACATATCACCTCTAGCTAATTTAGTAGAGCTGGATTTTCTAAATTTAAATGGTAACCAGATTGTAGACATTACCCCATTAAGCAATCTTGCTAATGTTCAGTGGCTAGAATTGGAGAATAATCAGATTCAAAACCCTGAGCCTTTGCGTAATCTTTCACCATCCGTACTATGCTCAGCGGGTAATCCATGGGTATCTCAGGTGGAGAGAGAGAGCTGCTACTAATCTCTCGGACTGAATCTCGGCTCTAGTTAATGGCACGTACTGGGAGAGTCACCTTGGAGCCGAAATCGGCATTCGACTCATCTCAGCGATGGTGGTTGGCGCGATCGCTAGCCGACAAGACTGGAAATTCGCCATAATCAAGACGATTGCTGCTACTGTTCACTAATGAATTGCTGACCGCTGTTTTTCATGCAGGATGCTGACCGGCCTTCCACAACCAGCCAGCCATTGTCTCTCTCCCAGTGGCTCTACCAAGCGCTCTGTGCCAGCGAGTCCGGCCCCGGCACAAAGCTGCGCCTGCGCTTGCGCCTGCGCGGGAACTATTTGCATGTCCTCTGTGAGGGCACGCCGCTGCCCCTCGCCGACCGGATTGTGCCGCGTCTGATTCGCGCGCTGCGATCGCCTGAGGCTGGACAATTTGACATCTTGGCTGGCAAGACTGATGCGCCAGTTTACAAAGTCGTCCTCTATGGTCGGTTGCCTGGCGAGTCGCGACCGGCTTGGATTGAACCCATTGATCTTGCCAGCCTCCGTGCCCAACCGCCGCTCACTGCCTCAACCGCGATCGCCGCGACGACTCCAGCCACCGCTCTGGCAACCAGCGACACCGCTCGCACTCCGCGCAGCACGGCGACCCTGACGGTGACCGCACCGCCACTGCTCAGCCCTGCCGAGCTGCCTGCCCGTCGGGACGACTCACCCGCAGCGATCGCCCGTTACTTGAGTGAATCCCTCGCACCTCTGGGGGTCAGCGTGCGCGTCGTGACCCAGAAGCTGCCTTCGGCAGAAGCAGGAGGGGCTACCGATATCAAGCGCCTCTGGGTGATCTGTAGCTGTGCCTACAGTCCCGATGCCTCGTTGATCGCTCAACCCCTGGCTCGGCAGCTCCGCGAGCTGCAACTGGAAGGCTTCAAAGAAGCCGCGATTCGCCTGCAAGTCAGCGGTGAGGCGACACCGGACTGGGTGCTCCAGGTCGATCTCACAAGCCCCAAGGCGATGCTCAATCACTGGGCGCGCTGGGGGGATGTCCAAGCCCTCGAACGTTTGCTCGACCGGGCGCTGCGCGAGCGCGGTGTCCGAGTCCGCGCTGCGTCCATCGAAGGCACCCTGCACCTCTTTTGCAGTCTGCGCTCGGCTCTGGGTTTACCCCAAGAAATCCCTCCGCAGCCGTCCACGACTGCCGCGCTGACCACCGCACTCCAGGCGATCGCTCCTCAGGGTCTGGCTGCCGCCGCCGTCTATGGTGTCCGTAGTCTGGAGCTAGAAGCTGAGACCCTGGCACCCAATGCCCTGAAAGAGGCTCCCGTCTGGGTACAGTGGCTCGAGCTGCCCGCTGCCACACAGGGCGATCGCGCGCCGACACCGAGCGCTCTCGCTCGCCAACTGGATCTGGGAGCCCTCAGCTTTCTGCTCCAACGCCTGCTCAATCCCAATCTCGACGAGCGGCTGACTACGGGCGGCATTGGTGTCAAGCTCTGCATCAAGGACGGGCTGCTCCACATCATGACTGAGGCGCTGGTCTGCCCATCACAAGTACAGGTGGTCAGCCGCATTGAGAAGCTACTACGCCCCCTCGAGTTGCCCGATCTCCAGGGCGCGCGCCTCTACGGCCGCCGTGCAGGCCAAGCCGCACCGCTCTGGAGTTATGCCCTGGAGCTGACCCCACCAGCCCCGACCAAAACTGTGACGCCTTTGCCGGTCGAGCCACCGCTGCCACCAACACCAGCCGCCATGCCGCTCGCGGCGGCAGTGGCGGCGGCGGCGGCCTCTGATCAGGCTGGAGCTTCGGCTCCTGCGCCCCGGACTGAGCGGGAACGGGTGCGACAGTGGCTCTGTCGGACGCGCTGCTTTGTGCCAGCAAAGGCGGCCGATGAGCTGACGCAGTTGCCTCCACCCCGCGTCAGCCGCTGGGCCGACGAGCGCCAGCTCAAGGTCGCGGCGGTGTGGGCAGTGCTGGGATTGTTGCTAGCGCTACAAGTGGACTGGATGCTGGGTCGCCGTTTGCAGACGGCATCCCGTCAACCAGCGGCGGTGATGGTGACACAGCCAGACGCAGCGGATGCAGAATCAGCGGCTGAGGCACGACAATTCTCAACGCCACCGGAGCTAGGGGCGGGCGATCGCTTCACAACCACTCCGCCCAATCGTCGCGAGAGCGAAGCGGCCGCCGCCGCCATCCTCGCCTCAGCCCGCTCCCAAAACCCCAGCTTCAATAACTCGCTCCTGGACGAGAAGCTCGCCCTCTACCAAGAACGCCTGCGTCAGCAGGGGCCGCCGGAAGTGCTGATTGTCGGCAGCTCGCGAGCATTGCGCGGCATCGATCCCTTGGTTTTGCAGCGGGCGATCGCCGCCCAGGGTTACCAACAGGTGGAGATTTTCAACTTTGGCATCAACGGCGCGACCGCGCAAATTGTCGATCTGATGCTGCGGCGGTTGCTGCGACCCGAACAGTTGCCAGAGCTGGTGATCTGGGCGGATGGCGCGCGCGCCTTCAACAGCGGCCGCCCCGACCTGACTTACGAGGCGATCGCCGCCTCCCCAGGCTACCAGCGCCTCGAAGCGGGGTCGTTCCCGGGGCAAGGCCGTCCTGATGCCACCGGTCGCCCGCCGCTCACCGCCCGCCTAGCCCAGGGCTTCCGTGAAGGCTATGCGGACTTCAATCGCTGGTTTGGTCAGGCGGTGGGCGAGTTTTCGGCGCTGTATCCGCAACGGCAAGCATTCAAGTCGTGGCTACATCAGCGCTTCCTCGCGCCCTTGCCGGGGATTGAGTCGAGGACGGCGGCGGAACTGGCAGAAACCGAGCGCGAACCGATTGATTTAGACGGGTTTTTGGCGATCGCCACACGCTTCAATCCCGAAACCTACTACCGTGCCCATGCTCGCGTCAGCGGCGCTTACGACAGTGACTATGATGCATTCAGCTTGCGCGGCCGCCAGTATCAGGCGCTTCGCGAGGTGACCACTTACCTCAATGAGCAGCGTGTCGAGTTAGTGTTCGTCAATTTGCCACTCACAGATGAATACCTTGACCCGGTACGTCGTGATCACGAAGCCGCCTTCATCGAGCACATGGAACAGGTTGAGGGTCTGGTCTTCCGTGATCTCGCGACCTACTGGCAGACTGAGCACGCCTTTTTCTCCGATCCCAGTCACCTCAATCGCTACGGCGCTTATGAAGTCTCCCAGCACCTTGCCCGTGACCCGGCGATCCCTTGGGAGGCCAGTAGTGAGTGAGACAGGGGCGATCGCCTGACCGAAACCCACTAGCGGCGAGGCGTAAGGCTATCCAGGTACGACGTGTGCTCAGCGATGATCTGCCCTTGGCGATCAAATAAAATCGCCCCCACAGGCAGCGCTGTATCGGCATATTTGGCAACATAGGCTTGCGCTTTCGTCGTAATATTTTGCGCTAGGTAATTGAAGACTGGTTGCGCCAAATTCCAACTAACGAGGGCCTGGTAAGCCGCATCAGCCGTCGGGGCTGCGAGTACCGTCCGCGCCGCCGCGAGATTGTCGCTGACGGTCAGCGTTGCCGCACTGATAATTTCCAGCTTCCCGTCCGCCAGATGACTAGAGGTATTGAAAATGCCCCCAGCCAGTTTGATCAACTTGCCTTGGTAACCCAACAGTAATACCGAAGTCGCGCCGCGCAACCCCGCCTCCACAAGCAGCGCCCCCAGCCAATTGCCCGTCTGCACGATCGCCGCCGCAGGGATTTCCAGTTGCTGCGCGACTTGCAGCCCATGACTCCCGATACAAAAAACCAGATTCGACTGCGTGCCGACTTTCGCTCGCAGATCTTGGCGAATATCCTCTAGATGTTCAGCGACCGAAAATGGTTTGGAAATGCCGCTGGTTCCCAGTAGCGATAGCCCTTCTAAAACACCGAAGGCCTCATTTGAGGTGCGCTGGGCAAGCTGACGCCCGGCCGGCAAAATAATCGCGACGCGGAGGGTGCGATCGCCCGGAATCAAAGCGGACAAATTCGCCGCAAACAGACGCCTTGCATAGTCGTAAATCGCTGGTTCGCCAGAAGCCAGTTTGCCCACGCCCTCACCGGCAGTTAAAATCAACGACTCGCCCTGGCGGGGTTCGAGATTCACCCAAGCCCAGATCGGCGTGTCGCGGGTCAGATCGAGATTGTCGCCTGGGTCGCTGCGGGCGATCGCCAGCGCACTCGTCACGTTCAGGCCCGCTACCTGCTCAATGGGAATATCAGCGGCATCTGGCAACAAATCCAGCCGGACGGTCAGGGGTGTCTCATCGCCTTGGAGGTGCAGCAGAGCAGCCTTGGCGGCGGCGACAGCGAAAACGGGCAACGTGTAGCCAGTACGAGCCATGCTGGAGAATTGCGGGAGGAGCGATCGCGAAGCAATTGTACATTAAAGCCTCGTCACCCAGGCACTGGACGCCTAGACGGTGATAGCTGTGCCCAACCCCTGGCACAGCAAGGCTTTTGGTATAGTTTTCACGGTGATCCCCAAAACCTCTCCCCCACAAGGCTCACAGCCTCCATCACCCGCCAACAGTCCAGTACCCTAGGGCACAAAAAAAGGCGAGCCAATCTGGCTCGCCAAAAGACTCTTAAGCTAGTTGTGCGAAACTAGAGCGTCAAATCTCTACTCGTTGATCGAGTCAACCGCTTCCTGAACGCGAGCCACCACGTTTTCCGGCAGCGGGATGTAGCCCAGCTCCTCGGACATGGTTTGACCTTCATTCAGTGCCCAGGTCAGAACTTCCTTGAGTGCTTCAGCCTTGGCAGCGTCTTCGTACTCTTGGTAAGCCATGATCCAGGTGTAGGTCGCGATCGGATAGGACTCTTCACCCTCGGGGTCGGTGATGAAGGCGCGCAGGTTCTCGGGCAGTTCCACAGCCGAGAGGGTCGCTGCCGCCGTTTCGACGCTCGGCTCAACGTAGTTGCCCGATGCGTTCTCTAAGCTCGCAACCGGAATTTCCTGCTGCTTGGCGTAGCCGTACTCGATGTAGCCGATTGCGCCTTCGGTTTGCAGGATTTGCGCCGTGATGCCTTCGTTGCCCTTGGCACCAACGCCAGTCGGCCACTCAACGGTCTTGCCTTCGCCAACGCTGTCGGCCCACTCGTCGCTGATCGTGTTCAGGTGCATGGTGAAGACGCCGGTGGTGCCGCTACCATCAGAGCGGTATACCACTGTGATCTCCATGTCAGGCATCTCGACACCTTCGTTGATGGCGGCGATCGCCGGATCATTCCAGTTGGTGATGTTGCCCAGCAGGATGTCCACGTAGACTTCACGGGACAGCCGCAGTTCGTCAACACCGGGCAGGTTGTAAGCAAGGACGATCGCACCGGCGGTCATCGGCAGCAGCACTACACCGCTATCAACGGCAGCGATTTCTTCATCCTTCATCGCCACGTCGCTTGCACCGAAGTCAATCGTACCTGCTGTGAACTGCTCAACACCAGCACCGCTACCCACGGACTGATAGGTCACTTCGATGTTGGGGTTCTCATTGTTGTACTCCGAGAACCAGCGCTGATAGAGCGGCGCTGGGAAGCTAGCACCTGCGCCGATCAGGGAAATGCGCTCACCGCTACCAGCATCATCGGCAGCTACTTCGGTGTCATCGCCGCCATCGGTCGCAGCTTCATCACCACCGTCGGTCGTGGTGCTGCCGCTGCACGACGCCACAGCGACGCTCAGGGCAACGACGGATGCTAAGAATACGGGTCGCTTCTTACGAGTCAATGAAAGCATATATCTACTCCACCTATATCTCACAGAACTTGGAACAACGGGTGCAAAGGCGCATACCTGTTGTACACGCTAGGGGTAGAAGGTTAGTCTTTGGTTAGTTTGAGGTAATGAAAAGGTTAAGAAGCGGCAACAATAAACAAGCATATGCTTGCCTTGTCCCTAGGCAAGGTGTTATCGCAGGGTAATCCGCCATCAAAATTAATTTGGATTAAACGGTGGCCGAGCGCCCCGGCCTGTGTGGAATGTTACCAAATGGCAATATTGGTCCGAGTGCAGAACTGGCTCAGATTAGACTTAGCCAGAGATTGTGTCGCCGGACTGATGAGCAGGCACCATCACCCGTATTAGTATCGATAACTGCCTGCCGATGCTGGAGGAGATGTCAGTTGTGCCTGCATTCAACTCGTCACCGAATTGCGAGCCGGGAGCGGGCGAGCGCATTTTAGTCGTCGATGATTCGCCCGATAATCTGTTTCTCATCCAAAGCATTCTGGCTGAAGATGGTTACCACTGCGTCCTGGCTGAAGATGGTCAGACAGCGCTGACCACCTTGGTCGCTTCCCCGCCTCACCTCGTCTTGCTGGATGTGATGATGCCGGGCATGGATGGCTTCGAACTCACCCGACACATTCGCCACGATGCTTCTTTGCCCTACATTCCGATCTTGCTGATCACGGCTTATGACCAAGCCAGTGTCGTGAAGGGCCTGGACAGTGGTGCCGACGACTTCATTCGCAAGCCTGTGGAAGTGGATGAACTGCTGGCGCGAGTGCGATCGCTCCTAAGACTCAAGCACAGCGTTGATGAACGTGATGCGATCGCCCGCCAGCGTGAAGACTTTGTATCGCGGCTGACCCATGACCTGCGGACGCCCTTGGTTGCCGCTGACCGGATGCTGTCGCTGTTCCAACAAGGCGCGCTTGGGGCGCTTGCTCCAGCGATGGCAGAAGCAATCACCGTGATGGCGCGCAGCAACCGCAATCTTCTGGCGATGGTCAACTCCCTCCTGGAGGTCTATCGCTACGAGGCCGGACGGAAAGTATTGAACATTGAATCGCTCGTGCTCTCACAACTCCTGGCCGAGGTGGCGCAAGAGCTAGAGCGCTCGCGGCGAAAAAGAAGCTGACACTGGCTACTCAGATCGAGGCTGAAGTGGCGATTGCGGGCGATCGCCTCGAACTCCACCGCGTCTTCACCAATATTTTGGGTAATGCTGTCAAGTTCACTGAAGGGGGTGAAATCACCGTCAGCCTCAAAGCTCACGAGTCGCGGGCGGTCGTCGCTATTGTGGACACCGGGCCTGGGATCGAACCCAATGATCTGCCCGGTCTCTTCGAGCGCTTCCAACAAGGTAAGCACAAGCAAGCAGGGAGTGGTCTCGGCTTGCATCTGTCACGTTACATTGTTGAGGCGCATGGTGGCGTGATCGCGGTTGAGTCGGAACTGGGTCAAGGAAGCTGTTTCCAGGTTCTACTTCCTCTGACAAGCGGGTGTGCAAGCTGAGCACTAACCCACGTGATGATTGTAGTCAGAGCCACCAGACTCTAAGCGGTTTCCAACCACTCCAGCATGGAGTCCAACTGCTCGATCGTAACGAGACCATATTGCCAGAGCACTATGGGGAGTTGATGGAGCGACCATGCTTCTGGCGATCGCAGCGCGACAGCGAGCGAGTCAGCCGGAATGGCCAGCTCGTCATGAAGAAACTGGAGAAAACGCTTGGCGATCAGGCTAGTCATCGTCGAACAAGGGAACAGTAAGCAGTGAGTAGGAGGGGTGAAATTTGGGAGCAGGTGCGGCTCAAAAGCAGGGATTGCTGAAATTAGCCAATGAGCTAACTGACAAGTTGGTCAAGGACGCGGATGCGCCCTTTGGCAACCGCCCTCAGCAGACGGTTAATGGCTCGCATCTGTTCCTCGTCCAAGGACTCGTCCAAAACCGCCGCCATCAGACCGTAGCGGTCTGAGAGGTCAATTCTGCCACTCTCGCTTGCTGAAGCCAAAATCTCGGCGACGGCACCAGGAAGAAGCTGGACTGTAGGCTGCATGGGACTACTAGTAACGGTTCCATACACTATCCCGCATCTTGGCGTGAGCCGAGGTGATCGTCCCCAAAGTGCGATGTGAATGCGATCGCAATTATGTGTGACCGAGGACACAACTTTCGTGCGATCGCGCGCCGATTGCCCTCACTCAACCCCTCCTGCGCGCCTGTGTCAAGGTTTGATGAATTCAGCAGTTGACAGCCTGAGCAAAAACTCGTATCAATAGATACAGAATATTAAATCGTTCATCCCGCTTGAGCCATCTGGTCAGCGCTTCGGTGGGACGGAAGTAGGGAAACCGAAGGAACGCGCAACCTACCATCCTAGTGTTCTGAGAGGTTGCCAGCTATGTTTGCGCCATTCGCGATTTGCGTTGCCCTTGCTTCCTTTGCTTGTGCTTTGAACTTCAGCACGCGTGAAGAAATTGTCAAAGTGATCACCGCCTCAATTGCCCTGATCTGCCTGTTGCTGAGCCTGTGCTTCGCGCCGCTGCTGCTGAAGCTCTTGGTGGTCGCTGTTCCGCTCCTAGTACAAGGCGGCGGAAATGAGATGCCCATTCAGGATCCGTAGGATGCCCGTATTGTCTGCACTCATCACTCAAAACTCAAAATTCCGCGTAGCGGTACTAGGATGTCAGGCGTTTAATTTTCTGCAAGGCCTGCTGCCACCAACTGGGCGATCGCGCTGGCACGGTCGGGGACTGCGGCGGTCGCTCCTCGCCGAGATAGCGGTAATACTCCCAAAGATCGCGGTAGGGGCCGCCCGGTTGCATGGGTGTGCCCGCCCAGTGTAAATAACGTAAGCGTTGGCGACCGTCATAGAGAATACGATTTTCTTCGCGGAAATGGGGACTGCCTGCCCAGCTACCTGGCTCACAATCAGACGCCTTGACGAGATTTAAGCGCTGCTCAGTAGATTTTAGAATCAAATAGTTCAGAATTGGCTGATCGGTCGTGTTTTGCGAAAAATCGAAATATTCGCGATGTTGGGCGCATTCCCGCAGCAGTCCGTAGAGTTCTTCGAGGCTGAAAATCCCCTGACGCGAGCCCCAGAAGCCGCTGTTGAAGACATCACTTAGCTCGGCGGCGCTGAAAATGCCGCGATCGCCAATATCCGGCGCAAAGACATCAGCTAACTTGCGTCCTTTGAAGTGATAGTCACAGCAGAGAAACTCGTATTCATTGAGATAGTCCAGCAGTTGGGACATCGGCTCGAAAACGAGAATATCAGTGTCGATGTAGAGGAATTGCTCCAATGGCCCAAACCACTGCACCAGCTTCCGCATCTTATTAGGCAAATTGAGAAAATCGCGGTCGAAGATCTCACCAATTTGCTGAGTGAATTGCTCCACAAACTCTAGGTCAGGAAAGAGTTGTACCTGGTGCTTCTCGCTCAGGATGCTCGCCACCTCCTGATACTGTTCATTGAAGGGAATCATGACCACCGGCACATCCGGATCGTAAAGGCGGATGCTGTTGAGGAGCGCGATCGCGTTGTCCTTGACCTTATCGTTGGCAACAATATAAATTCCGCGCACAGTTGACCAACCTCCCTAGCGTGACAAGCCGACTTTTTTCATCACCTTCGTCCAGAAACTTGGCGGTGCATCCCAAGCTTTTGGTTGCCCTGAAAACTGCGGCCGTTGCTCCGGTGCGTGCAAGTAGCGATAGTGCAGAAAGATATCCCGGTAAGGAAAATCGAGGTTCTCACCCGCGCAGACCTGCGTGAAGAGCTTCGCAGGCAAGCCGATATAGTGCAGAAAGGTCACGCGATTACCCTTGTCGTAGAGTAGATGATCGCGCTCCTCAAAGTGGGGTGAGGTCACGGCACAACCAGTCGCTTTGTCCGAGCCGAGGGCGATCGCAAAATTATGAATGGATAGCTCCGCCTTCATCCGCGCATAGTTGAGCACCGACTGGTTGGGGGCACCGAGGTAGAGAATATCAGCATCACCAGCCGCCAACTGCGACACCAGCCAATCACGTTGCTCTGGCGGAAACAGCCCTCGCCGCGCTCCAAAAAAGCCTGAACAGAAAATCTCTGAGCGAATTTTCGCCTCTGGAAATACGGTTGCAAACTTCGGCGAGTCTACATTGTAAATGTGGCTAGGATCTTTGTACTGGAAGTCGTAAATTGCAAACTCAGTTTTTTCGAGCTGTTCAAAAATAAAATCGAGCTGATTGAGCACTAAGACATCGGCATCAAAGTAAACAAACTTCTCAAAGGGAGCCGCTGGATCGAAGGCCCCATAGCGATGATTGGCACCCAGGCGTTTGACGCCTTGAATGCCTTGTTCTTGCCAGGTTTTCAGGGCATGGGGGTGAGTCTGCCAAACCTGCCTGGAGAAATCTTCCCAGCGCTCAAAAATACCTGGATCATTGAGTAGCTCAACGTTGCTGCGCTTCGCAACTTCCGCTTTCACCAAATCCAGTTGGTCATCGTAAGCGATCACTGCGACCGGGAAATCAGCTCCAACATTGACCTCAATGCTGTTGAGTAGCGCCACTAGCTGATCGTGGACAACATCGTTGGCAAGGGTATAAATCCCGTTCATGTCCGTTCCTCATAAAGCATTCGATACTAGCCGGTGCGAATATTGCGGAATTGCCTTGCCTGAGAAAATATTGGGTTCAGACGCAAGCCAGATTGCCCGAAGGGCGAGTGAAAAGGCTAGCGGCGGAGCGGTTCAGCACTCTGAAGCTGAGAGAAAGTATCGCCAGTTGGCTAGCCAGCCTCGGGGCAACGGCGATCATGATCAAACTGAATCGATCCGCCGACCGAACTCAATCCAAACGGCTGCAACAGCGACTATGATAACCCGTAAATGTCGTGAGTCTCAGTCGGGTCGAGAAAAGTTTTGGGACTAGCCGCAAGCAGGTGACTTGCATTAGTCACTTGGAGTGCGTCCTTGCCCAGTACTGCTACGCGGAGTTTTGAGTTCTAAATTTTGAGTTCTGAGTGCCTGCAATACGGGAATCCTGGAGATTTTGAATGGGCATCTCATTGCCGCCGTCCTGTACTAGGCTAGTGCTAGAACCATACGTCACTCGCAGCGTTCTCGGACTTAAGCGCATTTCTCCGCTGACAATATGCACCTTGTGGAGGTTTAGAGAGCCATGACCGAACCCAGTTTCTTTATTGTTGGAGCACCGAAATCGGGAACCACCGCGCTGTGTAAGTATCTCAATCGTCACCCTAGGCTCTTCATTCCTCGCCTCAAAGAATTACATTATTTTGATAATGATTTAAATACCAAGATAACTGCCAGCAACCGTGATGAGTATTTAGCACTTTTTGCTGAGGGTGAGGGTAAGAAATGTGGGGAAGGAACACCAACCTATCTCTACTCCCGTGTAGCGGCTGCGGGGATTCGCAATTTCAATCCAGATGCGAAGATTATCATTATGCTCCGTAATCCTGTGGATGTCATGTATTCGCTCCACAGCCAGGCGCTTTTCAACGGCTCCAGTGAAATAGTGACTGATTTTGCGCAAGCTCTGGCGCTAGAGTCAGTCCGCAAACAAGGGCAGCAGATCCCGGCGAGATGTCGTGATCCACAAACGCTTTTTATCGCGATCGCGTTCGTTTTCCCGAACAGATCCAACGCTATCTCGATTATTTTGACCGTGATCAAATCCACTTCATCTTTTTTGAAGACTTTACCCAGCAAACTGAAAAAATTTACCAAGAAACTCTGGATTTCTTGGGCGTTGACCCCAGCTTCAAAACTGATTTCAAAGCCGTCAATGCCAACAAAAAAATCCGCAACCGCAAACTACAAGCGCTGCTCAAATATCCACCCGCTCCGTTGCTCTCGCTGGGCAAATACTTGCTGCCACTGCCACAACGTTATCGTCGCGCCTTGTTGGAGGGGGTGAAACAGCGATTGCGGCGTGCTAATACGGAAAAGATGCAGCGTCTGCCGCTCGATCCCAATCTGAAACAACAACTCGTTGCGGATTGTCGGTCGGAAACTGAACAATTGGAGCAATTACTGCAACGGGATCTGAGCGCTTGGTATCAACCAACGACTTGAAGGCTTGGCTTACCGCTGCCCTGAAGTGGGTCACTCACGACAGCACATCCTCAGACTTCAGCTCATGAGCACTGGGCGATGATTCCGGTTGCCCTGCTGCCTGAAGCGGCATCGGAGGGGTATAGTAGGCGGAATCAAAACCTTGCGGCGCTCTTGCCAGCCGCGCTTTCTCGCTCATTTTGTATGCTCACCCGCGACTACGACATTATCGGCTTCGGTGATGAAGTGCCCGGCGTCTTGGCACTGGTGTCCGCAGCCCGCGAATTTCAGCGTCGCCAGGGACGCTATCCGCGCACGCTGCTGTTGATTATGGGCAGCGCCCACTATGGGATTGGCGGTCATTTGGTGCGCGGTCGCTTGGCTTATCTCGATCGCAGCCACCTCGCGCCCGCGTTGCGGCGTGCCCATGGGCTGAGCACCTTCGGGGAACCCGCGACGATTTACAGTGAGTTTTTGCAGCGAGCCGGGGTGCGGCAAATTGCGCTGGATCCGGGTCACGCCAGCTATGCGCTGCGTCAGATGCTCTCGGAGGTGAAGGCGGATATTCTCAGCTTGGCACGCATTGCCACGGTGTATAAGGATGGCGATCGCCTCGAAACCATCGAACTCGCCCGTGGCGAACGCTACCGCGCCCAACAGTTTATCGACTCGACGGTGAATGCCGAGTTGGCGAAACATGCGGGCGCGCGTCGCTGGCAGGGGTTCGGCACCTTTGGCTTGCCCGAGTCTGAGTTGCCCGTGAGTCTGGTGTTTGAAACCCACGGCATCACGATTGGGCAGCTTCAGTGGTTTGAGCAGCAGTTTCTCAAGCGCTTCGCCAATCTGAATGACCGCGTGGCACAGGGTTATTTGCGCGTCGCGGCGGGTAATGATCAGCAGCTTGAGCAAACCTTGCGCGATCGCCTCGTCGATGACAACGGCCGCCTGCGAACCATGTACGTCGGGCCGGATTTTGCTGATGTGCGCGCCCCAGCTTTGTCTATCGCTTACCAATCCTTTCGCGGCAAAAAGCTGGACTTGCAGTCCAGTCTGACGATCCTCGACCAACCAAATATTGCTATTTTGGGACGCGATCGCCTCTCTTGGAATGCGCTGCTCCACTACACCAGCGGCCAGGAAGCCGAAGCCCTTGCCAGCAATGCCGCCCAGCCGAGTGCTGACATCTTGGAGGAAATGCGCCACGTCGAACGCTGGCTCCGCAGCATCGGTGCGAGCTTCGTGACGCCAGCACGCGAACTCTACATCCGCCATGCGGGCAATGTCATCGATGTCGTGCAGCCGCTGTCGGGGGCGCAGATGCTCGCGGGCGGGATTCCGGCGGCTGAAGCCCTGGGTTCGTTCGCGTACTATTTCGATGTGCGCGGCGGCATTCGCGGCATTGGTTCAAAAGCCCTGGAGTTGGGTTTTGCTAGTGTCAGCTTCGGGTTGCCCACCTTCAACTACGGCATCCGCCACGCGCAACTGACGACGGTGCCGAATCTGGCGGTGATCAGTCCCGGCTCGGGATTCACGGGCTTTGCGTCTTCTGCGGGTCGGATTGTCGAGTTCAATGTCGGGGTGGGGCAGGGGATCGGCATCGCGGCGGCGATCGCCCTGGAACAAAACCGCAATCTCGCCACGGTCACCAATCTTGAAGTGCGTGCTGTGCTAGAAGCCACCGACCGTTTGCCGAAAATCTACGGTCAGGGCAATCAAGAGTCGGCGGTGCTGGCGAATTTTGAGCGTGCGCTGGCTCCGGGAGCATCCGTGATCGCCTAGTCCTACTACCTGGAGTTCTGGGTTTTGAGTTCTGAGTGTCGGCAATACGAGAATCCTGTGGGTTTTGAATGGGCATCTTATTGCCATCGGACGCGGTTTATCGGTTCAGAGCTTGGCGGTCAACTAACCCATTCCCTCGATCAGCAATGCAGCTTGATAGAAAACCAGACTCGACAGCCACGCCAATGCCAACGAAAAGACCAGCGAGAGCAGCGTAAAACGCCAGGATTTTGCCTCTTGCCAGAGGGTCGCCAGCGTCGTGAGGCAAGGCGTGTAGAGCAGGCAAAAAATGCAGAAACTGTAGCCCTGGGCAAAAGTGACCGTTGCCGCGATTTGGTCGCTGGCTGTGCCCTCGCTCACACTGTAAATCGCCGCCAGCGAACCAATCACGACTTCTTTTGCCAAGAAGCCGAAAATCAACGCCAGAGTCAGGTAAGGATCGATGCCCAGCGGCCGCATCAGCGGTTGGAGCCAGACGCCGATCTGCCCGCCGAAGGTGTCGAGGCCCGTCGCTCCAATCGGCAGATGAGTCAACGCCCAGACGGCGACGCAGCCGACGGTGATGAAGCGCCAAGTACGGCGCAGGAATTGGCGAACTTCGCCCCAACCGCGTGCCAAGATTTGTCGCCCGGTTGGCCAGCGGTAGGGTGGCAGCTCGAGCACGAAGGGTTCGTCGTTTTTGAAGGTGGCTTGGAACAGGGCAGCGGTGAGGAAGGCGGCAGCAAAGCTGAGCAGGTAGAGCGAGAAGAGCACCAACGCACCGTTGCCGTTGGGGAAGACGGCGGCAATGATAAAGACGAAGACTTGCAGGCGTGCCGAGCAGAGGGCGAAGGGAATGACCAGCATCGTCAGCCGCCGGAGGGCGGGCGATCGCATTGTCCGCGTGCCCATCAGCGCCGGGACATTGCAGCCGAAGCCGAGCATCTGCATCACGAAGCTGCGACCGTCGAGACCAAGCCGCGCCATCAGCGCATCCATGAGGTAGGCGGAGCGCGCCAGGTAGCCGCTGTCTTCGAGCACGGCCATGAGCATGAAGAAGAGCACGATCAGCGGCACAAAGGAGGCGACAGTGGCGAAGCCGGTCCAGATGCCGTCGAGGAGCAAGCTCTGGGCGATCGCCGGTAACCCACTCACTAATGGCTCCAAGACTTGCGCCTGTCCCCAATCTGTCAGCACGTCCACAGCACCCTGCGCCGGGAGTCCGACCTGCCAGACCAACCAAAAGGTCGCGAAGAGACCGACAAAGAAGAGTGGCAGACCAAAAATCGGGTGCAACAACAAAGCATCCAAGCGCTGGGTCAGGGTCGGTGCGAACTGTGTAGGCCGGGTGACGGTAGCGGTCAGCAAGGTTTCGACTTCAGCGGCAGCAATTTCGCCTTGGGTCGCCAGTTTGGCGTCGAGATCGGGGAGCGGGGTTGCGGGGGAAGATTTTTGAGCGAGGGAATGGGCGATCGCCTGGTACGCCTCGAAATAGCCGCCGCCGTACTTGGCGCTCAGCGCACAGACCGGCAAATCGAGTTGCTCCGCCAGCGTCGGCACATCGATCTGGATGCCCAAGCGCTGCGCTTCGTCGGTCATGTTGAGCAGGACGAGCAGCGGTAATCCTAGGGCGCGCAGTTGCAGGACGAGTTGCAGATGGCGGTCGAGTTGGGTGGCATTGAGAATGGCGATCGCCAAGTCAACCGGTTGCTCGCGGAGAAAACGTCGCACCACCTGCTCATCCTCAGCTGTGCCGCGCAGGTCATAGATGCCGGGCAAATCAACTAACGCCACCACCTCGCCATTCAATTTCACCGTTGTTTGCAACAGGTCAACCGTGATCCCCGGCCAGTTGCCCACCTGCGCGCTCGCCCCTGCCACCCGGTTGAAAAACGTGGACTTGCCCGTATTCGGCATTCCCAACAAGGCAATCCGTTGTATATCCGGTGAAGTTTTAACAGGGGCTGTGAGATCAGGATGGCAAGTCATGGTGCTTGGGGCGAGGATTCAGTTCTATTCGCGCCGTGATTCGGCAATGGGCATCACCAGGATTTGTACGGCTTCGTGGCGACGCAAGGCAACTTCCGTCGTCGCACCCACGCGGACATGGAGCGGGCCGCCGAACCCAGCTTTTCGCAATACGCAAACCTGACACTGCGGACGGATGCCCAGCGCCGCGAGCCGCTGTGTGAGCGCGATATTGTCGCCCTCGGTCTGCACGTCCTGGACAATGGCGGTGGTATTGAGAGTAAGCTCGGTCAGGCTAATCACGTCGCCAGCAGCGGGGTTAACCAATCTACATTTCCAAACCCGCTGGTATTGAATTCCCCTCTTAATAATTTAAATTACTGATATGATTCTGGCAATGCAGACAGCACTGCCTATGCTGAGTAAGTATGGCCTGATTCAGAGCAAGGGCAGCTATGACCGATATTTATGGTGGTAAAGACCCCCGACACATACCTGCCTATTCCATTCCCGACGCGGCACGGTATCTGAAAATACCTAGTGCAACGCTGCGGTCTTGGGTATGCGGCCGCTTCTACACAACTCAACAAGGTAAGCAGTGGCTCAAGCCTTTGATCGAGCTGCCAGACGCCGACTCCGGCCAGATTTCATTCATTAACCTCATTGAGGCGCATGTCCTCAGAATCATCCGCGTCGTCCACAGCGTAGAGCTGAAGAAGGTTCGCGATGCCTTGGACTACATTGACGAGAAATGGGGCAAGCCACATTCGCTAGCCCACTATCAATTCGAGACTGACGGTATTGAGCTATTCATCGAAACTCTCCACAACTTCATCAACGTCTCACGCGGCGGTCAGCTCACGATGCGAGAAGCGCTCAAAGGCTTACTCGAGCGCGTGGAGTGGGACGAGGACCAGCTAGCGGCAAGGATTTTCATGGGCGTCACAGGTATTAGCCCCGATGCTCAGTGCCCCATTATCATTGACCCGCGCGTCTCATTTGGACGTCCGCTACTTGTCGGTGTTGGAGTCTCGACAGCAGTCGTCACCGATGCGTTTAATGCTGGCGATCGCATTGGAGCGATCGCCGCAGATTATGACTGCACCCCAGCACAAATCCAGGCCGCGATCCAGTTCGAGTCTCAGCAACTGGCTGCATGAGCCTGACTGTATTCGTGGATCGCAATGTCGCCAACTCAGCAGTTGAGGCAATGCGCGCTCAGGGCTTGCGGGTCGAGAAGCATGACGATCATTTTGGGCAGACCGCGCCTGATGTCATTTGGTTACCCAAGGTTGCCGCTGCGGGCTGGGCGATTTTAACCAAGGACAAAGCCATTAGCAAAAACCAGCTTGAGGTGGAGGCGCTCACTCGTGCCGGTGCCAAGGTTTTCACCATCACAGGCAAAAATTGGACGGGTAGGCTGACGCGGGAAGCGATCGGTAAGGCGGTGCCGCGAATTGTGAAGCTGGTAGCCACAACCGCCCCCCGTTTATGGCCAAAATCCATAGCACTGGCGACGTGAAAGTGTGGCGAGACCGAGTGCAGCTACTGTCGCAACTTTCAACTCCTTGAGGCGGAACGGCCGGAGGGTTGGGTGGACGAAAAAAAGCACGGCTCCCGTGAATTTTGAGCTTTTAACGCTTAATGAGCAGGGTGTATCCCACTTCGGCGTTACGGTGACCCACTCTGCGAGAAGCCGCTACGCGTCTACATCCCCCGGCCCCTTCTCGCAAGTGAGGCTACCGTATACACGTAACTCAGGAGTCAATCATGAACCTGGCCGTTCAACCCATCCTCAAACAGCTTAAACAAAACCTGATCGCGCTCCACGGCGATCGCCTCGTTCATCTAACCCTGTTTGGCTCCCAAGCCCGTGGAGATCAGGAACCTGAGTCCGACATTGATGTGCTGGTGGTATTGCGTTCACGCAGTGTCTCCGAAGGAGAATCGCCCGTCAATCGTTGTGCTTCCGCTCCGCAGCCCTAACGCCGTGCCGTCACTTCCCGGCCGGTTGACCGCTTTTGGTGACCATTGCGACCATTGCCGTTGCGGCCGGTCAACTGAGGGGGCTGGTCAGTCGTGTGGAGTGCCGATGTCGGTTGTCCAGGCAAGCCGGTGAGCGGCGCGGCAGCGAGGGGAGACAGTTCCGGCTGTGGCATTTCGATGTCATTGATGACGCCACCGAGGAGAGGCATTTCCGCCTCCGTCATTTGGTCAAGTACTGCACCCAACTGCCCCTTGAGCGTGACCCCCAGGCGGGTCACCATACCATGCCATCGGTGAGGGACTGGAGCAAGAAGGCGTCGTTGCAAGTGGAGAGTGCGGGTGTGTCTACGACGACCAAATCAAAGCGCTGGCGGGCATCCTCTAGCAGGCGCTTGAGTTCGCTCGATTCCAGAATGGCGGCGGCTTTGTGCTGGGGGCCGGGGCTGGGGACGACGTAGAGATTGGCAATATCGGGGACGAGGCGGATGCAGTCGTGGGAACTGTAGTAGCTGAGGGGTTCGGCTTTGGCGTCGGGATCGACGTCCAGGTGATATGACCCGACGTGCGAGGGCGATCGCAAATCCGCTTCAACCAACAACGTCCGTTTGCCCGCCTGGGCAGAGGCGATCGCCAAGTTATAGGCCACCAAACTCTTGCCTTCCTGCTCGCCGACGCTGACGATCTGCACGGTGCGGAGGGTCTTGGGGGCAAAGCGACGCAGATTGCTGCGGAACAGCTCGTAGGTGCTCAAGTAACCAGCATTCTCGCCCAGCAAAATCGGCAGCTCGCTCGCCCAAGCTGGGGGGTACAAGTGTGGCAGTTCGCCCAAGACGGCAACTTCGCGCTCATCAAAAGCCGCTTGCAGTTCCTTCGCAACGTAGGCGTGGGGATCGAGAATCCCCAGTACCAAGAGCACCGCATTGGCGATGACGATGCTGCCGACAAACCCACCGCCAATGAGGATGATTGGATTCATCGGCTCGGCGACCTCGGGGGTCGCGTCGGTGACGATCGGCGGCTGTGCGATCGTCAAGCTGCCGACGGTTTCCGCTTCCGCCGACTCAGCATCGACCAAGGCTCCCTGGATGTTGTTGAAGAAGGTTTGCTTCAGTTGCAGTTCCTGTTGCAGCCGTGCTTTTTCAAGCTGTTTGGTCGGGGAGGTTTCGTAGCTGCGGCGCAGTTCGTTCTCGGTGCCTTGGAGGGTGGCGAGTTGTTGTGCGAGGGCATCTTGCTGCGATTTCAGCTCCACCATGCGGTTGGCGAGTTGCTGGCGGGTCGGATCGAGACTACTATCGCGGCGGATCTGGCTGGGTACGGCTTGGAAGACATTATCGTTGCCGATCACTTCATTCGCCCGCTCGACGAGCAGTTGCTCGAAGGCGGCCTGCGATCGCAACAATCCCGCCATCGTTGGGTGCTCCGGCCGCAGCGTTTCACCCTGCATCTGCAACTGCGTCTCATTTTGCATGAGCTGGACGCGGATATTGGCGATGATCGGGTCTGCACTGAGCGCGGCTGCGACGTGGGCTTGGGCAGTGGTGAGACCCAACTGCTCCGACAGACTCCGGATCTGGGCGCTGATGCCGTCAATCTGCAATTGCACTTCGCGTTGTTGCTGCTCGCTGGCGGTAATGCCCGTGAGCAAGCTGCCGTCTTGGAGCGAGGCGAGTGAGGAGCCTTCGCGACTCATAAAATCGTAGAACTGGCGTTCGGCCACCTTCAACTCTTCTTGGGCGATAGCGGCGCGGGTTTGGAGCGCTTCAATCTGAGCACGCAGCCGTGAGGTATTGACCAAGCGGCTTTGAGCCGTCATCTCAGTGACGAGGAGCTTAATGGCGGCATTGGCTCGCTCAGGATTCTTATCGGTGTAGACGACCTCGATTGCAGAAGTCCCACCCTCTTTCTCGTCATCCCCTTGACTGGGCAGCTCGATGTCAATGCGTTTGATCAGTTGTTCGGGTTTGATGTCGATCTGCTCCGCGACGGTGCTAATCACGCGGTCAGCCAGCAACAATTCTTCACTCACTCCGCCACGGGCTTGCTCCTGGAGGGTCTGCGCCGTTTGTGTCGTGGTTGGCGGTGGACTGCTAAAGGCAAGAATCCCGATCGCTTTGTACTTGGGTTCGGGGCCGGGGGGTGCGGGCTTCAAAGCCAGCAAGCAGGCAACACCGAAAACCGCAAAGCCTGCGAATATGGCTTTGAGCTTATTGCTTTGCAGACTGATCTGATAGCGGACAAGGATTGGGGATGCCATAGGTCTGGGAGCGATAGGAGGTCGCCAACCTTACTATAGCAACGCGGGTCCAGGCGCGCGTTGCTCACTTGGCTAAAGGCTGGTGGTGACACCCAGCAGGTGTTCGAGGTTGGCACGTGCATAACCGACCTCTTTGGTGGGTCGCTGCTGTAATTCAGTGATCGCCGTGGCCAGGTTCTCGCGCAGATTCTGCGGGGCGCTGGTCGTGGTGTAGAGCCGATCCCGCAGGGCGAGTAGCACCAGGCGTGATTGCTCAGCCGAGTTAGTTGGAGCGAGAGCGTGGCTGCGAAGCAGGTCGATTTGCTGGGCGGAGCCGGTCGCGAGCAGGGTCGCCAGTTCGCCGTAGAACTGCTCGACGAGTAAATTAGCAACATATTTGGTGAATGCGGGTTGCAGCGCAAAGAGGCGCATTTCCCCGGCGGGATCGGGGGGTGTCTCGAGCAGCGATCGCCGTTTCAGTGACTCCAAGGCGGCTACCAGTTGTGAGGTCGAAGGGATCGAAAAACACAGTCCCCGCCGCAATTGCCCCAAATTCACCGGCTCGGACTCCAGCGTCAGCCAGTAGACGACGGCGCGCTCCAGCTTGCCCAATCGCTCGAACTGTTGGTAGAAAATCGCAGGCATGATGTCGCCGAGCACGAGCGTGCTCTGGTCGAGAAATTCGCGAACGTCGCCGCCGAAGATTTCCCAGATTGTCGTGGCGACGATTTTCAAGGCGAGGGGATGACCGCGATAAAGCTGGATCAGGGCGATCGCGCCGTGGCGGGTGTCGGAGATGCCTTTGGCAGCCAGGATTTTTCGGGCGTCGTCGCGTTCGAGGCCGCCGAGCTTCAGCATCCGGATCGGCAGGTCGTCGCCCGCGAGGGAGGCGATGTCGCTGGGTCGCTCCCGGGCGATCGCCAGCAAGCCGCTTTCGTGACGCTCGCTGCCGACCCGCCGCAGCAACTCACCATAGCCTTCGTAGCCAGGGCGATAGCGTCCCGCCAGTTCGCCGCTGCACAGGATCGTTTCGAGGTCATCGAGGATGAGCAGACAACGCCGCGCGCGCAGAAAATCGAGCAAGCGGGCAAGCTGCTGCTCGAGGCGATCAGCGGCATCGCGACTCGCCTCGCCCGCCAGGACGCTGTTGACTTCTGCTAGCAGGGTTTCGACGGGCGGTGCTTGGCGGAGCGAGCGACGGATGATCTCGGTAAAATCGCCGCGCACATATTCACCCAGTTTCGCCGACAGGGCGGTTTTGCCGATGCCGCCCATCCCAGAGAGCAGAATCAGACGGCAGCGATCGCGTGCCAGCCACTGTTGGAGTTGGTTGAGTTCGGCTAAGCGACCGTAGAAAATGCTGGTATCAATACTTTCATCCCAGTCTTGCTGGGTGGTGCTACCCTGAGCTTGCAGTTGTCGCTCGACAACTTCTTGCCAGTCCAGATCTAGCGCCTGACAGTAAGCTTTGAAGGCTTTTGCGCCGATCGCATATTTCCCAGCCAGAAACCGCTTCCAGGTTCCCGCTGAAATACCATAGGCATATGGCCCCCCCGTATGCCAGGCTCGATCTGGATCGAGAGCGCTACTGGCCTGGAGTAAGCAGGTATCATCTTCGACGTTCCAGCCCCAGCCCTTTTCGCGGCGGCGCTGTTGGATGCGCGCCAGTCCGAGTGCTGAAGCTTTGAGAGTTGACATATAGCTTGGCTTTTACCTGAATGCAAGATCAATTTTAGATCAGCAAATCGTTAACTGGATCGGTGAGAGCGCCGAATTGCAAAGATCTCAGGCTGATCTTGTAGGTTGGGGGCACGACACGCCATTCTGATAGTGGAGAACGTCAAGGGTTAGGAGTTCAGGCAGGGAAATGCGATGCCTCGTTTAGTTCGAGTCATGGCGATACGATCCCTGCCTGTTGCTTTTCTTCCCGAGCCACCCACGTTTTGCGCCAGCAGAATTTCTTTGCTCCTTTGGAATTTCGCCCCGCCAGGGAAATTGTTGCCCAGTGCTGTAGTTTGCAGTTGAGCTTAGGGCGCTCGCTGCCCAGCTGCATCTTTTCAGGAGGCAACTATGTCACGATTTCCAGTGTTCGTTGGTTTGACCAGTTTGATAGCCGCGATCGCCCCCGCCGCCCAAGCTTTTGAACTCGCCGCGCCGCAACCGCTCTACACCACCGCTGGTGCTCCGGCCGCCGCAATCGTCGCTCCAGGCAGCGGCTACGACGGCGTTGTCCGCCTCAATCTTGACTGGGCGACGTGCAGCGGCTCACTGTTGAGCACGGGTGCGCACATCCTCACCGCCGCCCACTGCCTGCCGCGTGCCAGTTCAGGCGCAGCCGACTTTTTCGCGCAGGCTCAATTCAATCTCACCACTGGTTTCGCTTTCCGGACGGTGAGCCAATTCTTTTTGCCCGCACCTTGGACGGGGGATTGGGGATTTGAGGCTTGGCGCGGCTATGATTTAGCGATTTTGGAATTAAGCGCATCGGCTCCCGCTGCCGCTGAACGCTACGAGCTATACCGCGATCGCGACGAGCTGGGACGGGTCGCAGACAAAGTCGGCTATGGCCGCTCAGGCACCGGAGCCAGCGGCGATACACTCTGGAGTGGCACAAAACGCGCCGGTCAGAATCGCTACGATGCGCTGGGCAATCGGTTCACCAGTCGCGCTGGCGATCGCCTACTGATCTACGACTTCGACAGCGGCCTCGCCGCCAATGACCGCCTCGGTAGCGACCTAGGCTTGGGTGCCGCCGAGGTCATGGCCGCCCCGGGCGATTCGGGCGGGCCGAGCTTCATCGACGGTTTGCTAGCCGGTATCACCTCTTGGCGCTCAGGGGGCAGTTTTTATGACGTGGATAGCCAGACGAACTCATCCTTTGGTGAACTGGGCGGCGACACGCGCGTCTCAGCCCATACCGATTGGATCGACGGCATCCTCAATCATTGGTGGCTCGCCCAAACCTCTGCTACGCCCGCAACTTCTATCCCCGAACCCGGGTTGGGGTTGGGCTTGCTGGGCCTAGGTGCCTGGTTGTGGCGCAATCGCCGCCGGGTATCGCACTCAGATTAGCCAGCCAGTTTCGTCGCGCTCCTGTTTGGCTTGGCGCTGTTGAGCATGGTTGTGGTGCTGCTTTTGTTCCTGCTGCTCACACCAGAGCTGGAGAGCGGCGGTGATCGCTTGTTGGCGATCGCCACGGCCCAGCCGTTCCACCCGCGTCAGCAAGGCGGCGTCGATCGTCAGCGCAATCGTTTGTTGGCTCAGCGAGAGTGGTTGTGGGCGCGTCGATTGTGAATGATTAGGCACGGATTGCTTACAAACTCTGCGAGTGCGTTAATAGAACCTGAAGTCCGCTCCCCAATATTGATCCATGTTCGAGCGCCTAGTTCTGCCCAATCATACCTTGCCACTGTTCGGTCCCTTCCCCCACGCCATCCGTGCGGGCGACTTCCTGTTTGTCACCGGACAACTGGCGCAGAACCTAGAAACCGGCGCGGTCGAGGTCGGCCCGATCGACCAACAGGTGCGGCAGGTGATGGACAATCTCCAACTCATTCTGGCCGCAGCAGGCACGAGCTTGGAACAAGCCGTGATGGCTCGCGCCTTCATCACCGACCTCCGCGACTTCGAGACCTTCAACCAGGTCTACACCTCCTATTTTCCCGCAGGCAAAATGCCCTGCCGAACCACGGTTGGCGTTGTAGGTCTCGCCGGACAAGGCAATGTTGAGATTGATCTAATCGTCTACTGCGGCGACTGAGCCAGCCAGCCCATCGGTCGCTGCCTGGTAACAGACCAGATGTCAATCACTGGCGTAGCGACTCGGGCGTAAAGCGCGAAGCGGCGGGCGGCAGTGAAGCGGTCGGTGCTTCCAGCGCTGGCTCGTACCAGACTTGCCGATAGACCAGTTCAAGTTCGCTGCCGACCTCGGAAAAATAGTCGACTTGCCGTGACTGCAATGTTACCAGTGTCCGGAACACGAGTAACGCCACGATCGCCACCATCATCCCGGCTGCCGTCGTGATCAACGCTTCGCCGATCCCAGCCGCCGCCTGCGAAGCTTCGGCGCTGGTGCCGCCGCCACCGATGTCCAGGTTGTTGAAGGTCGTGATCAGACCCGTGACCGTCCCCAGCAGACCCAGCAGTGGGGCGACGGCGACGACGGTTTCCAAAAACTTGTCACCTTTCCGCATTTTGACAAACTCTTTGTCGGCTGCTGCCTCCATCGCGAGGCGAAAGGTTTCGGGGGGCGGCTGCTTGAGCTGGAGCGGTGCCAGCAAAAAGCGGCCGATGGGCAGAAACGCCGCGAACTCAGCGATTTCTTGCGCCTTCACCAGGTCGTAGCGCGCCGCATCTAGGACATCGCTGACAATTTTGTCTTCTTGAGACAGTAGGCGAACCCAAAACCAGGTGCGATCCAGCGCATTGGTCAGAGTGAGAACCGAGAGAGCCAACAGTGGCCACATTACCGGCCCACCACTCAGGAAAAGGTCGTAAAGGCGAGTCATAGGTGCGCGATGGGGTTTAGAGAATCAGCCACCTGTTCATCCTCTAATCCAGCGATTAAGGAAAAGTTAAGCCCAGTCAGGCGATCGCCCTAGGTCTCCCATCGCCGGATGAGTCCATCTCCCTCCACCCGGAGCCAGCGCCCGCGCCAGCGTACCCGTCGTCCGTAGGAACCCACAGCCCAGATGGCAAGACTGAGGAGATCACGGAACGGCAATGCCCAGAGCCAGGGTAACAGTTTCTGGCTATCTAGGTAATAGATGGCGACCCAAGCTTGCAGATAGCGCCCCACCCAAGTCAGCAGACTGAGCGCGATCGCCCAGCTTGCCCAACCGCTCACGGGTAATAACAGCAGACTCGCCAACGAGCCGTAGCAAAAAATCATCGTGTAGTAGATCGGCCCCCGGTTATAACGAATCGTGCGCGCCCAGCGTAATTCTCGTTGGTAGACGGCTGCTACTCCTTCGTCACCCGTATCCCAATCCAGGACATAGGGCGACAGCTCGACCCGGTAGCCAGCCTGAGCAATCCGTTTGCCGAGGTTGTAGTCCGAGCCGATGCGGCTCAGATGCAGCCCACCTGCGGCGGCGAGCGTCGTCTGGCGCGTCGCCAGCGTCACCCCGACCGCAAAACGTAGCCCGCCATCCAGGGCACGGGCGATCAGCGCACTGGGAATGAAGTCAATGCAACGGCCGCAATAAGCCAGCGCCGACCCGAGGGATTGAGGGTTACGGCCGGTGAAGGCACAAGTCACCAGGCCGACTTGCGGATCAGCGAGCGGGGCGATCGCGATCCGCAGATAGTCCGGCCGCACTCGAATGTCGCTGTCCGCAAAAATGATCATCTCGTGCTGCGCTGCCTCGAGCAGGTAGCTGAGGTTGCTGTCCTTGTAATTGCTGCCGCGCGCCGGGAGATCGATGTAGAGGCGGACGCGCTCCGGAAACGTCGCCACCAGTTTTTCCAGCAGCGGTACGGCTGGGTCATCGGCATCCTTGACGCCGAAGAGAATTTCGTAATCGGGATAGTCCTGACAGCACAGCGACAGCCAATTCTCCCAAGCACCGGCATCGAGGCCGCAAACCGGTACCATGAGCGAGACGGGGGGCATCTCCAAGTTGGAAATCGCCTCGGGCGATCGCCGAAAAAAACGCCAGGTTAACAGCGCACAGGCGAGATAAAACGCCAAAGAGCCGAATGTCAGGATCAGTAAAAGACCGGTGAGGGCGATCGCCATAAGCGAGGATTGAGAAGTTCAAAATGCTAGCATCGCGGCGATTCCAGGCAAATGAGACGCGAGCAAACCTGATGCACCTAGCACCACGGTTGGCGGGCAACAGCGGCGAGCCTCTGGAGCAGCACTGGGGATGATTGCTAGACAACGGGGCGGCGACCAACCCTGGGCTGAGCCATCAGACAGGAATGGTAGGATGAGAGGGGCCATTCGTCCACAGGACTGTGAGCCTACGCTGATTGGCACAACGCTCTGAAAATCGTCTGTATAATATATGGTCGGCCACTTCAGGCAGAGAAACGGCATCAGAAAGCTAGCGACGATTGTCACAACGACCCTTGAGTCAGTAGCTTTTTCTTAGGGAAGCGAACTGTGCGTATACCGCTCGATTACTACAGAATTCTCGGCGTACCGATCCAAGCGGCTGACCAGCAACTCAGTCAGGCTTATCATGATCGCGTGCTCCAGTTGCCACGCCGCGAGTACAGCGATGCAGCAGTCAATGCCCGCAAGCAATTGCTTGATGAGGCCTACGCAGTGCTCTCCGATTCTGAGAAGCGGTCGGAGTATGACGCCAACTTCCTGGCCAAAACCTACGAACTCGGCGTTCGCCAGCCAGCCCCCGAGCTGCCAGTCGCAGTCAAGGGCAGCGGCAACGCCGAAAGTAGCGCCCGGACGCCTTGGATTGAAATTAGCAACGAGCAATTCGTCGGCGCACTCTTACTCCTGCACGAGCTAGGCGAGTACGAGTTGGTGTTGAAACTCGGTCGCCCACTCCTGAGTGATCCGGATCACCTCGGCCCCGAGCAGAGTCGCATCATCAGTGCCCAGTTTGCTCGCGCTGACATCGTGCTGACCCTGGCGCTGTCTTGTCTGGAGCTCGGCCGCGAACAGTGGCAGCAGGGCCAGTCAGAGAAAGCCGCCAACACGGGTCAACTGGGTCAGGAACTCCTCCTGCGCGAGGGGCTGTTCCCGAATGTGCGCGGCGAGATCCAAGCCGATTTATACCGGCTGCGCCCCTATCGCATTCTTGAGCTGCTCTCGGTGGACGAAAAGGAGGATGTGCAGCGGCGGCGCGGCTTGCATTTGTTGCGCGATATGTTGCAGGAGCGCGGCGGCATCGACGGTCAGGGGGATGATCAGTCTGGCCTGACGGTGGATGACTTTCTGCGCTTCATCCAGCAAATTCGCAACTATCTCACGGCGGCTGAGCAACAGGAATTATTTGAGCTGGAAGCTCGCCGCCCCTCGGCTGTCGCTACCTATCTCGCCATCTACGCCCAAATTGCTCGCGGCTTTGCCCAGTGCCAGCCCCAACTGATTGCCCGTGCCCAAGAGCTGCTCGCACCACTGGGGCGTCGCCAGGATGTTCATCTCGAGCAGGCAATCTGTGCCTTGCTCTTGGGTCAGACCGAAGCTGCCAGTCGCGCCCTAGAGTTGAGCCAAGAGTACGAACCGCTCGCCTTTATCCGCGAACACTCTCAAGGCTCACCAGATTTGCTCCCAGGTCTCTGCCTCTACGGTGAGCGCTGGCTGCAAAATGAGGTGTTTCCGCACTTCCGTGACCTGCGCGATCGCCAAGCGACGCTCCGGGACTACTTTGCTGATGACCAGGTGCAGAGCTATCTCGAGCAGCTGCCTAGTAGTAGTGAGGAACAGGATCTCGCCGCAATGCCAAGGGGTCAGACGCAGGCGGCGCAAACCTTCAGCGGCGAGCCGCCAACCACCCGCCATGGTGCGGCGGTCGCTGTACCTACGGCGAGCAGCCCCCCACTCACCGCCGCGCCAACCGCAACGGCGGCAACCGCTATGGTGCCGGGTCTGCCGGACGCAACCCCGCAACCTGAGGCCGGGGGTCGGGGCGCAGAGTCAGACGCCAGCCAGACCACTCGCCGCCGCCGTCGGGCGAGTAGCCCACCCAAGCTGACCCGTGTATTGCCCTGGGTCTTGCTGAGCTTGGTCGGCCTCTTGCTGGTGGGTTGGCTGTTGTCCCAAGCTTACGGTCTGGTGCGCGGGCTGTTCGTTGGCACGCCCGAAACGGTTGAAAATATCGAGCCAGAAGCACCGGTCATCAGCTCGCCGACGGATACGCCGACGCCGACGGACACTCCGACTGAGTTCGAGACGAGCACCGCAGAACTGGATGCGGCGATCGCCGCGCAAGTGGTCGAAACTTGGTTAGCGAGCAAGTCCCAAGCCTTTGGGGTCGAGTACCAGAGCGAGCCGCTTGATCAAATCCTGGCTGAGCCAGCCCTCTCGCTCTGGCGCGCCCGCGTCGCCGATGCCCAACAAGATGGTCTCGTGCGGGAATATGAGCACGCCGTTGAGGTGCAGAGCTTCGATGTCGATGTCAGTGACCCCGACCGCGCCACGGTCAACGCCGCCGTGCGCGAGCAGGCGACCGCTTATCGCAATGGTCAGGTCGATCCCGTCAATTCTTACGACGACAATTTGCTCGTTCGTTACAGCTTGCGCCGCCAGGACGGTCGCTGGCGCATTGAGAATATGCAGTTGTTGTAGCAGACGACATTTCGACCATGAATGCGAAGAAATCTCCTCGCATTGTCCGGTTTCAGGGCAGTCGATCGGCGTAAAGTAGAGGGAAATCAGCGTCAAGCTGATTTTGCCAACTGACTAACACACGAAGCTCCCAGATTTTGTTAATCTCCTTCTGTATGGTTTATGAGCGAGCCTTTGTCCGAACTCGACCGCATAGCACGCCAGATTAAAAGCATGGAACGACGCAAGAAGCCAAAGATGTTGGTTGTCGATGACGAACCGGACAACCTGGATTTGCTCTATCGCACATTTCGCCGCGATTTCCGCGTCTTTAAGGCCGATAGCGGTGTGAGTGCCCTAGACGTCCTCTCGGAGGAGGGGGAAGTGGCGGTGATCATTTCTGATCAGCGGATGCCAGAAATGAAAGGGACTGAGTTCCTGAGCCAAACAGTACCGCAATTTCCAGATACCGTCCGCATCATCCTTACGGGCTTTACGGATGTTGAGGACTTAGTTGAAGCGATCAATTCGGGTCAGGTCTACAAATACATCACCAAGCCCTGGGATCCAAACGAGCTGAAGGTGGTGGTCGATAAGGCGGCGGAAACCTACGACATCCTCAAGCAACGTACCGCAGAACTCATCCGCGCCCATGAGCAAGCGACACTCCTGGCGACGATCTCTGACATCGTACAGGAGCATGATTCACCCGCCGCTTGTCTAGAGCCAATTGCTAGTGCGCTCGGCGAGAGCTTTGTCGCCACGGGCTGCACGCTGCAACTGGTCACTGACGGCCAACTCGCAGCGGCAGGGCAATATTTTGCTGGCGAGCCGGTCGCGCTCGATTTGAGCGCCGACGGGCTGGTAAAAGAGACGCTCGCCAATCGCGAGACGCATATCTGGCTCAGTGGCAGTAAGGATGCCCAGCCAGAGGGGGCAGATACCTATCGCGAACTGGGCTTGCAGATGTATTTGGTCATTCCGCTGCTGTATCGTGATCGCCTAATCGCTCTCCTCGCCCTCCAGTGGCAAACCACGAACCCAGCCAGTGAAGGTGAGCTACAGCTCATTCACTTGGCAGCCCAACAGGTCACCCTCGCCCTGACGGCGGTGCAGGTGGCTTGAACGGCTTGAACAACGACCCCCAAGCCTCGACCTCGCAACCCACTGCTACCGAAATTCAGCGTCTGTTTGACCGGATTGCTCCGGTGTACGATCAGCTCAATCAGCGCTTGAGTTTTGGCATTCACCGGGTCTGGAAGCTGATGGCAGTCAAGTGGGCGGCTCCGCGACGCGGCGATCGCGCCCTCGACCTCTGCTGTGGCAGCGGCGATCTGGCGCTGCTGATGGCTCCCCGGGTGGGTGCCCAGGGCTGCGTCATCGGTGCCGACTTTTCGGCCGCGCAGTTGGCGATCGCCCGTCAGCGCGCGACCAGCCGCTACCCTGCGTTACCGCTCCATTGGCAACAGGCCGATGCCCTTGACCTGCCCTTCCCAGACAACTATTTTCACTGCGCCACTCTGGGCTATGGTCTGCGGAACTTGACCGATATTGCTAGCGGACTGCGGCAGCTCCAGCGCGTCCTGGTTCCGGGCGGGCGCGCGGCGATCCTCGACTTTCATCACCCTGAGGGGCCGCTGGCGCAGATGTTTCAGGATTGGTATCTCGCCCAGATTGTGGTTCCTGCTGCCGCCGAGCTGGGCTGTGCCGACGATTATGCCTATATTGCTCCGAGCCTAGCGCGGTTTCCATCTGGGAGCAGACAAGTTCAGTTGGCTCAACAGGCGGGATTTGGGCAGGCAGTCCACTATGCGATCGCTGGCGGCTTGATGGGCGTGCTGGTGGCAACCAAAGTTGTATAGGAACAGCCGCATTCTCCTTGCTCAGCATTGCGGAGTGACTGGAGAAGTCCCGGAAGGGGGCTGGTTTTGCCCAGGAAGCTGTTAACATAGCAGCCACCCTAATCATTCCTCCTGTAATCATGGCACCGATGACGGCTGAAGACTTTATGCGTTTGGCGATCGCCGCCGCCCGTGACAGCCAAACCCCCTTTGGAGCCGTGATCGTGAAGGACGGGGAGGTGGTCGTATCTGCGGGCAACACTGTCCGCTCTGACCATGACCCCACTTGCCACGCAGAGGTCAATGCGATCCGGCGACTCATGCACCGCTTGGGGCAACCCTCCGTATCTGGCGGGTATACGCTCTACTCCACCTGCGAGCCTTGTGCCATGTGTGCAGCAACCTGCTTTTGGGCGGGGATTGATCACATTGTGTATGGCGTCGGCAGCAACGATTTTGCCGACCAGAATCCCAACCGGATTGCAATTCGCTGCGAGGAGGTTCTGCGGCGATCGCCAAACCCCTGTCAAATCTCCCATGGTGTGCTGCGAGAGGAATGTAAACAACTACATCAGGACTTTCTGCTTGATTAAGGCAGTGTAATGTCTGGGGCTGGCTCAGCCTCAGCATAGCGCTCTGCTACCGGGATGTCGAAGTGCAACACATCTTCACGAACGCCTAGACTGGTGTAGAGGGCGATCGCCGGTTCATCCCCTCGATCAGCCTGGACGAAGATGATATAGACCGCGCGGGCGGCCGCGATCCGCTGGAGTTCCCGAATCAGCGCGGTCGCAATACCCTGACGCCGATGAGCCGTGGCAACGGCAAGATCGTAGATGTAGATTTCACGCCGCTCCTGCTCAAACTTCTGAAGCTCATAGGCGGCGAGACCCCCAACCAGATGCTCCTGTTTGAGAGCTGCGAGGGCGATGAAAGCGTCGCTGCCGAGTAGGCGCTGGAGATAGGCTGGACTTGGCGGAGCAGAGCTGTAGGTTTCCATATCCTCAAATACTTCACCAAACAACGTTAACAGCGCGATCATCTGCTCGGTGTCGCTGGCGGCAAGCTGTTGAATGCGTAAGGTGCTGGAAAATGCCATAATTTTGCTCCCCATCCTGGCACCGCACCGAGACGAGTGACCGGCGATGCCTGACAATGAGTTTTATAGATACGTCATCCAAATGTATCGCCACGAATGAATCAATGGTTGCAATCAACGAGAACTATCTAAAACTGAAAGCGGGGTATCTATTCCCCGAAATTGCCCGCCGGGTCAAGGCCTTCAGTGACGCCAACCCAGACGCGCCGATCATCAAGCTGGGCATTGGGGATGTGACTGAGCCACTGCCAGAGGCCTGTTGTGCAGCGATGCAGAAGGCTGTGACCGAGATGGGCGATCGCGCCACCTTCAAAGGCTACGGCCCTGAGCAGGGTTATCCTTGGCTGCGGGAGGCGATCGCCGCACAAGATTTTCAGGCGCGCGGCTGCGAGATTGACGCGGCAGAAATCTTCGTCTCCGATGGGGCCAAGTGCGATAGCGGCAACATTCTCGATATTTTTGGCAAAGAAAACACAATTGCCGTCACCGATCCCGTCTATCCGGTCTATGTCGATACCAACGTCATGGCGGGCAACACCGGAGCGGCTGTTGATGGCAAGTATGGCGGCTTGGTCTATATGCCGATCAGTGCTGAGAATAATTTCACCGCTGCGATCCCCAGTCAGAAGGTCGATCTGATCTACCTCTGCTTCCCCAACAATCCCACCGGGGCAACCGCGACGCGAGAACACTTGCAAGCTTGGGTGGACTATGCGCGCGAGCATGGGGCGGTTATCTTCTTCGATGCCGCCTACGAGGCCTTCATCACCGATGCCAGTCTGCCGCACTCGATCTACGAACTTCCCGGCGCGCGCGACTGTGCGATTGAGTTCCGCTCATTCTCAAAAAATGCCGGTTTCACGGGGACACGCTGTGCCTACACGGTGGTGCCGCAGTCGCTGACGGTGAAGACGGCCGACGGCACAGCAGTAGCCTTGCATCAGCTCTGGAATCGCCGCCAGTCCACGAAGTTTAATGGCGTCTCCTACATCGTGCAACGCGGCGCGGCAGCCGTTTACTCAGAAGCGGGACAGGCGCAGATTCGCCAGTTGATCACCTTTTATCTCGAAAATGCTCGCATCATCCGCGAACAACTGACGGCAGCCGGGCTGACCGTTTATGGTGGCATCAATGCGCCCTACATCTGGCTCCAGACACCAGACGGGTTGAGCAGTTGGGACTTCTTCGACAAGTTGCTGCAAGCCTGTCATGTGGTCGGTACGCCGGGATCGGGTTTTGGGGCAGCCGGTGAGGGCTATTTCCGCATTTCAGCCTTCAACAGCCGCGAAAATGTGAATGAGGCGATGCGACGTATCGTGGCGAAGTTCGGCTAAGCGATCGTCCGGGCGGCGGCGGTAGGGGAAGGTTTCAAACCTTCCCGATATTCCCGATGTTGCAATTTTTGGGGTTCACGATATGGATTTGGCATTCGACGACGGCACAAGCTGCTCAATCAGGAGGTTATCCGATGACGGCGTGGCAGCATTCCATAATTTAGACCCAGCGATCGCCGCGAAGCTAGACCTTACGTGCTCAGAGCGGCAGCACGGGTTTGAGGTCGAGGTGATCAGTCACCAGATCGGCGATGTTGTTGAGGATCGCCTCGCGCTGTTCGCGGTAGTTGGGAACCCCGGTCGGTAGAGAGGTGAGGCCGCGTCGTTGGCGAAGTTGATTGAGCCAGGCGCGCCGCCAGGGGCCATTGTCAAAGATGCCGTGGAGGTAGCAGCCCCAGACCAAGCGCGAGGCATCGACCAGGCCCAGTCCGGTGTCGTCGAACAAGGGCTGAAAGGCAGGTTCGCTGCTCTCCGTTTCCGGGCGTAGGATTTGGGTGCGACCTTGGTGGATTTCGTAGCCTTCGATCGGCAGGCCGGGCTGGGGCAGATTCGACAGGCAACTGCGCTGGCGGACGGTTTTGTTGCGGGTGATGGTGGTGCGGGCCGGGAGCAGGCTGAGGCCCTGATAGTAAGAGTCGCCCCCCTCGAGGCGATCGGGGTCGGCGATCGCCTGTCCCAGCATCTGAAAGCCGCCGCAGATACCAAACACCGTACCGCCGCCGAGGGCATAGTCCTTGAGTTGCTGCGCCATGCCGCTTTCGTGTAGCACTTTCAGGTCGGCGATCGTCGTTTTCGAGCCGGGGAGGATCACGGCATCGGGATAGTTCAGCGTGCCTTCGGGGCTGACATAGCTGACATTGACTGACGGCTCTAGCTCTAGCGGATCGAAGTCGGTGAAGTTGGCGATGCGGGGCAGGCGGATCACAGCGATGTTGAGTTCCGCGTTGGGAGAGCGCGATCGCCGGTCGAGCAGCGACAGCGAGTCCTCGGCCGGAAAGAGTTGGTCGCTCCAGGGAATCACCCCCAGCACCGGAATGCCGGTGTATTCTTCCAGCCAGGTAATGCCGGAGTCGAGGAGGGAGCGCTGACCGCGAAATTTGTTGATCACAATGCCCTTGATCAAGTTCCGCTCCTCAGGCTCCAGCAAGGCGAGCGTGCCGACGACATGGGCAAAAGCACCGCCCCGATCGATGTCCACCACCAGCATCGTCGGTGCTTTCAGGTAGCGGGCAACCCGCATATTCGTCAGGTCGCGGTGTTTGATATTCACCTCAGCGGGACTACCCGCGCCTTCGCAGACGAGGAGATCGAATTCGAGCGAGAGTTGCTGCAAGGCGTCGCGAATCGCCTGCCAGCCTGGCTCAAAGAAGCGCTCGTAGTATTCTGCGGCGCTCGTATACCCGACCGCTTGACCGCGCATAATCACCTGCGAAGTCATATCGCCTTGGGGCTTGAGCAAGACGGGATTCATCTCCACCCAGGGACTGACCCCCGCCGCCCAAGCCTGC
Source organism: Spirulinaceae cyanobacterium SM2_1_0 (assembly GCA_012031265.1). Lineage (GTDB taxonomy): Bacteria > Cyanobacteriota > Cyanobacteriia > Cyanobacteriales > Spirulinaceae > JAAUTY01. The sequence goes on along the minus strand of JAAUTY010000037.1, from coordinate 10,510 downwards.
ACCGCCTGGGCGTAGCCAATCTCTTCGCCCGTCGGCGTGACGTAGGCATTCAGCGCCATATTTTGACCCTTGAAGGGCGCAACTCGCCAGCCTTTGCGAGAGAGGATGCGGCAGAGGGCGGTAACGAGGGTGGATTTGCCAGCGTGGGAGGTAGTGCCCACGACCATAATCGCTTTCATAGGGGCGAGCCGCTCAGGAGGAGGGTTGGCGGGGATTTTGCGGAGTGCGAGCTGTCGATTAGTGTAACGCCGGGCGACGGCTGGTACTGCCGCCAATTGTCGCGGAACTCGCTAAGATTGAACAAGGTCAACGAACCTTAAGAAAAGCTAAATATTATTTTTAGCGTGATCGCCCTGAGGAACCCCCGTGAGTCCTGAAGCTTCCCAGCCCAATCTTGACCCAACCCCCTTACCCAATGGCGAACCCGTTCTCGCGACGCGATCGCCCCTCACCCCGGCTCGTTTGCCGGGACGCACCAGCCTCCGCAGCCTCGCCATCGGAGTTGGCATTGGTCTGGTTCTTGCGGTGATTGGCGGTCGCCTACTCGCCCCCAGCGCCCCCGCTGAATCGGCAGACGGCGAGGCTCCCGTAGCCGCAGCCGGCCCCCGCGCTGCCACCCAGACCGTGACTGTGGCTGAAGCTGAGGTCACGAGCGTGCAGCGTACCCTCGCCGCAACCGGCACCGCCAATGCTTTTGAACTGCTGCCGGTGACGGCCGAGACTGGCGGTCTCCGCATCGAGCGCGTGCTGGTCGATGAAGGCGAGGCAGTACGCGCGGGTCAAGTATTGGCCGTATTCGATAGCTCGGTGCTGCGGGCACAGCGGCAACAGGCGATCGCCAGTGTGCAGCAAGCGGAGGCAGGATTAGCCGAGCTGCGCGCGGGGGCACGGGTGGAGGAGCGAGCACGCGCCCAGCAGGCGGTTCGCAGTGCCGAGGCTGGCGTCGCCCAGGCACGGTCAGACTTGGAACTGGTCGAGAAGCGGGTCGAGCGTAATGAACTCCTGCAAGCGGAGGGGCGATCGCCCAAGACCGCCTAGATGAAGTCGTGAACCAGCAGCGGGCGGCAGCGGCGAACTTGCAGCAAGCGCAGGCCCGCCTGCAAGACGCTCGCGCCACGTCGCAAGAATTGGCCGCCGGGGTGCGCCCGGAAACCATCGCCCAAGCCGAAGCCGAGCTAGCGCGCAACAAAGCGCAGGTGGCGCTGATCGATGCCCAGTTGAACGACACCCGTTTAGTTGCGCCGCGCGCGGGCTTGGTCGCTGAGCGACAGGCGCGAGTGGGAGCGACGACAGTGACATCGGAGCCACTATTTGAGTTAATTCAGGACGGTCGCCTCGAGGTGCAGTTGACCCTGCCGGAAACCGATCTAGAGCAAATTCGCGTTGGTCAGCCCGTCCGCCTCACTTCAGATGCCAATCCGGAGCTGGCGGCGACGGGTCGCATCCGTGAGATCGCTCCGCTCGTAGATGCGGAGTCTCGCCAAGCGACGGTCAAGGTCGATGTCCCCCGGCAGGGTCTGAAGCCGGGGATGTTTGTCCGCGCGGAAATCGTGGTCACGACGACGGCGGGCGTCACCGTCCCGGCTCCAGCGGTGCTGCCCCAGTCTGATGGCAGCGCGATCGCCTTCGTCCTGCAACCGGATGAAACGGTTGTCGCGACCCCGGTAGAAATGGGCGAACTCCTAGCGGATAATCGCGTCGAAATCCGCAGCGGTCTCGAGGCCGGAGCGCAGGTGGTGGTGAAGGGAGCGCCGTACTTGAATGATGGCGATCGCGTCCGCATCGCCAGCGATCTCCTCGACGCGCCAGCAGCCCCAGCCAGCGATGGTTAACGCTTTGCCTCGCAACCCTCAGCACTCTGAATTCTAAACTCTGCCCCCCCAACCTCATGTCCTTCCACCTGTCCGCCTGGTCTGTCAAAAATCCCGTCTCCGTCCTGGTCATGTTCCTGGTGCTGGGGATCGTCGGGATGTACTCCTTCTTCACCCTCGGCATCGACCAGCAGCCGAATATCGACATTCCCACCGTGCAAGTCACGGTCACGCAGCCGGGGGCGAGTCCTGTCGAGCTGGAAACCCAGGTCACCCGCAAAGTCGAAGATGCCGTCGCCGGACTCGGTGACATCGACCAACTGATCTCCAACGTCAACGACGGGCGCTCCGAGACCACGATCCAGTTCGTGCTCGGTACCGATGGCAATCAGGCAACGAATGATGTGCGGAATGCGATCGCCCAGATCCGCGCCGACCTCCCCCAAGATGTGGACGAACCCGTCGTGCAGCGGCTCGAATTTGCGGGCGGTGCGATCATGACCTACGCCGTCGCCTCCGAGCAGCGCTCCGTCGAGCAGTTGAGTGACTTCGTGGATCGCGAAATCAGCCGCTCTCTCCTCGCCGTCCCCGGTGTCTCGCAGATCCAGCGACTCGGCGGCGTCGATCGCGAGATCCGCGTCAACCTTGATCCCAGTCGCCTCCAGGCCTACGGCATTACCGCGACGGAAGTGAACGACCAAATCCGTCGCTTCAACATCAACCTGCCGGGGGGGCGGGTCGAGATCGGCGGCAGCGAGCAAAATATTCGCACCCTGGGCAGCGCTGCCACAGTGCAGCAACTGCGCGACTATCGCATCATCCTGCCCAATAACTCAACCGTGCCGCTCAGCAGCTTCGGCGAAGTTGTCGATGGCTTCTCAGAAGCTCGCCAAGCCGCGCTGCTCAACAATCAACCGGTCGTCGCCTTCTCGGTACTGCGGAGCACCGGCAGCACCTTGGTCACCGTTGCCGACGGGGTTGAAGCGGCGATGGCGCAACTTCAAGACACCTTACCGCCCGACATCCAGACCGAACTCATCTTCACCCGCGCCACCGCGATCCGCGACTCCTACAAAGCCACCATCGACGCGCTGATCATCGGCTGCGTCCTCACCGCCCTCTCCGTCGGCCTCTTCCTGCGCGACTGGCGGGCGACGCTGATCACTGCCACCGCCCTGCCGCTGTCGATCATCCCTACGTTTGCAGTCATGCAGTTGCTGGACTATACGCTGAATGGCATGACCCTGCTCGCCTTGGCGCTGGCGATCGGCAACCTAGTGGATGACGCCATCTGCATGATCGAGAACATTGACCAGCACTTGCTCATGGGCAAGTCACCCTTCCGAGCCGCGATCGATGGTGCGCGCGAAATTGGCTTGGCCGTGGTGACCACCACCGCCACGATTGTTGCTGTCTTCCTGCCGGTCGCCTTCATGGGCGGTGTGCCGGGGCAATTTTTCCAGCCCTTCGGGGTCACGGTCGCCGTCTCGACGATGTTCTCGACGCTGGTGGCGACGACGATGACCCCGATGCTGAGCGCCTATCTGCTCAAATCGAAGCCGGGACGCTCCTCCCATGCCGCCAGCCACACCTTCCGCCACGATCTGGAGCAAATCTATGAACCGCAACCACGCCGCCGCCAGCCCTATCGCTCGCTGTTGAGTTGGTCACTCCGCAACCGCATTGCTACCTTGCTGCTGGCGATCGCCTTCTTCATCGGCAGCCTGCAACTCGTGCCCTACATTCCCAAAGGCCTCTTCGACAGTGGCGATACGGGACTGAGCACGGTCGCCGTTGAGTTGCCTCCAGGGGCGACCTTGAGCAACACGGAAACGGTCTTGCAGCAGACGACGGATCGCTTGCTCGCCAGCCCCGCTGTCCGCAATGCGCTCGCCCATGCCGATAGCGTCAATTCCGGCTTGATCTACGCCAACCTGGTACCGAAGTCGGAACGGATGCACCAGCGTGAGTTTGAGCAGGCGATGCGACCGGTCTTTCAGGAAATTCCCGGTGCCCGGATTGCGTTCCGCTCCCAGGGCGCAGGCGGCAGCAACAAGGATCTGTCGATCATTCTCAAAAGCCAAAACCCGGAGAGCTTGACGGCGACGGCGGGTGCTCTGGAAACCCAGATGCGCGAGTTGCCGGGTCTCGTCGATGTCACGTCGAGTCTGAGCTTGGTTAAGCCGGAGCTGATCGTCGAACCCGATCCGCAGCGCGCCGCCGATCTGGGGGTCTCGGTGCAGACGATCGCCCGTACCGCTTCACTCGCCACCATCGGCGATAATGCCTCAAATCTGCCGAAATTTAACCTCCCTGACCGCCAAATCCCGATCCGGGTGCAGATCGCCACGGAGGCGCGCCAAGACCTGGATACGCTGAATAATCTGCGCGTTCCCAGCAATTCGGGACAACTGGTGCCACTCTCGGCGGTGGCAAATCTGCGCCTCGGCAGTGGCCCGGCGACCCTGGAGCGCTTCGACCGGGCGCGGCAAGTCTCGCTGGAGGCAAACCTGGAGGGTCTGTCGCTGGGGGATGCCGTGGTCGCGGTGCGATCGCTCCCGGCGATGAACCCACTGCCTCCCGATGTCGCCGAAGAACCGGCCGGTGATGCGCGGATCATGCGCGATGTCTTCACCCGCTTCCTAACAGCGCTGGCGGCTTCGGTGCTGTCGATCTACGCGATTCTCGTCCTGCTCTACAGCAACTTCTTCTACCCGCTGGCGATCCTGATGGCGCTGCCCCTGTCACTGGGCGGCGCGCTGCTCGGTCTGCTGGTGACTCAAAAGGAACTCGGTCTCTTCGCTCTGATCGGCATCGTGCTGCTCATGGGTCTGGTGACCAAAAATGCGATCTTGCTGGTCGATTTCACCCTCGCTGCTATCCGGGAAGGCAAGCCATGCTTCCAAGCCCTGATCGAAGCCGGGGTCTCGCGCTTGCGCCCGATCCTCATGACCTCGATTTCCACGATCGCGGGCATGATGCCGATCGCCCTGGAACTCGGAGCCGATGGCGAGGTGCGGAGTCCGATGGCGATCGCCGTGATCGGCGGCTTCAGCACTTCCACTCTGCTCACCTTGGTCGTGGTTCCCGCCATCTTCACCTACATCGATGGACTGGTGAAAACCCTGGGCGGTTGGTTCGGCGGCAAGGGCGATCGCGACAGCAAGTTCACCAACCGCGATACCGCCAGCCAGCCCGAGCAGCTTTCGTCGTAAATTGATGCGGCAACCAGCAACCGTACTCACGCCATGATCCCGACGGCTGACGACTGGTGGCAAGCGACATTTCCTGGCGGACGGCAGATGCTGGCGATCGCCGACGCCCGCGATCGCCCGGTCAAACTCGCCTACGGGGAAGTCGGCAGTGGCCCGCCGCTGGTACTCCTACACGGTATTGGCAGTTGGAGCTACAACTGGCGCGAGGCGATCGCCCCTTGGTCGCAGCACTACCGCGTGATTTGCCTGGACGCAAAAGGGCATGGCTTTTCCGACAAGCCGCCAGAGCCGGAGTTGCCGGGGCACCAGATTATCGAGTTGCAGCGCAGTTTGACGGCGCTGGTGGGCGATCGCCCCGTCACTGTCATCGCCCAGTCCCTCGGCGCGCTGGTCGCCCTCGCCGCCGCCAGCCGCCAGCCGCAGCAGTTTGACCGCTTGGTCGCGATCAATGTCCCGATTTTCCTGGAACAACTTCCCAGTATCTGGATGCAGTTGTTGGCCTACTTGCCGCTGGAGGTCGTGTGGCAATTCGACCGGGCGCGGTTGATCCGACCGCTGTTGCCCTTGGTGCGGGCAATCGTGGCGCTGGCACGGCAAGAGGTCGTCGCCGATCCGGCCACCATCCAGCCGCAGCATCTGGATTGGGCGCTCTATCCCTACGTCGAGTTTCCCGGCGCGATCGCCAAGTTCGCTGAAGAACTCCAACAAGCAACTCAGGAAATCGACAAGCTGGTACGCGGCGAACCGGGCTTGCTGAGCGAGGTACAGGCGAATCTGGGGAAAATTACCCTTCCAACGCTGTTGCTTTGGGGAGAGTGCGATCGCTGGTTTCCACCCACCCTCGGCGAGCGTTTGCAGCAAGCTTTGCCCAATGCCCGTTTGCGGCGGCTACCCGGCTGTGGCCACGACGCCGCTGGTAGTTGCGCCGACCAAGTTGTGCCAGCGGTGCAAGAATTCTTACTGAAAGTCTAGATCACGCCACTGCCTCTAGCTGCGCTACGATTTGCGGACATTGAAGCAGCACCACTCGCCACGTTTCCAGAGGGTCGCGACGATCCAGCCATGTTCCTCCAACATATCCGCGACTGGCTTCGCTTGTTCGAGGAGGATACCGCTGAAGATCCCCCAACCTTTGGGGCGGGTGAGTTCAAAGAGTTCGGGGATCATTTCGATGATGATCTCAGCAAGGATATTGCAACAAATCCCATCGACCGGGCCGCTGGCAAGCTTGGCGACCTCATCGATGCTGCCGCGCTGCACGATGAGGCGATCGCTGGCAATCTGATTGAGATCACGATTCGCCGCCGTCGCCCGTACTGCCAGCGAATCAGTGTCTACTGCATAGGCTCGCTGCGCCCCCAGCAAGATCGCCCCGATCGAGAGCACCCCCGAGCCACAACCGATATCCGCGACCGTCGGCTCACTGCCTGGAGGAATCCGCATCTCCAGGGACTCCAGGCAGAGCTGCGTCGTGGGGTGCGTGCCCGTGCCGAAGGCGGCACCGGGATCGAGGCGGATCGTCAGGCGATCGCCCACCGACTCCGCTTGACTATCCAGCCAAGCCGGACAAATGAGGAGGCGATCGCCAATCACTTGCGACTGCCAGTACTGCTTCCAGCTACTCGCCCAATCCTCCTCATCCAGCAGATGCCAATGCACGCTAGGACTCGGATAGTCAGCCACTAGCGCATCCTGACGCAGGCGGATCGAGAGCGCCGCTAGGTCGAGCAACTGCACATCCGCTTGGGGTAGATAAGCGCGAACGAGCAGCGACTTGCCCTTCAACTCGCTCGCCGTACCGTGGCAGCCAAAGTCATCCAGCCGCCAAAATACGAGGTCTTCCGCCTGCGGCTGACAAAAAATCTTCAGTTCCCACCAGCGATTCGACATGACCATGCGGAGAGCGATAGCAGCGCAGCAACCCGCTCAGTGCAGCGAAACTGAGTAGAATCAAACCAGGCGGCTCCCGAAGCCAAAGCCAGCGACCTGCTAGGCTTACTAAGCGTTACTCGCTACCCGCAAGTCTACAGCATCACTGTATAGGCATCCCGAATGCCCGCAATCTTGAGGATTTCCTCACGCAGACTCTCCGGCAACGGATCGTCGATACTCAGTGCCATCACCGCATCGCCGCGCACGATTTTGCGTCCTACCTGCATACTGGCGATATTGACATTGAACTCGCCGAGCAACGACCCTAGGCGACCGATCATACCGGGCATATCGCGGTGCAGCGCGAAGACCATGTGCGGGCTGGGGGGCAGATTGATCGGGAAGCCGTCGATGTTGGTGACGCGGATCTCGCCGTGGCTGAGCAGTGCGCCGGTGACCGAGTGCTCGCCGAGCGAACCCCGCGCCTCAAGGTGCAGCGAGCTAGTATAGTCCGCTTCTGAAACATCCTTCGTTTCGATGACGCGGATGCCACGCTCCTTGGCTTCAATGCTGGCATTGACATAGTTAACCCGCTCCCGCAGCGCCTGCACCAGTAGCCCTTTGATCGCGGCTACAACGACCGGCTGACTCTGCATATTGGCCAGCTCGCCCTGCAAACGCACAGTGAGCCGGTCGATGCGGCCGCCCGCCAGTTGGCCGACGAGATTGCCCAGCGTCTCCGCCAGCTCCAGATAGGGCTTGAGCTGCTCCATGACATTGGGGTTGAGGCCGGGTATATTGACCGCCGAGCGAGCCGGTAGACCGAGCAACACGTCACGAATCTGCTCTGCCACGTCAATGGCGACATTGACCTGGGCTTCAGCGGTGGAAGCGCCCAGATGCGGCGTCAGCACCACCTTTTCCTCCAGCCCACGCAACTGCGACTCACCCAGTGGCTCATCTTCAAAAACGTCCAGGGCCGCCCCGGCAATTTGCCCCGACTGCAAGGCGTCCACGAGCGCCGCTTCATCAACAATGCCGCCGCGTGAGCAATTGATCAGGCGAGCCGTGGGTTTCATCTTCGCCAGGGCTTCAGCATTGATCAGATGTGCCGTCTCCGGCGTCTTAGGGACGTGGAGGGTGACGTAATCCGATTCGCGAAAGAGCAGATCCAAATCGACGAGGCGACAACCCAACTGTTCAGCGCGCTCGACTGAGATGAAGGGATCGTAAGCGAGGAGCTTCATGCCCAGGGCCTTCGCCACACTGGCAACATGGGAGCCAATCTTGCCGAGTCCAACGACACCCAGCGTTTTCTTGTAGACCTCGGTACCAACAAAGCGTTTGCGTTCCCACTTGCTAGCCTGTACCGACTGGTGAGCAATGGGAATGTAGCGCGAGAGGGCGAGCATCATTGCCAGAGCGTGCTCGGCCGCAGCGGTGGTATTGCCTTCCGGTGAGTTCACTACGACGATACCGCGCCGTGTCGCTGCCGGAATGTCAATATTGTCAACGCCGACCCCGGCGCGGCCGATGATTTTTAGTCGCGTCCCCGCTTCAATGATGGGTTGAGTGACCCGCGTGCCCGACCGAACCATCAGGGCGTCGTAGTCCGGAATGATCTGGATTAATTCTTCAGCGGCGAGGCCGGTCTTGATATCAACTTGGGCAACTTGCGAGAGAATCTCAATGCCAGCCGGATCGATGGGATCGGAGACGAGAACTTTAGACATTAGGGCAAAAGTCCGAAATAGCCACAGTTGCCAGCGATCGCCAATGGCGGGCTGGGGGGTAACCGGGCGGAATGCAGTCAAGATTGTAAGGGTAAACCGTTGAGCGCTGACTGGACTTTGTCAAGATTTCCGATTTGTCTCGGCAGGGCGATCGCCCTGTACCTGTTTGGACTGTCAGCATAGCCCCAGCAATATGCTAGTGTCCATGTACCCGACCGCTGCAAGGTTATCTGGGTGGCGATCGCGCGCAAAAGTATTGCCAAGCTGGTCAGATCAAAAGGTGGCCGAGCGAGTGAATCGCAGTGAGCAAGCTGCTTGAGTCGGTCGAGGCTTACCCGGAGATCCCAACCCAATCGCCGATGAACCAACTACGCTGGCTCTTATTACTCAGCGGTCTAGGTGCCGGTTTGCTCGCCGGTCTGCTCGGCATCGGCGGCGGCACCGTGCTCGTCCCGATCCTCGTGACCCTGGGGCGCAGCTATGACCAGGCTGTAGCGACGAGCAGTTTGGCAATTGTCATCATCTCCCTGTCTGGCACGCTGCAAAACTGGCGCATGGGCTACCTGGACTGGCAGCGCGTCGCTCTCCTCGGTCTGCCCGCCATCCTGACGGCCCAGGTTGGGGCTTTTTTAGTCGGGCAGTTCCCGGATTTTCTCAAAGAAGCGGCCTTTGGTCTTTTGCTACTCGTGACCCTCTGGCTGGCCGCGCTCCGCAGGCGCTTAGTTAAGCGCGAAACGGCCGTTTCTAGTGCCCATGAGAACGCCCAGTCGCTGCATCCGGTGCTCGCGCGCACGGGTACTGGGGCAGCGGCGGGTCTGCTCGCGGGTCTCTTTGGGGTCGGCGGCGGCGTGATTATGGTGCCGTTGCAGATGCTGCTGCTGGGCGAGCCGATCAAACTCGCCATCCAAACCAGCCTCGGCGTCATCGTCATCACGGCCACCTCCGCCGCCATCGGTCACACCTGGCAGGGCAATGTCCTCTGGCTGGACGGTATTCTCCTCGGCTTCGGCGGGCTGCTGGGCGCGCAAGTCAGTACCCGCTTCCTGCCGCGACTCCCAGACCGTGTAGTGAGTGTTAGCTTCAGTTTGCTTCTGATCGTGCTTGCCATCTACTTCTTCTGGCGCGCGGTTCAGAGTTACGGCAGTTAAATCAAGTTGCGCGGTTTGGCGAAAGGACTACGGATGACTTCTGTCAATTCCCGGCTTATTGTAATGGGGTAAGTTGGCAAGTTTACAAACGGTCTGCATTCGCGGCAGGCATGGGGAGGACTAGGAATGATAGGCGTGAGAACTCTGGAACTAGACTATTTTGCCGATTCGCTCGCGCTCGCTGCTTGCAGTAACACCCTGGTCGCCATTGACGCCAGCTTACCCGCTGCTGACCAGTTGGCGGCGGGGTTGCAACCGGGAGCCGCGCTGCTCTGGCTCCGAGCGGGCGATCGCCTCACCCAAATCGCCGACCACCTCGAACAGCACCCCGGCTATCGTCGCCTGCACCTCGTCAGCCACGGCGCGCCCGGTCAGATCCACCTCGGCGAGCAGGTCATTAATGCCGCCACGCTGCGGGCGCAAGCGACCACATTACGGCGCTGGCGAGCCGCGATGATGGATGGCTTCGACCTGCTGCTCTACGGTTGTCAAGTGGCGCAGGGGAAAAGTGGTCGCGACTTTCTGCAAACCTGGCATGACTTGACAGGCGCGCGGCTGGCGGCTTCGACGACGCTGATCGGTCAGGCGGCGCTGGGGGGAAATTGGGATCTGGATGCGGCGATCGCCACGCGGCTGCACAGCTCGCCTTCACCCCAGCGCTGCAACGCACCTATCCCGGCCTCTTCGTCGGCACGGTAGCGGATCTGGTCGCCGCGATCAATGCCGCCCAA
>JAAUTY010000096.1 GCA_012031265.1 Spirulinaceae cyanobacterium SM2_1_0 | reverse complement strand
GTACAACTCAAAGTTCCCCGGCGTCAGTTCTACTGTAAAAATTGTCAGAAATACTTTACTGAGCGACTTGAATTCATTGACTGGGGTCGAAAGTATACACAACGCTACGAAGAGTATATTTATCATCGAGTCAACGCCAGCAGTGTTGAGCAAGTCAAGCGAGAAGAGGATCTCTCATGGGATCAGGTGCAGGGCATTTACAAAAATCAATGTGAGCACCGAAAAAAAAAGAATGGTGTCAGGTCAAGCGTTTAGGGATCGACGAAATAGCCAAACGCAAAGGTCACAAAGATTTTGTCACTGTGGTTGGTGATATAGAGGCTGGGGAATTGGTCGAGGTTATCGACTCACATCAACAGGAAGAAATTATCGAAGTGCTGATGCAGCAACCATTAGAGGCGAGAGAGAAAGTGGAGGAGGTTAGCGCTGATATGTGGGGAGGCTTCCCCAAAGTGATTGGGACTGTCTTCCCAAATGCCAAGATAGTCATTGACAGATTCCATGTCATGAAGGCGGTGAATAAAGAATTAAATTGCATCCGCCGACAGACAAAATTCAAGGTCAAAATCAAAGGTAGCCGCTGGCTATTGCTCAAAAATAATGAGACTTTAGGGGAGGAAGAATTGGTCAAGTTAGAGCAGGTTCTGAGTCAGTCACAACGCTTGCGAAAAGCCTATGAATACAAAGAGGCATTTCGCGAAATATACGAAACTGCCAAAACTCGTGAGGAAGGAGCATCAAGATTGAAAGATTGGTTGAATCAAGCCGCTTCTGTATACAGCGATGCTACTGGCACAATTCGTAACCATTTTGATGGCATTTGCAACTACTTTATGAATCGTACAACTAATGGGGCAATCGAAGGAATCAACAATCGTTTGAAGCTAATCAAGCGTCAAGCTTATGGTTTCGTGAATTTTGATAATATGCGTGACCGCTTTTTAGCTGCCTTTCAACGATAACTTTTTGTTATCACACTCCATCCGGGAGAACCTTCTCACTGGGTAAATTTTTGATTGGTCTCTATCTGGGTAACAGTGGTTTCGGCTCGACCTATGGCGCGGCTGGTTCGGTGATTGTGTTACTAATCTGGACATTCTACTCTGCTCAGATTTTGTTCTTTGGCGCAGAGTTGACCCAAGTCTATGCATTGCGATACGGTTCCCGAATTGTGCCCAACAAATTTGCCGTTGAGAGTGAGTCCAGTTGAGAAGTTTGAACGAGCAAGACCTGAGAGTGTCCCAGATTGGCACCAAGCAGCAATACTTAAAGAGAAAGCTCAATTGAGATAAGCGCAGCGTAGACGCAGCATCTGCGGCACCGATTATGGTGACCATTGTGCTCACAAAAGCTTCAAGCGCGCCCCAAGTTGAACCAGCCGATGCAGTGTGCTGTGACCGACTTTCAGTCCCATCATCAATTCCAGGTCTTCCTCGACTTCCTGGTATGAGTTTTCGGCAACGGCGACCAGAGCACACTTTTCAAGCACAGAACTCAGTGGAGATCGCGGTGGCAGACCGAGCTTTTGGGCAACGCGGCTGGCAATGCTTACTTTGCCACAGGTTTTGACTTGCCGCTTTTTCCTAGCAGCACTCGGCTCTCCGGAGGCAAAAAATGGCACCGACCGCGGAGCCGACTGTTTCGACTAGGTGTCGGCGCGCTGCTAGCTCAGTGCTCTCAAAGTCCTGCAACGCGGCTTCAAGGGTATCCGCTTTCAGGAGTTTGGCGGCTGCTTGGAGGTGATACTCGAGTTGTCACGCTTCGGCTGAAGTCATGGGGAGTCTTCCTCATTTTGGTTTTAGTCTCTCACACCTGCATCTCTAAGCATTTATACTCAGAGCAAATGTGGGATGCTCCCCGTCAATGTCCATTTGCTGAACCTCTCTGAACCGTCCTTCAGTCGAGGAACTTACCAGCTCCCACCTGCTATGCTGAATAAGCCAGCTCGCAAACTCTTCTGCGAAAGGCTGGTTGACGAATTCTCGATTGAGAAGAACTGGGCTTTACGGTTCATCAAACTCGATGGCATTCCATACACTCGAGTTTTTGTAGTTGACATGAATCCCCACGTCATCGAATGCATCTGTGTGCACTTTTCTCTCAAGACCTTCGGTAAGTCGTGCTCCCTCAATCATCGCGGTAGGCGTCCATGCCGACGCACGAGCAGACGAGATGGCGATCGCCAAACGCATTATCAATCCGACCCACCGGCGGCCAATACTTGTTCTCCTTCAGCCAGGCAGCTGGGTAGGCGGCTGCCTCGCGCGTGTAGGGGTGCGTCCAGTCGCCGCAGATCAGTGCTGCCGCCGGGTGGGGTGCGTTTTTGAGCACATTGTCCTGGGGGTCGGCATCGCCGGACTCAATGGCGGCGATTTCCTCGCGGATCGCCAGCATCGCCGCCGCGAAGCGATCCAGCTCAGTCAGTGCCTCGCTCTCGGTCGGTTCCACCATCATCGTGCCGATCACCGGCCAAGACATCGTGGGTGCGTGGAAGCCGTAGTCCATCAACCGTTTCGCGACATCATCCACTTCAATCCCGATCTGCTTCTTCAGCGGGCGCAGGTCGATGACGCACTCGTGAGCGACTAAACCCGCCTTGCCCCGGAACAGCACCGGATAGGCGCGGTCGAGTCGTTGCGCTAGGTAGTTGGCATTGAGGATCGCGACTTGGGTAGCCTGAGTCAGCCCCGATGCGCCCATCATCGCGATGTACAGCCAGGAAATGACCAGAATGCTGGCACTGCCCCAGGGTGCAGCGGCGATCGCCCCCATACTCTGCTCACCCCCGACACCGGCCGTCGCATTACCCGGCAAGAAGGGAGCTAGATGGGCTGCAACACCAATCGGCCCCACCCCCGGCCCGCCGCCACCGTGGGGAATACAGAAGGTTTTGTGCAGGTTCAAGTGACAGACATCCGCGCCAAAATCCCCCGGTCGGCACAGCCCGATCTGGGCATTCATATTCGCGCCGTCCATGTATACCTGACCGCCGTGCTGGTGGATGGTGTCGCAGATTTCCCGAATCGCCACCTCAAAAACGCCATGGGTCGAGGGATAGGTCACCATCAGCGCCGCTAGGTTTTCGCGATGCTTTTCAGCTTTAGCGTGCAAGTCAGCCAGGTCGATGTCGCCCTGCTGATCGCACTTGACCGCCACGACTTTCATGCCGCACATGACGGCACTCGCCGGATTCGTGCCGTGGGCGGAGTCAGGGATCAGGCAGACATTGCGGTAGGCCTCGCCGCGCTCCATGTGGTAGCAGCGGATCGCTTGCAAACCTGCATACTCGCCCTGCGAACCCGCATTCGGTTGTAGCGAGACCGCTGCAAAGCCGGTAATCTCCGCCAGCCAGGTACTGAGCTGCTCGCAGAGGATTGCATAGCCGCGTGCTTGCGATCGCGGTGCAAAGGGATGCAGCTTGCCAAACTCCGGCCAAGTCACCGGCAGCATCTCCGCCGCCGCATTCAGCTTCATGGTGCAGGAGCCGAGCGGAATCATCGCCTGGGTCAGGGTTAAATCTTTCGCCGCTAGTTGCTGCATATAGCGCTGCAACTCCGTCTCTGAACGGTAGCGCCGGAAGACCGGCTCGGTGAGGTAGTCGCTCTGCCGCACGAAGGGATCGCCGTAGCTGAAATTCGCCGTCTGCTCCAGTTCAGCCACCGTGAAGGGCAGGTCATCGCGATTGGCAAAGAGCCGCCAGAGATCCTGGACATCCTGAAGGGTCGTCGTTTCATCGAGGGCGATGCAGACCAGACCCGGCTCGAGCAGCCGCAGATTGATGCCTTGCTGCGCCGCCGTTTTCACTAAAACCGGCGCACTCGCCGCCCCGACACCGACGCAGACCGTATCGAAAATCGGCGCACTGTCGACGCTGTAGTTGAGACGCTTGAGACCGGCAGCCAAAAGTACCGCGTGCTTGTGAATCTGCATGGCGATCGCCCGTAACCCATCAGCGCCGTGATAGACCGCATACATCGACGCCATCACCGCCAGTAGCACCTGTGCCGTGCAAATATTGCTGGTCGCTTGGTCGCGACGGATGTGTTGCTCGCGAGTTTGCAGCGCCAGACGCAGCGCTGGTTTGCCGCTGGCGTCTTTGGAGACACCGACGAGGCGACCGGGGAGCTGGCGTTTGTACTGTTCTTTGGTCGCGAAATAGGCGGCGTGGGGGCCGCCGTAACCGAGGGGCACCCCGAAGCGCTGGCTGCTACCTACGGCAATGTCAGCACCAAATTCACCGGGCGGCGTCAGCAGCGTCAGGCTCAGCAGGTCGGCGGCAACCGTGACCAAGCCCCCCCCGGCCTGAACCGCCGCAATTATTGACCGATAGTCGAAGACCAGGCCGTAGGTCGCCGGGTATTGCAACAGCGCGCCAAAAACGGGCGTGGTTGCCGGATCGAAGGTCTCGTGGTCGCCAACAATCACCTCAATGCCCAGGGGTCGAGCGCGGGTCTGCACGACTTCGATCGTTTGCGGGTGGCAGGTGTCAGCGACGAAGAAGGCGTTGGCTTTCGTCTTGCACAGCCCGTAGCTCATGCTCATCGCTTCCGCTGCTGCTGTGCCCTCGTCGAGCAGTGAGGCGTTGGCAATCTCTAAGCCGGTGAGATCGGTGATGACGGTCTGGAAATTGAGCAGCGCTTCCAGACGACCCTGGGCGATTTCCGCCTGGTAGGGGGTATAGGCGGTGTACCAGTTGGGATTTTCGAGGATATTCCGCTGGATGACCGGCGGGGTGATGCAGTCGGAATAGCCCATGCCGATGAAGTTGCGGCAAATTTGGTTTTGGGCGGCGATCGCCTGTAAATCTTGCAAAGCCTGATACTCGCCGCGCGCTGGAGGCAAGTCGAGCGGTTGCGGTAAGCGAATGTCAGCCGGAACCACCGCTGCGATCAACGCCTCCAGGCTGTCGTAGCCGAGCGCCGCCAACATTTTGTCAATTTCAATGGCATCTGGCCCAATGTGGCGTTGAGCAAAACCAGCATCGATGCGGGTAGCAGGCGGCGACCCGGTCGGTGGCGTACCCAGCAGCAGGGGAGTCTCGGCGGATGGGGTCGCGTCTGGATTGGCGTTATCGAGCATCATGTAAAAAAGGCAGATTCACTCAGTAGATTCGTCTTTGTAGCGGTGCCGGCCGGCTGATAGTCTGGCGATCGCGGCAGCGCACTCATTCATCTGTTGTAACAAAATTCCGCCCCCGCCACGGGACTGATGCCAGCCGGGAGGCGGATTGGGTAATCTAGATAATAGTAGTGAGTGATCGTCAACCTCGCGACCGGCTCTGAATTGAGCACCGAGCACTTGCGAACGGTTGCCAATGATTACACGCGCGCTCGTCACCCGTGGATCACGATGGTTGTCACGCTGATCAATTCTCAACTCTGGCATTTTTGGGTACACACTCTCTGCACCATCCTGTTCGCCTGTACGGTGATTTGGGCCTTCTGGTTTGCCTCACAGATGGATTAGTCCCGCTACGTGGAGTTTTGAGTTTTTTGCCCCGAAAATGTCGTTGGCGGATTGAGGATGCTTTTTGCCTGACCAAACGCTTGCTGGGGCTAGCTTATCTTTGGGTCGAGGATACGAATGGCGTCGAGATTCAGATTGTTGCCACTTGGATTTTGTATGCCGTTCTCAATGACCTGTGTGCCCAGGTCGCTTCCGCCCTGCGTCCAACCCCTTGAGACGATTTCTCTGGAGATGGTCTTTTGCGGTCTCTACCATTACTCCCGGGCTTGTTGGGATGATACCTCGGTGGAATTAATGCTCTTTTTTACTCAGCACGCTAAACTTCTGGGTTTGGTTACGGCTAAACGAAGGCGTCACCGACAGCGTGATTCTCAGTGGGCTGATATCTGGTGTCAGCTTGAGGGGGCTAACCCTGGCTATTCCTACCTTTAGCTGCTTAAGTTCACACCAATGGTTGCAAACCTGCCCCTACGTTAGATCCCGTGACTCTTGCCAATCACCCAATGGCGGCGGAAAAAACGCGCCAGCGCCGTTTCCTCCAGCGCCAGAAAAATCGGGCGACCGTGGGGGCAAGTGCGGGGCTGGCGGGTGGCTTGCCATTGATCCAGTAATTGCTGCATTTCCGGCAAACTCAGCGGTGTGCCATTGCGGATGGCGCTGCGGCAAGCGGTCGCGACTTGCGCGGTCTGCAAATCGCCGCCGCGACTCAGCTCGACAATCGCATCCAGGCAATCATCGCGATCGCGCAACAATCCCGGCAAGCTCCGCACCGCCCACAGCCCCTGGCCAAATAAATCCACGGTTAATCCTAGGTTCTGCAAGGCGTCTACTTGCGTCACTGATAGTTGCAAAACTAACGGCGGCTCCACTGGCAACAACTCCCAGGCCGCCCGCAATTGCTCATACAACACTCGCTCGTGAGCAATATGCTGCTCCACCAGCCAGAGACCGCTAGCGTGCTCGGCAACGATGTAGGTGTTGTTGACTTGCCCGACAGCGCGTAGTTGACGTTGCGGCAATTCACTCGCCGCAGTTGGGGCCGGAGTCGGCGCGATTTGGCGATTGAACTGATAGGGGGCAGGCGACTCAGCGGTTTTCAGCAACTGCTCCAAGCGCGGTTGCAACAGGCGGGCGGGGCTATCGTTGAGGGGCAATTGTAGCCAGTTGCCCAGGAGTTCTTGGACTTGCGATCGCCAAAAATCCAGCTTTTGCAGATAAATCTCCGTCTTCGCCGGGTGACGGTTCCAATCAATCTGCGACGGCGGCAGGTGCAGGTGGAGAAAGCTGAGGGGATAGCGATCGCGCGGCAAGGTGCGGGCAAAGCCGCCAATCAAGGCTTGCTCAAGCTGGGGCGATCGCACCAACCGCCCATTTACCGCCACCTTCACCCAGTCGGCGCGGCGGCGATGGCAGCGGTCGGGTAAACCGGCGAGCAACTCCAACCGCGCTGGGGTGTTCTGTCCCGGCGGCGTCACTTCCAGTTGACCGTAGTGCAAATCGCTAGCGCTGACCCGCCGCAATAATTGTGGAGCGATCGCCTGCACCGTCTCCCCGGCGTAGATTTGCAGCCAGAGTTGGTCGTCTTGCCAGACTTGCCAGTTGACCTGCGGCTGACAGAGGGCAGCGTGCTGGACGATGGTTTGGATGTCCTTGAGCTGCTGGTTGAGAGCGGGCAGGGCGTGGCGACGCACGGGGACGCGCCCGAAGAGATCCCGGACGCTGATAATCGTACCGGGAGCGATCGCCGCAATCTCTTCGGCAATGACGCGGCCGTGATGGTTGTAAGACGCCAGCCAACCACTGTCGCTGCCCTGAGCACGACTGCGAATCTCCAACTGGGCGAGCTGGGCGAGGCTGTGCAGTGCCTCGCCCCGAAAACCGAGGCTGCTAATCCGCCAGAGGTCAGCCGGATGGTGAATTTTACTGGTGCTGTGGGGTTGGGCACACTCACACAAGTCGGCGCGGCTCATGCCTCGGCCGTTGTCGGTAACTTGTAAGTGCCACTGCGGGAGGTGCAGGGCAATGGTGATGCGGTCAGCCCCGGCGTCGAGGGCGTTTTCGATCAGCTCCCGGATCGCGGCGGCGGGCGAGTCAATCACCTCGCCAGCGGCAATGATCGCGATGACTTCGGGCGGTAGTCGCTGGATCGTGACGGACATATTTCTATTGTAGGTTTCGATGGGTTGCTCTACAGCGCGATCGCTCCGAGGTTCACCCCGGCCCGCTGCCCGCAATGGTTGAATAGACGGCCCAGCGCGAGCAGACCAAACGCCGCAATTATGATCCACAGCCAGCGATAGGCCTGCATTGAAGCGGATGCTAGGAAAACAGCACGCCATTTGAAGCTCAGAATGACGCTGGTTGAATCGAGCCAGTAGTAATGTTGACTTAATCTCGGTGCGCTAGATTTTTGCTGAATTCCTGGTCAGCGATTCACCTGAGCAATCATGTCTAGCCCCTCAACTGCGAATCTCGGCGAAATTGCCCGCTTATTTCTCAAATTAGGTGTGATCGGCTTTGGTGGGCCAGCCGCCCACATTGCCATGTTCGAGACCGAGACCGTCAGCCGTCGCGGCTGGTTGACCTCGGAGCATTTTCTTGATCTGCTCGGGGCGACCAACCTGATCCCCGGTCCCAACTCCACCGAAATGGCGATGCACGTCGGCTATGACCGTGGCGGCTGGCCGGGGCTAGTTGTGGCGGGCAGTTGCTTCATCTTGCCAGCCGTAGCACTGACCGGTTTGCTGGCTTGGGTATATGTCGAATTCAGCACTCTACCGGCGATCGCGCCCTTGTTCTATGGCATCAAACCCGCCGTGCTCGCCATCATCGCCGGAGCACTCTGGCGGTTGGGTCAGAAGGCGGTGAAAAATCGGCAACTCTTGCTCATTGCCCTCGGCGTCGTGCCGCTGTTGCTCTGGGGACTGAATGAGGTGTTGGCAATACTCATCGGCGGGCTGGTGGGAGCACTGTGGTTGCGGTGGCGGCGCGGTCAGGCGAGCGATCGCCCCGCCCAACTCGTCGTCACCGGTCTGAATCTCAGCGCGGCTACCCAAGGTGGCAGCACCGTGGCGGCCTTAGCCCAAGCCGCCGCAACAACGGCAGCGACGGTGACACCGCCGCTCTGGCAACTCGGCCTCGTGTTTCTCAAGATCGGCGCGGTCTTGTTTGGCAGCGGCTACGTGCTGATCGCCTTTCTCGAAGGTGAAGTGATTGCGCGTAACTGGCTCACACAGCAACAGTTGCTGGATGCGATCGCCATGGGTCAATTCACCCCCGGCCCGGTGCTGTCCACCGCCACTTTTATTGGTTATCTCGTCGCTGGTTGGCCGGGTGCCGTCGTCGCCACAGTGGGCATTTTCTTGCCCTCCTTCGGCTTCGTTGCCGCCTTGAATCCGCTGATCCCCCGGCTGCGCCGCTCTGCCTGGGCGGCTGCCTTTTTGGATGCCGTGAATGTCAGCGCTGTTGCCCTGATGGCGGTGGTGACTGTGCAACTGGCGCTGGTGACGCTCCTGCGCCCACTCGATGGACTCGCGATCGCCATCACCCTGCTGGCGGCGATCGCCCTATTCCGCTTCCGGCTCAGCGCCATTTGGTTAGTGGTCGGGGGGGCTGTGCTGGGTTGGCTCGCTGTTGTAGTGCTCGGCTGGAACCCTACCTGACGCCGCCCCTGCCAGATCAGGAAACCGCAATGATGCCCTGCTGAATGCCGTGGTGAATGCGCTCGATCAGAGCTAGCTCATCCTCGCAGACACAGCCCCGCAGCATCACCGCCGACAAGGCTTGATATTCGGCATAATCAATGCAGCGAGAGCGCAAGATTTTCTGGAGACTTTCGAGGGTTTTGACCCGATCCGGTGTGTTTTCTGAATTTCCCGGGCAGGGAGAGGCGCTCACTGGGGTGAGGTCAGCACCAAATTTATAGAATTTCATGACTCTTTTAAGGTTTTGTGTAAGCGAAAGTATAGATGCACCCCAGCAAGGATAGTTCTTCTATTGTCACACACTACTGTGAAAATCTTGTGAAAACCCTTGACGACGGCCGACGGCTGACGGCGAACTGATGACCGATCCCAACCAACTTCACAGCCTACTGGCGGCGGTCGCGCGCGGCGAGGTCAGCCCCGAGGCCGCACAAGCGCGGCTGAAGTATTTTGATTTTGAGCCTGTCGGCGAGTTTGCAAAGATCGACCGCCATCGCCAACTCCGCACCGGCTTCGCGGAAGCGATCTGGGGGCAAGACAAGACGCCCGAGCAACTGGTACGCATTTTGCTCGCCATGCAGGCACATCATCCGGTGGTGATGGCGACGCGCATTGAACCAGCCGTTTACCAACAAGTCCGGACGCAGGTGCGCGAGCTGCGCTACTACCCGGAGGCGCGTATTTGTGCCCTCGGTGAACCCGAGCGGCGACCGGCGACAGCGGGTCAAGTTGCGATTTTAGCGGCTGGGACTTCTGACATTCCCGTCGCTGAGGAAGCAGCGGTGACGGCAGAACTCTGCGGCTTTGCGGTGCAGCGACTCTGGGATGTCGGGATTTCCGGCATCCATCGCTTGCTGGCGCATCGCCAGGTCTTAGCGGCTGCGGATGTGATCATCGCGATCGCCGGGATGGAGGGTGCCCTACCCAGTGTCGTTGCCGGTCTCGCCGACAGCCCGGTGATCGCCGTGCCCACTAGCATCGGCTACGGCGCGAGTCTGGGCGGCTTAGCCCCGCTGCTGACGATGCTGAATTCTTGCGCGGCTGGCATCGCTGTCGTCAATATCGACAATGGTTTTGGGGCGGCGATTCTGGCCGGTCAAATCCTCCGCACTGCCGCGAAGCTGGCCTCGCGATCGCCCGCAACCTGAGCAATTCACACTAAGCGCTCACCATTGTCTGGGCCGCGAGCACAGCCAACAAGCGCTGCATATCAGCCACAATTGCTGCTTGATTCTCTACGGTCAAGACCGGGACATGAACAAACAGGCAGCGGCTCGAACCGTTAGACTGCTGCAAATAGTCCAGCACGGCGAAATAGACATCTTCGCAGACGAAGCGGCCGGCATCATCGCTGATCTCGGTCGTGGCAAGTTGGCTGACCAGCGACGGCAGATCGAGACGGGAGAACAGTTGGCGATCGCCACAGCGCGCGTTGGATTCGAGACTCAGCCGCGATCGCGTCTCAGCCATCCCGCCGCACAGCACCCAGTCCGGCTGACAGGCGCGGATCGCCCGCAAGACCAATTGGCTGGCGGTCGCGGTTTCGACGGGCAAACGCCGCAGGCAATGCAGCGTCACACCCGGCGTAGGCTGCTCCAGGAGTAAGCGAATCAGATCATCGGAGGAGTTGGAAATCTGGTGGGGTTGCCAGGTTTGAAACGACGTTAGCAGGACAGACATTGACATAGTTCTGGTACCGAAAATGGGGTTAGATTCGGGAGGAAGCATCAAGTTGCGAGCAGAGTGGACGCGCCAGTTGGTCGGACGGTGCTAGCGGTAGGGTCACGATAAAGGTGCTGCCAGTGCCCGGACGCGAGCGCACACTCACATTGCCCCCCATGCCTTCGATCAGCGTTTTGACAATGGAGAGACCGAGACCAACGCCCCCCGTACTGCGACAGCGCGTGTCATCGACGCGATAGAACCGTTCAAAGATCCGCGCCTGGTGACTGAGCGGAATGCCGACGCCCTGATCACAGATTTGGATTTCAGCACATTGCTCGTTGGTGCCGACTTTGAAGGTCACCGGCTTACCCGCTGCTGAGTACTTAACCGCATTATCAATCAAGTTGATCAAAACTTGCTTGAGTCGGTTGGGGTCGGCGATCGCGATCGGTGAGGGTTCAGTCACCTCTAGATGGATCGGGCGATCACTGTACTGCCGCGCCATGTCCGCCACCTCAGCCGCAAAAGGCTCCAGCGCCAGCGACGTGCAGTGAAAGTGTAGGTACCCACTGTCAGCGCGTGCCAAGTTCAGCAAATCCTCCAGCAACTGGACGGTGCGCTCTGCCTCACCAGCGGCAATGTTGAGAGCATCACGCTGGGGTTCGCTCAGGTTGGTGGCACGGCGCAGCGTACTTTGCAGGTAGCCCGACACGAGCGTCAGCGGGGTGCGTAGCTCATGGGAGACATTGCTGACGAACTGGCGCTGATGTTGCCAAGAGTCGTGCAAGCGCAACAACATCCGGTTAAACGCCACCGCCAGTTGGTCGATCTCGCTGGGGGCATGACTGAGCACAATCTGGTCTTCGCCGAGCCGTTCGGCCGAGATGCCAGCGGCAGCGCGACGCATTTGTTGCAGCGGGTGGAGGGCGCGGCGAATATACAGGGCGATCGCCAAGGTCATCACCGCAATCACCCCCACGCTGGTGAGTGTCAATGTCCCAATCAACTTCTGGAACATCCGTTGATTGACAGTCGTGTCATGAGCAATGTTCACCTGCCCGAGGTTGATATTTTGAACTACCAACGGCGCGCCACACAGCACCCAATAATCATTGCCGACGCGATGCAAGCGTGGGTCAGGCGTGATTTCCGCCTCATCAATCTCGAGCAACTTGTCAGCGCGACCGCCCATCTTCAACACTTCCGACTGGGCAGTGATGCGATTGTTATCGTCTTCAATCCAGATCAAAGTGTCGCCGGTGCTCAGATGGTCGATGGCTTTTTGCAGCACCATCGTATCCGGCAGCATTTCGTCATAAATCTTGACGGCATCTTCAAAACGTTGGGCGAGATTGCGAACCTGTTCCTTGTGAGAGGAGACGATCAGATGGTCGAGATGCAGACTAATACCAGCCGTGATCGCCACGACCCCAAGGGCTGCCATCGCTGCAATGCCGACGGTGAGTTGAACTTGTAACGACTTTGGCGTCAGGTTGCGCCGCCAGTGGGCGATCGCCTGTCGCAACGATTGAGCAGCCTTCATAATATACGGTCGAGCCAACGTCAAGCTTGTAATGAATTGTTTTAATCCTATCGAGCGATTCTGAGAGCGTGATGATAGGGCGGCTTAGTTTCTATGAAGCCGTGATCGCCATCACGCCGACCGCCCGATTTTGATCGCAGGTTCCCGTTGACGAGTTCCCTGCTCATACTAAATCCGGCATCTCAACCCCGCAAATCAAACCCCTCACCCAACCCTCCCAGACTGAGAGAGGGCTTCCGGCTCCCTGCTCCCGACTTGGGAGCAGGGCTGGGAATGAGGGATACAATTCTTGGGTTCCGAGAACAGGATTTGGTATCATCCCTGACCTAAAAGCCCAACCGCATCTAGCACGCCTTGACCAGAGCCGAGACGCGACTGACAGTTATCGTTGTTTCAAATAACTTTGAGACACACGAAGAAGCTACAGGGGCTATTCAACCTATTGATTTCCACGTCAAGATGTCTCATTCTTGATCGAAATGACTATGACAGGCGTGGGATCTAGCTTTAGAAACCGTGGTAGCCACTACCGTGGGGTCATGACCTCACAACCATTTAGCCAAATTCTTGTAGCCCGCATTCACCATCCAATCGCGAACCGGTACCAACGCCGCCAGCTCCAAAAACTTGCCCCGCTGCTCCGGCTTCACGCGCTGACAGATATACGAAAAACTGCGATCCAGTTCGTTATAGCGCTGCCAGCGGTCGTCGATCAACTCCCAAAGCATCGCCCGATAGCCAGAGCCAGAAAATTCAATTCCGAGATATTTAAACGGATTCTTGCCCCGCGATTTTGTGTTCCCGTTCCGTCCTTTGAGCGAGTTGATATGGATGCCGGAGACTGGGTTACCGTTTTTAATGCTCCGCATGATCTCGTAGCGAACTTGGGGCTGCTGGTAGGTTTGCGTACCAATGAGCACACAAGTTGAACTAGTGCCCGCCAACGCTTGATCGCTCAACTGCTTCGCCCGTGCCAGGTCTTGCGGCTCAGTTGCTGTCCAAGCCGGTGCTTCAAAAAAGCCCGCTGCTTGACTCTCAGGATTGTTTAACCAATGATTGCGAACGACGCTGGCTCTGAAATCGAGAGCATCTTGATAGTGGAAGCTGAAGAAGACACGTTTAGCCATTGATTTTATCCCCGGCGCTCAAAACCCCTGAGGTCACGGTAGGCGGCGAGCACGCTCGGCAAATCCACCGCCTCATTATAAGCAGCGGTCGGGCTGAACGCTGATTGACTTGGGTACGGCGAATGCTTGGGAATTGGCGGCGCAGCGGCGACGGCTTGAGGCCAGTACAAGGCGGCGGCAATGAGATCCCCATTCAGGATCCGTAGGATGCCTGTATTGTCTGCACTCATCACTCAAAACTCAAAATTCCGCGTAGCGGTACTAGACTGGCGGGTTGATTACCACCCCGCTCACAATGCACCCCCCGCCGTTTTGGAGCGGGGTGCATTCAAGGTGGGGCGATCGCGATCGCCCCACCCAGGGCTCTATACAAGTACTAGAAAATCAGCGTCGTCTAACCACTGCTCTTCTGATCCCCCGTATCCCGATCGCCCTGGGT
>JAAUTY010000095.1 GCA_012031265.1 Spirulinaceae cyanobacterium SM2_1_0 | reverse complement strand
GATTCGCTCCGGCTTGGGTGCCGCCGTCGATTTGATAGGTCTGACCGTCGAATTGGACTTGGGTGTGGGTGCCGTCGGGGGCGGGGGTGATCTGGGCGATCGCGGGGTAAGGCAGAGCCGTGAACAACGCTAGGGGCAACAGGTGGCGAGCAATTGAGATTGACATGGTCGTCGGAGAGGTCAGGTAGCATCAGTGTACTCCCGATGTAGGGCGATCGCCCTCAGTATTCTCCCAAAGTCAATGCGGCTCAATACAGAAGACCAGTTACGAAGCTACGTAGCTCAAGGGCAAAACCAACTGTTGGGGAGGGCCGATGATGATCAGCCCTTTCCGGCAGTCGAGCCTACCCGCCGAGAACTAGAAGAAGCTCGGTCGGTGGCGGATCAGGCTAAGGAATTCTTCGCGAGTCTTGTGGTCATCCTGAAAATCACCCACCATGGCGCTAGTGACCGTCCAGGAGCCGGGTTTTTGGACACCACGCATGACCATGCACATATGCGTCGCCTCAATCACGACGGCGACACCGCGCGGCTCGAGAATTTCCTGAATCGCCTCAGCGACCTGGCGGGTCAAGCGTTCCTGAACTTGCAAGCGGCGGGCATACATTTCTACGATGCGTGCCAATTTGCTCAGACCCACTACTTTTTGGTTCGGGATGTAGGCGACATGGGCGCGGCCCATGAATGGCAACATATGGTGTTCGCAGAGGCTACATACATTGATGTCGCGCACCAAGACCATTTCATTATGGCCTTCGTCAAAGATCGCGCCATTCACCAGGGTCTCGAGCGACTGGCTGTAGCCCTGGGTCAGAAAAAGCATTGCTTCGGCGACGCGCTTCGGGGTTTTGAGCAGACCCTCGCGTTCGGGGTCTTCACCGACGCCCTCAAGTAGGGTATGCACGGCTGCCATCATTTCAGCTTTCGACGCCTCAGAAACCGGTCGCATCTGGGCTTGGCGGCCATTCAGAGTGGCGCGGTCGGGTCGCGTGGCGATCGCCGGCTTGCCGTTCGTGAGTGCCGTGGTCGTAGCCTCATGGTCAACCGAGCCGTTGGTGGAAGAAGCAGAAGTCATAACGATGTATAAGTATTCAGTGTGAAAACGAGACCAGGTTTTGCCAGTCGTTTTGCCGATGGAGTACTGGCTCAGAGCACACCAGCACTGGGCATCACGACCAACTCTTCAACCACTGCGCCCGCTGGGGCGGTAGCAGCGTGCAAGATCGACTCAGCCACCGTTTCGGGCGTGAGCATTGCCTGCCGATTGAAATCAGCATCAACGGTATCCGTATCCCAGAGTGGCGTGTTGACAGCGCCCGGGGCGACGATGACGACGCGAACACCAGCAGCGCGCTCTTCAGCCGCCAGTGCCTGGGATAACGCCACCAACGCCGCCTTGCTGGCACTGTAAGCGCCCCAAGTCGGGAATGGAGTTTTGGCAGCAATCGAGGTCACATTGATAATCGTGCTCTGGGTGCTGGCATGCAACGCCGGCAGAGCACCCAGGATCACTTGCCAAACACTGGTGACATTGAGGTCGAAAAGCGCTTGCCAGTCGGCCAGCGGCATCGCTGCTAGAGGGCTGGTGTAGCCCATGCCTGCACAGTTGACTAAGATATCGAGCTTTTCGCCGACGATCGCCTGGATGGCAAGACGAACCCTTGTCACCTGACTGAGGTCAAGCACACAAGTTTCTACCTGACCCCCACTTGCTGTGATCTGAGCCGCAACGGCTTGCAACTTGTCTGCCGAGCGGCTTACCAAGAGCACTGCAATTCCCGCCCGAGCAAATGCTAGAGCTGTCGCTGCGCCAATGCCGCTACTGGCTCCAGTAATCAGGGCGCGCAACGGAGAAGGTTTGGAATTCATTAAATCGTTAGATGCAACTCACCTTGCGATGATCCTGTCCGGCGAGACACCAAGGGAATGAGTGATGAAGCAGCCATCAAGGATTGCTGACAATCTCAGAAATGCTCAGCCTGCTTAACCTTGCAGAGCGGCTCACTGCTCTGTGAGGCGCTCCCTCAGTCGCCTTCGGGAAATGTAAACAAATGTTACTTTGCTATTATACCACTCTCAAAATGTTAGTAGTGAACGGTCAGCAAATTTCCCAAGTTAGGTGGTGGTGACTTGGGGGCGGCGCGATCACCCCGCAGAACCCTAGCGCACTTCCTGAAACTGACCGATCTGACGGAACTTGCGGTAACGACCTTCGCGGCGCTGTGCCGCCGACAGAGACAGCAGTTCTTCGAGACCGACCACCAGTGCTTGCTTGAGAGTAGCGGCGGCCGCCAGCGGGTCGGCATGAGCGCCACTGGCGGGTTCTGGGAGGATCGCATCCAGCAAACCGAGTTCCTGGAGATCACGCGCGGCAATACGGAGCGCTGCCGCCGCTTGGGGCGCTTTGCTGGCATCTTTCCAGAGGATCGCCGCACAAGCTTCGGGGGTGGCGACGGTGTAAACGGCGTGCTCGAACATCAGTAGGCGATCGCCCACACCGATCCCCAGCGCGCCGCCGGAACCGCCCTCGCCAATCACTGTACAAATGATCGGCACATCAAGCTGAAACATACTGCGGAGGTTATCAGCGATCGCCTCGCCCTGCCCCAGTCGCTCCGCCTCGATCCCCGCCCAAGCCCCGGGCGTGTCAATAAAGGTGAGAATCGGCATCCCAAAGCGGTTGGCGTGCTCCATCAGTCGTAGCGCCTTGCGATAGCCGCCCGGAGACGCCATGCCGAAGTTGCGGGCAACATTATCCTTGGTGTCGCGGCCCTTTTGGTGCCCCAGGATCACGACCGGCCGACCGGCTAAACGGGCGACCCCGCCCACAAGCGCCGGGTCATCACTACCTCGGCGATCGCCATGGAGTTCAAACCACTCATCGGTCATTGCCTGAATGTAATCCAGCGTCGAAGGCCGACGCGGGTGACGGGCAAGCTGCAAGCGCTGCGCTGGCGTCAGGGTGCTAAAGATTTCGCCGCGCAACTGCTCCGCTTTCATTTCCAGCTCGTGAATCTGACCAGAAACATCGACGTTATTTTCACGGGCCAGTTCACGAATCTGGTCAATGCGAGCTTCCAGTTCGCAGAGGGGTTTTTCAAAATCGAGTAGGAAGGGTCTAGTTTTCGTCGCAGCCATGGCTTATGCGTCTGGAAGATCGGGAACATCGGCAAGCTGCCAGCCGTTCAAAATGAGAGCAAGGGTTGGAAGCCATGCTTGCAGGATGCCGTGCCGATTTGCTCCATTTTCTCGACCGTAATCTGATTGCGGCCCCAGGAGAAATTCGTCCACAACTGCTCAAACTCCAGCAACATCGCCTCAGCAAAACAGGCAAAGAGCTGCCGACCGGGCACGTCCATATTGACCAACTCCATGATCTGCCAGTCGATGTCGAGGGCGTGCTCAACAATACCGCCCTTGAGGACGCAAACCCCCGGCTGTTGCATTTTGGCATCTAAATTTTTTGGATACCCCCCATCGATCAGCAGGCAAGGGTTCCTGAGTGGGATCTGGCTGATGTCAACACCACGGGGCATACTCGCCACCCAGACGACAATATCCGCCTGTGGCAGCGCCTCTTCCAAGCCAAGGATTTTACCACGACCGAGTTCAGCTTGCAGATTTTGCAGGCGCTCCTGATTGCGAGCGATCAGCAGCAAATCTTGCACATCCGTCTGGCGATCCAGCCAGCGGCAGACGGCGCTACCGATGTCACCCGTCGCGCCACAGACTGCGACTGTTGCTTGTGATAAATCAATTCCAAGCTTCGGGGCTGCTTGCTCGACCTGGCGGCAAATGATGTAGGCGGTGTGCGTGTTGCCAGTTGTAAAGCGGCTGTAGTCCAGCTCGACATCGCGGACGCGCTGTTGGTTTTTGAGGCTGAAGTTCTCGAAGACGATCGAGGAAAATCCGCCCAACGCGGTAATTTGGATGCCATTTTTTTGAGCCGCGGCCATCGCATTGAGGATCTTGCGAATGGCGGCTTTGATGCGGCGCTGCGAGAGCATTTCGGGCAAGAAGCAGGACTCAACGTACTTGCCGTAGATTGTCTGGCCGGTGGCGCTGGTCACGGTGATGTCATCGACAAGCTGTGGCGGTGCTGCACACCAAAAGTCAAGCCCTTGGTCGCTGTACTCGGAATAACCGAGCCTTTGAGCAACCCGTTGCGCGTGTTCGAGGCTGGTAAGGTGACCAATGAGACCAAACATATCAGAGACCAGAACAGGATAGAGTGAGCGACATCAAGTGAAGCGCTTGCCAAAGATTAAGACTTGCTAAGCAATGATGGTAGCAAAAGCGGGGCCGCGCGCACGTCGTGCGCTCACCGCTGGCTGGCAGCCAAAACTGCCGCTCGCAGCGGAGCGGCAGCAGCGAGCGGATCGGACTCCGCCCGCACTCGCCTGAGTTAGGCAGCCGTTAGACCGTAAGCGGACATCTTCATGATCTCGCGGGTCGTGAAGCCGATATTGGCTAATGCTTCGCCGTAGCTGATCATGAAGTCCTCGACCAGGGCTTCTTTTTCCATGCCCAGCTCGTGGGCGTCGGCTTCGACCTGGTTGAGCATCTTCCAAACCAGGGGTAGATTTTCCTTGTTGGCTTGCTCCAGCTCTTCCTTGACACTCTCAAAGTTGGCTTTCAGCCACTCTTCGCCAAAGTTCAAGTGCAAGTACTCATCCTTGACGACGCCTTCGGTGATTTTGCGCGCGAAGGGGTCAGCGACAGGGATGTAGATGTTGTAGGCGGCGATCGCAAAAGCTTCGATGATCAAGGACTGAATCAAGAAACAGGTCACGATCTTGTCCGCGGCCAAGGCCGTTTGGAAGTTGCCGTGCAAAGCCGCAAAGTAGTCTTGCGCGAACTGCATATCCGGCGTCACACTCAGATTCTTGCCACAGGCCTGGAAGCCTTTCTTGTGACGGGCTTCCATCTTCGCCAACTTCTCCAGCTCTGCTTGATGGTCGGGCAGAACCTTGCCGAGCGCAATGTAGTTGTTCTTTGCCTCTTCTTCCCCTTCGATCACGATGGCATTGATGCGGCTATAGGCATCTTTGTAAGCCTCGCTAGTGAAGTCAAATTCCGGGCGGACTGCAAGTTCTTGCATAGGTTTGGACAGTCTCCTCTGAGATTCAAGTTCATCAAGTCCTGGCTCAAGAGCTGAGAATGGCGAGTCCGCTGGCTGGCAGACACAGAGCCAAACGCTGTCTGGAGCCGTGCCGCTGCAACTGCCAAAGCACTAAAACAAAGTCAGCACCCCAGGGCAGCAGACACCCGTAAACTTTTGAGAGTTTACGATCGGGCGGTTAGCCACTAACCTACCTTAATGTACTGAGCCGGACTTCGACCGTGAGCGCTGACGTTCGCGAGAATAACTTATCGCTGCACTAGCGACTCGGGATAAATACTTATCAATGCCCTGGAACCTCCGGCGCGATCGCCAGTCTCTCCCCAATCCTGTCATCTCTCTCCTGCTAGTGCTCACGGCGGGCCTGGTCTTGTTGCCTGTGGCGATCGCTGTCTGGACATCCTTGCAGCCACCTGGAGCGGTCTTGGGTCTGGATGAGGGCGATCGCGCCCTCACCCTCGCCAACTACCAACAGGCCTGGCGACAGGGGCAATTTTGGCTCGCCTTTGCCAACTCCACTCTGGTTGCGATCGCGACCTGCCTGGGTCAATTGATCACCTCAGCCCTCGCGGGCTATGCCCTGGCACGCCTGCGCTTCCGGGGCCGCCAAGCGCTCCTAGTCGCTGTGGTGACGACTCTGGCGATCCCCTTTCAAGTCTTGGTCATACCCGTCTTTCTAGTTTTGAAATGGGGACAGCTTATCGATACCTACTGGGCGCTGATTCTACCGGCTGCCGCTAGTAGCTTTGGCATTTTCCTGATGCGCCAACACTTCGTCAGTCAGCCGCTCGCCCTCGAAGAAGCCGCCTGTCTCGATGGTGCCAATCGACTCCAGGTACTCTGGTACATTGTCCTGCCGCTGGCCCGCCCAGCCCTGGCGACGCTGTTTCTGTTCACCTTCATCGGTGAATGGAATGACCTGTTCAAACCTCTCATTTTTACCACGCGACCGGAACTGCGAACTGTGCAGCTCGCCCTCGCCCAGTTTCAG
This sequence comes from Spirulinaceae cyanobacterium SM2_1_0, assembly GCA_012031265.1. Taxonomy (GTDB): domain Bacteria; phylum Cyanobacteriota; class Cyanobacteriia; order Cyanobacteriales; family Spirulinaceae; genus JAAUTY01. The sequence goes on along the minus strand of JAAUTY010000095.1, from coordinate 7,914 downwards.
GAACAATTCACCAGCAACTGGCCGCTGCTGATGGCGGCGGTGACGATGGCGACGCTGCCGATGCTCTTACTATTCGTGCTGGTGCAGCGCCAACTGACCCGAGGCATTAGTACGACTGGACTCAAGAATTAGGGGGGTCGGGAGAATTACTCACTGCCGTAACTCCTGTAACAATTGCCGTACGGCGGCCGCATCGCGGGCTTCGGGATAGGCATCCAGATAGGCCTCGAGATCGGCGATCGCCTGCGGCCGTTCATTGAGGTGGGAGTGCAATAAACCGCGATCCCGCCGCTCTAGGGGATTATCTGGGGTCAAAATCAGCAATCGTTCCACGACTGCCAGGGTGCGTTGCAGATCATTGCGGTTGATATAGATCAACTTCAGATTCACCAACATCCGGGTGAGGAATTGTTGCCGCGTTACTGGAACCAAAAACTGCGGCTGTAGGGTTACCGGTTGCTGATAAATTTCACTCAATAGCGTCGCGCAATCGGCATCGAATAAAACCTCACCCCGATTGAAGGTATCGACATAGATCCCCGCGTCAGGGAAGTCGGGACGGATGAGAAAATGTCCGGGCATTCCAATGCCTACCATCGGGAAATCGAGTCGCTTTGCCACTTCGAGATAAACCAGCGCCAGGGTGATCGGAATTCCCAAGCGCCGATCGATGACTTGATTCAGAAAACTATTGCGCGGGTCGTAATAGTCCTGGGCATTGCCACGAAAATCCAATTCCTCGTAAAGATGCTGGTTGAGGGTTTGAATCACCTTGAGAGGATAGCGTTCGGCGGGCAGGCGATCGCCCACAACGGCCGCCATCTTCGCTAGCGCCTCTAGATAAATTTCTGGCTCTAGTTCCGGATATTCCTCCCCGGCTAAGTAGAGTGCGGCCCGCGCCAGATCGATCTGGTCGTCTGGTTGCTGGACTTCGCGCTGGAATTGCAGACGAGCGGCGGAGAGTTTCATCGTTATAACAATCTCGCTAGAGTGGCCTACTGCATCCAATCTTTGGCGCGCTCAACCGCTCGCAGCCAAGTGTGGAAACTATCCTGCGCTGCGGCCTGACTGGCTCCGGGTTCAAAGACTCGCTCGACTTGGCGCTGAGCGATCAGCTCACTATAGCTCGGCCAGAAACCCACTGCCAAGCCGGCACCGAAGGCCGCGCCCTGGGCCGTGGCGTCGAGGATCGCCGGACGCTCGACTGGGATGCCGAGCACGTCGGCTTGAAATTGCATCAAAAACTGATTGCGGGACGCACCCCCATCGACTTTCAGCAAGCCAATCGGTTCGTCGCCATCCTGGTTCATGGCATCTACCACCTCGCGCACTTGGTAGGCGATCGCCTCTAGCACGGAGCGGACAATATGTTCGCGCTGCACCCCGCCCGTGATCCCCTGGAAGGAGCCGCGCGCATTCATATCCCAGTGTGGCGCGCCGAGGCCGCTGAGGGCGGGGACAAAATAAGCCCCGCCATTATCCTCAACAGCGTTTGCCAGCGGTTCCGTTTCGGCGGCGGACTGAATGAGTTGTAGACCGTCGCGCAGCCACTGGATCGCGGCACCCGTGGTGAACATGGCCCCTTCAAGGGCGTAATTAGTCTGACCTTTTTCGGTCCAGGCAACGGTGGAGAGGAGCTGGTTTTGCGATCGCGTCAGTTGCTCCCCAGTCTGCGCGACCAAGAAGCAGCCAGTGCCGTAGGTGCATTTGAGGAGGCCCGGGCGATCACCGCCGTGGGCATAGAGCGCCGCCTGTTGATCCCCGAAAATCGCCGCGATCGGCACCTCACTGCCAAACAGCTCGGAATCAACCACCCCAAAATCGCCAAGACTGAGGCGAATCTCCGGCAAAATCTGCGGCGGAATGCCAAAAAGCTCCAAGAGCGCACTATCCCATTGGCAGGATTCCAAATTCATCAACATTGTGCGGCTGGCGTTGCTGTGATCCGTCGCGTGGATTTGGCGGCCGGTCAGATTCCACAACACCCAGGTATCCACCGTGCCTGCCAGCACATTGTCCCAGTCCAGTTCCGGCTGCTCCTGTCGTACACGGTCGATGAGCCAAGCCAATTTGGTCGCCGAAAAATAGGCATCCAGCACCAAACCGGTGCGTTCTTGAATTTCTTCCGCCTTGCCCTGGGCGCGTAGCTGGCGGCAGAGCGGTGCGGTGCGGCGGTCTTGCCAGACGATGGCTTTGTGTAACGGTCGGCCCGTGGTTTTGTCCCAGAGCAAGCAGGTTTCGCGCTGGACAGTCAGGCCGATCGCGGCGACCTGCGAGGCGATGGTGTCGGTTTGCACTAGGACATCGCCGATCATCTCGCGGGTGTCGCGCCAGATTGCCATGGCGTCGTGTTCGAGCCAGCCGGGTTGGGGATAGTACTGGGTTAATTCTTTGTAGGTTTGACCGACGATCTGACCATCGCGACCAAATAAGATCGCCCGATTGCCGGTCGTCCCGACGTCCAGCGCGAGGATGTATTCTGGGGTGCCTTTCGCCACGATTGCTGCATGATTCAAAACTCCGCTACCCAGCCTAACCAGACTTCGGGAGGTCACGCCGAAGATCGTTGTCTTTCTTAAAAGATCGTTCGCCTCGACGTGCTAGGATTTAGCGCTGTGCCGTTGTTCGCGCTGGGGCGATCGCCTGCTGAATACACCCCTCAAAGTGGCCTACGTCCCGCTCCCGTCATTGAGATCCATGCCTCAATGAATTGAAAAGCCTTGAAGCCGGTTGCTGTTTAGCGGCGATCGCCCCACTCCTCTTAAACTTTTCGCTTCTCAACTATCCATGCACGCGATCGTCAGCAACCGCTGGCTCCTCAGCACGATCTTTGCGCTCAGCCTGCTGAGTCTCTGTTGGAATAACGACGCCATTTCCCTCTGGGATCAGGACGAGGCCGCCTATGCCGGTTTTGCCCATACCATGCGCGCGACCGGCGACTGGGTCGTGCCCGATTTTCTCTGGTCGGAGCCGCATCGCAAGACACCGCTGCTATTTTGGGCGATCGCCGTCGCCTTCCAGTTCTGCGGTGAGAATGAGTTTGCCGCTCGCCTTCCGGGCGTGATGGCGGTCAGCGGTACGGTGGTAGCAATGATTGTCCTCGGTCGCTCACTTTTCGGTCGCGAGGTGGCTTGGGCGGCGGGGGCGATCGCCAGTAGCTCGCTGCTGCTGCCCAACCTGGCGAAAGTGGCGCTCACCGATGCTCCCCTGCTCCTAGCGCAGACCGTGGCGGTGTTGGCATTCCTACATTACTTACGACAGCCGCGCTGGCGCTGGCTGGTGTTGTTTTGGGGGGCGACCAGTCTCGGCTTACTCGCCAAAGGCCCACCGATTCTTATACTCGGGGGCGGGATGTGGCTATTTCTACTCATTTTTGCCCCCGAACGCCGCCACCTCTGGGACGGGCGGCTCTGGGCTGCGCTCGCCCTCGCCCTGCTGCCTCTGCTCGCCTGGGGTCGGCTCGCCTGGCAAGCCGATGGCGGCGAGTTCATCCGCTGGCTGCTGGACTGGTACATCCTCGACCGGGCGGCGGGCGGCACGGTTTTCGGTCAATCGGGGCCGCCCGGTTACTACCTCGCTGTGCTGGCGCTATCTTTCTTGCCTTGGCTCGCTTTTTTGCCGGGGGCGCTCGGACAACTGAGCTGCGAGGTTTGGCAACGACAACGACCGGCGCTCGAACTCGCGGCTTGGCTGGCGGCGGGTTGGTTGATCTACGAACTCATTCCCAGTAAATTGCCGGCCTATGCGCTGGGGGCCTATCCGGCGATCGCCCTCGTGCTCGCCCGCTACTTGCTGGCCGACCAGCCAATGGTCGGCCAGCGGGCAATCCTCGCGCGGGCAGGACGTTACCTCTTCCTCAGTGTTGCTTGGGGGCTGGCGATCGCCCTGCCTCTAGCGGCGACGCGCTGGTTGGAGCTGGAGCGCGGTGGGATCATCGCCGCCAGTTTGGTCGCCGTAGGCTTGGCGGGACTGGCAAGTGCGGAATTCTGGGCGTTGCAGCGGGGGCGTTGGCGGCGCGGGCTGGCGATCGCAGCACTCAGCGGCCCAATTTTGCTGCTGCTAGTCTGGGGAAGCCTGATGCCAGCACTCGAACCGCAACATTCGGCGACGCAGCGGGTTGCCCAGGCGATCGCCACTACCACCCAGCCGCAAACCGAAGTCCTCTTTGCGCGTCGCTTTGACTTGCCGAGCCTACCGTTCTATATCGCTCAGTCGGGGCGCACTTATCAAGCCTTTACCAGCAATGAAACCACGGCGCTACTGACGGCCTTTCAAGCCGCCCCCGCCGCAGTTGCTGTCTTTGACGACACGGAAGCGGTGGCTGAGTTTCAACAACAACTTCAGGCGCGCGGTGCGGCGGCGGCGCGAGTCGAAACGGTCACCGGCTGGTTCGCTCGCTTTGGACAAGCTCGGCCATACTTTCTCGCCTACCGGCAACCCCCTGCTACTTAACCTGCGCCGCTTGTCCGCTCAGGTCAATTGGATACAGCCGCGCTGAACGCGGCGGAGGAGGCGATTGATGGCTCGGCGCTCGTCTTCTTCTAGCGATTCGTCGGCGATCGCCGCCATCAAGCCATAGCGATCTGCGAGTGTGAGCGTGCCGGTTTCGCTGCTGTTGGCGAGGATCTCCGCCACAGCACCCGGCAAAATTTGGAGCTTACCCAGCATCGAGTTACGCACAATCATGGTTCTCAAGGGGTTGCGATACTCTCTCTGACACAACTCGCTCGTACCCTCCGTAAACAGTACTCACGAGCTGCCCTTGGCCGGTACTAGACTGATGTTAAGCGAATGTCGTTCCCTAGCAACCACTGAGGTTGAGCCACTAACCTCTTAGATCTGGCGGATGCTGGCGGCCACAAAGTCTTGTATCCTAGCCACAAGTTTTTAGTGTATTTCGCTAGCCGCGAGCTGGCACTGTGTTAGCAGAGGAGCTTTGTTATGGTCTTTGGTTTTCAGGGGAAGTTATCGGTTCAGTTCCAGCGAGGGGCGATCGCCCTCGGACGCTCATTCCTACTCGCATCCGGTGTGAGTCTACTGGGCTGGGTTGGCGAGGCAGCGGCAGTGGAAACAGTCGTGTTGCAGTACAGTGGTCAAGAGCAGGTGATTTCTGTCGAAACCCTCAGTGATTTTGCCAACTCCGGCACAGTGCCCGCCGAGCTGAGCGACTTCTTCGCCGAAATCGGCGATTTGTCGGAACTTTTGCCGGACATCTTGAGCCAGGAAATCCGTATCAGCCAAGACTTTATCCAGAGCACCCTCGATACCTCGCTGGGCGAGTTTGTGCTGATCCAGCTCGACCAAGCGATGAATACCGGCCGCCCGGAAGCCAATATCAATGCGCTACGGGGCACGATTGAAGCGGCGATCGCTGACGACGGCGCACTCTCGCTGATCGAACTGATCGACCGCTATCCAGCCGAGATGCTGAATGTCGATCTCAACGGCCTGCAACTCGCCTATACCCGTGTCAGCAACTTCATTGAGCGGGTGGAACCGGCGCTGCGGGTCGCCCGCGAATTTCTCCAAGACCTCATCTGCGACTGCGAGACACCCACTGCGACTGAGGCGGCTGACCCCAGCGAGGCCGATGCCGAGATCCTCGATGCCGACACCCAATCGACGCTTCCGGCTGGCGGCCGGGTGGCCTATAAAGACTGTGCTCGAGCCGAGTTACTGAGCATCTTGGCGCAGCTTGAGGCGATCGAAATGGCGCACCAGTCACAGTAGGCACGAGCAAGCTGAGACCGGAGCGGCAGGGAGATCAGGCACGAGCGACTGATCTCCCTGCCGCACTGGCGACGTTGAGGCCTGAGAAATTGGATAAACATTTGGAAGTAACGGGGTAATTATGGCTTTTTTGGGGCGATCACACGGTCAAAAACAGGGCAATGCCCTCAGTCGCTGGTTACGGTTGACAGGTTTGAGCTTACTCGGGGCTGGTAGTAGCTTATTGCTCGCGGCGGAAACCAGCCGGGCCGCAGAGGAGCTGATCCTCACCTACGGCCCGGTGCAACAGACCGTGGAGATTGACAATCTCGCTGAGTTTGCCGCGACGGGTGAGCAGTCCTCAGAGATTGCCTACTTACTGCGCGTTTCGGGTCAAGATCCCGAAACAGTGCGGAATTTGCTCAATTACGAACTCACGGTCGATTTTTTGCTGCTGAACCGCGTGCTCAACAGCCTGCCGGGGGAATATCTGCTGTACGAATTCGGTCAAGTGCTGCACACCAAGTCGCGGCGGGCCAATATCCAGTCGCTGCGCGCCGCTGTATTGCTGCCGTTGAGCGAGGACAATCAGGTCACCCCGCTGGAGTTTTTTCAGAACTACCCGACCCAGCAGGTATACCTGGATGGTGTGGAACTGGTAGCGGTGATTCAGCGGTTTAGCGGTCTGATTGAAAATCTGCGGGCTGATCTGGCTGGGCCACTGGCGATTGTTGAAGATTTCCTCGGCGGGCTGGTCTGCGAGTGCGAAGCGCCCGGTTCGACAGAAGCACCTTAAGCGGCAACGGCTTGCCGCGACGCAGAGATGACGGGTCACTGGGGCTTAATTGTGGCGGCGGGCGCTTCGACGCGCATGGGTCGAGACAAGGCGAGCTTGCCATGGGGCGCGACGACGCTGCTGGATTACCAAGTGCAGCAGATGCACCAGGCTGGTCTAAAACCTCTAGTGGTTTGCAGTGCCCGTCAGGCGATGCTCACACTACCAGCGGATGTGGCGATCGCCCATAATCCTGACCCCGAACGCGGCAAAACTAGCTCCATCTTGGCCGGTTTGGCACATTTGCCCCCTGACTTCGCGACGCTGGCAATCATTGCTGTCGATCAGCCCCGCCCCGCCTGGGTTTATACGGCACTGCTGCAACAGCAACAGGCGACAGGAGCGCTATTGACAGCGCCCAGCTACCACGAACGTCTCGGCCATCCGCTGCTGGTCGCGGGCGCGTTGCGGGCGGAGTTGCTGGCGATCGCCGAGGACAGCCAAGGCCTGCGGCAGATTGTCCGGCAGCATCTCGCTGACCTGCTGGCTGTGCCGTTGGCCACGTCGCTCGTCTGTTGCGATCTGAATACCCCGGCTGAGTATCAGCACTGGCGCGATCGCTATGCAGAATTTGAGTCTAGGCCTTGAGTCCGGGTGAATTGACAGCGATAAACCGGTTCGCCCTTTGCTAATGTTGCCACTTCGCGCTCGGTCGGCACTGGCAGCGGGTTGACCGCCAACCAAGGGTCGGGATGAGTGGCTTGGAAAGCCGGATGGGCAGCGAAGCGCGACCGCATTTCCTGTGCAACCGACAAGACATCAGATTGCAAGAAGACTTGACCGCCTTGAGGGAGGGCATCGGCGATCGCCGCCACCAGTTCTGGCTGCACGACCCGCCGTTTCAAATGTCGCTGCTTGAACCAGGGATCGGGAAACTGGATCGTGACCCAATGCAGCACCGGCGCTGGGAGCGATGTGAATAAGTGGGGCAGATCAATGTTGACGTTGCAGAAATGGTAATGCAGATTGGTTAGCCCGAGCGCGCCGCCGCGCGCATTCGCCTCGGCCACCAGCGGCTCGCGGATCTCGAGGCCGAGGAAATTGACAGTCGGGCGCAACGGGGCTAGCTCCAGCAAAAACGTGCCCCGCGCACAGCCAATGTCCAGATGCAGGGGGCGCGATGGTTCGGCATAAACCCGTGTCCAATCGGGACAGGCAACCGGCTGCTGATACTTGCTGCTCAGCGGATTGACGTGTTGGCGGACACGGACTCGCGGCAAGGCAATTCACCGTGAGGGGTTAAGGTGCGGCACCTTCGTCCTTCGGCGGCTTGACCACAGACGGCGCAGGCGCTGGTGCCGGAGCGGCAGGCGCAGGGCCGGGACTCTTGAAGTCCGGCGGCGGTGCGGGCGGCGGCGGTGCGGTTACGG
>JAAUTY010000036.1 GCA_012031265.1 Spirulinaceae cyanobacterium SM2_1_0 | reverse complement strand
TAGGCGCAGGGGAACAGTAGCAGACCTGACCAACCGATGAAGACGAAGCGGTCGCGTTTGAGCCAGTCGTCGAGGACGTCGAACCATCCCCGTTGTGCTGGCGCTCTTCCGACTGCGATGGTCATAAGCGTATAAATCTCCGACGAAACAATTGAGAGTAAAAGATGATGCAAGCGTTGCTGACTGCCCGCCTGAAACCTGCTAGGGACTCAAAACTGAGCGAACTGCAACGAAAGTTTACGATTCTTTACCCTGCTATCATAAAAGGAAATTGCGGTCGCTGGCTAGTCGGCACGTTAATGAAAGTTTAAGTTTGCCGCTGCGCTGCTATGGTGGGTCTAGCTCAGTCAGGCGATCGCAGCCCGCAATCTGACCCGCGCTGAGCACCACTCGCCTGATCGCAATTTCTCAGTTTCGCGCGCACAACCACTCATGTTCACCATCGATTTGATTCTCAAGTACTCCCCCGTCCCCGTCTCCGTGCAACGCAAGGAGGAAGACGACGCCCGTAGCCTACACCAGAGCATTAAGGACGCCATGCGCGGTGAGCCACAACTCCTCGAGCTCACCTGCGAGAAGCAGACTGACAAGCAAGTCGCCCTGATGAGCGACCAGATCAGTGCCGCGATCGTGTCGCAGAAGTCGGCAACGGCGACGGGTCGTCCTCCGGGTTTCCTCGCGATCGCGGAGTAGGCGGTTTTGGCAGTCCGTCTGCCGCCATCTTTCGGGGCGATCACTCCTACAATTCAACCGATGACCCCACTCGCCGTTGATGTCAGAGACCTTGAATTCCGCTGGCCTTCAGGAGCCAGTGTCCTGAGCGCTTGTTCACTCGCCGTTCCTAAAGGCGAGTTTTGGATGCTGCTCGGCACCAATGGCAGCGGCAAATCTACCTTGCTCCGCTTGCTCGCCGGACTGCTAGAACCCGCTAATGGCAGCATCGGCATCGATCAGCCTGTGGGCTTCGTCTTCCAAAATCCTGACCACCAATTGGTCATGCCCACGGTCGGCGCGGATGTCGCCTTCGGTCTCGTGGCTGAACAACTGCCCCCTGCGGAAGTGCGGGCGCGCGTTCAGGATGCCCTCAGCGCTGTTAATCTGCTGGATTTTCAGCGGCGGCCGATCTACGCTCTCAGCGGCGGTCAGAAACAGCGGATCGCGATCGCTGGGGCGATCGCCCGTCACTGCCCTGTCTTGATCCTCGACGAGCCGACTGCGCTGCTCGACCCCGACACGCAAATCGAACTCGTCAGCCAAGTCCAACGCTTGGTCAAAGAGCGCGGCCTCACGGCCCTCTGGGTCACCCATCGCCTCAATGAGCTGGATTACTGCGACGGCGCTTTTCTGCTGCAAAATGGTTGCATTGTGGCACGCGGCAAACCCGACAGTCTCAAGCAACGCCTGATGACTGCTTAACGTGAACTCATTTGTAGTAGCGTAGTAACGCACCGAATCCTGGTTCATTCATTCCGCAGACTGAGGCCCGGCGATGGCATTTGAGTATCCTGAAGACCTAAAGTATCTAGACAGCCACGAGTATGTCCGCTTGGATGGTGAGATTGCCACAGTGGGGATTACTGCCTTCGCGATCGATCAGCTTGGTGACATCGTTTTTGTCGAGTTACCTGAGCTGAGCGACTCTGTAGAGGCTGGCGAGCGCTTCGGCACGATTGAGTCGGTGAAAGCGGTTGAGGAACTCAATGCCCCGGTGTCTGGCACGGTCATCGAACGCAATGAAGCGCTGATTGAAGCACCGGAAGGCATCGCTGAAGACCCCTACGGCGAGGGCTGGTTGGTGAAGATTCGGCTCGACGATCCTGACGCGGAGCTGGAAGACATTCTCACTGCTGCCGAGTATCAAGTGCAAGTTGAGGGCGATGAATAGTGCCGCTGACTGCTCCCCAAAAAGGACTGCGCGGGCATGGCTTGGGCTGAGCCGCTATGCTTGAGGAATATGCCTAAGTTGAGCACGAGACGAATTGACAGCTTCTATGCCTAAGCGAGCGTTTTGGACAGGGCTGTTGGCGATCGCTTTCTGCACCCTGAGCTGGTTGACTTGGACCCCAGCCGCCTTAGCCTACAGCAACGAGCAGAAGATTTTTTGCAGGCTTGGCGAACCGTCAACCAAGCCTATGTCGATGACACCTTTAATGGTCAAAATTGGTGGTTTGTGCGGCAGCAGTTCTTGCGACGCGACTTCGCCACCCGCACCGACACCTACGACGCCATCGACGCGATGTTGGCGAAGCTGGACGACCCCTTCACCCGCTTGTTGCGACCCGAACAGTATCGCAGCCTGCAAGTCAACACTGCTGGGGCGCTCTCCGGAGTCGGGCTACAAATCGATCTCGATCCGACGAGCAAGCAACTCCAAGTCGTCGCGCCGATCGCGGGTTCCCCAGCCGCCGCGGCTGGTATCGCTCCGCGCGATCGCATCCTCGCCATCGACGGCATCACGACCCAAGGCCTGAGCCTCGAGGAAGCCGCTAGCCGTATGCGCGGTCCGACCGGTACCACGGTCAAGCTCGAGATTCAATCCCCCCAAGAGTCGGAGTCGCGGACGATCGCCGTGAACCGCGATCGCATCGAACTCAACCCGGTCATTGCCCAGCTTGATACCAAATCCAGCCCCCAGCCCATCGGCTACCTGCGCCTAACCCAGTTCAGCGCCAACGCCACCACCGAGCTAAAAGCCGCCCTGCTCACCCTCCAAAACCAAGGGGCGCAAGCCTTCATCCTTGACCTCCGCAACAATCCCGGCGGTCTACTACAAGCCGGCATCGAAGTCGCTCGCCTCTGGCTCAACGACTACACGATTGTTTACACCGTTAATCGCCAGGGTGCCCTAGACAGCTTTGCCGCTGGTCATGGGGCGATCGCCAGCGAGCAACCCCTCGTTGTTTTGGTGAATGGTGGCACCGCCAGCGCCAGCGAAATCCTCGCCGGTGCGCTGCAAGACAACGGACGCGCCCGCATCGTCGGCGAGCAAACCTTTGGCAAAGGTTTGATTCAATCACTCTTCGAGCTACCGGATCAAGCCGGCTTAGCGGTAACCGTGGCTAAATATGAAACCCCCAAACACACCGACATCAACAAGCAGGGCATCACCCCCGATGTCGTCGTTCCTCAACAGCCCATCAACCCTTATCAAGTCGGGACTGAGCTTGACCGGCAGTACCAGGCTGCCGTCCAACTGCTCAGCTGAGCGGTAGCAGCGCCGCCAAGGCACGTTCTCTCGCACCAACTCAACTCTCCCTGCCAAGTGTCCAGCACAGCCCCAACGTCTCGCACCAAAGCCAGCCGCGCTCGTCACTGGCTAAGTCTGGGTAGCGGACGAAAATTCTGCGGATTTTGAATGGGTATCTCTAAGCTCGCATTCCGGGCGTCAGAAAGCGGACTAATTGGTTAATCGCTTGCTGGACATCATCTGGCTCGCTGCTTCGCAACAGCGCCCCTGGCTTACCCGCTTCCGTTTGCACCCGGATCAAAACAGCAACTAAGAGATCGAATTTCCACAGCAATTGCGATCGCGTTTGGTCAGGCAGCACCCGTTGCAAAATGTCGAGAAACGCCGCTTGGCTCTCACTAAATTCGGCGCTGGCGATCGTCTGCACAGGTTCGGGTTCAACCCGACAGCGACCCATAAATTGTGCCGCGATCGTGCGCCGGGAGGCTTTTTGATAGAACAACTGCAAGCACGGCTCAAAAAAAGCAGTCAGAATCGCTTCCACCGTCACCGGCTTACCAACGGCTTCCAATTCCGCAAGGCACTGGAGCTGTCGTGCCACCACGGGTTGTGCCCGCCGTTTGACGACGGCGCACAGGAGTTCTTCCTTGGAGCCAAAGTGATAGTGAACGGCGGCGAGATTCACCCCCGCGGCCCCGACGATCGCCCGCAACGTCGTCCCCGTGAAGCCATGCGTGGCGAAGAGTTCCTCAGCGACATCAAGAATCTGTTGTTTAGTTTGGTTGGCAGCGGCAGTACTCATACAGGTGGGCGGGTAAGGAAAAGCAGTGATCGGTCAGAGCTCTGGCTATGGTAGGTGATCGGGAAGCATCCCAGTTTGACAACCCTACGTTTCTACAGAACAGACTCCGCCAACACCCTAAATCCCAAGCTAGGAAAGGGACTTTATAGCTCCCCTGCTCTGGGGGAGAAGCGATTATCTTGAAAGTCAAGGAAACTGATCAAAATATTGGCTGTCCCTGACCTCGAAAGTGTCCATCAGGCTGGGGTATAGCGAGCCGTGACGAGTACGTCCGGCCAAGAAGTGCGGGATTTCAGCAGCTACTGCACTCATCCTTGCGCGATACGGTCTCCCAAAGGAACCAGGCGATTTTTCGAGTTCTTAGGGGATGAATCGTCGGGCTGACCCTCGCTTCTCTACGGATTATGACTGAGTCACATGCCAAGGGGATGTGGTCTGGCACGACTACTCTCAACAGACAAGGGGCTGGAGGATGTAGACGCGCAGCGGCTGCTCGCAGAGTGGACAACTGCAACGCCAAAGTGGGATGCACCCGATTGCTGCGCTTCATCGGGAAGCTATGTCAGGCCGCCCGCTCTAAGGCTCCTCACCCGGTTCCATGATCCGTTGGAATAGATAGCCCGTGCCGCGTGCCGTCAAAATCAGCTCCGGGTTGCTGGGGTCATCTTCCAGTTTGGCGCGCAAGCGGGAGATGTGGACATCCACCACGCGGGTATCGACGTGGCGCTCCGGCGTGTAGCCCCAGACCTCTTGCAAAATCTCCGAGCGCGAAAAGGCTTCGCCAGAGCGGCTGACCAGTAGCTCCAACAGGCTAAACTCCATGCCGGTCAGGCGAATGCGCTCGTCCCCTTTGTAGACTTGACGTTTGTTGGTGTCAATCTTGATCGAGCCGATCTGGATGACGCCGGAACTGGGGATGCCCGGGCTGCCATCCTTATCGACGCGGCGCAGGACAGAGCGGATGCGGGCTTCGAGTTCCTTCGGCGAGAAGGGCTTGACCACATAGTCATCGGCTCCAAGCTCGAGGCCGGTGATGCGATCCGCGACATCCCCCAGAGCCGTGAGCATGATGATCGGGATGTCCGACTCCTTGCGGAGTTCCTGGCAGACCCCGTAGCCGTCCAGCTTGGGCATCATGACATCTAGGACTACGAGGTCAGGATCCGTGTTGTGGAAGGTATCGATGGCTTCCTCGCCATCAGCAGCCGTGACCACATCGTAGCCAATCATCGAAAGCCGCGTCTCTAAAATGCGACGAATGCTCGCCTCGTCATCAACAACCAGAATCTTTTCCTTGTGAGTTTCCAACGAACTCAGTACTCCTTACTCGAGCCAGGACGCGGATCGGCGATCGCCTCTGCAATCGTGATCTTCAAATTACTTTACAAGTAATGTATTTATTAGAATAGCTCGAATAGTCGCGATCCCCAGGCAGATTCCAGGTTTCTTTAGGAAGTGAGCTGATTTTAAGATTTGTTTAAGAGTTAAGTTTTATTTAATTTTTGGGTTATTTCATCAAGATTTGCGACTGACTGCAACCCTGGCACAATCCTTCGTTTAGCAATAACTCATGCCGAAAGTTCGTACCACTTATGTCTGTCGCGAGTGTGGCGCTGAATCCTCCCAATGGTTTGGCAAATGTCCCAGTTGTGGCACCTACGGCAGCCTCGAAGAACAGCTCAGCCAACCGACGGCGAGCACCGCGCCAGCCAGCGATCGCCGCCACCGCGCCAAAGCCGACAAAAATCGCCCCGCCCAAGCCCGCGCTGCCCGCCACCTGGACGCGATCGCCAGTGATCGCCAAGCCCGCTTCAGCTCCGGTTACCAGGAGTTTGACCGGGTGCTGGGCGGCGGCCTCGTCCCTGGCTCGCTGGTGCTGATCGGCGGCGATCCCGGTATTGGTAAATCGACGCTGCTGCTGCAAACGGCCCGCGCGATCGCCGCTGAGCGCTCGATTCTCTATGTTTGCGCTGAAGAATCCGGTCAACAAGTGAAGCTTCGGGCGACGCGCCTCGGAGTCACAGCCACCGACCCGGCGATCGCCACCAACCTCTACTTGTTGCCCGAAATCGGGCTGGAGGTGATCCTCGCCGAACTGGAAGCTCTCCGCCCCGCCGTCGCGGTCATCGACAGCATCCAAGCGCTCTACTTCAGCGCCCTGACCTCGGCTCCCGGCTCCGTCGCCCAGGTGCGCGAGTGTACCGCTGCGCTGATGCGGGTGGCGAAGCAGCTCGGCATCGTGCTGCTGATCGTCGGCCACGTGACCAAGGAAGGGGCGATCGCCGGCCCCCGTGTTCTGGAACATCTAGTCGATACCGTTCTGTATTTTGAAGGCGATCGCTACGCGGCCCACCGGCTGCTGCGCTCAGTCAAAAATCGCTTTGGAGCAACGCATGAAATTGGCATTTTTGAGATGGGCGATCGCGGCCTGGATGAAGTGCTCAATCCCTCGCGCCTCTTCCTTGGCAATACTGACGATCCTGCCCCCGGCACGGCTGCCGTCGTCGCCTGTGAGGGCACGCGGCCGCTGGTGGTCGAGCTGCAAGCCCTGGTTAGCCCGACCAGCTATGCCTCGCCGCGCCGCTCTGCCACCGGTGCCAGCTACAACCGCCTCCAGCAGATCCTGGCTGTGCTCGAGAAGCGGGTGGGCATCCCGCTCTCGAAGCTGGATGCCTACGTCGCGGCGGCTGGGGGCATGGCCGTCGAGGAACCGGCGACCGATTTGGGGATCGCGATCGCGATCGTCGCTAGTTTTCGCGATCGCGTCGTTGATCCCCGCACGGTGCTGATCGGTGAAGTCGGCCTCGGCGGCCAAGTCCGCCTCGTCTCGCAGCTCGAACTCCGCCTCAAAGAAGCGGCAAAACTGGGCTTCCGGCGCGCGATCGTCCCCCAAGGGCAAAGCCTGCCGACTGACCTCGGTCTAGAACTGATCCCCGTCAGCAAAGCGATCGACGCGATCGTTGCCGCGCTCCCAGCCACCGAAAAACCCACGCGCACCGCCGGGAATTAGCTACAATACGAGCCGCCTAACTGGTTGCACGCTACTTTCATCGCTCTCTGTGAATCTATGACCGCTGAGCCACCCGAACCGCAAGCGCCACTGTCAGAAAAATCGGTTGAATCCACCCCGCCGAAATCCCCGCCGGGGCGTCGCTGGCTGTGGGAGAACTTGCAGATCCTGGCGATCGCCCTAGTCCTCGTGCTCGTCATTCGCACCTTTATCGCCGAGCCGCGCTACATTCCCTCGGACTCGATGGCGCCGACGCTGGCCGTGGGCGATCGCGTCGTGGTCGAAAAAGTCTCCTACCATTTCCGTCCCCCCGCTGACGGCGAGATCATCGTCTTCGAGCCACCGCCACAGCTCCAAGCCCAGGGCTACCAAGCGAGCCAAGCCTTCATCAAACGCACGATTGGGACAGCGGGTGAGGCGATCGCGGTGCAGGATCACACCGTCCTCGTCAATGACACCCCGCTCCAGGAAGACTACATCGCCGAACCTCCCCAGTACCAACTGGATCGCCTGCGCGTGCCGCCCCACACCCTCTTCGTCATGGGCGACAACCGCAACAACAGCAACGACTCGCACATCTGGGGCTTTTTGCCGGAGCGCAATGTCATCGGTCGTGCCACCTTCCGCTTCTGGCCGCTGGCCCGCATCGGCTGGGTGTGATGCTCAATCCGTGTCGTAAAAGGGCGGGTTTCAAACCCACGCATTTTGGGGGCAAACCCCTCGGACTGGCGGACTGGGTATGAACTCTGGCTCCGGTGATGATGCGGCCGCCGCGCAGTAGCCGCCCGTAAAATGGCTTTAGCAAAAGATTGAGGAGAATACACAGATGCGACGACTTGCCGATGCCATCCTAGCGGTTGGTTTGATGATTTGGCTGACTGCGGGTCTCTTACTCACCCCGCTGCGGGCCGAAGCCGCGCCTGCACCGGGGGCGATCGCCCGGATCGCCGACGCCGAGGGTCAACCACTCGGGGCCGTGACCTTGACTGAGGTTCAAAACGGCGTCCTCCTTGACCTGGATCTGAGCGGGCTACCAGCCGGGTGGCACGCTTTCCACATTCACCAAACCGGGGCCTGCTCCCCCGACTTTACGGCGGCGGGCGGTCACGAGCACGGCGCTGCCGACACTCACGGCTTCTTCAGTGAGGATGGGCCCGGGGCGGGCGACATGAGCAACCACTGGCTCGCCGACGATGGCATCCTCAAGGCGCAAGTCTTCAATCCCCGCGTCACGGTGGTCGGGGCGGGCGATCGCACCGAGCTACTGGATACGGATGGCTCGGCGATCATCTTGCACAGTGGTGCCGATGACTACGAATCGCAACCATCGGGGGCGGCCGGGGCGCGGATTGCCTGCGGAGTGATCGAGTCTCTGTAAGTGATTGCACCGCTTGGCACAAGCCGAAGGCTGGGCTTTGCTCGCCCGCAGGCTGGGAAGGTGGCGGGGTGGCGAGGGCTACTCGCTGGGCTGCTGATCGTTCTGGCCACCAGTTGCCAACGGACGACTCCCGCCCCCCCCGTCAGTCCGCTCACACCGGCAAGCTGCGAGATGTCGGGGGAATTTGTCTGGGTGGCGGGCGGTGCGTTTATCCTGGGGAGCGATCGCGCCGAACGCGACTACGCCTACCAGATTTCGGCCGAGGCCGATGCGAGGGAACCCGCCGAGGTTGCCCCGCGCCTGGCTTCGCTCCGCCAGCGCCGCTGGTTCGAGCGCGAGCCAGAGCGCCAGACCCGCCAGTTGCCCGGTTTTTGCTTCGGCCGCCATCTGGTAACCAATGCCGATTACCAAGCTTTTATCCAGGCTACCGACCATCGCGCCCCCGGCATCACCGCCGACGAGTACCAGGCGCAGGGCTTTCTCGTCCATGCCTACGACAAGGTACGACCCTACCTCTGGCAGGCGGATCAGTATCCGGCTGGGGAAGGCGATCGCCCAGTCGTACTGGTGTCTCATGACGATGCGATCGCCTTCGCCGCTTGGCGGAGCCGCCAAGACGGGGTGACCTATCGCCTCCCCACCGCCCTGGAATGGGAAAAAGCGGCGCGCGGCACAGATGGGCGCTATTTTCCCTGGGGCGATGTCTGGCGTGACGATGCGACCAATTGGGCGGGGAGTGGCGGCCTCGCCACCAGCGACAGCGGCGAATATCCGCTCAGCCGCAGCCCCGACGGCGCGGAGGACATGGCGGGTAATGTCTTCGAGTGGACGGCAACCCAGCGTCAACGCGACACGCAAGTACGGGCCGTGCTGAAGGGCTGTTCCTGGGACGACTCACCCGGTTTTTGCCGTGCCGCCTATCGCCATACGCGCCCAGTCGCGTCGCGGCACATTTTGTTTGGCTTTCGGCTGCTGCGAGAACGATAGTACCGCTGCGCGGAGTTCTAGATTTTGAGTTTTGAGTCTCTGCAATACGAGAATCCTGGAGATTTTGAATAGGCCTCTCATTGCCGCCGTTTTGTACTAAAGCGGATGTTGGGATAATGATGCTGGGGCGAGCGCTTGCTCCATCAGTTGTTGAATGGCCATATCGTCAAACTCAGCCGCGAAGCGCAACACCTGGTTGCTAAAGGTCCTGTAGCGCTCATCCGAATCACGCAGTCGTCGCGCCTCCAGCTCAATGCCATGAATGTCGCCGATCCGCGTGCATTGGTATAGGGTCGCCAATTCTTCGGCTGCTGGCATCACGAACGGCTGCTCATCCTGGGCGGGGGCGGCGGTTGATTGCGGCTTAATTTCAGCAAACTCCCATTCCAAATCAAGATGCTGTCGCAGTAGTGACAAGAGCCGATTCAGATCCAGTGGCTTGGCCAAAAAGTCATTACAGCCGGCGGCCAGACTCTTAATCTGATCCTGGGCGAGCACGCTGGCCGAGGAGGCGATGACGATCACGTCTTGCCCGTGGGGCGATCGCCGCAGACGGCGCACAAACTCGAAGCCATCCAGCACCGGCATCACCAGATCAGTAATGATCAGATCGGGTTTCAACTGTTCTGCCGCGACCAAACCAGCCTCGCCATTTTCGGCCTCGGCACAGTCAAACCCCAAGGGTGTAAGGGTTTCAATAACCAAAGAGCGATTCACCGGCTTGTCATCAACCACCAGTAGCCGCCGTGGGCGACCGCGATAGCCGACGATGCGCCCTTCCGGCTGGTTAGTGACCGCCGTTGCCCAGTCGGTGGCGACGGGCAGTGTCACCGCAAACCAAAAGCGGCTGCCCACGCCAGGCTCACTCTCCACCTGGATCGTGCTGCCCATCCTCTCGACAATGTGCAGGCTGATCGCCAAACCCAGACCCGTTCCGGCTGATTTTTGTGTGATGCTACCGACTTGCTCGAAGGGCTGAAAAATCTTTGCCAACTCGGTGGCGGTCATGCCGACGCCCGTATCCTGCACCGAGAAACGCAACTCACAGGTCGTCGTGGGCGGCGTGAGTAATTCAGTTTTGAAGGTGACGTGACCCGTCGAGGTGAACTTCGTGGCATTACTGAGAAGATTCAGCAGTACCTGGCGCAAGCGCTTTTCGTCAGCGATGACGCTTACAGGCAGATCGGGGTCATGCTCTTGGCACAGGGCGATTCCCTTTTCCTCGGCGCGGACGCGGATGATCTCGCCAATGTTGAGCAAGAAGGAGGAAAAATGCAGCGGCTCAGGGTGGAGTTCCAGTTTGCGGGCTTCGATCTTGGCGAGGTCAAGCACGTCGTTGATCAGCGTCAGCAAGTGGTGGCCGCATTGATGAATCACCCCCAAATCCTGGCGTCGCTGGTTCAAGTCCGTGGCTTGTTGCAGGATCTGTGTGTAGCCGAGGATGCCATTCAGGGGGGTACGCAGTTCGTGGCTCATGTTGGCGAGAAATTCGCTCTTGGCACGATTGGCTGTATCCGCTTCACTTTTCGCCTTTTCGAGCGCCTGGGTGTAGTCGCCGACCCATTCCACCAGTTGATTGAAGGAGGCAGCGAGCACCCCCACTTCATCGGCAGTCTGGATCGGGACACGGGCCTGAAAGTCAGCACTGCGAACGGTGTGATTGGCAAACTCGGTGACGGTTTCCAGGGGTCGGGCGATGCTGCGGCCGATTGTGCGGCTGATGGCGATCGCCAACACCGACGACAAAGCCATACTGCTCACTACCAAGAGCCAGCGCAGGGTTAGAGCCTGCTCGACAGCAAGCTTGGCTTGACTCTGGGACTGTAGGACGTGACTTTTGAGACTTAGTAACTCTTCCGACAAACGCTCAAAGGTAATGTTGAGCTGGACACTCTCCGGTCGATTAAAAGCCAGCCTCAACTCCTCTTGCACGCGATCACGCTGCTCAGGCGCGACCTCAGCAATCTCAAACTCAGCCCAGATCTGCTGCATGAACTGCTCATATTGATCGACCGCTTGCTGATAGCGGGTCAGCAAGTCCACATCGGGCAAGACATTGGCTGCCATGTGTGCATCGGCTTCCTGGTTCAGATCGCGAAAGGCATCGGCCTGGCGATCGAAGGTTCTGCCGTAACTCAGAAATTTCGCTGACTCATAATCGAAGCTGATCGGATTGCCCAAGGTCGCTGCGAGGTGCTGGGGATGCAGTCGCATGGCATTAAGCGTATTCTCGATTTCTAGCAGAGTGATCACCTCGCGGTTAGCCAAGTCAATGGTGGTGCGGGCACGCCGGGCGTAGTGCTGACCGACCGCGATGCCGCAGCTAGTGCCGACCAAGGCGATGACGATCACTACGACGTAGCCACCGGCAATTTTTTGAGCAATCTTAAGGCGTTTGAATTTGAACAAGAAAGGATTCAGCACGATTTATAGCTCTAACTGGGCGTGAAGCCAGGCAATAGGCTGCTGTCGGCAGGTGAATTGCCCGACTTGGAAGGTTATCTGAAAGCCCTAGTACGTCAGCCTTTCAGTGGATTTCCACGCGGATACTGGGTTTTAGCTTCCGAGCGAGAGCTACCCTTCCCAGCTATTGGGATTAACCCCCCGCAAACGTACTTTCGCCCATGGCTTCGTAGGCTTTGCGGATTGGGTCGTAGTCCGTATCCTTGGCTTCAACGAGTTCCGAGCCAGCGTACTTCTCGGTCTCTCCGCCGTCTACCAAAGCAGCCAGCAAGCGATCGCGATTGTCCAGTAGACGCTGGCGAATCGCCGTCACCGCGTCTGGTGCAAGCTGACTGCTGGCGATAATCAGGTCATTGGGCAGAGGCGGCCCCTCCACCACAAAGGGGAAATCTGGGAGATAGGTGTTGCGATCGAGCAGCGAACCACCCCAGGCATCCACGGTGCCATTCTTGAGCGCTTCCACACTGCCATCATCGCCGAGCATCTGCACCTCAAGATCGGTCTTCGGGTCGAGATCGGCCTCCAACAGCAGGATCGTCGGCCCAATGTGCCCACTCGTCGAGCCAACATCAGAGAGCGCCAGGGTTTTGCCCTGGAGATCGGCCATCGTTTTGATGTCACTGTCAGCCGGAGCGACGATGACAGATTGGTAGCCTGGGCGTGTGATCGCGATGATTGGCTCGGCATTGGTGCGGCTGCGAATCTGCACGTACTCAGAAGGGCCGACGAGGGCCAGGTCGATCTCGTTGAGTTGGAGCGCCGAGGTAGCCGCTGGCATATTGTCCACAACGACGAACTCAACCGGTACGCCCAGCACCTCAGCCAGGATTTCACGGAAGACGCCGAAGTCATTCTCCATCGTAGCGGCATCGAGAACGTCGGTCACTGAGAAGCGGATGGTCTCTAGGGCGATCGCGTCAGATGAGCCACTCCCTCCCAGATTATTGCTGCTGCAACCAGCGGTGAAAAGGGCAGCATACCAAAGAAATCGACGGCGTTTCATCAGCAATAGATCTCCACACTAAAAAATTTGAGTCGTAGTAGCAGTTTGCTCATCTCATGCAGAATCCTCTACACCCATCCACGAATCAATTGCATTGGATCTCAATGACTCCAAGGGTTACAAGCAGTTATCTGGAGTCAAGACTGCGGATCAATAGCAAGCTAAATAATCTATGTCAGATGATCACGCGATTCAACCCAAATTTTCTCATAATCTGGAGTTGGTATGGTTAAGCGCCAGTTAAGAGAACATTTAGGTTCAAATAAGGAGAAGGAGCCTTTGGCACTGAGTATGGCGAAAATCATTGCATCTCACTTCTGGTCATGATTATCCTCTCTACGATGTTTGATCATCTGTTTAATCAGCACAATAAAACGCTCAATTCCCGCAGCGAGAAGTGGTTGCAGGAATTGCTCATCAAGACGATGTTTCCCAGTTCTAGTCTGGCTCAGAAGGGAACATGGCACAATTGAGAAGTCGCCTGATTTTGCCATCCCAAGTTTTGCCAATGTTTGCGGCTGAGACCTTCTACTATTTCGCCTACGGGTCTTGTATGTGTCCGGTCGATCTGGCGCGATCGCTCGGTGAAACCCTGTATCCCTACGTCATCGGCCCCGCGCAGCTCAACGGCTATCGTCTCGGTTTTTATCGGCGATCGCGGCGGCGCAACTGTGGGGCGCTCGACATCGTGCCAGATGCACAAGCTGCTGTGCAGGGCGTGCTCTACTGTCTGCCAGCACGAGTCAGCGAT
The DNA here is from genome assembly GCA_012031265.1 of Spirulinaceae cyanobacterium SM2_1_0. Classification (GTDB taxonomy): domain Bacteria; phylum Cyanobacteriota; class Cyanobacteriia; order Cyanobacteriales; family Spirulinaceae; genus JAAUTY01. Next base: position 31,960 of record JAAUTY010000036.1, on the reverse strand, counting down.
CGCCTCGACCAGCGCGAAGCTGTGCCACACAATGGCTACCGCCGTGAGCCGGTGACTGTGCGCTGTGGCGATCGCCACTATCCCACCGTGCGAACCTACGTGGTGGTGGACAAGCTACCCCGCGAACTCGCCCCCAACGACGACTACTTCCAGACCGTGCTGCGCGGTGCAGTCACCACCGGCTTGCCGGCAGCTTATTGCTGGCAACTCTTCCACCATATGCACACCTTGCAGCAGCAAGCGCCGGAGCCAGTCGTTTGCGCGCCAACCGATGCCGACGGCGGCGCTGGTGCCTTTAGCCAACAGTCCCAGCAATACTGCTTCCGTTCCAACCACATCCACGTGAATGATACGGATAGCGGCATCGCCTAGCTCCAGCAATCGAATGGCTTTCTGTGTATACTTCCGCTCCGAAAAGCGCTTGCAGAAGTTCGACATCCTCGCTCAGCTGCCGCAACAAAATCGCATCAACACCCGTCTCGAGGCGATGCGCGAGGCGATCGCCTTGCTGGAGCGCGAAGGTACTACTGGTGGTTCAGCCGCGACGAGCGCAGCGGCAGCAGAGACGGCAGCCATTAAGTAAGCGCTCATTACTTCTAGACTGCGAGATTGCATCCAGCGCTGCGCGATCGCACCAGCGCTTTTCGTACACGCCTTGGGAGGTTAACGGAGCCGCTACGCGGACGATTTGTTATCTTGCTTTGTGAGATCTTAGGTGTATCGTCTTCATATTTATTTTATGACTCCTAGGGAACTTGAACTGAACCATCAGCCATCCATGTAGTTGATAGCGTCTCTGCTTGCTGCAACACATTTTGAATGGTGATCGCCTAGAGTCAGGAGGATAGCCATACCGTTTCAGAATGCGCTTAACGGTGCTGCGGAGACGGACACTGGCGCTTTCCCGACGCGGTTTGGCAAACACGCCCTCAAGCAGCACTTGCATTTCGGGGGTACCTTTGGGGGCAATCTCGCTGCCATCGATGGTGCGCCAGGGCATGAATCGTTCTAGATCGGCGGTGAGGGAGCCAATACGCGCGGCCAAGCTATCGGTAGTGATTCAGAACAGCATTGGTGCGGAAGAGGGCGGAAACTTGGTTTTTATAAGTTTGCAATTGGTTGTAGGCGGCGGCGAGGGTAGCGGTGGCGGAGCCGGGATTTTTGATTTCGATGACTGCGATCGGTAGCTCGTTGATAAAAACCACGACATCGGGGCGGCGGTTGTGGCTGTTTTCGATGAGGGTGAATTGGTTCAGGACGAGCCAATCATTATTCTCAGGGTTGGCAAAGTCGATGGCGTAGACTTTATCGCCGCGAATGTGCCGTCTTCAGCGTAGAATTCGACATCGATTCCTTCCACCAAGGCTTGGTGCAGGCGGCGGTTCTCTTCGATCAGGTTGGGGTTTTCGGTGGCGATGAGTTTCTTAAATGCCTCGTCGCGGGCCGCGGCAGGGATAGCTTATGGTTGGCGTTCGTTGATCTAATTTGGTATCATGTACGCAAATACGTACATTAACTATGTTTTCTTCAGAAATAACTTCTCCAACCGAAGCTAGAGCAGGCTTTTTTCAGTTGCTCGATCGCGTGGTGCAGAATCATCAAGTGTGCATCATAAATCGTCGTGATGCTGAAAATGTGGCTCTGATTGCTGAGTCGGATCTCAATAGCTTAATTGAAACAGTATATTTGTTGCGATCGCCTGCTAATGCCAAACATTTATTTGCATCTCTAGAAGAATATCGATCGGGAGAATTGGTTCCCCAAAGCATCGCCGAGTTACAGCAGGAATTGGGCATCGGTGGGGAAGAAGAAAAAGGCTAAAGACAATGCCGATGCGGTGGAAGTGCAGATTATCCGTCTGTCTCCTAGCTTTACAACTAAATTTAAAGAGGATTTGGGCTGGTGGTACAAAACTGAGCCAAAAAAAGCTGCTGAAATCCTCGATCTAGTTACAGCGGTCATGTCCGATCCTTTCACAGGGATCGGCAAACCCGAACCCCTAAAGTATATGGAAGCCGATCTATGGTCGCGCCGAATCGCTCTCGAACATCGATTGGTTTACTTAGTTAATAATGAGCAGGTTGTCTTTCTTGCTTGTCGATATCACTATGATTCATCTCGTTAGTTGCTGCAATGGCGATCGCGCTTTAGATGACTTTTGGCTCTCCTGGATCTGCGGTGATAAGCACAAGTTTCCGGTGCTGAAATCACTGCCAAGCAAGGGTTTCAGGAATTCAGATTACAAGATCTGGTATCATCCTCATACTTATCCCACCCTAAACCCAGGAGAGCCGATGAATGACTCGACGAAGCAGCGGCTAGCGTTTCTGCTACCCTCATAGGACTTGCGTATAATAGCTCTCAGTACACCAGATATAGGTGTCAATAGCTTCTTAAATACACTGTATTACTGGGTTATGTGTAAGATTTTGGGGAAAATCTGTCATCATTCAGAGACCTGAGCCTGCTCCGCCCACCAAGCCCGTAACACCCGCATCGCTCCCACCTCATCATCCCTCGCTTGTGCCAAAAACGTGTAGAGCTGCGCCTTGGGAACTGCTGGAAATGTCGGACTCTGCTCGGCTTCGACATACACACCTGACTCCAGGGTATAAATCCGCCACACCTGCCCATCAAACCGCCAAAACTCCGGCACACCTAGACTGGCATACAACTGATTTTTCGCAATGTCTGTGTGGGTAATGTCCACCTCAACCACCAAATCCGGCGGCGGGTCTTGGGAAAAATCTACCTTTCTCCCCTTCACTAAGGGCTGATTTTGGATGTAATAAGCATTGTCCGGTTCTGCACCTTTTTGCAGCGACGGGGAATTCATCGTCGTTGAACCCATCGCTTTGATCGGCAGCCCCATCAGCTCAACCAAACCCCGAATAAAATACTCAATCAAAGATCGATAAAATTCATGATCTTCTAGCGGCACCGTAATCTCCAGTACCCTATCGTCATAGGTCAAGCGAGCGCCGCGCGTTTCGGGCAACACATTTAGAATTACCAAATACGCCTCCCAAGACAAACCCCGCAACACCACCCGCTGCTCGCCAGTGGGTTGCCGTGTTGCTTGTGGTTCAGGAGCCGCAATAACCATTGTGATTGTTTCGTGGCGTGCCGCTGCCCTCATTATACGAACCGACTAAAAAAGGCGGCTATTCCGACGGATGCCGAGAAGTGGCTTGAGAGTCGGGCCTGCCGCACTGCGGCCGCTTAGCTCAGTGGCGTGTCTTCGTAGACCACAGCCAGTATCAACCGGCTATCAACACGCGGTAGTTGCAACGCCCGATCCCTCGCGATAGGTCTGCCGCGACCATTGCCCGCTGGCATCATGCCGATAGAGGTGAACCTGCTGGTGCTCCGTGCTGACCAGGTCGTATTCTCGCAAGCTGGGCAGCGTGCGATAGTCCGCAAACTTCTCGCCGCGAGCAAATGCTGCCGTGCTTGGGGGGAGCACTTCGATCATGAGGCAAGGATAGGCAATGAAATGTTGCTGGGGTCGGCGATCGCGCTCATCACAGGTAACTGCAATGTCAGGGTAGTAAAACGCATTCACCGCCTCCAGCCGCACCTTCATATTTTCTGAAAAAGGGCGACAGCCGGGGGGGCATCCCACTTTGGCACCGACAGTGTGTTCCGTCTTGAACTGCGTAAGTCCTGAGCGCCTTTCAGCCCATCGCCCTTATTTCCAAGCCTCCCAATCCTCGTTAAAGATTGAAGTATTGGGAAATTCCGGCGGATTACCCTCCTGACGCAGGCGTTCCTGCAAGCGACGCAGTGCCGGATTCGAGCGCGGCATCGTTTCGACGAGCTCGTAGGGCATCACCCCTTCCGAGAGCGCAAAATCGGCGGTCGTCCCCGCTGCCGCGCCCACCGACCATTCAAAGGAATGGATGCGATAGGCCGCTGCCGCTACATGGCTGGTGGCGATGCTCTTACCCGCCACGAGGAGATTATCGAGCCGCTGCGGAATCAGCGCCCGCAGCGGAATTTGCGCCGGATAGGACGGTCCCTCGCCTTGGCGGGCATTTTGGCGCTCGGTGTTGCCGGGGGCGTAGGGCGGTGACTCATTCATGCAGGGATGAAAGTCGATGTAATAGACCGAGATCCCAACACCATCGGGGAAGATCGTCGAGCGGGTGCGTCGGGTGACAGTCTCGCTGGGGCGATCGCTCTGAATCGCGTCAATCGTCTCCAGCCCCGCCAGTGCCACCCACAGGTCGCGATACTCAGAATCGGTCAGATTCTCACGATAGTAGTCGGCGGTGTAGTCCTTGGTCGAAATATCTAGCTCGGTCACCATGAAGCCATCGGGATAGCCCAAGTACGGCCGCCCAATAATCCGGCGTCCTTCGCGCAGATAGGGATACTTCGACAAGCCATGCATCGTCCCCATGGGCGCATCGAGGCCTGTCAGCAGGTCATGGGTCGGGTCAGGCTCCTTGAAACCATCGCCGAGCTGGGAGTCAGTCGTCCCCGCCACTAGCCAGTAGAAGAAGCCGAGGGCGTGTTCCTCGCCGCGCGCCAGCGTACTCTGCCGCAGGCCACCCTGCCAGTTGCCGGAACCGAGCTGGCCGCTGTCTTGGAGCTGGTCGCGGGTGTAAATCAGGTTGTCCTGGGCAGTGCCGGGGCGATAGTCATTGCCCCAGGTCCAGTTCTGCATTGAGATGTCGCCGGGGGTCACTGCCGTCCAGCCGATGCCGCCGAAGCGGTCGATCGGGCCGGTGGTCGGGCTGAGAATGCGGCGATAGGTGAACAGCAGATCGACGCTGGCAAAACGCTCCTGCTCGTAGCTGTAGTAGGGTTCGTAGCGGGCGTAGAATTCAGGAATGTCGTAGGTCTGCGGCTCAGCCTGCTTCTCCATCGCGAAGGTGTAGGTGAAGCCCTGGGTACAGTAGCGATCGCCCGTGACGCTAGAAGAAGAAGGCTCGCGATGAGTACGCGGATCGATGCCCAGTTGGTAGGGCACGTCAGCAAGGGCAATCAACTCGCCCGTTTCCGTAGCGTCGATGACGTACCAATCGGCCGGGCCGCTCGCGCGGGGCAGTGGCACAAATTCGAGGATGGTTTTCGTAAAGCGCTCCGAGTCCTGATAGTCGTAGGCGTCGGTAAAGATTTGCGAGAGTGGCTCGGTGTTGCGGGGCGGCGTGCCGGGGGCGGGGTTGTGCTGGATGGCGATCGCCCGCTCGATCTGGCGTCCGTCAGCGCTGTAGTCCAAGTCCTTGATCACCGTCGCCGGAAACCAGTGCAACTCGCCATCACCTTCCTTCTCGGCTTCGTCCAACATTTCCACCAAAATCTCATGCCCGTCTCGGGGCAAGAAGCAGGAGGCACTGACCCAGCACTCGCCCGGGTTTTGGCGACCGTAGTGGTCGGCGATCCGTTGACGAAATTCGTTGTAGCCGCGCGCGTAGAACAAGAGCGATCGCTGACGACTGCGTTCATCCAGCGCCGAGACCCCCTGCGAGGAAACTTGGCCGCCGACCCAGTCGGTAATCTCGGTCATGCAGACGGTGCGACCGGACAGCAGCGCTTCATAGGCCGTCGCGGCCCCGGCGAAACCGCCCCCGGCGATCAGCAACTCGCACTCCACGGTCTGGTCGGGCGATCGCGGTGGTATGGCGATCGCCGGTAGCGCTGGGAGTGCCGTCATCAAGCTGAGCGTGATCGCGGCCCAGCCGCGCGGCCAAAGTCGTTGCGGTCGTCTCATGATTTGGGTCAGGGTCAGAATAGTGTTTGATGTCAGCAGATCAGCGAAGCGTGACGGCTGCGCGTAGCGTGGCATCTCGCTCACGACTCACACGGCTCACCATTATGCCGGTTGGTGTCGTTGCCGGGATCAACCGCGCGGTAGAGGACAGGGAGCGTGCCAAAGCTCAATTTCCGCTCGCCTCATCTTCAGCCGCCGCCAGCTCTTCTGCCAGCATCAGTTCGTAGATTTCCGGGAGGCGATCGCTCATCGAATTAGTCTCGATGCCGTAACCCAAGCTTGTCCAAGTGTCGGAGAGCAGGCGCAACACCGTGTCCAGCTCACCCGCGCGCAGTAGGGCAGGAATATCCTTGCCCTGCCAAGCACTGGGATCGCTCAGCCAACGGTAAACCACCGTATCCTGATGCTCCGGGGCAAAGCTATAGTTGCGCCACCAGAGGAGTTTGCTCGGCTCCGGGTGATACTCCTGCGCTTTTTCCTGCCAGGTGGTGTCAAGAAATTGATAGCGTCCAGCGGCAGTCGTGCAGTTGCCGCGATTGGGCCCGTTCACGATCGTCACGCAGCGCTCGGGATGACGGCTGAGGTCACTGAAGCGATCGCCCCCATAGAGCAGCGTGTAAGGCTGGGGATCATTGGCTTCGCTGGCAGTAATCGTCCGTAGCAATGCCCGCACATAAGGATCGCCGCCGGTCATCACCAGCGGCGGCGTGCCCTGGGCGGGCATGGGATCGAAGGCGGTCTCGGGCGATCGCACTAGCCAAACCCGCAGGGTCAGAACCAACAAAATCGGTACGAGCATCGCTAAGGCCGCATCGTAGAGCAGCTTGAACGGAATTGTCAGATACTTCATCGTGAAGAAACTGAAAAGGTCAGTCGGTGATGTGCTTGCTCTCGCTCCGGCTTTAGGCGACGCGGGCAAATAGCTCTTCCCAAGTCATCGCGGGGACATCCGGTGTCGTCACGATTTCAACGACGCGATTCTGGGCTGCCGGTTGGAACAGGGCTTCCACAGCAACCTCGGCGACGCGGCGGCGGGGGATGCGCCCGTCAAACAGCGTGTCGGCGGGTTCCAGCCGCAGCGGCTCGTCATTGCTCTCTTCGAGCAGGCCACCGGGTCGGACGATGGTATAGGTCAGACCGCTACTTTTGAGTTTGATTTCGGCTTGCAGCTTCCAGTAGAGCACGAGCCAAAAGAGATTGAGCGGGTGAAAAAATTGCGAGACACAGAGGGACGATACAAGTACAAACTGCTCAATTCCGGCAGCTTGGCTGACTGCGATCAGATTCTGGGTGCCGAGGTAGTCCACGCGGTAGGGGCCGGTGGGATCGAGCGAGGGCGACGCACCGGTAGCACAGAGCAGTACGGTACAGTCGGCGATCGCCGCTTCGAGGCTGGCGCGATCGCCCACATCCCCCTGCACCAGCTCAATCCCGGCTGGCAACTCCTGCTTGCCTTTGTCCAAATCACGTACTAAGGCCCGCAGCGGAATCTGCTTCTCGTGCAACACTTCCACAATCCGCCGCCCGGTGCGGCCGGTCGCCCCGGCAACTAATGCTTTCACAGTTTCCAATCCCTTACAAAACGTCAACTCGCGCTGGCGCAAAGCCCTCTCGGTTAGTTTAACGAGTTGTTACGGATTGCGGCGGACGGCTGTGGCGTAGCGCGGCAACATGTGTGATCGGCGGACTAGTACAAGACGGCGGAAATGAGATGCCCATTCAAAATCCCCAAGATTCCCGTATTGCAGACACTCAGAACTCAAAACTCAGAACTCAAAATTCCGCGTAGCGGTACTGGAGCTGTGACCCGTTGTGGAGCACGAGGCGAACCAGCAGCGCCCCGGCCTGAGCTGGCCAAATGACATTGGCAATCCACGTAGCTCGACAATGAGTGTCACTCCGATGCGGCTAATCCCCGGCTGCCAAAGTCTGCAAGGCACTAAGCACCGTCGCAGCGTGCCCCTTGGTTTTAACCTTGAACCAGGTCTGGGCAATGGTTTGATCCGGGGCGATCGCCACCGTTGAGCGAATGATGCCGAGGTATTCCTTGCCCATGAACTTTTTCAGGCCCCAGACACCGTAGGCCGTGGCGATCGCCTGATCGGGATCACTGAGCAACGTCAGATTCAACTCACGCTTGGCGATAAATTTGGCGTGTGACGCGACCGAATCCGGGCTAACTCCGACCACCGCTGCCCCCAGCGCGGCAAAATCTGCGGCTAGCGCGGTAAAATCCTGCGCCTCGGTGGTACAGCCGGGCGTATTGTCCTTGGGATAGAAATATAGAATCAGCCAGCGACCGGCAAAATCGCGGCGGCTGACCGACTGACCCGTCTGGTCAGCCGCCGTGAAATCGGGTGCCGCTGTACCCACTTCTGGCAATGGCATGATCAAGCCTCAATTGCAAACAACCGAGCATTATCGCCTGATTCTGACCACCAACTCATTGCTCAGCCGTTGACCATTGCGGCCTGCTTCCGCTCACGACGGCGCTGGCGGCGCGAGTGTTGGAAACGCTGAATCGCCCAGAGACCGAGAGCATAGCCCAGCGTCGCCAGCACCAGACCAGACACCGCACAGCCGAGAAACAGGGTCAGCACCACATCGCTGCCGAGATTGAGCAACTGGGTGCCGAAATCTGCTGCCTGCCCATCCAGTCCCGTGAGATCAACAGGACGACCGAGTAGCCGCTCGCCAAGCCGCAGATTAAAAAAGTAAATCGGGACGTAGGTAAAAGGATTACTGACCCAAGTGCCAGCAGCGGCAGCGATTTTGTTGCCACGCGCCGGGATGGCGATCGCGATGCCCACCAGCGTCTGGAAGCCAAAAATCGGAAAGCACCCGGCAAAGACCCCGGCAGCCAGACCGCGCGCGATCGCCTGGGGACTGCCTTGCAAACGGAGGAAACGGTAGTAGTAGTAGCGCAGGCGGCGCGACCCAGTGGTACGCGGGCGGCGCGGTGCAGCGGTAGATTCGGGGGCTTTAGGCGGCATGGGGAGTGAGGAAAAGCTGTTTTTTAGCATAGCGCGATCGCCCCGCGATCGCGTTTAGATCGTGACTGGCGATTCTATATAAATGGTCGGTTCTTGCGTAGTAAATTCCAGGTCGTAGGCCCGCAGTTGTTTAGAAATATTGTCATTGGCAATCTCCAGCAAGCGCTTGCGAAGCTGAATCGAATTTTCGCTAGAACCAAGGATGAAAAAGGTGACCCGCGCGCGTGATAGTTGGCGGTCTGCGGGGACGAGCAACTGGATGCGGGTACTGCCGGGATCGATGCCGTTAATGGCGTCCGTGCAGGATTTGATCACTTGTTGTACCATCGCCTGCTCTTCCGCGGCGAGCAAACAATTAAAGTCAAGGTAAAGTAGCACCATTACCTTCTTGCCACGGGTAATGTTCTCGATCTCAGCCTCCGCCATCTGGGAGTTGGGCACAATCGCCAAGGTGCTCTTCGCCACCGTGCGAATCTTCGTCGAGCGCAAGCCGATGGATTCGACGCGCCCATAGAGACCGCTAGGAAGACGGATGTAGTCGCCTTTGACGAAGGGACGATCGAGATAGAGGACGATCGTACCGATGATTTGTGACAGGGCGCTCTGAGCCGCTAAACCTACCGCCGTAGCCGCCACCCCTAAGCTGGCAATTAGACCAAACAAGTTGATATTCTGACTCTGGGCAAAGGCGAGCGCTGCAAAAATCCCAATCGCCACATTGACCACGGCTTCAAAGGGCAGGATCAGTTCATCTGCTTCCAGACCCATTTTCTGCAAGGTCTTAATCCCGTAGCCGCGCACTAGTTGCTGAAAGAGCCGCGACAGCAACCAAGCGACGCTAATCGTCACCGCCAGATTCATCCAGGGGCGGGTGAGATCATAGAGCGCGGCGTATGATCGCAGCCAAACCCAAGAGCTATTGAGCAGAATCAGGGTAGCGGCCGCTTTGATCGCGCCCCCAATCGGTGCAGCGAGCGTCTCATAGAGCATCTGCCCACGCTTGGGGAGGAAGCGATGAGCGATGAAGCGCAGGATCACTGGCATGAGGTTGCCGATGGCGATCGCCACCAGTGCGAATCCCAAAAAAATCAGGTAGTCAGGGACACCCGCATCCTGAAGATCGCCCGTCAGCATTTCCAGCGCTTGTTGCAGTTCTATCGGCATTTGACCGGTCTAGATAGTGATCGGCGAATCAACATTAATCGTACGCTCCTCCAGGCTAAAGCCAATGCCATAATCCCGCAGTTGTTGGGCAATATTCTCATTGGCAATATCGAGGAGTTGGCGGCGTAGATCCATCGAGACCTCCCCAGAACCTAGGATAAAGAAGTTGATCTGCGCCTGGGACTTGGGTTGGTTGCTAGGCAGATGAATCTCGTTGAACGTGACATCCGTATTCCGCGAATCGATCCCAAAAATGTCAACAGTGCTGTCCAAGATGATTTGCCGAATCAGCGCCTTTTCTTCGTCAGGAATAAGTCGTTCAAAGGTAAGGTAACTCAGTAAGATCGATTTCTTTGCGCCGGTAAAGTTTTCGATATTCAACTGCGTCAGCGCGCTATTGGGAATAATCGTGAGCGTGCCTTTGCCAGAGGTGCGAATTTTGGTCGAACGTAGACCGATCGATTCGACGCGACCAAAGGTGCCATCGGGCAAGCCAATGTAATCATCAACCACAAAGGGGCGATCGATGTAAAGGACAATACCTCCCAATAGCTGTTCCAGGGTTTTCTGGGCTGCAAAGGCGACGGCTAAACCGCCGACGCCCAAACTGGCAAATAGACCGAAAATATTGACGGCATGGGCCTGGGCAAAAATGACAATCAGGATGATGATAATTACCAAATTTGCTGCGAGCTTGGCAACAATCAACACCTCACTATTGACTTTGCGCTGGCTCTGAATCGCCGCGTCGAGCAAATAGTCATCGAAGAATTGTTGGAATAGACGCGAGCCGAGCCAGGCGATGAGCATGGCCGTTCCAAGACCGATTACCAACTCGACGTAGCTGCCCCAGTCGGGCAAGAAGCGCAGATTGAGGAGTGCTGTATCTAATATGACCAAGGTGAGGGCGATCGCCAACCAACCTTGATAAGGCGCAAACACCACCCGATAGAGTACTTTAAACTGCGGTGAAAGACGCTCCTGAAAGCGTTGCTGAAAGCGTTTGCTGGCGAAGAAAATGCCAATAATGCCGATGATCACGGCGATCGCCAGCAAGCTGTAGGTCAAAATTTTACTGCTGGTCGCAATTTGGTCAAGTTTATCAATAGCCGCATTGGCAGCCGCTTTCGCTTTATCAGCAACCGCCGATTTTGGAGCCGGAGATGCGGCTGACTCCACCGCAGTGGCTACGTTCATCACTGCGCTGCCGTATAGATAGAAGCCGTGCATCGTGATTCGCATTAGCTGACCCATTCATACTAAATCCGGTATCTATATACCCCCAAAATCCTAGCCCTCACCCAACCCTCTCCCGGGCTTGGAGATGGCTTCCGGCTCCCTTCTCTTAGATTGGAATCCACTACTTAGAACTTCCGAGCCGACAATTCTACGGTCAGGGTTGCCAAAAATATTTTACCGAGAACCTCGTGTTTGTTAAACCGCGACGAGCATATACTCAGCGGTACGCAGAGGAGATTGATCGACGACCTCGCTAGCCACCCCGACGAGAACCGCGACGACGGCAATATGCTCTGCCCCAATGGCCGAGCCGCAGTCAGCCATCAGAGTTTGTAGGTCTGACGGCGATCATGCAGCAATGGCTGCGTGGCAACTGCCCGTCCGCATCCTCTGGCTCACTCGCCGCCGTTCACGCGAGAAATTGTATTTTGCCATCGGCTCGCGATTGACGTATACTGATAGACTGTGAGTTTTTTACAATCATGAACGCTGAAGCGATTATCCGCTCCATCGAAGCGGAATACATCAAAAGCGATCTGCCCGTGATCCACATCGGCGATACGGTGCGCGTCGGCGTCCGGATCAAGGAAGGCGGCAAAGAGCGCGTCCAGCCCTACGAAGGCACTGTGATTGCCCGTCGCCATGGCGGCATCAACGAGACCATCACCGTCCGCAAGGTCTTCCAAGGCGTCGGGGTTGAGCGCGTTTTCCTGCTGCACTCGCCCCGAGTGGACAGCATCAAGGTGCTGCGACGCGGCAAAGTGCGGCGGGCGAAGTTGTTTTATCTGCGCGATCGCATCGGTAATAAAGCCACTCGGATCAAGCAGCGCTTTGATCGCTCCCTGTAGCCCTCGCTGGCGACTGGTGATCGTCTTTTACGCTACACTGAATCTAGGATGTGGCTAGTCCCCTTGGCACTAAACCCATTCACCGAGCGCTCTTAGTTCAGTTGGTAGAACGCAGGTCTCCAAAACCTGATGTCGGGGGTTCAAGTCCTCCAGGGCGCGTGACCTGCCGAGCGGCGACAGCCAGGAGGCGGCAGTGTAAGCTAAAGGGAATAGCGGTGCGACGCTGGGTCAACGTACTTTGATACGTTTCAGCCCAATGGCTCAGCACTGCTGTCAGTCCGCAAGGTTAGGTGAGTCGTGGCGAAAGCGAAAAAAGATCTCGTTAAAAACGATGCAGTCAAGGAGTCAACCAAACCGGTTGCCTCTAAATCTAAGGACAATGACGGTAGTTTCAACCTTGTCAAGTTCTTAGCCGAATCGCGCGAAGAGTTTGACAAGATTGTTTGGCCCTCGCGGCAACAGCTTGCGAGTGAGTCTGCCGCTGTCATTCTGATGGTGATCCTGGTGGCGACTACTGTTTACTTCGTTGATAATCTCTTTTTGTGGCTGAGTGGTCGAGTATTCTGATGAATTTTACCCCTGACGAATCCACCGAAATCGACGGTCAACCGTCCGAACGCCAAGTTGCGGCGGGTCGGCCGCATTGGTATGCCGTGCAGGTGGCTTCTGGCTGCGAGAAGCGCGTCAAGGCAAATCTGGAACAACGTGTCCACACCTTGGATGTTGCGGATCGTATCTTGCAGGTGGAAATTCCGCAGACGCCGATCATGAAGGTGCGCAAAGATGGTAGCCGTACCCACGGCGAAGAGAAAGTCTTCCCTGGCTATGTACTCGTGCAGATGCTGATGGATGACGACGCTTGGCAGGCGGTGAAAAATACGCCCAACGTCATTAACTTCGTCGGCGCGGAGCAGAAGCGGGCGACCGGTCGTGGTCGCGGCCACGTCAAGCCGATGCCGCTGAGTCTATCGGAGGTCGAGCGCATCTTTAAGCAAGCTCGCGAGAGCGAACCCGCCATCAAAATCGATATGGCGGTGGGCGATCGCATCATGGTCTTGTCCGGCCCCTTCAAAGACTTTGAGGGCGAAGTCATCGAAGTCAGCCCCGAACGCAGCAAGCTCAAAGCCTTGCTATCGATCTTTGGGCGCGATACCCCCGTGGAATTGGAATTTAATCAGGTCGAAAAACAAAACTAATGGCTAAGAAAGTCGTCGCTCTCGTCAAGCTGGCCTTGCCAGCGGGCAAAGCTGCTGCGACGCCTCCGGTTGGCCCGGCTCTCGGTCAACATGGCGTCAACATCATGGCGTTTTGTAAGGAATACAATGCCAAAACCGCCGACCAGGCGGGGATGGTGATTCCGGTCGAAATCTCGGTCTATGAAGATCGCAGCTTCACCTTCATCCTCAAAACGCCGCCGGCTTCCGTCTTGATCAAGAAAGAAGCTGGCATCGACAAAGGTTCGGGACAACCGAATACAGAGCAGGTGGGCACGATCACCACCGACCAACTGCGGAAGATCGCGGAAATCAAACTCCCTGATCTCAACGCTAATGATGTCGAAGCCGCGATGCGGATCGTCGCGGGGACGGCAAAAAACATGGGTGTGGCGATCACCGACTAATCGCCGTTTATTCACTGACCGGGGGAGAGGCGCCAGCCGCTTCGCTCGCACCCCAGGAGAAACTCACAACATGGCTAAAAAACTCTCAAAGCGGATGCAAGCCGCGATCGCCAAGGTCGAAGAGCGACCCTACGAGCCGCTGGCGGCGCTGCAATTGCTTAAGGAAACGGCAACCGCCAAATTCGACGAAGCGGCTGAGGCCCACATCCGCCTCGGCATCGATCCGAAATACACCGACCAGCAGCTTCGTACCACCGTTTCGCTGCCCAAGGGCACCGGACAAACGATTCGCATTGCCGTGATCGCCCGCGGTGAGAAAGTCGCCGAAGCGACGAGCGCCGGGGCTGACCTGGCGGGCTCCGAGGAGCTGATCGAAGAGATCCAAGGCGGCATGATGGACTTTGACCTCGTGATCGCCACACCGGACATGATGCCGAAGGTGGCGCGTCTCGGTCGTTTGCTCGGCCCGCGCGGTCTCATGCCCTCGCCCAAGGCGGGCACAGTAACCGCTGACCTCGGTGGGGCGATTGAGGAATTCAAAGCCGGTAAGCAAGAATTCCGCGCTGACCGTACTGGCATCGTTCATGTTATGTTTGGAAAGGCCTCATTTACCCCCGAAGATTTGTTGGTCAATCTCAAAGCTTTGCAGGAGACCGTTGACCGCAATCGCCCTTCGGGTGCCAAGGGCCGCTACTGGCGCACAGTCTACGTCGCTGCCTCGATGGGGCCGGCGATTGAGGTCGATGTCAGTGCGCTACGAGATTTGAAACTGGAGGCGGCTTAGCGCCCATCTTCAATCCTCAAAACTATTCACACTCGTTTGAACACAGTGAAGCCGTAGACCGCAGGTGCCCTCCGGGGCTGAAATATCCTGCCGAGGTGGAGCGAAGTTCGGAGCGAACAGCGTCACGGCAATGCTGCCCCAGCGGGTAGCCCGTCGCTGCTCTTGCTTCTGAATGATCGCCGCCCCGGTAGTTTGACTGCCGGGGCGGCATTGTTTTGGCGAGTATTCCCCCAACCCAAGGAGGTGAACCCAAAGTGGGAAGAACCCGCGCTGATAAAGAGTCCGTCGTTGCTGATCTCAAGCAACAGTTGAGCGAAGCGCAGTTGGCGATCGCCATCGATTACCAAGGTCTCTCGGTCGCCGAGATCGGCGACCTCCGCAACCGCCTGCGCCCCACCGGCGCAGTCTGCAAGGTGACCAAAAACACCTTGATGCGGATCGCCGTCGAAGCAGACGAAACTTGGCAGCCAATGACCGAGTTTCTGGCTGGCTCCAATGCCTTTGTGCTGCTGAAAGACGATTTGGGCGGCGCGATCCGCGCCTACCAAGAATTCAAGAAGCAGACGAAGAAAACGGAGTTTCGCGGCGGCGTCATGCAGGGCCGCGCCCTCAACGAGGATGATGTCAAGGCGATCGCCGACCTGCCCTCGAAGGAAGAACTCCTGGCACAAGTGGCTGGCGCGATCAATGCCGTGGCGACCAAGCTGGCCTTCGGCATCAAGGAGGTACCCAGCTCGCTGGCTCGCGGCATCAACGAAGTGCCCAGTTCACTGGGCCGTGTCATCAAGGCGGTGGCGCAAAAAGAAGAAGGTGGCGATGCTTAGAGCCGCCAACCTCGCTGGCTTTAGTCAGCACCCAACCCGTAACCATTTGTTTTACTTAGGAGTAATCCCATGTCCGCAGCAACTGACGAAATTCTCGAAAAGCTCAAGTCCCTCTCGCTCTTGGAAGCCTCAGAACTGGTTTCCCAGATCGAAGAAGCCTTCGGCGTCACCGCAGCAGCCCCGGCAGGCGGCGGCATGATGATGGCGATGCCGGCGGGTGGCGCTGCCGCTGCTCCCGCCGAGGAAGTCGAGGAGCAGACCGAGTTTGACGCTGTTCTCGACGAGTTCCCCAGCGACAAGAAGATCACCATCCTCAAGGAAGTCCGCGCCCTGACTGGTCTGGGCCTCAAGGAAGCCAAGGAATTGGTCGAGTCCGCGCCCAAGGCGATCAAAGAAGGCATCCCCAAAGAGGAAGCCGAAGCGATCAAGAAGAAACTCGAAGACGCGGGTGCAAAAGTCACCATTAAGTAGGGTTCCCGAAAGCCTAGGGGCGCGGCAGCCGCGCCCCTAGGCTTTCGCGTGCGACAATCGCTTTAGTAGCGCTATGCGGAAGGCAGAAGTCAGAAGGCTTGATCTTCAAGGCTCTCACCTACTGGCATCCTGAAGGTTGGCGCTCACATTCTTTTGGTACCCGGCCCCGATGCGTCCGATCTACCTCGACCACCACGCCACGACTCCTGTCGATCCACAGGTGCTGGCGGCAATGCTGCCCTATTTCAGTGCTGCCTTTGGTAATCCCGGTTCCGCTCATGCCTACGGCTGGGAAGCCGAGGCGGCGGTGGAGCAGGCGCGCGAGATCATTGCAGCGGCGATCGCCGCCACCCCCGAGGAAATTATCTTCACCAGCGGCGCGACCGAAGCCAACAACCTGGCGCTCATCGGCGCGGCGGAAGCAAATCTGAGTCGCGGACGGCATTTGGTCACGATTGCCACCGAGCACAGTGCGGTTCTCGCGCCTTGTCGCTACCTGGAGAGCTTAGGTTTTGAGTTAACGGTGCTCCCCGTGCAGCCCGATGGCTTACTGGATCTAATGCAACTGGAGCAGGCGCTGCGCCCCGACACGATTCTGGTCTCCGCGATGGCGGCGAATAATGAGATTGGTGTCTTGCAGCCGCTGGCTGAGATTGGGGCGCGGTGTCGCGATCGCGGCATTCTCTTGCACACCGACGCCGCCCAGGCGCTGGGGAAAATCCCCCTGGATGTCGAAGCGATGTCCATTGACCTCATGTCCCTCACCGCCCACAAGCTCTACGGCCCCAAAGGCATCGGCGCGCTCTATGTGCGGCGACGTCAGCCGCGCGTGCAACTCGCCCCGCAACTGCGAGGGGGGGGTCAGGAGCGGGGGCTGCGTTCGGGCACCCTCTATCCGCCGCAGATTGTCGGTTTTGGCAAGGCGGTGGAAATTAGTCAGGCACAGATGGCGACAGAGGCAGCGCGAGCGCGAGGATTGCGCGATCGCCTCTGGGCCAATTTGCAAGTTTTACCGGACATCTATCGCAACGGCCATCCCGAGCAGCGTCTACCCAGTAATTTGAATGTCAGCATTGGCGGTGTGGACGGTTCTGCCTTGTTGCTGGGCTTGCGCTCGGTGGTCGCGCTCTCGTCTGGCTCGGCCTGTGCGAGCGCCGGAACCGCACCATCGCACGTGCTGACAGCACTCGGGCGATCGCCGACCCTAGCCTATGCTTCCTTGCGCTTTGGACTGGGTCGGAACACCACAGCCGACCAGCTCGAGTCCGTGGCAGCCGCTGTGATCACAACGGTTCGGTCTCTGCGGCAAGCACGACCAGCGGCGACTCCAGCCACTACTTTTTGATCAAACTCAGACATAATCGGTTACGCTTAAGCTATAATACTGCTCAGTTAGTGTGGCTGCGCCTCGCCAATTGTGCTAGCTACCCCGCCATCCGCTTAGCTTTCACCCACCATTCTCAACGCCAGGTGCAGCTCGCTTCGCCGCTTGCTGATGCGCGAGCTGATTCATTCGAGTTGAACCTGTGCCGCATTTTTTGCAGCTCCTGTGCCGTCGATGGTGGTGAATAATCCCTGATTGCTAGGTTGGGGGGCCTGACTACCGTAGAGATTTTGGCTGCGTTAGGCTCGCGGCGTTACCGCACTAATCACACCAATGCCCGTTAAGGAGACTGGGTTGGGGTCACGTACCGTCCCTTGAGCCTGGTCTCCCGCCCATTTATCCACTCGACCTAGCGCCCTACAGGCTAGTTGTTTGACTCTGATGCCCTTGCTTGGCAAATTCTGGAGTCATCAGTGCAGCGCCTGTAGTGTTCGTAGCCTAAAGCCCGCGCTAGGCGAGTCAAGACCTTTGAGGAAATTGCATGCCGAAGCAGATTATTATTTCTGAGCAGGAGCAAATCGCGGCGGTCTTTTCAGAAGATCAGATTCAAGAACTCGTTGTCTCCACTGGCACCCAGCAGGTTGGCGATATTTATCTGGGTACCGTTGAAAATGTCATTCCAGGCATTGACGCCGCCTTCGTCAACATCGGCGATAGTGAGCGCAATGGCTTCATGCACGTGACCGATTTGGGTCCGCTACGCTTGCGCCGCAGTGCTGGGGCGATCACGGAACTGCTCGCACCGCAGCAAACGGTGCTGGTGCAGGTGATGAAGGAGCCAACCGGCAACAAGGGGCCTCGTCTAACTGGTAATGTCAGCTTGCCGGGGCGCTATTTAGTGCTCATGCCCTATGGACGCGGCGTCAACCTGTCGCGCCGCATCGTTAAAGATAATGAGCGCAGCCGTCTACGTGCCCTTGCTGTTTTGATCAAGCCGGCAGGCATGGGCATTCTAGTTCGCACAGAGGCTGAGGGCAAAGACGAAGATGCGATCATGGAGGACTTAGAGTACCTCCAGAAGCAGTGGGAAGCGGTTCAGATCCAAGCCAATGCGGCAACCAGCAGAGCACCGACTCTCCTGAATCGCGACGATGACTTCATTCAGCGGGTGCTGCGCGACATCTACAGTGCTGAAGTCAATCGCATTGTAGTAGATGCCCCTGCTGGTGTCAAACGGGTTAAACAGCAGTTGATGAACTGGAGTGGCGGCCGCGCGCCTGAGGGGGTGCTGATCGATCAGCATCGCGATCGCCTGCCGATCCTCGAGTTTTTCCGCGTCAATGCAGCGATTCGCGAAGCCCTAAAGCCGCGCGTTGATTTGCCATCGGGTGGCTACATCATCATTGAGCAAACGGAAGCGCTGACCGTCGTTGATGTCAACTCCGGCTCCTTCACCCGCTCTAATACCTCGCGCGAAACTGTTCTCTGGACGAACTACGAAGCCGCGACTGAGATCGCCCGCCAACTCCGCCTGCGCAATATTGCCGGGGTGATCGTTGTGGATTTCATTGATATGGACTCACGGCGCGACCAACTGGCGCTGCTCGAGCACTTCACGCGCTACCTGCGAGCGGATAAAGCCCGACCACAGATCGCCCAATTGTCGGAACTGGGTCTTGTTGAACTGACCCGTAAGCGTCAGGGCAAAAATCTGCGTGAACTCTTTGGCGATCCCTGCCCTCACTGTGGCGGCTTGGGGCATTTGGTGCGGCTGCCCGGTGAAGCCCCGCAAGTTTTGTCTGAGCGGGTCATCCCCGCAGTCGCGAGCATGCCAAGCACGGCACGCACGCCTGAGATCCGCCTGTCCCTGCCGGATCGCGACGTGGCGACTGAACTGGATGACGAGGATAGCGATCTTGACCTGCTGCATCACCCCAGCTATCAAGAACCGAGCGGGGGCAACAACCGTCGTCGTCGCCGTCGTCGGATTGGTGACTTGGATGGGGCGGGTCGCAGCAGTGGCAAAGGTCGGCCGCAACCCACCAATGGACAGCGCGCAAGTGATGAGGATGAGGATGAGGCAGTCGCCGCTGAGGAGCGCGGTGAACGCAGCGAACGCAGCGAACGCAGCGAACGCGGTGAGCGACGCGAGCGGCGTGAGCGGCGTGAAATTGCCCCTCTAGAGCGCATTGCGGTGGAAATGACTCCGATTGAGCAGGAAATCTATGCGCTGATGGGGGTTTCGCCATTGTTACGCCTCGAGCGCGAGGTCAAAGATCCGCGAGCAGTCGTGCTTTCGATTCACGAGCCAGGTACTGTGCCATCGGAGCTAGAGATGGTCTCTGGGCCGATGACTTCTGAGCCGACGATAACAGCCGCGCTGAAGCTCGCTAAGGTGGCTGAGACGGTTACAGCCGAGGTGATTGAAGAAGAAGACGAGGCAGCAGACCTGTCTGAGATGATGTCCGCGATCGCCGAGCCAGAAGTTTCCGAAAACCTACCAACCCCTACCTCGACACCCGTAGCGGCGATCGCTGCCGAGAATGAAGCCGAACCAGCCAGCAGTGGCAAGGTCGTCGCCCGTCGTCGCCGCCGCCGTTCCTCCGCCCGCGAAGCCTAGCCTGGTCTTCGGTCCGTGCCATCCCTTTAGCCAGCGTTGACTGCCCTGTGACCCGGCGAGTGTTGCCCCCCGCCTTTGACTGTGCGTGCGTGCCTGAACTTCAGGGCGACGCGCAGTACATCGCGGGAGTGGACGAGGTGGGGCGCGGGGCCTTGTTTGGCCCGGTTGTCGCCGCTGCGATTGTTGTGCCTCGCGAGGCGATCGCCCGTCTCGTGCAACTCGGTATCCGCGACAGCAAACAGCTCTCGCCAGCGCGCCGGGTTGAGTTTGCCCAGCAGATTCAGGTGATCGCCCTGGCTGTTCGCATCGGCTACGCGACCGCAAAGGAAATCGACGCGATCAATATCCTGCAAGCCTCGCTGCTGGCGATGCAGCGGGCAGTGAAAAAGCTCAACCCACCGCCGGATCGCTGCTTTGTGGACGGCCGCTTCGCGCTGCCGAGTCTCACCGTGCCGCAGGAAAATCTGGTGAAGGGTGATCGCCAGTCCCCGGCGATCGCCGCCGCCAGCATCGTCGCCAAGGTCTGGCGCGACGATCTCGTCGTCCGCTGGGCACCAAAATTCCCAGACTACGATCTAGCCGCCAACAAAGGCTATGGCACCGCCCGCCACCGCCTCGCCTTGCAGCACTACGGCCCCTCGCGACAACATCGGCATTCATTTCGACCCTGCCGACCCCAGAAGTAGCCGTGATTGCTCAGCGCGGAGCGTTAAAAGCGGTCAGTACACACAAAGCGATGTACTGCACGGGTCGCGTCATTGATCGGAGCCGCTTGGCGATCAGTACCGATCGCCTCCGTGCGGCAGTTGGCCCACCAGCGCTGGCGCTGGCCATTCACGAGGGCATCAAACTGACGCACGGCATTGCTGTCGCGGTAGCTATTGCGCAAAACGGTAAATTCGCCAATGCCTGCGACGGCACCGAATGCCTGTTGCGGACTGTTAGTCGTTGCGGTGACCGGCGGGTTACTGGGAACCGGGCTGGGGACACCGGGACGATTCACGGGCACCGAATTGGGGTCGCGCTGCACCACAAAGTCGATGAGATCGCCATTGCGATCGATACGGCAGATTCCCTGCGCGCCTGTGCGGGTTTGCCAAGCGATGACGGCACTGCGATCGCCCTCAACCGCAGCCGGGGCAACCGCAATCTCCGTCGCGGGCAAGTTCTGAAACGCGGTGGACACCCGTGCTTGGCAGCGCTGCAACACCACCATCACCGCCGGGGGCAAATTGTTCGCGCCTGACGTGCGGCTACCGGGTTGCTGAGGAATGCAAGTGCCGCGACTGCTGCGAAGTTGCCCCGCACCATCTTCAGACGCCCCCCGATAGCCGAGATAGCCGAGGGCAAAGTTGCGCGAAACATCCTGTTGGCGGCGGTTGCCGTCCGCGTCGTAGCAACTGTAGCGGACTTCTTGCGCTTGGGCCGGTGCGATCGCCCAGAGCGGTAGGAATAGCGGCGTGGCGATCGCCACGATCGAGCCGATCCTTGAAATGTTTAGCATTGCGAATAGCTTTCCTCCAAAAACAGCAGCCAGCCAAGAGCCTGTCACGGAGCTGGCAGGCGTGGGTTGGGTTGGGTTACGCTCACGCCAACCCAACTGACCCCTATGAGCTTGAAAAACCACCAGTACAGCACGGCGGAAATAAGAGACCCATCCAAAAATCCTAGGATTCCCGGATTGCGAGCACTCAAAACTCAAAACTCAGAATTCCGCCTAGCGGTACTAGACGTGCAAGCGGCAGTACTGAGCCATCCATGCCGGTGACAAAAAATTGGGGCGGTCAGTCTGCCTGAGGAGAACGGTTGGGGAAATCGCGATCGCGGTCAATCCGGTTGCATCCAGATTGGCCATCGATTTGAACGCCAGTATAACAAGCGCTCTCGTCAGATTTTCTGACTTCTGCCTTGTGACTTCCGCGTCGCGGCACGCGCCTCTAATCGCCGACTGAGAATGGCTGGAGTGAACCCGTCAATGGGCAGCCTTGTTCCGTTGCGTATTCGCTCAAGTCAGTGACGCGCGACTGCGAGGCCGGGTGCGTTCGGAAATAGGCCGTCAACCGGGTGAGGGTCTGATTTTCCTCAGCCGCGAGCCGCTGAAAGAAACCGAGGCTACCGTTGCCGTGGCCGTAGTGTTGGCAGACGGCATCCAGCGCAAAGCGATCCGCTGCCGACTCCGCCCGACGACTATAGTGCAAATTTTGCAGATTGAACGACGTACTCACCACACTCGCGCCATTGTCGCTGGTGCCAGAGCCGAACACCAACTGCGCGCCCCAAGCCACCACGAGACTGCGGCCGAGTTGGCGCAGCGTGTCGCGATTCACATGGTGGCCCAGTTCGTGGGCGAGCACAAAGGCCAACTCATTCTGTGATTCCACCGCCGCGAGCAGACCCGTCGTGACAAAGATATGTCCACCAGGCAGGGCAGCCGCATTCACCAGGGTACTGTCGACCAAATGAACCGTCGCGGCGGGAAGATGCTCATTGGTCTGGAGTTGCTCGAGCAAATCTTGCAACTCATCGCGGCGTGGATCTGCCGTCAGCTCTTGTCCACCCAGGGCGATCGCCCCCTGAGGAGCGGTGAGCGCACCCAACTGTGCCTCAAACTCCGGACTAATCCGGGGCACGACCCAGTCCACGGCCCAGCCGAGCAGCACATAAATTGCAATACTGGCTCCCGCCACCGTGCCGAGCAAGTGGACGAGATTGACCAGCGGGTTGCGAGGGGTGACATTGACCTCGGTATGAATCTCGCGCGGTGTGTATTTCATCATTCAGGGCGATCGCCTCAGCGAATCCCGGTTCCGTAGGCGATCACTTCGATCGAAGCCGCGCCATCACCCCCATTATTGACCGCACTCGTTTCCAGGCGCACATTGAGGATTTCCGTTGCTCCCCAAGCTACCGCCTGCTCTTTCAGACGCAGCAGCGATTCGCGGCGGGCGCGGTCGATCAAGCTTTCGTAGGCGATCACCCGACCACCGACCAAGTTCCGCAAGCCGAGCAGAAACGATTTGAAGAAGTCTGTCGCTACCACGGTGCTGCCGACAAAAAATTCAATCTCGCGCGCTTCCGGCAGGGGTTGATTGGCGCTGAAATTGACGAGCGGAATGTGGTGTAGCTCACTCTCGCGGCGGCGAATGCTGGCGTAATGGCGTTTCTCGGCTGCATTCCCCGCTACATAGCCCAGGATCAAGAGCACAACGGTCGCGATGATGATGTCCATGTGTTGGCGAGGGGATGAAAGGACATTTGAGCAGAACGCAGCCTATTCAACGCGCACGGCGGTTCCGTAGGCAAATAATTCCGCCGCGCCCTGAGCAATGGAGGAGGTACCAAAACGGATATTGACAACCGCATTGGCCCCAAGTTGCTCAGCTTGGCGCACCATGCGCTCAACCGATTCCTGGCGGGCTTCTTGCAGGAGTTCGGTGTAGGCGCGTAGCTCGCCGCCAACGAGATTTTTGAAGCCAGCGAGCAGATCCTTGCCGACATTCTTAGCGCGCACGGTACTGCCTTGGACGATGCCAAAGTGCTCAACAACAGCCCGCCCCGGAACCCCTTCCAAAGTGGTCATAATCATGATTTTATCGCCGTGAAAAGACACGTGAGATTGTGTAGCTGTTGCTACCGCCAAGATTATGACAGCTTTGACCCAGTGTCACCAGTTACAGTGGCGATTCTTAAGATTTTGCCCCAGATTTTGCTCCCAATCTTTGGACGGCTGAGGGTCAATGCTTAACCATCCAACATTCCCGCCAGTGCCCAGCCGGTCAGGATAGCGACCAATAACCAGGTCAGTCCTAGCCCCAAGGCTTCGCCCAAGAAGAGGCCGGTCTGCGATCGCAACACCCCCCCCGCTACCCAACCCAGCGCCAAGCTGATCGCCCAGACGAGCGGGCTGAGAACCAGCCAGAGCCGCGCTAAGGTCACCTGTCGTCGCAAGACCACCCACTGCATCACCCCTAATAGAACGCCACCGCTAGCCCCGAAGAGCAGGCCGAAGGTACAGCGCGTCAGCAATGCACCACCGTCACTGCGGGGGACATACCAACCTACCGCGCCGATGCTAGCGAAGCCCATCAGGCTCCAAGCCAACCCACAAGCCCAGAGCCAACGGCGTGCCCCATAAAGGCGATCACGCAACACTAGCGCTTGTGCCGCGCCGACGCACAAGCCACCGAGCAACCCCTGTAGAGGTCCAGCCTGGGGCTGTTCGCCGATCTCGACGAGCAACAGACTGACGGCGAATCCTAACAGGGTAGCCATGACCCACAACAGCCAAAAGCCATAGCCCGCCCGCTCCGGTATAACCATTAGCTCCGTGTCCACACTGTCCTCCTCAGAGCGTCGCGATGGCTCAATCGCAGAGGTGTTGATCGCGTTCGGGCACGCGCGGATTGTGGCGCAGGTAGTCCCGCAACCATTGACAACTCGCCAGTCGTAAGTCAGCAAGGTTCAGCTCCCAGACCAAGGCCGTCCCATCTTCACTAGCCGTGGCGATCGCGCTGCCATCCGGACTCCAGCTCAAACTTGTCACGCGCTCGCGGTGGCCTTCCCAGGTTTTTAATAGCGTATCATCCACCGTCCATGCCTGCATCGCATTGTTCCAAGTTATCGTCGCCAGGATCGCCCCCATCGGCCCAAATTGCAGCTTCGCGACGCTATCGGTATGACCGCGCAGTTCTCGCAGTGTTTGACCGGTGGCGCTCCAGAAGCGGATCGTGTTGTCATAGCTAGCCGAAGCCAAGAGCGGCGGCGTGGCAAATTGCGCCTGCAAAGCTGGCGGCACAAAGGCAACATCCAGCACCCAACTGGTATGCCCCGTGAATTGGCGCGGCGGCTGCGTGTCAAAGCGACCGTCGGCGTCGGCTTGCCAGAGCCAGACCTGGTGATCATCACTGGCGGCGGCGAGGTACTGTCCATCGGGGCTAAAGGCGATCGCATTGACCTGCGCCGCCAGCGACAACTGCTCGCGACGCTGCCCCTCTCGCTGCCAGAGCCAAACCGTGCGATCAGGCCCACCGGCTGCAATTTGCTCCCCACTCGGATGCCAGGCCACGGCTCGCAGTTCGTCGGTCGCTCCCGTCAGTGTGCGGTGCAGGCGGCCTTGGCGATCCCAAATCTGGACGAGGCGATCACGCCCAGTCGAGGCTAGCCACTCGCCACTGGGGGCAAAGGCGACGGTCTCAACTTCGGCCCCATGTCCGATCAGGGTGACCAAGGCTTCCCCCTGGCGATTCCAGAGTCGCACGGTGCCATCAGCACTGCTGGTCGCGAGGTGCTGATTGTCGGGTGCAAAGTCGATGTCCGTGAGGCGGGCGTGGTGTCCGCGCAGCACGCGACGCACGGGTGC
Organism: Spirulinaceae cyanobacterium SM2_1_0; assembly: GCA_012031265.1. Classification (GTDB taxonomy): domain Bacteria; phylum Cyanobacteriota; class Cyanobacteriia; order Cyanobacteriales; family Spirulinaceae; genus JAAUTY01. Next base: position 6,994 of record JAAUTY010000036.1, on the reverse strand, counting down.
ATCGGATGTTGGTAGCTGCCAGAGCCGTACTGTTTTGTCGTAGCTTGTGGAGGCGATGGTCTGACCATCGGGACTGAAGCGAGCACTGGTGACGATGTCGCTGTGACCGCGTAGGGTTGCCAGCCGCTCGCCGTCATTGCTCCAGAGGGCGATCGCGCCATCAGCGCCCGTACTCAGCCACTGGCCGTCATCGGGACTCGGTTGCACCGATACTGCCCAGCCCTGATGGGCGGCGATGCGGCGATGCAAGCGACCGCCCGCCTCGTCAAGCTGCCAGATCAGCACCATGCCGTCATCCGCCGCACTCGCCAACCAGGCACCATCAGGACTAAAGCTTGCCTGGGCGATCTTGTCCTCGTGCCCCGTCAGCGTTGCTAGCAGGTCACCGGTGACGGTCCAGAGGCGCACCGTGCCATCCTTTCCCGCTGAGGCCAAGCGGCGACCATCGGGACTGAAGCTCGCCCAACGCACTCCGCCCTCATGACCGCGCAATGTCCGCTGCAACTCACCCGCCACCGTCCAGAGCTTCAGTGTGCCGTCTTCGCTGGCGGTAACAAACTGGCTGCCATCCGGGCTGAACTGGGCACTGTACACCGAGTCGTCATGGGCGGCGATCTGCCAGCGGCGGGATGGACGCTCGCCGCGCAACTGCCACAGACGCACCTGCCCGTCCCAGCTACTCGCCAGCAGTTGATTGCCATCGGGGGCATAGTCCACGCTGGTGACGCTCTCGGCATTTTCTTGCAGCGCCGTCAGTTGCCGACCGTCGGCGCGCCAGATTTTGACCTGCCCGTCGCGGCCGGCCGTCGCGAGGCGGCGGCCATCGGGAGAAAAGTCCAAGTGCCAGACGATATCGGCGTGACCTTGCAGACGATTGCGCTCCTGGATCGTCGCTAGTGCCTGCTCAAGGCTGGCGAGGGCGCGGAGTTGCGTGGCGCTGCTGATCGCGGGCTGGGTCGCCTGCGGAAAGGTGGTGGGTGTCGCGGTTGGGTCGGCGATCGCCACCAAGCGGGTCGTCGCCCGCAGCGCCTCGATTAAGGCGTCAAATTGTTTGCCGGCCTGGAACAGTGCCTCCGAGCTAGCACTGAGGGCAGCAATCTGAGCATCCGCCGCCGCCTGCTGCGCGAGTTGGCGCTGGCGCTGCGCCTGCACGGCTGATAGGCCTGCCGCTGCCGCCAAAGCGGCCATCAGCCCCCCGATCAACGCCGCCCGCCAGCGTTCGCGGCGGGCACGTGCCAGTTCAAGCTGGCTTGCCTGCAAGCGGCGCGTGTAAGCTTGTTCCGTGCGCTGACGGACGTGCTGACGGATTAGCTCGACCAAGTAGTCCCGGGTCAACTGATAGCTGTCGTCGCGGGCGATGTGGCGAACGAGGCCGGAGCCGCAGAGAATCTCGAGCACTAGGGCGAGGGCTGAGCTAGAGGTCGGGCTGTGCAAGGCAGAGTTGGGCTTTACCGCTAGGGGTGATCGCCGCAGACCGACCAATTGTTGCAAAATCTGGCGGGGGCGACGGGGGCGACCGCCGCTGGCATCGGTGAGGGCGAGCAGGACTTGCCAAGCGATCGCTTCGTACTCCGGCCCACAGTCAGCGACACTCGCCTCCAGGCTCCGAGCCAGCAAGACCGCCTTGGGGCGGGGGCCGAGCTGTTGGTACTGTGTCCAGGTGGTGATGTGATCGCTCTGCAATTGCGCGCCGATCAGTTGCAGTTCCAGCGGGCGTACACAGTGGTCGGTTCCCGCCAGCTCAGCGGCGACCGCCTCAATCAGCTCCGGTTCCAGCGGCCGTTGGGCTTGCTTGGTGAGGTACTGGATCGCGGCGATCGCCGCCTCGCGACTCAGATCGCCCAGGGGGTAGCGATTTTCCCGCGCGAGCCAGTTGTCATCGAGCAGGTTGGGATTCGCCGCCTCGAGGGCTAGGAGTTCATACAAATAGTCTTCGCGTAGACAGAGCACTACTTTCACGAAGGGCAGACGCATCGCCTCGTAGAGAAACCGCCCAAACTGCTGGCGGGTCGCTGGCTGAGGATGGTGACGAAAAAAGTCCTCGAGTTGATCGAAGATTAAAACCGTGAAGTAGCGTTCGCCCGCTGCCGGGCGCAGGCGCTCGAGCACACTGCCCGCCCCGACCCGATCCGGCAGCCAGGGTGGGATCGCGGGCGACGCCAGCGCCTGCGGGTGACGACGGTACTGGCGCAAGGCGTCGGCAAAGACGCGGCACAACTCGGTTTCCCAGTCCAGGTAGTGGCTTTGGAAGACGGTGAGCACCTCCCGCGCCGCCAGAATATGGCTTTGGAGCGCTGGCAAAAGACCTGCGCGCAGCAATGTGCTTTTGCCAGTGCCCGGTGCGCCGTGCAGAATCAGCAACTTGCGATCACTCCGCATTAGCCTTTCGAGCAGTTGCTCGACTTCGGGCTGGCGGCCCGAAACAGTCAAGAGCGCTGCTTGCTCCGCGGTTCCTGTCTCGCTGCGAGGGAGGGGACTGAGACCCTGAAAGGCCCGTAAACCGCACTTCTGCTCGACCCATTGCTGTTCTTGTTTGAGCCGAAAGGCAAGTAGATATTGCCGCTGCTCGCGGTAGCGATCGCGCAATTGTGCTAGCACCTGGCAGTACAGTCGCTGCTTGTCCTGCTCAGCGAGGGTCAGCACTGTAGCGGGAGGTTGGGCTGCGCTTAGGAGCGATCGCGCCTGTTCGAGCGCTTGCATCGCAGTGGTCGTTTCACCGAGTTGCTGTTTGGCTTGCGCCAGTTGCAGCAGATGGCTGGCGTAGGTCGCCGCACTGACTTCTCCCAGCGGCCCGACATCGAGGGCGAGCTGCGCCCAATACTCGGCGGCGGCTGCATCCTCGCGGACGAGACTGACCCGGGCAAAAGCGGCATAAATCCGCGCAAGGCGATCGCGAGTCGTCCCAATCGCCGGTTGCTCCAAGGCATAGCAGGCGAGTTCGTCTAGGGCATCCCAAGCCGCTAGAGCGGCCAGGGCTTCGCACAAGAGGCCGATTGCTTGTGCTGCATTCTCCGCGTGCTGCTTGACCGTGAAAATTTCCAGACTCGCCCCCCAACAGTCCTGAGCGGCGAGCCAAGTGCCGCGATCATCGGCACGAGCGCGGGCTTGGCGGCTGTAGGCAAAGCCAAGGTGGACGAGCAGCAGCGCCTTCTGTTGCAAGAAGGGATTGGTGAATCGTGGTGCCAGTTCGCTGCTGGTGCGATTGGCTAGTTCTACCAGACGCAGCTCCCAGTAGCCATCACCGTTGCTCCAAAACTCGAGGCTGGCCTGATAGTGAGCGATCGCTCGCTCAAATTGCTGGGCCGCAAAGGCATCGCGTCCGAGGATAAACTGCCAGGTCGCCTCACTCAGCGGCAGCAACCGAACATCGTCATCATTGAGGTCAGCCCGCGCCAGCTCCAGCTCGCGACGGCGGCGCTCACCTGGAGCTAGCCCCAGCTCGTCGTTGGAGAGGAAGTGATCACAACCGGCTAGTAACAAGTCCTCGAATAAGCGATCGGTGGTCTGCCACCAGAGGTCGATCGCTTCCGTCACCGCCAGGTCAAACCGAATCGGCGCCGCGGCCCAGCTCTTGAAGTCCGGCGCGCAACGGCTGAGCGCTTGGAGCACATCATCCGTCACCCAGAGCAAAATCGGCACCTGAAACTGCTTGCGGAACTCATCCCGAACCTGGTTGGTTGCCCGCAACAAGTTGTCCAGCGCCCGCACACTGTCGAGGTCGAAGACCACCAAGGCAGCCTCCTGCCGCTCGGGCACGGCGAGCAACAGCTCCAGGAGCGACTGCGCCTTAGGCCCGACGCTCACAGCGCGCAACGGTGGCAGCTCCGCCTCTGCTTGCAGCGCTTGCCAGATTTGACCCTGGAGGCTGGTGTAGTTGCAGTGCAGCAATACCAAGGCAAAATTTCCCTGACCAAGGCACAAGGTTCGCCGTAGCGTCGCCAGCGAGGCAGAGTTTTGAGCTGCCAACGATGAAGTCCATTTCATAACGATGCACCTGAGAGGATGCGAGGCTCGAACCACGGGCGGGCTGGGAACCGATGCTAGCCCTGTTGGCTCAACAACGCCTCGAAGGCTTGGCGATCCGGGAGTGAGGCTTGGGCACCTGGCTTGCTCACCGCGATCGCCCCCGCGACTGTTCCCCACTGCACCGCTTCCCGCAAGGGGCGGCCCTGAGCAAGGGCCGCCGCAAAAGCGCCATTGAAGGCGTCGCCCGCCGCGACGGTATCCCGAACGTCGGCTGGGATCGCGGGCAGGGCAAAGGCATCAAGCTCACTCACACAGAGCACGCCCTGCTCACCTAAGGTGACCAAGACGGTGCCGACGCCGCGATCGCGCAGGATCAGCGCCGCCCGTTCAGCCGTTTGGCGATCTTCCACTGGGAAGCCCACCAATTGACCGGCTTCGATCGTATTGGGCGTAATGAAATCGAGCAGCGGATAGAGTTCAGCCGGGATCGTATTGGGAGCACTAGCAGGAGCAGGATCGAGGAGCACGGGCACGCCAGCGGTTCGTGCCGCCTGTGCCGCCCCCAGTACAGCCGCCATCGGGATTCCCAGCTCCAGCAACAGCATTTTGGCGGTCGGCAGCAGGGTTTGCAGCCGTGCAACATCGGTGGCATCGACATTGCCATTCGCCCCGGCGGCACAGGCGATGGTATTGTCGCCGCTCTCGCTGACCACAATCGACGCAACACCAGAATGGGCGCTCTCATCGACGGCAAGAGCGACAATATTCACGCCAGCGGCAGCCAATGCCAGTTGCAGGGTTTGACCAAAATCATCGCCGCCGACACGACCGACAAAGGCGGCTGGGAGACCGAGCTTGGCGATCGCCACCGCCTGATTTGCCCCCTTCCCCCCAAAGGCCGAGAAAAATTCGTGACCCACTAGGGTTTCGCCCACGCTCGGTAGGCGGGGGACGCGCACCACAAGATCCATATTGATGCTGCCGAAGGCAATCAGGCTCATAGGACTTATTCAGAGAGGCAACAGAGACTGAAACGGCTACGCGGTGGGTGAGTGGACTGACCCTCTCAAAATTAAACCGCGTTACCGGTCGCCTGGGTTAGCGGCCCAGACTTTGAACTGTCGGGTTTCCGCCAAGACGGGATTGATGCCAAACCAGCGACCCGCCTCATCTTGATATTCATACACAAACATACTGCTCAGCAATGCTTGATACTGTTTTTCACCACTGATGCTCTGGCGAGCCACGACCTGGGTGATCGCCTGCCACTCCTCGGCTTCGATCGCCAGCATGATGTCGTCACGATAATTCTGGATCGCGGTCTCTAGAGTAGCGCGGGCGATCGGTGGATCGGCTTGTCTTAGGCAGGCATAGAGCAGGCCAAGCAGGTTCCGGACATGACCACCACTGACAGTACACAGTCGATCCAGTGTCGTCAGCGAATCAAAAACTTGCCCAATCGCCTCGAGGCGCATGGGGGGACTGACATCGGGAAAGGCGCGAGCCAGCACCAGTTGCCGCAAGAGGGCGAGGCCGCGTGGGTCGTGTTGGCCTTGGCGATCGCTCACCGGGATCATCGGCAAAATCGTCGGCGCAACCCCACCGCCGAGACGATTTTTCAACGCCTGATACTCGTTAGAAAACACCAAGCCCAAGGGCAGGGTATAAACCACATGGCAACGCAAACGTCGTAGTTGCGGACCCCGATCGATGAAGAGGTATTCGGTCAGCGATCGCTTCAGGGTCACCGGCCGCGCCGCAACGCGATCGAGGTTATCGACGATCGCCACCAGACCCTGCTTGCCGCGCCGTTTCAGCTCTTGGTTGGCGCGGGTGAGGATGTCGTCATTGATCGCCCGTAAAATGCTCTCGGTACGTGGCTCCAGTGATTGGCGCAACTGCTCCCGCACCTTGGGATTTTCCTTGGTCTTCGCTGTCAGTCGCGCGATGCCCACCGACAGCTCGGCTTCCGCCTCCAGCTCGATCGGCGTTTGCAAGAAGCCTTTGATTTCATCAAAAAGATTGGCAAAATAGCCCGCCTTGAGCCGAATACCGACACCTTCGACGCTCTCGCTCACGGAGCGAGCGATCGCCAGCAAAATATCGCTGATGCTCACGTCAGCCATATCCAGATCACGACTCGACTCAAAATAGACGACATGGAAGCCTTGCTGTTCAAGGCGCGCCTTGAGCCGAAACAGCTCCGTAGACTTACCGCAGCCGATATGCCCTGTGAAGAGCTGGCAAGTCGGCTCATCCGGTGACAGCCGAACAATTGCCCGCTCCAACCCATCGACGACACGCCCACCGCGCACGGTAGCAAAGTCAATGTAGTAACGGCGGTCCTCCGGATTGGCAGAGTCCAAAGTCTTGCTGGGATTGCAAGCTTTGAAAAATGACGGCAAGTGCAGTTTCATAGCGAACCCTGATGACAGCAATCTTGCAAACTCTACAACGCCAGCGGCGGCGATCCGATGCAGTGCTTCAGCCCTAGACCGCTATCACAATGCCGAGGCTGCCTAGTATTATCGTCCACAGCTCCAGTGACGTACAGGCCGAGTCAGCAGTTGCAGAGCCTGCCGAGTTTGACGGTGCTATACACCACGCAACCGGAGACTGGAAGCACAATCCCACGACTTGGAAAGTTATCGCCATGCCTAGCGCCAGTGCTTTTGCCGATCAGGCGCAACAATGCCTCGCCCTGAGCGAGGGGAGCACAATCCGCTAGCGGAAACGGTACGGGAGATTGCGCAAGCATGGTATCGAGAGTTGAATCAGAGTAGCCACTACTCAGTAGGGTTCAGGAGAGCGCGCGCGAGGGTGAGGTGATCTCGCTCTATTACCAAGTTCAGGACAGCGGTGTTGGCATCGCGCCTGCTGACCAAGCCAAGTTGTTTGATGCGTTTACCCAAGTGGATAGCTCCTTGACGCGCGATCGCGGCGGGACTGGCCTCGGTCTGGCGATCTGTCGCAAGATCGTGCAGCTTAGCGGCGGTCAGATCGGCGTGCGTAGCGAACTGGGTGCGGG